>JAZNND010000001.1:0-5377 GCA_045580085.1 Eubacteriales bacterium
TCTTTCTTCTGTTCGGTCGGGCAGACTTCAGCTTTGGGAAATCAACGATGAAATTCTGCGCATAAAGTATTTTTGCAAAGAAAAAATCGAACTCGCATCTACCTTTACCGAAACCGATAAAAGCGATGTGCGGTTCGATGACCTGAACGAGTATTTTATCGCTTCCCTTGAGAGCCGTGACAAAGGATATTTTGAAGCGTTCAACACGGCTTACGAGTCTGCCCTTGAAAATTCCGCCAACCGTTTTGTTATGCATTACGGTCTGAGCGAGGACGACGCCGAGGACATCAAGCAAATCTTTTTGGAGACTCTGTGGAATTCTTTCCTCAGCTACGATGCCACCGATCCGATTCCGCTATTGCAGTATGTAAAATTGGCGGTGCCGCCGAAACGACTCGAATATATCCGCACCGTGAAAAATGCCTGCTCGGTTCCAAGCGAAAACGGATACGATGAATTGCGGAAGGTTATGGGCATTTATAATAATAACCTTGAGCTTTCCGCTAATGAGCGTATCGCTCTTATCGTAAAAGAAACAGGCTTTACCGAGGAGAAGGTCACCGAGCTTGTTGCCATCGGCAAGGCTACCGAGTATCCCATCGGCATCGTACCGACAGAGGATGACGAAGAGGAAGAGCCGGGCGCGATCTCGGATGAGCTTATCGAGGATCCGTCGGTGTCCCTGTTCCAAGAGGCTTGGCGCAGTATCTGCCGTGATTATTTCCGCACCGCTGCCGATAAGATTTCGCCGAAAGACAAACAAATATTATCGCTTTCCCTCGGCGTTTGTTTTGACTGCTTCGGTATTTTTAAGCCGAACACCTATGCGGAAATTGCTTTAAAGCAGGGCGCTTCGGGTGAAAAAAGCATTGAGAAGAAACGCAAGACGGCTATTGAAAAGTTTGCCAAGGAGCTGTGTGCCTTGGGCTTCTGCGACGGCGTTGCCTTGAAGCAAACTAATATGACGCTTGTAAAAGAAAAAGGCGAGAAAAAGGTGCAGTCGGTAACCTATGCCTATACTCCCTATGGCGAAGGCGAAGCCGGGGAGATCATTCACACTCCCTCCGGCAAACACCGTTTCCAAATCATTCGCCTTGCGGAGAATGATGAGACCGGCGCTTACGCTGAATACGTGGCAAAAATCATCCGCTATATGAACGGTACTTATCTTAAAGAAAAGTTTTACGCTATTCCCTTAGAGGAACTCTCCAAGGTGAATCGGGAAAACGCAAAGCCAAGCCTGCCGTTTTATAAAAAGCCCTCTACAATCGAACAAAAATAGTTTTATCGACCCGTAGGCCGTTTCAGATCAAACAAACGGCTACAAAGCCAAAATAAAAAAATACCCACCGGATGTTGTAGCAAAGTTCTGTGCTGAACCGCCGCATCCTGTGGGTATTTTTACGCTTATTTTAAGTCTGTATTTTCAGAGTCCATGCATACGCAGACATACCAGTAATATCCGTCATACATTACTCCGATCGCCATATAGGTGTACTTGGAGCTGCCAACATACGACCAGTGTCCTTTGCTGTTCCTGAAACCGTTGACTATGGCGTAGGCTATCTCGTCAGCGGTGCCGCCCCAATTGCCTTTGCCGATGGCTTCGCGCACATTGGCGGTATAATAATTTTCCTCGCCTTCGATACCGTAAAGTGACCAGTCCACATATTCGCCGTACTGCAAGGCTTCGGCAGCGGCTCTTTGGTCGGTGGTGTCGTGTGCGAAGTTCGTTTTTAATTGTGTGCATCGGTATTTACAGTATTCTGTCAGACCGGGGATGACCGTCGCGGTGACATCGCCCTGCTCGGTGCGTAACTGATTTATGTATTTTGCGATCTTCTGTGCCACTAAATCCGCACTCGGTTTTGGTGGAATTATAATTTCTTCTGTAGGCGGATCGTCCGTTTCCACTATGGTGATGCATCCGTTTTCCTCGGTGTTTTCCGTTGCCGTAGGTTTGGGGTCTTCCGTTGTCTTTGCCGTTGTTGTAGGCGCTGTGGCGGTCGTGGTCGGCTCGGTTGCCTGAGTCTTGCTCTCGGTGGGGACAGGCTCTTTTTCTTTCTCTGTCGGCTCTACCGCCGTTGTGGGCGGTGTTGTTTCGGTAGGTGTTTCTGTTTTTATCGTTTCCAATGCTGTTATCGGCGGACTTTCGGTAAGCGGCGGTGCGGTGTTGCCACCGCATCCCACCATACTCACAAGCAACCCACAGCAGAGAAGAAGGATAATAATTTTCTTCATATATCCTCGACCTCCTCCAAGCCTTGCATTACTTCCACCATTATGCGCGTTGCGAGGATAAATCCCGAACTGAATGCCTCACGCTCGGTGATGCAGGACAGTTCACTTGTGCAGTCCTTGAACTTTTCAAAGGTTTCTGTCTGCTTTTCTGTTAGCCCTGCCGTCAGTTCTTCCTCGTTTTTGCATATCAGCTTGACGAGCTTATCTACTCTCGTCCCTCGCTTGATATACCTTTCGTGAGGACTGATGTTCCCATAGTATAAATCTTCAAGTGTTGTCATGTGCGTTGCACCTCCTTTTTGCAACACAAATACATACCACAACACTTTTCACAAGTCCAGAGAAATAGATAAGCACCCTGCAATTAAAATTTGCAGGGTGCAAAAATTTAGTTTTGTATCAATTTCCTTATTCCTTCTCAATGGTAAACTTCAGGCACCAGCTTTCGTGAACCGAGTCGCCGGCAACGGAATAGCTATTGCTTGCGTGTGCGATTACAGGTTCCTGTCCGCTGACAACCGTAACGGTATGATGGTCAACGTACACTTCGGCTTTGACGGTGTCACCTTCCTGTGTAACCGAGCGGATTTCAACTTTCATCTTATCTTTTTCGGGCAAAGGATACTCGGCACCCTCTACTAATTTGTATCGTTCTTCGCCGCTGCTCTCATCATACCAAGAGCTTTCCTTGTTGTATTCGTAGTCCCATTTCATTACTAACAGATATTTGTCCATAAATGTCACCTCTTTATTAATCAAAAAGAACCCGTGGATTTAATTCAGAGGGCGTATGCCACTCGATATCGTGCTCCAAGAGATAGGATTTTTTCAGCGACCATACCTCGAAGCAGGAACCGTGTCCGTAAGTTGTGCGGCTCTTTTCGACTTTTTCTTCTATTTCATCAATAACCGTAAGGTATTCATCACGCATTTCAACAGGGTCGTGTTTCAGCGAGCGACGACGTTCTTTTCGTTCGTTTATAATCCGCTGGGCATCACCGGCATTCATAAGTTCTGTCGCAATGCCGGCAAGATCATCACAGTCATCGTCAATATAAAAGTTTCTTGCTTGCAAGGCAGCATAAAGATATCCGTCAATGCCATCGGTATCCGTACCGTATTGCTGTTTCAGTGTCAGAGCCAACGTAAAAATTTGGTTATAAAACTTTGAAGACATCGCAAAGCGCCCCAAACTATCGTAGCGGTCGGCTACATAGCCTAACACTGCGATGCTATCCACCAAAGTGGATTTATCGGTATCCTGTGTCAGTTGTTCTTCCACAATCTGCACGATTTCCTTGAGCGCAGGGATATCCTTATAGGTAGCGGCGGCATATTCGTGTTCTTTGCGACCTTCCACTTCATTCAAAAGGTCGGTCAGTCGCTTTTCGGTTTTTTTACTGTAAGCCATTGGGTATCCACCGCCCTTTCTTAATGCGGATTATAATCATCATCCGACCAAAGCCTGTCATCCTTATAGCGCTCCGCAAACCTACTCGCCTTGCTGTTTTCCGGCACGTCGAACCAAAGATCCGGTGAGCATTCATAAAATGCCCATTTGCTGAACGTCACAAAGTCACCGAGAGCGATGACCTGAGTTAGTCCCGTGCAGCCCTCAAACGCCCAATCTTCAACATAGTTAACGTTTTCAGGAAGGGTGATGGATTTTAGTCCCTTACAGCCTTGAAACGCAGACATTCTAATTGTTATGAGACGATTGGGAAAGGCAACACTTGTAAGTTCCCGACAGCCACTAAATACAGATCTACCGATTTCGTGCACACCATCGGGGATAACGATGTCGCCGCCACTGCCAAGGTATTTTCTCAAAACGCCGTCTTCGATTTCAAAATCTTTTACGTTGCTCATAATTCAACCTTCTTTCTTTTAGGCGCCGCTTATGTATATTCTTCCCTTAGCGTAACATCGCTAAGGTCTTTTTCATTTTCACCGAAGAATAAATAGACAAATCCATCCAAAGTATCGAGGAAATCCATATCGTTATCCAGAGGATCGTATTGCATCAGAAGCTTCGGCGGCTCGTCCACGTAGTTCCAATCGCTCGGTACGCCGAAAAGACGGGTGCAGATCTCATCCTCATCCACCTCGGAAAACTCCATTAAGTACGCTTCGGTGTATTTTTCATAATCCTCCACGGCAGCATTGAAATCGTCGATGGCAAGCTCCGGCTCACCGTCGTGATACCGCACGTCTGCACCGAGATGGTATTTTCCGTCTTCGGTATGTAAGAAAACATATAGATAACCCGTATGCGGAAGTCTGTTTTCCTTATCAAGCTCGGCTATATCGGAAAGCTTTATCTGACAGAAAAACAATTCATCATCGTAGAAATCGCCATTCCACGCAGTGGGAACAGTGGGTGTACCGAAGAATTTGCTTGCACCAAGGTCGTAGCCATCCGGAGCTTTTTTTGCTGTAATTTTGATTGCTTTGCTCATACGCTTACTCCTCCGTCTCGGCGGTCACCTTATGCTTTTTCAGCCTTAGATAACATCTGCTCTAAGATGTGGATCTTTGCCTTAGAATGTGCTGCATTCTCCTCGTTCATATCCAAACTGTTTGAAAGTTCCCCGAGCAATTCACCTGCTTTTGCCGTATTCTTTTCTGTGGCAATTCCGTGAATATAAGCATACACGAGATATTCAAGCATATAGCGTTTCATTTCATTATCCGCATTCTGAATATGAGTATTGCAATAATCAAAGCATATTTTTCCGTAAATAATTCCGTCTGTCGTTTCCGTTTTCAACATAAAGTTAAAAAAGTTTATGTCCTGTGGGTCGATATCTTCAAATTCGCCTTTCAATAATCCTTTTTCGCCAAGCAATTTGCCGCTTAGGAAATTAAATGCCTTTTCTGCCTTTTCTTCGTCAGTACCTTTGTATCCGCGATAAAATTTAAGCATTACCACAGCATCCATCTTCGCTGTACTGCTTTCGGAGATTGGCTTAAAAAACCTATTAAATCCTTTTTCGTCTTCGGGTACGGTGTTGGTCAGTACCATATTTACCGCCTCGTCAAAAGTTACCTTTTTAAACATATCAAATAATCCCATTATGAATCCTCCTAAGAATTTATCTGCTTTTCGCAATTATTCAACGGTCTCAAAGTTAAG
>JAZNND010000002.1:0-87669 GCA_045580085.1 Eubacteriales bacterium
CGAGCATATCTCGTCAAAGCGAGTATATCATCAGCCGCAGGCTGTATCCTCTTTCGCAATGATGATATACAATGCTCCGCATTGATGATATGCAATTCCTACGGAATTGATGATATCCACGGCTATGCCGTGATTTGGTGCGAAGTGCTTGCAATCTTACCGATTTTATGCTATACTAATTTCAAAAAGGCGGTGGGGATATGAAGAGAACCGTGTTAAAAGTATATTACAATGCAGTTACGTTGAGCATTTGGTTTTTAGCTTTTTTGCCTTTGTTGGTATTGGCTTTAACATTTGCTATTTGTGGCACTTCCAACGATCCATTATGGGTAATTATACTGTTTTCGATATTATTGCTTTCCTTTTCGGCGTTTTTTATTATTGAAGCTCTATATATGACACAAAGAGCAGAAATAAACGAACAAGGAATTATTATTTATTCGATATTTTTTTCAACGATCAAAACAATTAAATGGGGCGATTTAATCGACATAAAAACCCAAAGCATTGTAACATTTTCTTCTTCCAATGGAGCTCGTTTTTCAAAGGATTGGATTGTATTATATACAGAACTTTCCCAAAAAGAAAAAGGACACAAATTATTTAATCGTAAAAAATCAGGTCCTTGGTATATTGCCTGCACAAAAGAAAATATAACGGTTTTAACAGAGTGCGTGATCAAATACGCACCTCATATATGTGATGACCCTAATGTGTTTTGGTAAAAAGAGAATAATTTTCTAAATTGATTTTCCCCGTTGGAGTTCGAAACCTTATTAAGGAACGACAAAAATATCTTTTTCGTAGCCTCTTGACAATAAGGACCTAATTCGATTCACATCGTTTTAGGTCTTTTTTCATATCCTCATATCAACCGTCACGCGTTTTTTGCATAGCGGACGATTGCCGCGCGGTTGGTAGCGAAGAATAGCCGCAAAAGAATAAAAAGAAAGCCCTCGATCTTGGTCGGGGGCTTTCCTTGTGGGAACGTGGAAAAATATTTCCACCTTATCATCGTAAAGTACGATCTTTTCAATTAAAAGGTTGATAAGTCTTTCGCCGTCCGCCTTTAAAGCGTCAAAATAATATCTGCGTATTTCCTCTTCGCTTATGGTTGTCGTGCATTTGCTTCGCTCAATCAGTACGGCTTTTTCAAGCTCATCGGCTTTCTTTTCAAGCTCGGCAAGGCGGCTTGCGGTCGAAGCGGTAATCACGCCCTGCTCGATGGCGCGGAGCATATTCTGCCGTGCGCTCTCCGTTTCTTTTTGCTCATGTAGCAAAAGGTCAAGCGCGGCGTTGTTTTTGGCGTTATTCTCTTGGGCATTCAAAATGCCTTGGACGAGCTTGTTCATCACTTTGGGCTTGCGAAGTTCTTTCATAACCGTATCAAGCACCAAGGTTTCTAATTCCTCCTTGCGAACGGTTGTCTTTCGGCATCCCGAGCCGCGCTTTCTGCCAAAGCACTTATAATAATACTTTCGCTCACCGGTGCGTGAATTTCCGCATTCGGCATTGACGTACTTCCCGCAATAACCGCACTTTATTTTGTGCCGCAAAAGATACACCGTAACGATGCTCTTCTTGCCGTTTTTGTTTCGAATCGCCTTTTTTCGCACCCGATCAAAAAGCGATTGCGGCACGATTCTGGGATATATGTTCTCAAACAGCTCACCGTTATAACGGTAACTACCCGTATATTTTTCGTTGTGCAGAATGTTGTACACCGTATTCCGTACAAAGGGCTTCCCGCCGTTCAGGATGCCCTTTGCGGTCAGTGAGACGATAATGTCCTTTACGGTCACACCTGCATCAAATTCGGTGTAAATGTACCGCACGATCTCCGCCTTTTCTTCATCAATCAGAATCTTTTTGTCTGCCACCTTGTAGCCGTAGAGCAAATGCCCACCGGTGAAATGCCCCTTGCGTCTTGATTCGTTCATGCCGCGGCGGACCTTTTGCGAAAGCTCGGCGGAATAATACGCCGCATATCCCTCAAGCATTGACTCAAATATGATGCCCTCGGGGGTGTCGGGGATCAGCTCAGTGGCTGATACCACCTTGACGCCGTTGTCCCGTAGCGCCTTCTTGTGAATTGCCATATCATACTTGTCGCGCGAGAAACGATCCAGCTTGTAAACCAAAACGTAGTCCCATTCTCGCCGCTTGCTGTCGGCAAGCATTCGCCTGAAATCCGGGCGCATATCGTTCGTGCCCGTCATTGCTCGGTCAATATAACGGTCAAGAATCAAAATGTCGTGCGTGCGCGCGTACTCCTCGCAAACACGCAGTTGTCCTTCAATGGACTGCTCGGTTTGGTTGTCGCTGGAGTAGCGTGCGTAAATAACTGCTGTTTTCATTTTCTTTCTCCTTTCTTTTTCTCTTTCGTGAGAACACCCTCACACCAAACGGAAACGGCGAGCACGTCAAGGGACAAGGAGCAAAAATTGCAGCGGTGTTTTCCGGCTTTGTATTCTTCGCAATATTTGCTCCCCCTTGACGGCACAGACGTTTTCGTTTACACTGAGCCTCTTACCCTTCTAAAGAGTTTCGCCTGCTTTGCGCAAGCTGCAGGATCCTAACTAAGAGCGCTGTACACAGCGCCCTTTGTTCTTCCTCGCATAACGACGTAAGGCAGGCTTCGCCAATCGTGATAACCTCGATATCCTTCATCCAAATTCCTCCTTTCATCAGAACAGAAAAGCGCAAAATGCGCTACGCCCCGAAAACGCTCCTCTGTTCCTTCGCGGAAAAATCGCGGACTGCTGTTTTTGCGTAGATCTGCTTTTCCTTTGCCCGAGTTGAGTGTAGCATCTATCCCGCCGCTTTACAAGAAGCGAAGTAAGCCCAAGCTTATGCTTTGCTTACCATATCTTTCGCATTCCCACGCAAGACGATCTCACCTTTGTGCCGACTCTTATAAAGCTTCCGAGGGATAAATCCCAACTGCCACCAACTATAACAAAACTGCCTCCCTTTTGCAAGGAGGCAGGTGTGGGATATGGGAGGGAAAATGGATAAAAAGCGAGGTAAAACGAGCCTTCCCGTAGATACAAGGGAGGATGGCGGCACGCCCAAAAGCAAAAACGCAAGCTGTCTCTTTGCCACCATGACCGACGCGAAAAGAGCGAGCCGCAGAAGCGGTTTAGCGTGCGGCTCCTCTTTCGTCGTCATAAGCAAACTCCGATTGCGCAGTTTTGCGGGGCGTGTGCTTGTCTCGGCGAGCGCAGCGAGCCGACTTGTAGGGGGACAAGCACACGCCCAGATGGCAAGCGTATCGCCACGCGATAAACTTTTAATTCTGTTTTGCCATCTTTTTCTTCCCATCTTCCTTTTATAAAATGCGTTTGTGAGAAATAAATGTAGAAAAAGGCAGAGCATTATCCTTTTTATAGGACAGTAGATGCGATATGATAGTAGGGGGTAGAAGAAAAACTACGTTATTATGAAACGGAAAAGAACGGAAAAGAATCGTAAAGAATGTTAGGATATAGTCAGATATTTCTTGCAATTTTTTCTCTTTGTGCTATAATTATATTTGTATAAGTTTTTTCTAACCGATAAACTTTTTTGATTGGGGGATCTATAACAATAGCAAGCGACAGCCTAGTACCTTTTCGGTAAAAAGCTGTCGCTTTTTTCGTGTTAACTTAATGAAATAGACTTTTTGATAGTATTACGAAAAAGAGAAATCGGTGAGAGTTAGCGTGCTATTCGAGATAACAGAGGTGGCGGGATCCTGAACTTGAAGCGCGACATACCACCCTGCACCCGAGGTTGCCTCGGTTAAATCAAAGGTTACAGTTTTGATTGCGCCGTTTGTGGCAGGATTCAAATCATTTTTATTGGGCGAACCCTGCCATGTGCCGCTGCTGTTCTTCCAACGACAAACGATTCTGCCAAGGTTTTCCGCTTCCGCTGACATGGTAAAGGTCACTTTGGTATAGCCTGCCGAGCGAAGCTCTTCGAGCATAGCGTTAGAGAAATTCAACTGAGCGACAGTCGTATTCTTAACGATCGCACCATCCGCAAAAGCAAAGTCGGATGGATGGTTATCAATGATAAGATCCCATTCACCGCCAACCAAACGCTCCATCATAGTAGGTTCAGTAATTTCGTCCTTGATGGATTCTACACCTTCCGTTCATTTGGTCATATTTTTGATATACCACAACATATTCTCTTGCACCACATAACATCGAGCAATCCTCAAAACCGAGGGGCATAGCACAATGCTAGTCGATTTTCATTAAAGACAATATAATTTTTATTTTCCGATCTTCGCTTTTGGGAAATAGGTAATACGCAGATTGGTGCAACCGTAAGGTTCGAGCGTTAACGGAATACGCTCCGTCACACGCTGATAGGCGAGAAACGGTTCAAAGGTTTGTCTTGGGTAAGGAGAGCAAAGATCGGGGGCTTTATAGCAGTGTGTATGCAAACGAATGGGTGGATCTTCCCAGACGTAACCGAACTCTTCTCTTTCTTCCACTGTAAAATCGGCCGCCGATAACTCTTCATCCAGCGCAATATTCCAAGAGATCTGATATCGGCGAAGCCCAATTTGCTCATGTTGATCGGGCACATCCGCTTCTTTATACTGCGGCCAAACGTCGTAATAGCTCCAGCCTTCGGGTAACGGTCGGGTACGGGGATCGGTATACGGATACCAATTTTCGGGAATATGATAGGAATAAACCAAAGCGCCGTAACGAACGGCAAGAGGATATTTTCCAGCATAGTCGCCATCGTCCACGCGCAAAACCCTAACGGAAGCTTCAAAGGAAATCTCAACGGTGTCACCAACCTCGAAATCGCGGTGAAGAATGACAAAACCGTCCCGTTCTTTCGTTTCCGCTTGCTTTCCATTCAATGTAACGGTATATCCCTCGCTCCAGCTCGGTAAACGAAGACAAAGTGAGAAGGTATGAGCTCGCTCTATCGTAAAGCGCACACGGTTACGAAAGGGATAAAGGGTATCCTCGCGCACCGCAAAAGCGCCGTGATCCAAGCAACAAGGACCGTAGGATGTGATATAAAGAGCCGTATCATCCTCATGCATCATTAATCCGCGCACGAATTCAGGCAAGGTTAAAACTGCATTGACAGGACAGCAAGAGACATAGAAGCAAGGAGCGTACACTTGATAATCCTCCACCGCGCTTGAGGAAACGTGGGTTGCATAGATCTGATTGGGAGCACTTAGGTAAGCAATTGCTTTTTCGTCCTTTTTTCGCGCACCCTGCGCAGCGTTATAGAACATTTCCTCGGCATATTCGCCATACTCCGCCTTCCTCGTAATGGCAAAAAGATGCCTGTATGCCTCTCCGAAAACGGAAAAATTACAATATTCACTCTCTGTCGTTGCGCCGACAGGACCGAGATATTCCGTTACGGAAACGGGTCCGCCTGTCACATGTACCGATTTCGATCTGATTTTGGCAAGTTCTTTTTCAGATGCTTCCAAAAGAAGCTTGCGCCCGTTGGCGGAATAGACCAAAGCGGGCAAATAAAGCTGTGAACCGATTCCTGCCGTATGGTTGGAATTATAATGATACTCATCCTTCAGCATGGATGTATAAGAAGATTCAAAAATATCGTGATCTACCAAATATTCAAGGTAATCCTCGGCAAAGCGCAAGAGGCGTTCGTCCTTTGTCAGACGGTAGACGAGGATCATGGGCTCAACGATATTGACGCCGGCATAAGAGGTCTTGCGATTGCCCGCCCAATTTTCACAGAACCAAAGCATGCAACGATGAACGGCGGTGAGCACGTCTTTTCTGCCTGTTGCCTCATAAAAAGCGATCAAAGCACGCATACCGCGCGTTGTCCCCCATGCGTTGAAGTCCTCAAAAACATTGGAGTCCTCGTAACGGTAAGTGCCAAGATAACCGTCCGCCTTTTGCGTTTTCAGGACGGCATCCACCCATTCGGTAGCACGACAGATCATATCAGGATCATTTAAAGCGAAGGCTGTCCCAATATACCCTGCCCAATAGTTGCCTGATATCTCAGCGCCCCAGCCCGCTTGATTTTCGGGTTCCCAACAGGGAACACGGCTTTTCTTTACATAAGGATCTGCAATCATTTCGGGCTCAAGCTCCCATAAATGTCCGCCCATACCGTCCTTACTTCTCAAAAGCTGCTCTCGCAAAAAACCTTGAGCACGGATTGCGCCGAGGGGAAAAAAGTGTAAGCTTTGATTTTTTTTCATGATCTTATCTCCTTTCTCTCTGACATCAGTATAACCAAAGTATAAAAAATGTAAATATTTGATTCTTATAAATATGGACAAAACTAACCCTTTGTGTTATACTGTATACATACATTTGATGAAAAAGGAATTGTAAGCCATGACATTTTACGAGCTTTCACTGGCCAAGCCTCCGCGTTTTTTCTTTGCACATCGTGTGGATCTCAAAAAATACGCCAATCGATTTGAAAAAACTCCTTTTTTTGAAATTTCCTTTTTGGAAGAAGGTGACATTCTTTTCACCAATCGGCAAGGGGAGAAAAGCATTGCAAAAGCAGGTTCGCTTGTGCCGATTTTCCCAGATCTCGTCTGCACCGCTGTCGCCTACCGCGAGCAAAGGCAACGACACAGCACCGTTGCAATCCATGCAGACAGACCCTTTTCGCGCTTTGAAGGCGAGATAGATGCATTCACGTTCAATGCTATAAAAAAGCGAGTGACGGCAGGCGAGAGCGCGCTCATTCCCTTTCGGGAACCGATGGGAGAACGCGCACCCGAAATTCTGCGACGGTTAAAACGTCTGATTGCCTTTCTCCATTCAGACTCCGCAAGTGACACCTTGCGTGCCGTAGGAGAATGGTATGCCCTTTTGGCTCTTTTGAGCGAATTCGTATTAAAAAAGATAGACGATTCTAACTTATCAGTCTCTCCCTCAGAAGAACTGTACGCCAGGCAAGCGGCGCAATATCTGCGAGAAAAATACCACGAGAACGTCAATGTAGGAGAGATTGCAAAGCATCTCGGTCTTTCCGTAGGATATCTGCATCGTGTTTTTAAGGCGGTATACGGATATGGTCCGATTGAATATCGTAACCGATATAGGGTGCACATGGCGATCTCCATCATTAAAGACAAGGGAATATCCCTTGCAGAGGCGGGAGAACTCGTTGGCATCAACGACCCCGCCTACATGAGCCGTCTTTTCAAAAAAATTATGGGTATCAGCGCAAGACAATATTATCGCGACAAGGAAATCAAAGCATCGCTTCACTTATATTAGTAAAGCATATTTAAAGGATGCGTCCGAGGCTTCATCATTTATATCAAGACAAGCACACGCCTTGATCCCAACACGGAAGTAAAGGTGGGGTTTCAGGTAGTGATGAGGTAATGATGTTTCGCCACCGTAATTTCCTTATAACGCTTGCCGTTTCGTTCTGTGAGGCTTAATTTTGGTCTGTCTGCTTGGATCGCTCTGAGGGTAATACGAGGCGTAGCGGCGGTTTTTGCAAGCGTTCCGGGGTCAAAACCGTCGTCTCTTGCTACCTCGATGATCTTAAACCCCTTTTCGATAAGAAATACGCTAAATTCCCAAAGCGCGTCAAATCTTCCGTTAGAGTCGAGGATCACCGAAATATCTTCGTCGGGGTGGTATGCGGTAATTCTGTAGTAGTTCATAACTGTGTATGCAAGCCGAAGAAGCACCCTTATCCGCCTGCTTTCTCGCTTCCTCGGTGGCGCATCTGAAAAATCCGTCCAACGTCTTTTTGTTTAAGAGTCGCTTTCCGTCCTTCTCAATCCATACGCCGTCATTGATTTTCGCCGCTAAGCTTTCGCTTGCGTTTTGCTCTAAGTATTCTTTTACAAGGGTCTGTTCTTGCCTTTTGCGGTATCTTGATGTAATAATCCTTAGCTTGCTTTGCTTGGGGGTAGGTATAGGTGAGAAAATGCCTTACATATCGCTTACCGCCCTTTTCCTTGTAGCAAACCTTGTAACCATGCGGATTGTTTAGTTTAGGCTTCATCAGCTTGCCCTCATAATCCCGCCGCCGAAGCTTTTACGCCGATGGTGCCAAGCTCCGAGCAATAGTCTATGTCCTTGTTCCAGACGTAGGCAAAGGCATAGTGTGTTCCGTTCTCGCTGACTACGAGGTTTCCCCATTCCTGCTTGTATCTCGTTACAAGCAAGAAGGAGTAGCACTCGCCAAATTCCGTATATTCGTGCGTGATGGCGTATACGGTGCAGTTAAACTGCGCTTCAACCTCCTTCATCTTGGCGTAAACCTCGGGTTCTTGGTCTACCCAAAAGCCCGCAAATCTTTCAAAGAAGCAAACCAAGTCTTTTTCTTCAAAGTCCTTAATGTAGGGCTTATAAATATCTAACTGCTTCAAGAGCTCAATCGCTTTGATTTTTCTTTCTTCGTGTTTCATTTTTAAATCTCCTTTTAAATATAATTTTCTAATTCTTGAAACTGATAACCGATCTTGCGTAATGTCTCTTCAAAGCCGAACCACGCAAGCAGGTTCATATTAAAATCGCTGTTTCCAAGCGGATTTTCCTCATCCCACTTCTTGCCGAACAGCTCGGGGAGTGAGTAGATACCCGTCTCGGACATATACTCATACAGCATTTCGTCGATTTCGCTCTTATACTGCTTATAGAAGCGAACCGTATCCGAATAATAAATTAAAAAGCCAACCGTTCCCGATTGGCATCCATGATATAATACGTCGGTAAAGATGTTTTTCTTATCGTCGTAATCTTCCCATTCGCTGATGACGTAATTGTATACACGCCTTTGCAGGGACGAAGCCTCCTTTTTACATTTTATTTTTTGTGCCTTTCGGCGCCCCCCGGCGGGGGTAGCATATTTCGGGAGAGTGGTTTCTATCTCTTTGTTTCGTGTGTAAAAATCCAAAGGATAACAAGTCCTTTTGGCATCCCGTATCGAGGCAAATTGTACGTTCCTTGCAAAACAAAAAAGAGCCAAGTATTGCTACTTAGCTCTCTGTTCTTTTGAAATTATCCGTACAAATTGACTCTTTTGATTTTTACGAGAAATATGCTACACCTACCCACCGAAAGGCACAATAAAATAATTGATGTCTGTTTGTCTATGTCTTTTTCTGTTCGAATTACACCCAATCCTCTCAGCCAAAAATCTCCTCGGACGAAGTTCGGGGATATTTTTGGCAAAGTAATAAGTAATAGTGAATAGTGAAGAAGTAAGGTAGCTTTTCTCCCGTTGGTCGAAAAGTGTTATTTTTATTGGAAAATTCACATTTATCTATAAAGCCCTAAATCGGACGGCGTTTTTGGACAATACAAACTTGCAAAAGGGTTGAAAAAAATTAAAAACAGTGGTATAATAAGTTGCATACAGCGGACGGCAAGGTTGACGTTCTGAAAGAGCTGTGAGAAGATAGATAAAGTACGGTTTGACCGATTACTGCATTGTTCGGTTTTACAAGATAAAACTTTTTCAAAAGGAAGGTATACTTATGAAACAACGAGTTGAAAGCGCATTTGGCTTGCATTTCGATTTTCACGCAAAGCCGGAATCGGGCTCTGTGATCGGAGCCAGCCTCAGGGAAGAGGATATTCGTAAGATTTGCCGTGAGGTGAAGCCCGATTTTATTCAGATCGACTGCAAGGGGCATCCCGGTTGGGCATCTTATCCTACCGCTTGCGAAAACGGAATGCCTGAATTTGCTTGTGATACCCTCGCACTTTGGCGCAAAGTGACGAAGGAAGAGGGGATTTCTCTTTATATGCATTATTCCGGGGTATGGGATACGCGATATTGCGAGGCGCATCCCGAAGATGCCATTGTGAATGCGGACGGAACCCGTTCGGGCTACATTACCCGCACCTTTGGCTTCGGCTACGCCGATAAGCTTTTGATTCCGCAAATGAAAGAGCTTGCCGGAAAATATGGCGTGGACGGTATTTGGGTGGACGGTGAATGCTGGGCAACCGCCCTTGATTTTCATCCCGATACTCTCGCCGCTTTTGAAAAAGAGACAGGTATCTCTTTGAACGGTAAGTTGCCTGCGACGGCGGAGGATGAGTATTATGTGGAATTCCGCGAATTTTGCCGTGAGTGCTTCCGCAGATACGTGCGGCATTATACGGATGCCATACATGCGGAATACCCCAATTTTCAGATCGCGACCAACTGGGGATACACTGATCATATGCCCGAAAAGGTGAGCTCCAACGTCAATTTCCTTTCCGGCGATCTTAACCCTTGGAATTCCTTTAATACCGCCCGCTATGCAGGCCGTGCGATTGCACAGCAAGACCGCACTTGGGATTTGATGGCGTGGAATTTCCGTATGGAATCGGAGCTTTGCCCTGCGGGATTGCCCAAACATCCCATTCAAGTCATGCAAGAGGCGGCGACCGTTTTGGCTGTGGGCGGCGGATTTCAGAATTATATCATGCAAAAGCCTGACGGCTCACCGCGCATGAAGCAGATTTTGCCCATGAAGGAGCTTGGCGCGTTTATTCGCGCCAGAGAGCCTTATGCCTTCCGCGGCAAGGCGGTGCATCAGGCGGCGGTTTTGCTTTCCACCTACGATCGCGCGCGTGAGGCGGCAGGGCTTTACAGCCGAACCGGATACGAGCGCACCTTGGGTTTGACAGCTTTGCTTTGCGATATCGGGCAGTCTGTGGAAATCATCAGCGAGCATACCTTGTTTGCGGACAGTGCGAGATACAAAATGATCGCTGTTCCCGAAATCGCTTTCGGTTTGGAAGAACAGACGGTGCAAACTTTGCTTGCTTATGCGCAAAACGGAGGAAGCTTGCTTCTTTCGGGTGTGAAAACAGCGAAGCTGTTTGAAAAGGCACTTCCGTATACCTTGATGGAGGACGATTTTTCGGATGCTTGGCGTTTCGCCGCCGTCAAAGACACTCCCTTCGGTATGCTCCATGCCGCTTGCCCTGTAAAAGCAGAGGAGGCGCAGGTTTTAGTGCACTACGGAAGCGAAGAGGACGCGATTGAAGAATCGGGTGCTGTGGTCTTTTCTTACGGAAAAGGCAAGATCGCCATCATTGCCACAGACTTGGGCCGTCAATATAACACCTGCCGACAAGTGCTCCATACCGATGCGGCGCGAGTACTGTGTGATGCTTTGTATACCCCCATTGTCCGTGCGGATTCGCTTGGACTTTTGGAGATCGTTTTGGCTGAAAAGAACGGTACGCGCTTTGTTCACATGATCAACGCCAACGGCTTGCATGCCGGAAGAATTGCCGCCACGGAAAGTTTTATTCCTCCCGTTTTGGATGTTACGCTTTCCGTCGCCTGCCCGCAAAAGCCGCGCGCTCTCGTTTTACAGCCCGAGGGACGGAACTTGCCCTTTACTTATGAAAACGGTTGCGTCAAAGTATTTGTGGACCGCGTGGCTCTTTACGATATCATCGAAATCTGCAAGTAACGATTTTGTTAAAATGAAATTTTAGAAATTGGAGTATAACTCGATGTATCAACTTTTTATGGAATTTGAAAATCCGACAGAGACTTTTTTGGGAAAAAGGGAAGCCATTCAGGGATTTGCCGTGCATGGCGATGTAGGGTTTGTTCTTTTTCACACGGGTGTTTGCGCGGTGTATGATTTGAAAACGCGTTGTTCTGAACCGAAGGGCGTTTTTAAGCTTGGATCGTATGATGACGGTGCTCTTGATAACCGCTATACCAACCATGCCAACGATGCCATGTTCGGTGCGCTGTTAGACGGCGAGGAATATCCGCTGCTTTATGTCACTGCCGGCAACAGCGGCGATGCGGATGAGAAGGGGTATATTGCCTATTGCGCCGTAGAGCAAATACAACAGAAAAATGGGGTTTTTACCTCGGAAACAGTGCAAAAGATCTACTACAAAAATGACGGATTGGAAAAAACGGCGTATCAAGCTCCGGGTTGGGGATGGCCGGCGTCCTTGGTTGATGTAGACGGCGGATGGTATTACATGCTCTCGGCGCGTTATCGGACGAGAAGAGATCTTTACCGCCCCGATAACGTGTATATTGTAACCAAATTCCGCCTGCCCGATCCTTGCGCGGGCGATGTTACGCTTTTCCCTGCGGATATTGTAGACCAGTTTGAGCTCCCTTTTAACGCCTTCTTTACGCAGGGCGGTACGGTGCGGGATCAAAAGATCTATTATATGTTTGGCTGCGGCAATGAAAAACACCCCAACGCCATGAACATCATTGACCTTAAGAAAAAGGAATACTTGCTTTGCGAGGATCTTTCAAAAGAAAGCTTCCATGATCAAGAGGTTGAGTGCTGTGCCTTTTACGGAGAAAAACTTTTGATCAATACCCAAGACGGCAACATTTTTGAGCGCATATAAAAAGGGGACGGAATTATTCCGTATTTTCCTTGACATATGCGAAAAAAGCAGATATAATGAAGCTAAGGCCACTTGTGGCAAACAGAAAAAACGGTAAAGATCAAGGAGAAAGACCATGCCGATTACGTTAACCAAAAAAGCAATTTCACTGCAAAAGCTTGATACTTTAGAGGCCATTGAGCAAGAGATCATTGCTATGTCCGAAGAGGCAAGTGCCGAAAACAAACTTGATATTGATATTGCTCTTTTTCAAGGTGTATACACGCTTTCCCGCCCCTTTACTTTGGATGCTGAAGCGCACCCGGGGCTTGCGCATATGCGTATTACCATCCGTCCGAGCGAAGGAATGCGCCCTGTCATCACATCCTTGAAGGGGATCGATGCGCGCGCTTTTACTCCTGTTTCGGATCATATCTACAAATATCAGTTTGAAAAGGATGAAAACGGTAATTATCCTGTTTTCCGTGAACTCTACAGTAACGGCAAGCAGCTCCCTCTTGCCAAGAGTGATATCTTTATCCATCCCTTTGGGCTTCCCAACCGCAAGGACCGTACCGATCCTGCCAATGAGAAATGCCTCTATATTCTTTATGAGGAAGCGAAGAGACTGCTTGATTACGGTGATGTAGCTCCCGCAGAGCTGACAATGTTCCTTGAATGGGAATGGTGCAATGCCCACGTCGGAAGCTTTGATTTGGATGATGTGCGCGAACATGACGGCAAAAAATATGTGCGCCTTACCTTGAAGGACGAGGAGCACGCCGCATTTATCAAGTATCAGCACAGCTGTATTGATATTGCCAACCGCCAGTTCTTCTTTACCAATCACCCCGCGCTTCTCACTCCCGATACCTTCTGCTATGATTGCAAAACGGGTGTGCTTTATTATTGCTTACCCGAAGGGGATAATATTGAGTGGAAGAAGTTCTCTTATCCGACGCTCGAACAGCTTTTCGTTCTTAAGGGATTGAATAAAGTTAGGATTGAGGGGCTCACCTTCACGGGTATCACCTCTAAATTCATTTGTGAGAACATGTATTATGCGCGTCAGTCAAACAAAGAAAAACGTCTTGACATTCTCTTCCCGCATGCCGCTGTTTTGACGAAAAACATGCGTGACTTCACCGTCACCGACTGTACCTTCCGCGATATCGACGGTAACGGTATCATGATGACCGACAGCAGTAACAAGGTTCGCATCTACAGCTCGCGTTTCTATCGCCTTTCGATGGCGGGTATCATCGTCGGTAACCACACCACCGCTTGGGAAAATCCTCAAAATCGCAATTACGATATTGAGATCGTCAACAATCATTTGCATACGATCGGTTATGAATATCCCGCCGCAGGCGCGGTTTACGTCAGCATGGTAGATGGGTTGCGCATTATGCACAACACCATTGAGAAAACCGCATATTCAGGTATCACCGTCGGTTGGGGTTGGTCGCCGGTCAGCTATTCGCTCGGCGAAAAAGTCAATATTCGCGATGCCGAGATTGCTTATAACAAGATCATTGATTTCATGCAGCTTATGCGTGACGGTGCCGCCATTTACGTGCTCGGCGCAAACTGCACTTGGGATCATGAAGGTCAGTTCAACTTCATGCACGATAACTATGCTGAGCGTGAGCTGTATAAGGATGCCTCTAAGCGCGGCTATTACATGGACGGTTCTTCCACCAACTGGGAGGTATATGACAATGTCATCCTCGGCGTTCGTTTGCCGATCTTCTCGCAGTTCCATGTGGCAGACCAGTATACGCATCATAACTATATCCACGATATTTACACCGATTATCCCATCGATCCCGGCAACCACGCTCCTTGGCGCGACACGATCGTGGAAGACTGCTATTATGTATCTGAGGGCAAAGAGGCTATGTTCGAACAGTACCCCAAAGCACGTACCATTCGTGATTTTGCGGGATGTGATCTTGAAATTTGATCAAAAGAATGATTTTCCGATTGCGGAGACAGCCGTGCCGCGGCGGAAAAATATCTTCCTGCTGTCGGTTTCAAAGAGGGCGATTTCTCTAAGATCAAAGAGGAATATCTTTTGTGAATTATCCTAAGGCATCTTTCCTATGTAGGGATATGTTGCCGAAAGGTAAAAAAGTTGTATTTTAAAAATCTTCTGTGTAGAAAGGAATAAAACAATGGAAATCGGCATTATGGCATCAACCATCGCTCAAGTAGAGGCAATCGCAAGCCTTGGCGTGCGCCACAGCTTTATTGGTTCTTACGCAAAGGATCTCGATAAGGTAATGGCTAAAATGAAAGAGTGTGGCATCACTTGTGATACGTTCCACGCACCCTTTTCTCATATCAACGATATGTGGAGCGAGGATGCGGAAAAAGGGGCGGCAGAGCTTGCCAGTCAAAAGGAAACCATTGATCTTTGTGTCAAATACGGTGTTCCCGTTGTGATCACGCACGTTTCAAGCGGCAGACCTATGCCGCCGATTCACGATGCAGGTATTGCACGGTATGACGAATTGGTGTCATACGCGAGAGAGAAAGGGGTTAAGATTGCCTTTGAAAATCTGCGTTATGCCGAAAACCTTGCGCTTTTGATGGAACGTTATCCCGATATGGGCTTTTGTTGGGATACGGGGCATGAATGTTGCTATACTCCCGGTGTACGCTATATGTCTCTGTACGGTGACCGTACCATCGCGCTCCATGTGCACGACAATGCTTGCGGCTTTGATACCGATGATCATGTTTTGCCTTTCGACGGAAATATAAATTTTGAGACCGTTGCTGAAGATCTCGCCAAGAGCGATTGCAGATGCACGCTTATGCTTGAGATCGGGCGCAGCAGTATGATAGACGGCAAAGCACTTTACGAATCTATGAGCTATGCAGAATATTACGGCCGCGCCGTTGCCGCGGCGCACCGTCTCTCCGCTATGGTGGAGGAAAGAAGAAAATAAAAAAACGGGGGCTAGCTCATTAAGAGCTAGCCCGCCTCATTTTACGCCACGGGCGGCGTGAAATGAGGAAATTTTCTTTGAAAGATTTGCAGGGGCAGAAAAACATCTGCTTTAGGTTGTTTTTCGGTGCTTCATGACAAGTGAAGCGGCTTCTTCTTACAGTTGAACAATGCCAACGCCTCTTTCGTCGATCTCTATCTTTGTGCCGTAAGGGGCAGACATTTGTGCGTAACGTTCGATGATGCCGCAGTCGGTGCGGATCCTGGGATTGCCGAGGCGGTAACGGGGTTCTCCGAAACCGAGCTCAATGGGAAGAAGCTCTAAATGCGTCAATACCCCGTCTTCCATTTCGAAATAGGGGATCACAGCCTCCATCATGCGGCGGTCGGTAAGTAATCCCACCGTATAGTTGCGGGAACGCTTTCGGTAGATCTCGCACAAGGGATCGTCCGAGGTTAAACCGTATTTTTCATACATGTCTTCCGGTGCGAAGGTCACACTTTCGTTGTGAAGCATAAAATCGCCGAGAGAATAGAAGATGGGGCGATTTTTATAGATCTCTAAAGGGCGCAACAAATGCGGACCGTGTCCGAGTACGGCGTGTGCGCCCATATCAATACAGCGATGCGCGAACTCCACCAAAAAGTCGGCGGGGTTCTCTTTGGCATTGCCTGCTACCTCGTGGCCGTGAATGCTGATAAGGATATAGTCCGCCTGTGCCTTGGCTTCGGTGATGGATTTTTCCAGACGCTTCATGTCACTTTCGTTGAGTTCGATGTGATATTTTGTTTTTTCACCCAAGGTAAAGCGGATATGTCCGCCAAATTCCGTTGTGGTGCTGTTTTCTCTGAGCGCGGCGTAGCCCTCGGCGCGCGCGATCGCAAGATCGGCATTAACACCGCTTTCTTCGGAGATTTCGTTCAATACGTCAAACTGTTCCTTTGTAACTTCCATATAGCGCACGGTGCGAAGTGCATTGACACCGGGGCGTCCGGGAACGCGGCGAGACTGCTTGCCCGCCATCGCGGCAGGATTGCAGAAGGAAGAGGTCATGGAGATGAGTGCCACTCTGCCCGTGGGGGTGTCGAGATAGGCGGGGGATGCCGCCTCATCTAAATTCATACCCACACCCGAATGAACCAAATCGGTGTTTTTCAATGCATCCAGTGTGGAAAGCAAGCCGCCGTAGCCCCAGTCGAAGGTATGGTTGTTGGCAAAAGTCATCATATTAAATCCGTATTTTTGCGCAATGTCCAGTGTTTTGGGATCGGAATTGTGGAACGAACCGCCGTTGAACTGGTTTCCCCAGATACCGTCTCGGTAGATGATAGATTCAAAGTTAAAGAAACGCGCGTCTCCTTTTTTGATATAGTCGCTCACCTCGCGGAATCCCGCGTATTCGGTGGAAATAAGGCGTTGAATCAGCATGTCTCCTACGGCAGTGAATGTCATTTTCGGTAGCTTGATCATAAACAATGTCCTCGCTTAATAAACTCATATACCATCATTGTAACATAAAAAGGCGGTGATGTCAATATGAAGGAAAAAGGGAAAATGTCTCCACCGGCATTGAGAGAATGCGCCCAAAGCACCACAAAAGCACTTATGACAAACGAGTTTCTTCGTGATCATAAGTGCTTTTTTGAAATATTGGTTATCGCCGCTTACCATGCGGCAGATAAGCTTTTAATAGAACCTAATCTCGGCACAGCCGTATGGGGGGATGGTGATCTTGCTTTCTTTGATGCGCTCGCCTGTCAGGGTGTAGCGGTAAACTTTATCTATGCGAAGAACCTCCGCCTCGGAAAGCGAAACGCCCGAAAGCGAAAGATCAATCTCTGCGTTCTCCCCCTTTGTGTTGGCGATAACAAGGCAAGAACGCTTTCCGTTTGTTGCTGCCATCGTATAGACGGCATTGTCATCCGATTCGCATTCAACCTGCGTACCAAGCTTATAAAGGGAGTTGAACATATGGAAGCCCCAATAGGTGTTGTTGGGTGTTCTTGTTTCGGAATTGAAAAGACCGCCGCAACATGAGTTTCCCATGCGCATATCGTAGTAATGAAGAATATCCACCGGTTCTCGTTGCATAGCGAGCATCATCGCAAGCGTGGAGGGGGCAAAAACGGGATTTTCTTTATCGTTGGGATGAACGCCGGGGAATGCCCAACAGAGGTTCCATTCGTTTAGGTGACGCTCAACGTGTGAGTAGCCGTATTTGGCAAGAAGGCGATCGTAATATCTGACATGTTCGACGGAAACGGTGACGGGATTATAGGTGTGGAAAGAGAAAAAATCAATGGGAGAACCGTGTTCTTTGATATAGTGGAAAAATCCGTGGATAAATTCGATGCGATGCTCTTCGTTGTCCTTGGCAGGACGGCCGAGTCCCTCAAGCTTTTCGTCTTGTGCGTATGCGTTAACACCCGTCGCGGCATAACCGCCGATTTTAATGCTGTCGCCGAAGCAAGCCTTTAAATGCTTGGCAGTCACATCGTACAGACGGAAATACTCTTCCATCGGACCTGCCCACATGGAGCTTTCGTTCGGATCTAAGCAGTCATCCGCTTCATTCCAAATCTCCCAATAGGTGATGCCGTAATGAAAACCGTTTGCCCAACCTTCGTTGTAATGGCGAATGATGTGCTCACAAATGCGCGCCCATTTGTCAAAATCGGCAGGGGGATAGGTCGTAAGGCGTTCGATGAGACGGAAGTTTTCAATGGTAACGCCGAGGCGGAAATAGGGCTCTACGTTCGCGTCAATCAATGCCTTGATGAGAATGTCGGTAAAAGCAAAGGAATAAGAGGCGGGATCGTTCTCATCGGCAGAAAAATCACGGAAAATGTTGGGAATATCCACGAACTGATTTCTGCCGTATGCGCCTGCCTCATCGTGTAGACGGGATTGGGGAATGCCTGCATCTGTCAGATAGTGAAAGTGTTCCGTGCTGATATGGTCAAGCGGTGGTTGACCGCCGGCATGCATGCGTTTGATCTTGCCGAGGGTTTTATTAAAGTTTGCAGTAATTTGCATTGGAAGGGAATCCTTTCGTTTTTTCTTCATTATGTCATATATGGTATTGAATGTCAAGGAGTTTTCTTGCGAAAATTTTTCGAAATTCACGGTTTTCCGTATTGCTTCGGTGTTTGCCCTGTGTACTCTTTGAATACTCTGATAAAATAGGAGACCTCCGCAAAGCCGAGGCGGTCTGATATTTCGCTGACTGAAAGCTCGCCCTGCTTTAAGTATGCCTTAGCGCGTGTGAGCCTTCTCTCCAAGCGGTATCGACTCGGAGAAACGCCCGCGTATTCCTTGAAAAGCTTTCGAAAATAGACCTCGCTGACGTGGCATCTTGCCGCGATCTCAGCAATGGAGAGGGAGACATCGCTATCCTCCTCCAAGGCGGAGATGCCCGCGGCAATGAGGGCGAATTTTCCTACTTGTCCTCTGCGGTAAAGTGCGCTCAAAGCGGCGAAAAGCTCATAAGTCAGCGCTTTGATTTTGGCATAGCAAGGAATATTCGCCTCGTCTGCCGCATCAATACGGTAAAAAAGAGAGCCAAAATCTTCGCCTCGAAGCACCGTGATGCCGTTTTCAAGGGCAAAAGCCTTTCCGCAATCATCCTTAAGAAGAAAATTGATATGTACCGTGCGGGCATTTTCTTCAAAGCGTACGGTATATTCCGTCCCCATCGGCAAATAGACAGTCTCGCCGTCTTTCGCTACGATTTGTTCACCGTTCCGCGTTTTGTAAATTGCCCTTCCGCTGTCCAGATACAAAAGCATATGGCAGGGCTTTGGCATGCCGAGACAGGAAAAGCTTTTTCTTTCGTGCCAGGACTGCGTGAGCGCGTTTAACACCTTGACAGAGTATTCTTTTTCGTAAAGTTCGCCGATCGGGATCACTTTCATATCACGCCTCCATTTCTTTTTCTCCTATTATAACACACTCTTTTCACGTTTTCAAGATGAATTTGTTTTGAAAAGTGCTATTTTTATATCGGTATGTATTAACCGTCTCGGAAGCATACGTGTTACAATAAAACAGAACATATAGCAAAGGAAACCTTGCACAGAAAGGAATGGTTATGGCTATGAAAAAGCATTTTACGGTAGCGATCATCGGCGCGGGGGGCAGAGGTTATACCTATGCAACGCTTTTTTCGAAAAGGGAAGAGTTTAGCGTGGTCTCTGTTTGCGATATCAATCCCGCCCAGATCGTAAAAATGAAGGCGGCGTTTCCCTACCTCGAGGACAAGGCGCTCTTCACCTCGGAGGAAGAATTTTTTAAAGAGAAAAGAGCAGACATCCTCGTCGTCGCCACCTGCGACTCCTGCCACGTCCGTCAGGGTGTGCGCGCAATGCACCTTGGGTATGACGTACTTCTCGAAAAGCCCATCAGCGACTCGCGCGAAGAGGTCGAAGAGCTCTTGTGCGCCAAGAGAGAAACGGGGCGCACCGTGGTTGTCTGCCACGTTTTAAGATACAGCCCCGCGATATGGAAATTGGAAGAATTGCTCGAAAGCGGTGTGCTTGGCAGACTCATCGCCATCGATCACGCCGAACGTGTTGCCTTTTGGCATCAGGCGCAAGCCTATGTGCGCATCCAAAGAATGTACAATGATACCCAACACCCCACCATCCTCGCCAAATGCTGTCATGATCTTGATCTCATTCAGCACTTCGTGGGCGCAAAATGCGAGAGTGTTTCATCGGTGGGAGGGTTAACACATTTTCGCCCGGAAAACGCCCCCGAGGGTGCGACCGAGCGTTGCGTGGATTGCCCGCATATTGATACCTGCCTTTACAGTGCCAAGCGTATTTATATTGATTTCTGGAAGGAAAAAGGAAGCCCCGTTTTCCGTTGGCCTTGGAACAAGGTTTCGTTAGAGAATCCCAACACCGAAGAAAACTTGTATGAGGGTATTCGGACCACCGTGTTCGGGCGTTGCGCTTATTTTTGTGAGGTAGAGCAAAACCCTCATGTCGTGGACAATCAAATGGTGCAAATGCGATTTGAAAACGGTGTTACGGCAAACCTTAAAATGCTCTTCACAGCGGAACCCGGCAGACGTATCCACTTCTTTGGCACGGCGGGCGAAATTATATACGATGAGATCGTCGATACCGTTGAGGTTAAGCCTTATTTCGGTGAAAAACGCCTTTATACCGTCAGTGCCTTAAACGAAGGTGGCTGGGGACACGGCGGCGGAGATGAGGGACTTGTCAACGCCATGTATGATATTTTGACGGGCAATGCCAAGGAATTTACCTCGCTCGAAGAATCTGTCGAAAGCCATCTCATCGGCATTGCCGCCGAAGAGTCTCGTCTTGACGGCGGAACCCTCATTCGCGTGCACCGTTAAACCGAATGCCGTAAAGTATTGACAGGTATCGTGGAGATGTGGTATAATAGGCAGGCAAGCTTTTATCTTTAGAAAAGCAAAAACTGTCGAAAGAGGTAGCCGTATGCAAAACAAGCTTTCACCTTCCATGATGTGTTGTGATTTTTTTCGTCTCAAAGAACAACTGACGGTTTTTGAAAAAAACCGTATTGATCTTTTACACATTGATATTATGGATGGCAATTTTGTGCCCAACTTTGCTTTGGGAACAGATTTCGTGAAACAATTAAAAAAACAAACGGACATTCCTCTCGATTTGCATTTTATGACCGAATATCCCGAAAAGCATCTTGCGTCATTTCCGATGGGAGAAGGGGATTATGTCAGCATTCATTACGAAACAACCAAGCATCTCGAACGGGTATTGAGAACGGTAAAAGATACCGGCGCAAAAACGCTTTTGGCATTCAACCCCGCCACCCCGATCGAACTTTCTTTGGATGTGCTGGATGACATTGACGGGATACTTGTTATGACTGTCAATCCCGGTTTTGCGGGGCAGAAAATGATCCCCCACGCGATCGATAAGATTGAAAGAGCCAGAAAGTTCCTCGATGAAAACGGCAAACACGCGGCGGAAATCGAGGTGGACGGCAACGTCAGCATTGCCAACGCCATCCGCATGAAACAAGCGGGTGCCAATATTTTCGTTGTGGGAACGGCATCGGTGTTTGGTGCCGGAGATATGGATCAAAATATCCGAGAATTTAGAAAATCTGTCTTTTCATAAAAGCAAGAGCAAGAATAGAAGGAATAAATCCTTTTACTCTTGCTCTTTTGCTTGGTTTTATTTTGTTTTTTCGATCAAGTGCTCGGTTTTTACCAAGGCGATGTCAAGTCCGCCGCCTTCGGATGTGGTGTAAAGAACATATTTTTCATCCGATACAAAACGGGGATGGGGATCGGGATGATAGTTGAAAGGGTGTTCGGGTGTGCCCGTGGGAGGGAGTGCCGTGGCGATGGCAATCTCTTTTCCCGTTTCGGTGTTGACGAAAGCAACACCTGCGGGACCGCCTCGGTAAAAGTCCTCTTCTGAGGTGCATTTATAATCATAGAGAAGATACTTTTCATCACGCGAGGCAAACGCGTGCCATGCGGGGCAAGCGTGTCGATTGATATGTTCACCCGTTTCAAGATCGATGCGATGAATCCCTTGCGGATTTTCATAGTAGATCTTTTTGCCGTCCGCCGACCAAAATTCATGGGTGGCAAAGCCGTTGTGCGGCGGATAAGTCTTGCGCGTGCCGTTTCTTCCGACGGTCCAAAGACGCAAATAATTGCCGTTTTCGTCGTAGGGAATGGCATGGTGCTCCCCCGTTATAAGGTCGGTATAATAATCGTACGCTCCCAGTGCAAGATCGGGATTGACAGGGTTGATCTGACCGTGATTGATAGGGAAGGGCGTGTCCGCCCATTTGATAAACTCGCCCGTTACGATGTTGGCGGTCCCTAAATAAGCTGTATCATTGCCTTCCATTACATCCAAAAGAAATTCGGTTTTGTCGGGACTTCTGGTCAAATGCGTGGTGATGTAACGGACAGGTGTTTTGGTGCGAAGGGTGAAAATCCTTTCTGTCTCGGCATCTTTTCGAGGTGAACGGCGATAGATGCTGTTGCCATAGGTGAAATAAACCTCGCCCGTATCTACATCGACATAGGGAGAGGCATAGTGAGAGAGGGTATCCTCCATAAAGTACATGTCATCCTCTTCAAAATCCACAACGCCGAGCAAGCAAGGGGAACCGGGAAAAATTCCTACCCCGAACCAAAGGTAACGACCGTCTTTGGTCATGGAATCGTTGCAGAAATAGAAACCTTGCTGGTGTTTGGTGATCTTATGTGTCAGAAGATAGTGTTCAACACCCGATATAGGATCGATCCTCTTTTCAAACAAACGGGAAGTTTCCAGCGTTTTCATAATCGGTGCCCTGCCTTTATATGAGTTTTCGACCTCATTATAATATGCAGGCTCATAAAAGTCAAGAGAAATTTCTTTTTTTGCTGTAGTAAAAACAAGCCGGATCGATCCTGCGGAAAAGACGCGGTGTTTTCGTTTTGTGTATTGACAAGCCTTGATAAAAGCGGTATAATAAGGTGTAATTTTAAAAAATAGGAGATAAGTTTTATGAGCAACATGAATATTGTATGTCTTGACCTTGAGGGCGTTCTGGTGCCTGAGATTTGGATCGCGTTTGCCGAAGCCAGCGGCATTCCCGAGCTCAAACGCACCACGCGTGATGAGCCCGATTATGATAAGTTGATGAAATGGCGTCTCGGTATTTTGAAGGAGCATGGGCTTGGCTTGAAAGAGATTCAAGATACCATTGCCAAAATCGATCCCTTGCCCGGTGCTAAGGCATTTTTGGATGAATTGCGTACCCTTTCCCAAACCATCATCATCAGCGATACCTTCACGCAGTTCGCAGCACCTCTTATGGCGAAGCTCGGCATGCCCACAATTTTCTGCAACACCTTGGAGGTTGCGGAGAACGGCGAGATCACAGGCTTCCGTATGCGCATCAAGGATTCCAAGCTCTCTACGGTAAAGGCACTTCAGTCTGTTGGTTTTGAAACCATCGCCGCGGGAGACAGCTACAATGACCTTGCCATGATTAAGGCAAGCAAAGCGGGCTTTTTGTTCCGTTCTACCGATAAGATCAAGGCGGACAACCCCGATCTTGCCGCTTATGAATCCTTTGACGATCTTTTAAATGCCATCAAGAAGGCTCTTTGAAAATGAGAATTTCA
This sequence comes from Eubacteriales bacterium, assembly GCA_045580085.1. Taxonomy (GTDB): domain Bacteria; phylum Bacillota; class Clostridia; order Oscillospirales; family CAG-272; genus UBA1740. Next base: position 23,430 of record JAZNND010000002.1, read on the forward strand.
GATATCGACGAAAATTTTAAAGTGGCGGGTGAGAGTGCTCCCGATGTCCTTTGGCACAGTGTGCTTGAAGCCCCCATCACGCTGACGGGTGTTTATTATGAGGCGGCTGAAAAGCGTTTCCGCCGCATGCCCGATGCCGTTGCCGAAACCATCAGCGCGGGTGTCCGCGGGCTTTCGGTGCATACTGCCGGCGGTATGCTTCGCTTTGCTACCGATTCAAGCTATATCGCCTTGAAGGTTGCCGCCCCCGGCGGATATCTCATGTCTCATATCCCCCTTTTCGGGCAGTTTGGCTTTGGCGTGTATGAAGAAGGGCAGTATATCGGCACGGTATCGCCTTCGATGGATCAGGTTTCTTCTCACGCGCCTTACGCGTTTGAAGGCAAGGTGCAAACAGCGCGCAACCGCAGTGACGAGATGCGCCGCATGCGCGAATATACCGTCTTTTTCCCGCTTTACAGCGGTGTGGATGCCGTGTATGTCGGTGTGGACGGTACGGCGAAAATCGAAGCCTCTCCCATGCCTTATGGGGATAAGTATGTTATGTTCTACGGATCGTCCATCACGCAGGGCGGCTGTGCTTCTCATCCCGGAAACGACTATGTGAATATGTTAGCCAATAAGCTCGGCATCGCGGTGTTAAACCTCGGTTTTTCGGGCAACGGAAAGGGCGAGGATGCCGTGATCGAATACCTTGCCGCGCAAGATCCCGCGGTGTTCGTTCTTGATTACGATCATAATGCCCCCACACCCGAGCATCTGGCGGCAACCCACGAAAAGCTCTTTAAAGCTTTCCGCGCCGCCCATCCCGATACCCCCGTTATCATGCTCAGCCAACCCGATTTCGACGCGCGCCCCATGGCGGAATACCGCCGTGCCATCATTCGCCGCACATATGAAAACGCTCTGCGCGCGGGCGATCAAAATGTACGGTTTATCGACGGCGAAACTCTTTTCGGAACAGAGGATCGCTACGCTTGCACCGTGGACCTTTGCCATCCCAACGATCTTGGCTTCTACCGCATGGCAAGCACGGTCTATCCCGTTTTGAAGGAATGTCTTGAGAAGTAAAAAACGAGCTGTCTTATTAAAGACAGCTCGCAGTATTTTTTACCGCCAAAGGCGAAAAATGATAAGATTCTTATCAAAAATTACTAGGTTCATTCCTCGTTTTTCCGATATTCCGACGGTGACACGCCGACGTGTTTTCTAAAGAAACGGGAGAAATAGTTTTGGTTGGGAAAGCCGATGGCGCGTGCGACCTCGGCGACGGAGTAATGGGTGTTGAGCAAAAGATCTTTTGCTTTTGACAGACGCAAATCAGTCATGTAGGTGTGTGGGGCTGTTCCGATCACTTCTTTGAAGAGGTGGGAAAATCTGCCTACGCTGTAGCCGCTTTGGGAAGCAAGTGCCTCAACAGAAGGTGCTTCTCCCATTTGGCGGTACATGGTTTCGATGATGCTTTGCATTTTTCCTGTCTGCTCACGGCCGATCTCACCCTTTACCAGTTTGTATTTGCGTGAGATTACGACCAAGAGCTTCAAAAGCAAGGCAGATGTGCTATAGAAAAAGTCGGATTTTTTCAAATAATATTCCATATGCATAGCGGCAAAGGTTTCTTCAAACTCTTTGCTTTTTCCCATAAAAAGAACCGAATGCTCCCAAAGCCCAAGGTCGGTTAAGATTTCTTTGGCGTCTTTTCCCGTGAAATGAATATGATAAAAGACAGATTCCTTTTGTTCGTCTAAAGAATATTTTTGCTTCTCTTGCGGGCGAAAAAGAATGATATGACCTTCGGATAAAACTTGTTTCTCACCATTTAAGATCAAATGGCAAAGCCCTTTTGAAACATACAGAATATGATAATCCGCCCATTCGTTTGGAAGGGCGTTTTCTTTTTTGCCGTCTAAGATGCGGTCTATGCTGCAAGAACGGAGCAAAAGATGATGCTTGTCCGATATGCCTTCCGTGACCATCATGGAATCTCCTTTTTTCGTTCATCCTTATCATTATAGCAAAAAAATGCTTTTTTGTCAATGAAATGTGAGTGTGGAAGGCAGAAAAAAATCAATATAGAATCGGAATAGACAAATACAAAGGAGTATTTGTATCTTTTTTCTCGTTGCATTCGGAGAAAGAGGAGCTTTCGTTTCAAGCCGCGATTTTCCACACTTTTTTGACCGAATGACTTGCAAAGCGGTATGAAGTGTGATATACTGACTTTGATATTCTGAAAAGGCTAGGAAAACAAAATGTTTGCAAAAGAGTTAATGGCTCGGTATCCTTATAAAACGGAGCTTCATGCGCATACATCTCCCGTCAGCGATTGCGCGGACTTCTCCCCCGAAAAGACGGTAGAATTTTATCATCAGGCGGGGGCGCATTCCCTCGTTATCACCAATCATTTGCACTTTAAGCAGGCAGACGGCGACAGAGAGCAAGGTGCGCGGGATTATCTTGCCGATTATTATGCAGCCTTTGAAGCGGGCAAAAAATGCGGTATAAATGTAATTCTCGGTGCTGAAATGCGCTTTGCGGGCAGTAATAACGATTATCTCGTCTACGGCATCTCTCCCGAGGATATTCCCGCCTTCATTCGTTTGGTGCCGGACGGCATTGAAAACTTTTATCGCAAGGTGAAAAACTCCAAAAATATTATTCTCCAAGCGCACCCTTTTCGCCGCGGTATTACCCTTGCACCGCTTTCTTCCATTGACGGTATTGAGGCATACAATCTTCATCCCGAGCATAATTCTGTTATGGGCTTTGCTTCGCATTATGCAAGAGAGCATGATTTGACCGTTTCGGGCGGTACGGATTTTCATCATTTCGGTCATGAGGCGATGTGCCTTATGCGTACGCCATCTCTCATGCGTGACTCGTATGACGTAGCGGAAGCTTTGCTCTCTCGCGATGTCATTTTCGATTGCGCGGGTTCTTTGATTTTGCCTTATGCTTACTGAAATGAAGGGATATCTTGTTGTGAATCATTTCGCGGAAAATGCCCATTTTCGCGAAATTTATGATCTCATTACCGCAAGTGCCGCCCAAAACGGCGTGGAGCTTTCGGCGCGCACCACAGGTGAACTTCTGGCTCCTATGGATCAAGCTACAAAGGCGGATGTGGATTTTGCGCTTTTTTGGGATAAGGACGTGCTGTGCGCCCGACGCTTGGAGCGCGGCGGCATGCGTCTTTTCAACCGTGCGAGAACAGTGGAAATTTGCGACAATAAAGCACTGACTTGCGAAGCACTTTTGTCAAAGAAGATTCCCATGCCGAGAACCGTAACGGCGCCGCTTGCTTTTTTCGGTTATACCAAAGATGATTTCGTAAAGAAGGCTTGTGATTTTTTGGGGCTTCCCATTGTGATCAAAGAGCTTTACGGCTCGCTGGGTGAGCAAGTGCATTTGGCTTTCAACGTAGAAGAAGCTGTCGCGGTCGTGCGTGCGCTCGGTGCGCGCCCTTTCCTCTTCCAAGAGTTTATTTCCGAAAGCTTCGGCACGGATATCCGTGTGAATATCGTCGGCGGAAAGGTCATTGCTGCCATGAAAAGGCAGGGCGCCGAAGGCGAATTCCGTTCCAATATCGGAAACGGCGGACAGGGAAGTGCCGTGAATCTCACAGAGGAGCAAGAGCGTATTGCTCTTGCCGCCGCCGCCGCTGTCGGCGCGGATTTTGCCGGGGTTGATCTTTTGCTCGGAAAGCAGACACCTCTTGTTTGTGAGGTCAATTCCAATCCTCATTTTACGGGAACGCTTCGCTATCTCGGTGTCAATCTTGCCGACCATATTTTTGCATATATCAAGAATACTCTTAGCTGAATCATAAAAGCCCGGCTGTAACCGAAACAGCCGGGCTTTTTTTATGATTCTAATGAAAAGGTATGGCCTTCGTTTCTCAGACGGCGGAAAAAGAGATGTTCATAGTCCTTGGTGTTGGGGAAATGATGCGTCAAATCCGCCGGTGTTTTGACCGAAATTTTTGGCTCTCGTGCCGTACATGTAATAAACATCGCCTTCGCGAAGCACGAAGGGAGCGCGGATGTTGATTTTACTGCTTTTCATCCGATATTGATTCCCTTCTGATGTTAATCGTCAAATAATGTTTTTTGTCCTCCCGCGCTTCCGCCGCCCGGTGCGTAGGGAATGCCGAGATGGTCATATGCAAGCTTGGTAACACATCTGCCGCGCGGCGTACGCGCCAAAAAGCCAAGCTGCATCAAATAGGGCTCGTAAACATCTTCAATGGTGACAGCCTCTTCGCCGATGGTGGCGGCAAGTGTCTCGAGTCCCACAGGACCGCCCGCGTAGAAACGAATGATGGCGGTAAGCATCTTTCGATCGGTGTTGTCAAGCCCGAGTGCGTCAATTTCCAGCTTTTCAAGGCCGAAGCGGGCAATCTCGGCGGTGATGGTACCATCTCCTTTGACCACGGCAAAATCGCGGATGCGCTTCAAAAGGCGGTTGGCGATACGCGGTGTACCGCGTGAGCGCGAGGCAATCTCAAGCGCGCCCTTTTCGTCAATGGGAATTTCTAAAATATCCGCCGAACGCTTAACGATGGTAGCAAGCTCTTCGGGGGTATAGAGTTCGAGCTTTAAAAGCACGCCGAAACGGTCACGCAAAGGAGTTGTGAGCTGACCGGCACGCGTTGTTGCACCAATGAGTGTAAAATGCGGAATGGGAAGACGAATGCTTCGCGCCGAAGGCCCTTTTCCGATGATGATATCCAGCGCATAGTCCTCCATAGCGGGATAAAGAATTTCTTCTACCGCACGGGAAAGACGGTGAATCTCATCGATGAACAGCACATCTCCTTCCGCCAAATTGGTGAGAATGGCGGCAAGATCGCCTTGCTTTTCGATGGCAGGACCGGAGGTGGTGCGCAGATTTACGCCAAGCTCATTGGCGATGATGCCGGCGAGGGTTGTTTTACCTAATCCGGGAGGCCCCCATAAAAGCACATGGTCGAGTGCTTCTTTGCGTTTTTTGGCTGCCTCAATGTAAACGGAAAGATTCTCTTTTGCCTTTTCTTGCCCCGTATAATCGGCAAGAGATTTTGGGCGTAAGGAATTTTCCACCTCGAAATCCGAAGGGACACTGTCCGCGCCGACAATGCGGCTTTCAAAGTCAAATTCTTCTTCGTTGGTCATGAAAGCGTTCCCTCCTTATTTATGCTTTTTCGCTGAAATATTTGAGCGCGGCGGTGATGATCTGCTCCAAAGAGAGGTTGGCGGTATCGATATGGCGAAGTGCGTCCGTAATTTCCGCGCGGCCGTAGCCCAAAACAGAAAGGGCATCCGATGCCTCCGAAAGCTTACCACCGGTAAGAGGGCGCGCGGCGGATACCGTTTCTCTCATAGCGGAGGCAGAACCGGTCAACTGATCCTTGGATATTTTATCCTTGAGCTCAAGTACAATGCGAGCCGCCGTTTTGGCACCGATGCCGTTGGCACGGGAGAGAGCTTTGGCATCCTCCGTGCAAACCGCGTAGGCAAAACGGTCGGGTGTTAATTGCGAAAGAATAGAGGTTGCCGCTTTGGGACCGACGCCCGAAACACCAATGAGCAAACGGAAGGCGGAAAGCTCTTCTTTATCCGCAAAGCCGAAAAGCTCAACGCCGTCTTCGCGAACTTGTAAATGGGTAAAAAGACGCACTTCGGAACCGATCTTGGGGCTGATCTTTTCAGCTGTGTTCAAGCTGACGGTGAGGCTGTAGCCAACGCCGCCGCATTCCACAACGGCAAAACTGCCTTCCGAAAGGATGAGGGTGCCTCTGACATGATAGAACATAATTTTGATCCGTTTCCTTGATTTTTGTCTATAGTATACCATTCTTTGTCGCTCACTGTCAAGACAAAAAAGAAAATCCGTTTCATGCTTTTTTGCAAAAAGCACAAAAGCATGAAAAAAAACAAAAAAATATCCTCAAAAATCACGAAAAAATTATGGCTTTCGGTTGACATTGGAGAATTAAAATGATAGAATAAAACAGAGGAAAAGCGTGCTTTTTCAAAAAAGCACCTATACGCCCAAACAGCACGGATGTGCCTTGGGTAAAATATCGCAAAGAACATCTTTGCACAGAAAGGAACGACCGCAAAAATGGGAATCAGTTTGAAAGTAAAATATTCGTGGGACGAAACCGAAAAGATTCTTATGCCCGCAACACTTTCGGAAGCGTTTGACATTATCAAAAAGGAAGCTGAGGGAAGAGATAAAGATCATAAGATTGAAGTAGTGCTGTCTCTCGGAAAGGGTGATTATTCCTTCGATCAGCCGCTTCTTTTGGATACTGAGGAGAACGAAGGCCTTTCTTATGTAACCCTTACCGTGGAAGGCGAGGACGGTGCCCGTATGACGGGTGAAAAGTTCTTAACCGCCTCCGATTTTAAGCCTGTAGAGGGAAAACCCTATTACATCTGCCGTTTTCCCGAGAAAGACGGAGAATATCCCGCATTTGAGGACTTTTATGTAGATGGCGTTCGCATTCCGATGGCATCGAGCGAGATCTTTGTGCATCCTTTTACCTATGAGAGTCCCGTTAAGGAAGATCCCGTTAATTTCGTGGGACTGTATCTTCCTGAGGATATGATGCGTAAGATTGTGGATGCCGATGCGGTTGTTCCCACGCATATCATGATGTATATTGAATGGCATTTCAAATCCATTGAGCTTGCTTCGGTTGATTTTGAGGATAAACGCGAGAATGACGGCGTTTCCTATGTTCGTGTTCATTTGAAGGATAATTATATGGAGATTCTCAATTCCATCAACGGCTTCCTTAATATTCGCAACCGCGAATGCTATTTTACAAACTGCCCCGCGTATCTCACGCCCGGCACCTTTACCTACAATCCCTATCGGGGAGAACTCCTTTATTATCCCGCCGATACCCTTGAGGGGCATAAGCTCGGTGTTTCCACGCTTGAGAATTTGATCACCGTTAAAGGAATGCAAAATATTACCTTTAAAGGGGTCGCTTTCTCGGGTGCAACCACGGGATACCGTATTAAGAACAGCTATTTCAGCGGTCAGGCAAATTGTGAGAGCCGCGTGCGCCGCCTTTCTCACGCCGCACTCATCACCCATAATGTAAAAAATGTGCTCTTTGACGGATGCTCTTTCTCGGAGCTTGGCGCAAACGGTTTGCAAATGAAGGATGCTTCCACTTCCGTTACCATCGTGAACTGCCGTTTTACGCACATCGGCATGTCCGCACTTTCTGTCGGCAATCCGACCACTGAGTGGGAAAATCCCGCCAATCGCAATATCGGCATCCGTATTGAAAACAATTTGATTGAAGACATCGGATATACCTATCCCTCTGCCGTTGCGGTATACATCGGTATGGTGGACGGTCTTCTGCTTTCTCATAATACCATTCGCAAATGTGCTTATTCCGGCATATCGGTCGGTTGGGGGTGGTCGCGCGTGGGCTACGAGCTTGGCGAAAAGGTCAATATTCGCGATGCCGAAATCTCTTATAACCGCATTGAGGACTTCATGATGCTTTTGCGCGACGGGGCCGCTATTTATGTGCTCGGTGCCAATGTGGACGCTTCCAACGCACGTCGCTTCAATAAAATGCATAATAACTATGCTTCCCGTGAGCTTTATCGCGACGGATCCAAGCGCGGCTACTATATGGACGGCTCCTCTTCTAACTGGGATGTTTATGACAATGTTATTTGCGGTGTGCGCTTACCCATTTTCTCGCAGTTCCACTGCGCGGGCCAGTACACCTTCCATAACCATATTCGCAACACCTACTCCACCTACGCTATCGACAGAGGCAATCACGCACCTTGGCGTGATACTATTCTCGGCAAATATTATGATGATATTGCAGATGAGGCAGAAATGATGGAAAAATATCCTGCCGCCGCCGCCATCCGTGATGCTTCGGGCTGCGATTTGAAATAATGGCGATGAGACTTGAAAAATGCACGAGAGAGACGTTTTCCCCTTCTTCGTTTGAAGAGATCAAAGCGGAAATTCTCCTTGCTGCCGAGGGGACATCGGAGGAGGAGATCACGGATCTCACCTTGGTTTTAGATCATGGAAGCTACATCCTTTCTTCTCCTTTCGTGCTTTCCGCACACGAGGTGCCTGCGCTTTCTCGCATACGACTGCATATAAAAAACAAAAGCGGTATGCGTCCTGTGATTACGGGAACGCTTCCGCTTTTCGGAAAGGACTTTTCTGCCGTTCCCGGCGAACCTTATTATATTTACCGCTTTCCAAAGGATGAAGAAGGAAAGTACCCCATGTTCCGAGACTTATATGTCGCGGGAGAGCATCTTACACCCGCCCGTTCGGATTCGTTCATCAACCCCTATCCTCTTTTGCCGGAGGAAAGGCGCGGTGAGATCAAAAAGAAAGGGCTCTATCTTCCAATCGATGCCGTAAAGAGAATGCTTGCATCGGAAGGCGCGATCTACTTTACCTTGCAGGTGGAATGGGAATGCTTTACCATTCGTGTGACGGGTGCCGATCTTGCGGACACCAAGGAAGAAAACGGGGAGATATACGCACTCGTCACCTTCCGAGATGAGTTTGATCTTTTTGTCCGCGCGGTCAACGGATGTATCAACATCGGCAAAAGAGAAGGATATTTTTGGGGATGTGTCAACGAATTGACACCCGGCTCTTTTGTGTACGACCATGAGAAGGGTATTCTCTATTACTATCCCAAAGAAGGGCAGGATGTTGCGCAGATATCTTTTCGATATCCTGTACTTGAGACGCTCTTTCATTTCGAAGGGCTCTGCGGCGTTACCGTAGAAGGCATCACCTTTACGGGCACGACCTCAAAATACGTCTTTGAGCACGGTTATTTCAGCGGCCAAGCCAATACCGAAAAGCGTGCAGGCAGACTGCCGCATGCCGCTATTTGCGGAGATGAGATGCGAAATTTAACAGTCAAAGGCTGTTGCTTCCGTGCCCTCGGCGGAAACGGATTGCTTTTGCGCGACGGTGCTGTGGGTGTGGCGGTAAGCCAATGCGAATTTGAAGATATCGGGATGTCCGCACTTTCCGTCGGTAATCCCTCCGCTAAGTGGGAAGAAAAGAAAAACAGAAACTTTTCGATTCTGGCAGAAGACAATCTTCTTTCCCATGTGGCGTACACCTATCCTACCTCGGTTGCCGCTTATTTCGGTGTGGTGGATGGGCTTCGCTTCTTGCATAACACGGTTCGCGATACCGCCTATTCCGCTTTTTCGGCGGGGTGGTTTTCAATTGAGGATTTTCCCTTGGGTGAGCGTGTCAATTTAAGAGATGCCGAGATCGCTTATAACCGTTTTGAGGACTTTATGACGGTTTTGCGTGACGGTGCCGCCGTTTATGTCGCGGGTAACAACTGCGAGGCGAAAGACGCGAGAAGGTTCAATTCCATGCACGATAATTTCGCGCTCCGTCACGGCATAAACACTGCCTCTCGCGGATTTTATCTGGATGCGTCCTCTTCCAACTGGGATGTTTATCGCAATGTGGCGATCGGCTGTCACTACCCCTTGTTTGCACAATTCCATGTTCCTTCGCAATATACATGGCACTGTCATCTTTATGATAATTACATTGACCGTCCCGTGGATCGCGGCAATCACGCGCCTTGGCGCGATACCGTTCTCGGCGCGACATATGATGATACAACGGATGAGATTACCATGTTTGAAAAATATCCCGAAGCTTTCGGTATCTTTACCCAGTCGGGGTATCTCTCTTATGATTTCTTTGAATAAAAATATAAAGGCAACTGCCGCATGAAAGGAAAAAACTTATGGCACTGCATGTACAAAAAATCACCACCGAAAAGGCAAGCTATACCACTCTTGCCGATGTAAAGACCGCCATTCTCGAAATGGCAAAGGACGCATCGAAAGACAATGTCATGGATGCTGTCATCGAGCTTGACCAGGGCTCATATGGTCTTTCCGCACCTGTGACGCTTTCGACGGATGAGGAACCGAATTTGGCTTATGTCAACATCACCTTGAAAGCAAAAAGCGGTATGCGCCCCTCGATTACGAGTAATGTGCGCCTTGATTCCGCTAAGTTTGAGCAGGTGGAAGGCAAGCCTTATTATAAGTATCAGTTTGAGAAAGGGGAGGACGGTAAATATCCTCTCTTCCACGAGCTTTATGTAAACGGCAAGATGATCCCCATGGCACGTTCCAAGAACTTCCGCCATCCTTTTGCCCTCACCAACGAAGAGAGAGACGGCGTGGTGATGAAGGACTTCTATTATCTTCCCGAGGAAGATGCCAAAATGCTCACATCCGAGCCTATCGGCAACGCCGAAATGACCATGTATATCGAATGGGAGTGCCAGACACTTCCCGTTTTGAGTGTTGACTTCAACGATACGCAAGAGCATGAGGGCAAAAAATACGTTGCCGTAAAATGTCTCTACGGAGATATGATCGCACGCAGAACCAACCGTTGCCTCAATATTGTCAACCGCGAGGTGCATTTTAATAACGCTCTCGCTTATCTCACCGAGCCCAATACCTTTGTATACAACTGGTCGGAGGGTGCTCTTTACTATCTGCCGGAGGAAAATGTCAAGCTTTCTTGGCTCAATATTTCTTACCCCGTGCTCGAAAACCTTTTGATTTTGAAGGGGCTGAAGAACTTCACTTTGGAAGGTATTACTTTCACCGGTGCGACCTCCAAGTATATTTGCGAAAACGGTTATTGCAGCGGTCAGGCGAATTATGAGCTTCGCGCGCAAAGACTTCCTCACGCCGCAATTCTTACCTACAACATGCGTAATTTTACCATGCGTGATTGCACGCTCACCGAGCTTGGCGGCAACGGACTTTTGATGAAGGACAGCACCACGAAAGCCAATATTTATGACAATAAATTCATTCATATCGGTATGACCGCGCTTTCAATCGGTAATCCTACCACTGCTTGGGAGAAGGAAGAAAATCGCAACTTCTCGCTTTCTGTCATTAACAACTATTTCCATCGTATTGCTTATGAATATCCCACTGCCGTTGCTGTTTACATCAGTATGGTAGACGGCTTGAAGCTGATGTACAATACCATGGAAAAGACAGCGTATTCCGCGATTTCCGTTGGTTGGGGCTGGGCGCTTGTCGGCTATCCTCTCGGTGAGAAGGTTAACATCCGCGATGCCGAGATTGCATACAACAAGATCATTGATTATATGGATTATCTGCGTGACGGTGCCGCTATTTATGTGCTCGGCGCAAACTGCCATGAATCCCATGCCGGTCAGTTTAACTTCATGCATGATAACTATGCCGAAAGAACCGTCGTTGGAGATGCCTCTAAGCGCGGCTATTATATGGACGGCTCTTCCTCCAACTGGGAAGTGTACGATAACGTTACCATCGGTTGTGTGCTTCCTATTTTCTCGCAATTCCATGTTCCGAGCCAATTTACGCATCACAACTATATTCACGATATCTATTCTACGCATAAGATTGACGAGGGCAATCATGCACCTTGGCGCGACACCATTCTCGGCACCGTTTATGACGAAATTTCCGAGAAGGATGCGCTGCTGGCGGCGTACCCTGAAGCTGTGGATATCATGGAAGCTGCAGGCTGCGATTTGGATGTATAATCTCTTTGGTGCAAAGGGCTGCTCTTGCAGTAGCCCTTTGCTTTGATTTTTTTGAAAAAGGAAAATGTAAATGAAACTTGATATAAAAGACTTAAGAAACTATCTTTCTTCTCATAAAGAAGAAATTGTAGCGGATCTTTGTTCTTTGGTCCGCATCCCCTCCGTACGTTCCGAAGCCGAGGAGGGGGCACCCTACGGAAAAAATAGCAAGGATGCGCTTGTGGCATCCTTGCGCCTGTTTTTGGAAGAGGGCTTTACAGGGTTTGTAAGCGAAGACAATAAATATGCACTCGCTTTTTACGGAGAAAACAATCTTTCTCGGAGTGTGGGACTGTTTGCGCATACCGATGTGGTTCCGCCGGGAGAGGGATGGACGATTACCGAGCCTTTTCTGCCCATTGTGGCGGATGGATGTGTCATCGGACGTGGCGCGTCGGACAACAAATCGGGCGTAATACTTTCTCTTTGGCTTTTGAAGTATTTAAAAGAAAAGGGAATCCGTCCTTCGCGCCCCATTGCCGTTTTTCTCGGCTCCTCCGAGGAGACGATGATGGACGATATCCGCGCTTTTCGCGATCAACACGGTTCCCCTTATGTCAGTCTCGTCCCCGACAGCGGATATCCTATTTGCTATGGAGAAAAGGGAATCGCGCGTTGCTGGATAGATACGATAGAGCCTTTTGAAGATGTTCTTGATATCAAGGGCGGAAAGACAATGAATGTTATTCTCGGTACTGCAGAGGCTCTTTTGAAGGACAACGACGCACTTTACGCCGAGCTTGAAACACTTTTGAAGGATGAGCCGGATATTACAGCACTCAGAGAAAACGGCGCGATTCGCCTTTTCGCCAAGGGTATTTCTACGCACGCAAGCTCTCCTGCCGGCTCGCGCAATGCTGCATTTATGCTTGCGTCGCTTCTTTCGCGCGTGCAGAATCTTTCTGCCCACGACCGTTCGCTCCTTTCGCGCACCGCGTCACTTCTCGGTGTAACCGATGGTTCGCAAGCGGATATGGCGGGTTCGGACGGCAACTTCTCCCCTTTAACGATGGCGAATGGCATGGTGTGCGTCGAAAACGGCAAACTTTCGATGTCCTTCGACATTCGTTATTGCCCTAATTTTACGGCAGATGAGATTGAGCAAAAGCTTTCTCTTTGCGCTCAAAAGAATGGGTTTGCAATTCGCATGCTCAGCAACCGTCCCGGATTTTTGAACCCCAAGGATTCGCCTGCCGTCACTGCGATGCTGGATATAGCAGAGGAGCTTTCCGGTACACGTCCGAACCCGTTTCTCATGGGTGGCGGTACGTATGCACGTGAACTGAAAAACGCCTACAGCATCGGCATTCACGTTCCTTACGTTAAGGATCCGTATGTCGGTCTGCCGGGGCACGGCGGTGCGCATGCGGCTGACGAACATTTGCCCATCGATTCTTTCCTTGAGGCAATTGTTCTTTCCACGGAAGCGGTCGTACGTTTGGCGGAGTCTTGATTTTTTAAAAACAGCCGCACGGCGGATCATTCTTCGAAAAAATCGATAAGTATTTGTTTTTTAGCGCCGTTTGCGGCGCGAAAAGGGGCTGTCGCCAATTGGCGACAGCCCTCTTGTTTTATTCGTATTTTATGCCACGGGCGGTACGAAAAGCCTGATTTTTTATCAATAATGATTGTCCTTCAGCAATTCTTCGTCGCCTTTGGCACCTTCGGCACCCGCGTCGCGGATGATTTGCAAGCCATCACCGGAAAGCTTGCTGATATCCTTCAGATACAAAGTGTCTTCAAGGAAAATATTTCGCTTTTCGTCTACGTAAGTACGGAAGACTTCATACTGTTGCAGAGGGAGATCTTCGGTATAAAAAGCATTTGCCTTGGCACGCACGCCGAGAATCATGGTATCCGTGCATAAAATACGGCAAGTAGGCGCACCGGTTCCGGGATGCTGCAGATAAACATAGATAGAGCCCTGTCTGCGCAAATAAGCGGAAGTTCCTTGAATATCCGCTTCGGGAGACTGTTCTACGATGATGTTGCAGATAAGCTCCCAGTGCGAAGAGCAAGCATCTAAATAGATACCGCACACCATGCCGCCGAGTCCGTTGCCCGTGTTTTTGCTGAACACAATGTAATTCTCTTGCATGATGTTAATGTAGCCTTCCACCGCGCTGCTTGCGTTGCCGCCCAGTACATAAATCGCGCCGCCGTCAGCCATTTCCGTCATAAAGTCGTAGATATAATTGCTTGAGATATCTACGTTATAAAGATTGACATAAGGTGCTTCGCCGACAGAAATTTCCGACCAGTTTACCGAATTCCAACGCCATCCCGCGGAGATTGCGGAATAAGAGCATCCGCCGATGGTGTTGTTGATTACGGTGAGATCTCTTGCGGAAGCAAAATGCAATGCGGCGGAAGAACGGTAGATATAGGCGATCTCGGTGAAAATATTATCGCATACCGTTACGTTATCCAGTCCGTATTTTTCATTCCAAGCCGGGGTGCAATCCCCAAGGCGTAAAGCAGCAGAGCCGATCTCGTCGAAGATGCAGTTCGATACCGTGATGCCCTCTAACCGTCCTCTTCCCGTGATGCCTTCACAAGGAAGCGATAGGAAGGCGCAATTCGTGACGGTGAGCCCTTTGGAGGAAAGGATTTTCAGCGCGGCACGGTTGGGAAAATCGCCAAAGCGTGTGTCGCCGCTGGATTGCGTACCTGTGAGCCCATTTTGACTCAGAAAATAATCGTCGGTGCCTGTAAATGTGATGTTCTTGATTGTGGTAGCAGAGATATTTTCCAACACAAGCAGTGTTTCTGCCATGGGATAAGAGAAACGGGTGTCTTCTATGCCGTACTCACTGTAATAGAGCAGAGTGCCGCTTTGGGGATCGTAATGGAATTCACCCTCTTCATCTAAAAAGGCGGCACTTCCCGTCAGATACACGGGGCGGTTTTTGATGCTGTAACCCTTGGGGATGCAGAAGGAGGCAAATTCCGAACGGTCGGTATACACCGCATAGTGGCGTTCGGTGTCGGTATCCTTATAATCGCTGAAATCAACGCCCACGAGATGTATGATGTTATAATCCCACTGTGCCACCACATGCATCATGATATCCTTGCCTGTAAGCGCGGTTAAAGGATTCTTTGCCCCCTCAACTTCAGCACGCAAGGGCTCCACCAAAGAGGCGGGGAGATAAAACTTTCCGCTTGAGGTATAATCAAAAGCAATCAAGGCTTGGTTGCCTGCCGCGGCGCGTAATGTGCCTTGGGAGGCGAGTGACGCAAGCACGCCGTCTACGTAAAGATAACGGAAGTGAGGATGCTTTCCGCTTTCGTCCGCGGCAAATTCATAGCGATAGAGGTTTTCACCGCATTCTTCAAATTCGTCGGCGGCAATATCTTTGAGGGAAGAGAGGGTAGAGCCTTCATCCGCACCCTCGATGATAAGCTCTGCCAAATTATGTTTGAAGCTCTTTCCCGAAAGCGTTACCGTGCTTGAAAGCGCGTATTCGCCTGCCGGCAAACGTACGATGACTCGGGTTGGCTCTGTCGCGTTTTTCATGTCCTCGTTGGCAAGCGCAAGGGCTTCCTCAAAGGAATAAGCCCCTTCTCCCACCTCGTATACGATCTCTAAGGTGCAAAGATTAAGTACGGATTGCATATGATCGTACAGCGCAGCGTCTGGACTCTTTTTCACAATTTCACGGTAGACCGAACGGATTCCGTCAAACCGCTTTCCTTCGCTGTTTTTCGCATCGACATAATATACCTGCGAAAAACCGTCGGCATCGGTTAAGATCATATAGCCGCGCACATGCACATCGGTCATGTAATAGGCGCGATCCGCTTGATTTTTATGGTTATAACGTACCGTCAGTGCATAGGTTTCATCATTTACAAAGAAACCGTTTTTGTCTTCCCCATCATAGGCTTTGATGCGCAAAGCACCGTTTTCCAGCGTGGGCGTGGAGGTGGTGCCGATGGAGGCAACAGAACCGAGTTCTACGTGATATCCTTGTGCTTCCAAAAGCGTTAAAAGTTCTTCCGAGATGCTGAAGTAATAGCGAATGGCTTCGTAATCACTTACTTTTTTGCGTGCACCCACGCCGTCAAACCGCAGTAAAAATGCGGAAAGCGCAGTATCCATGGCGTTTTGCGCTTCTTCCTTGCTCATGGCAAAGTCAAGGGCGGAAAGCGAACGGTAGATTTCGGCGGTATCGTCGCAGAGGGCGAGCAACAATTCCAAAAGCACGGTATCAAGTTCGTGGTAATAAATTAAATCCGCCGCGCGGTTTTGCATCAATTCCGCTTCGCTGAGCACTCTGTCGTAAATGCGCACAGCGTAAACGGTGGAGGGCATGTGGCCGAGCAGTTCAAAACGCTGTTCTTTTACGGCGTTTTTATCGATATAGGCAACCTCTCCCGAGGGAATCGAAAATTCGCCGATCTTTGAGGCGGAGTTATAGAAGGAGTAGACACCCGAGGTGTTGTCGGTTTCATCAAGCGTAATGGCGTAATTAACCACGGCATCTTTGCGGATTACCTCCCAGTTGCGGTCGTTAAACAGCGGTGTGGGGCTGTAAAGACTGCACCAAGTGTCCCAACAGCCGCTTGTAAGATAGGTCCAGCGTTTATCCAGTTGACCGTCTTTTCCTTCATTTCGCAAGGAAACAAAGTTCATTGCACGCAAAGGACCTAACACATAGCCGTATTGTTTGTAAGTTCCGTATTTCGTGGTTGTATCGACATAACGGATCTTATTTCCGTTTTGGTCATAGTCGTGGATGCCATAGGGATTGACGCTGAACTCCACCGTGTAATCGTTCTCGGGGAGCTGTGTATAGTCGATGCGGATGCCAAAGTCGTTGTCCGCCTGCCATTCCTCATGGGTTCGTTCGATGGAAAAACCGCCTTGTTTGTTCTTTTTCCATCCTTTACCGAACAGTGTAAGGCTTTCGGAATTGTTAAGGGCATTGAGCCATTTTGTGCCGTTTTCTCCCGGTATATAAGAGGCGGGGAGGGCGGAAAAAGAAGTGTAAAGACCTTTTAATCCGTCGGTTACATAGAAAAGATCGCTTTTTTGAACCTCTTCTGCGGAAAGAGCTGCAACGAGATCGTCAAGCGTATTCTTGACCGTTTCAGCACCGTCGGAAAGAGAGAGGGAACTTGCAAGGTCGGCAAGGAGAATTTGATTTTTATAATCCAAATCAGTAAAGTTTTCCGCGGGGAACTTGGCGTATGCCATAAGATCAATCAGGTGGTTTCGTTTCTTTTCTGCCTGCGTTAGCGGTTTGCTGTAAACGCGGATCGCATATACATCGGAGGGGATGTCGTGGAATAAACGGAAACCGGTATCTGCGGGATAGTCTTTTACCTTTTCAAGATCGGAAGAAAAGGCGGCCGTATCTTTGTGGGTGACGGTGTACGCTCCATTTTGACGAACAACCGAGAGTGTTTCGATCTTACCGTTCAAAGCCGCAAAGGTGTTCTTATCGCGATATTCTATTGCCGTGTGGCCCCAAGCACCGCTTGCAATATAGTAACGCGTCAATCCAAATCCGTTTTTATAGGTGTTGGAGCCTGTAAGGCTTGTCCATGTCATCATATAAAGCGAGCCGAAAACAAAGGATGTTTTGGCGCATGCTTCGGAATCGCTCGTATACTTGGGCAGAACAACCTTCTTGACCGTGACGTTTGCGGGAAGCTTTAACGCGATATAAGCACCGTTATAGGTAAACGTCCACTCCGCATATCCGTTTTCATCCGCCGTCAGTGTTTTGCTTTTGGTGCTCGGTTTGGTATAAGCATCTTTGGAATAGCTGTAAAAAGCGGTGAAACTCTCGCCGGAGGCACTTTCAAGCAGAATCGAAGCTTCAAGATTGGCGTTCCAGTTGGTTGAGCCTTTGATCTGATAGGTTCGGCTTCCGTCCGCGTTTACCGTCGGTTCGGGTACCGCGATGCTTTCTTTCGGTGTCGGAATATCGCGGAGCTTATAAGCGGCAACCGCTTCTACCTCAAAGTCGCCTTCTATCATGAGCTTTCCGATGGAAATGTAATTGTCGCTTCCGGCGGTATAGTCGGGATCTTCATACCCAAAACCGCCGCCTTCAAGATATGCCCATCCGGAGGGGTTCGATGCACTTTTGTCATACCCCGAGAGAATGGCGTTTGCAGAGCCGATCTTGTTATACCATACGCCCTCGTACAGGTCGAGTGAAGGCTCGTTTGGCTCATATGCCGTGAAAAGTGCTTGCAGTGTGCCGCCGTTTTGCGTTTTTTGTCCGTTGGCACCAACGTACAGTTTGTCATATGCGTTCATAGCGTTCTCGGCGGCGGTACTTTCTGCCGCACCCGATGCGGGGGCGAAAAGCGCAAAAGCACTTAAAAGCATGGAGAGCAAAAGAAGATATAATGTTATACGGTAGGCTCGTTTCATAAGGGAGCTCCTTTTTTGTTTCTTTACTTTCATTATACTGTAAGGGCTCTCTTTTGTCAATCCTAAAAAACGGGGGGGCTGCCTATGAAAGACAGCCCGAAAGCTTTTATACTCTGCCTGTGACGGTAAGGGTTGCCGTGCCCGGGGTGACGGTCCATTCGCCGCTTGCGCTGTCTTGCGTGTAGGTGGCGGCGGGAACGGTGATCTGCCCTGCGCTTGTCGTAAAGAGACCGCTTGCCTCATCATAGGTGTATTCATTGCCCGCCGTCCAAGGTGTTCCGTCAAAGTTTACCGAAAGATCGGAGAGAATGGGATCAAAAATGTCTGTTATGCTCGCGTTGTCGGTGGTTGCGACGGGGGTGCTTCCAAAATTCGAGATCACGAAGGTGTAGGTGATCTCTCCGTTTTCATTGACGGTGGTGGGAGAGAGAGATTTGCTGATCGTCAAAGATGCCGCGCCGTCTGCCGTTACGCTTTTGCTTGCCGTAACGGGGGCTGTAAGCCCGTTACCCGTGACGGTTGCGGTATTGGTGATCATACTGCCGCTTGCTAAAGGTGCGTATGCGTTTGCTTCCGCGCGGTAGACCAAAACGGTGTTGCCGCCTGCGGGCACGTTGATACCGCTAAAAACAAGAGGAGGACCTGCCGTAACGGCAGGTGCCGCTACGAGTGCGCCGTTTACGAACTGCCTGACCGATCCCTCGGTATAATCCAACGGAACCAAGCTTCCCGTGCCGAAGGGATAAGCACCGAGATTGTCCGTAACCGTTAAATTCGTGTAGGGAATGTTGCCGGTGTTGACAATGCTGATGACGTACGTGATGCTCTCGCCCGCGCGATAGGTGTTGCCCGTTGCCTCCTTGATGGCGGAAAGGACCTCGACGATCTCTCCTGTCACGATATTGGAGTCGGTGCTGATGCCGTTATAAGTGAGTGTTGCTCGATTCGAAAATACTGCCATCTGTTTCTCCTTTCGGGGATGATCCCTTCTTTAGATTATGCCACGCTATTCTCTTCGGTTCATAAGTTTAAGAAAAGGGCTTGCTATTTTTTTATATTCGTTGTATAATAACGATGTTAGTATAAAATAAGGGATGGTGTATTAATGAACATCATTATTGTAGGTTGCGGCAAGGTTGGTCAGATGCTTGCATCCGAACTCAACGAAGAAGGAAATAACATTACCGTTGTGGATAAAGATTCGGCGATTGTGGCAACGGTAGCCGCAAGATGCGACGTTATGGGCGTGGTGGGCAACGGTGCTACGGCATCTACCCAAGCTGAAGCGGGCATTGAAAACGCGGATCTTTTGATCGCGGTCACAGGCTCGGATGAGTTGAATCTTTTGTGCTGTATGGTGGCAAAGCGCAATAGCCATGCAGAGGTTATCGCGCGCCTTAAAAATCCCGATTACAGCACAGAAGCGGATTATTTGAAAAACGAGCTCGGACTTGCTATGGTGATCAATCCCGAAGAGGTCGTCGCGGAGGAGATTGCAAGGGTGCTTCGTTTTCCTTCCGCTACAAAAATAGAAACTTTCGCCAAAGGGCGCGTGGAAATGGTAACTTTTCGTCTGCCCGAAGGAAGTCCGCTTGCCGGACTTTCGGTGCGTGAGATCGCAGGTAAACTTCGCGCGGACGTTTTGATCTGTACGGTAGAGCGTGGTGATGAGGTGTTCATTGCCAAGGGCGATCTGGTGTTTGAGGAAAAAGATGTGATCTCTTTGATTGCAAGCCCTCAAAATGCCAATGCCTTTTTCTATAAGATCAAATATAAAACGCATGCCGTCAAGGATGCTATTTTGATTGGCGGCAGTGAAACGGCAGAGTATTTGGCAAGAGCATTGATTGCGGACGGCATATCCGTCAAGATCATCGAAGAGGATCGAAACAGCTGCACGCTTTTGGCGGACAACTTGCCCGAGGCAACCGTTATTTGCGGTGACCTTTCCGAGAGGGAAGTACTCCTTGAAGAAGGTATTGAAGGCGCGGGCGCTGTCGTCGCCCTGACCAAGGACGATGAGGATAATATCTTTCTTTCTCTCTTTGTTAAAAGCGTCAGCAAGGCAAAGCTTATCACCAAGATCAACCGTACCGATTTTGACGATGTGATCAAGCATTTGGATTTGGATTCGGTGATCTATCCCGAGAATATTACAGCCGATATGATTTTAAGGTATGTCCGTGCGACCAAGAATATTGTCGGCAGCAATGTGGAAACGCTTTATAATGTCATTAAAGGCAAGGTAGAGGCAACCGAATTCATCGTCAAAGAGAATTCTCCCGTCATCGGTGTTCCGCTTTGCTCTTTGGCATTAAAGCCGGATGTTCTGGTTGCCGCCATTCTTCGCGGTAAGCGTGTCATCATTCCGCGCGGTTATGACACCATTGAAAAGGGTGACTCTGTGGTGATCGTATCGGGCGTGATGGCTATGCACGATATTTCGGATATCTTAAAATAAGGATCGTCTTATGAACTATAAAATGATACGTAATGTTCTCGGATGGATACTGCTTTTTGAAGCGGCATTCATGGTGTTGCCCATTGTGACATCGCTTTGCTACCGAGAATGGACATGCGCGCTTTCGTTTCTTGTAACTGCCCTCGTTTGTTTGGCTTTGGGCGGACTTTGCGCTTATTTTAAACCCAAAAACAGAACTCTCTATGCCAAAGAAGGCTTTGTTATCGTTTCCTTCAGTTGGATCGTGCTTTCTTTGTTCGGTGCTGTTCCGTTCGTTTTGTCCGGTACCGTTCCTTCGTATGTCGATGCGCTTTTTGAAACGGTGTCCGGCTTTACCACCACGGGTGCCAGCATCCTTTCCGATGTAGAGGTGCTTCCGAAAGGAATCATCATATGGCGTTCCTTTACGCACTGGGTAGGCGGCATGGGCGTTTTGGTTTTTATTATGGCTTTTCTTCCTCTTAGCGGCGGAAGAAATATGCATATTATGAAAGCGGAAAGCCCGGGACCTTCTGTTTCAAAGCTTGTTCCGCGCGTGCGCACAACGGCATTGATTCTTTACAGCATCTACATCCTCTTTACTATCATACAAATCTGTCTTTTGCTCTTGGGCGGCGTACCTTTCTTTGAAACGATCAATCTCGCGTTTGCCACTGCAGGCACGGGAGGTTTCAGCTTTTTGAATGATGGGCTTGCTTCGTATTCTTCCTATGTGCAGATCGTTGTCAGCATTTTTATGTTGCTTTTTTCCATCAATTTTACGTCTTATTATCTTATATGGCGCGCTAAATTCAAAGAGGGGTTTAATACTGAAGTTCGTGTTTTTTTGATCATTGTCTTTTCTGCGGTTGCCATCGTTACGCTCGATATCATGTATGCGGGTGTCTATGCTACGGTAGGGGAGGGGGCAAAGCATGCCTTTTTCTCGGTTTCCTCCTTAATCTCTACAACCGGTTTTTCCGCAAACGATTTTAATCTTTGGCCTGCCTTGTCGCGTACGATTCTTGTGATGGTTATGTTTGTCGGTGCATGTGCCGGCAGTACGGGCGGCGGTGTGAAGGTGTCGCGCTTGGTTATCCTTTTTAAATGCATCGGCAGAGAGATGAGTCGAATGTTGCATCCCAAACAGGTCAAAAATGCCACTGTGGACGGCAGAACGCTGGATGAGGACGTGGCGCGAAACGTATTTGTTTATTTCGGTGCTTACATTTTTATCTTTGTGGCGTCTCTTCTTCTCATTTCAATCGACGGCAAGGACCTTGTAACCAATTTTACCGCAGTCACCGCTACCTTTAATAACATCGGTCCCGGCCTCGGTGAAGTCGGTCCCCTCGGCAATTACAGCTCCTTTTCGGTTTTGTCGAAGCTTGTTTTGTGCTTCGATATGTTAGCAGGGAGACTCGAACTTTTCCCCATGCTTTTGCTCTTTTCTCCGAAAACGTGGAAAAAGTAATATGATAACGGCGAGTTTTGCAACTCGCCGTCTCTTTTTCTCGAAAAAGACTTGACAAACAGTAGAAAATGAAGTATAATCTATATATCCGCTTGCCGCTTTAGCAAATTAAAGCTATAAAGCGGTAAAATATTTGATAAAAGAGGATATGACTATGAAAAAATTTTTGTCACTTGCACTTGCCGTTGTTATGATCTTCGGCGCAGTAGCGGCATTTTCTTCCTGCTCGAAGGAATCCGATGCAAAGATGATTGAGGAAAGAGGCTATTTTTATTGCGGCATAACCGTATATGAGCCTATGAACTACTATGATGAAGAAGGAAATCTCACCGGTTTCGATACCGAGTTTGCGCAGGCTGTTGCCAAGAAGCTCGGCTTGGAAGTTAAGTTTGTTCCGATCAGCTGGCCCAACAAGTACGTTGAGCTGAACAGCGGCGCGATCGACTGCATTTGGAACGGCTTTACCTACGGTATGGAGGGTGATGTTTCCCGTACCGATTATGTTGATTTTACTTATTCTTACCTTGAAAACCGTCAGTGCGTTGTTACCCTGACCACTCGCTTGGCTGAGCTTGCCACTAAGGAAGCTTTTGCAGGTAAAACGGGCGCGGCTGAGGGCGGTTCTTCCGGTCAGGCTGTTGCTGAAGAGCTTGCGGGAGAGGGTGTTGAGATCACCACCTTCACTTCTCAGCTGGATGCACTGAAGGAAGTTCTTTCCGGTAACGCTGATTTTGCGGTTATCGACTATCAGATGGCAAAGGCTTATGCCGGTGTGGGCGATTATGCTTCCATTTCCATCAATACGGCTCATGAGCCCGAAAGCGAAGTTTATGCGATCGGTTTGCGCAAAGGCAGCGATTTCACCGCTAAGATCAATGAGGCAATCAAAGCACTGGAAGCTGACGGTACTTTGAAGACTCTTGCTGAAAAATACGATCTTGAAAACGACCTGATTAAGAACATTGGAAGCGAGTCGTAATGGATTTTTGGGCAGTCACAAAGTTCTTGCTTGAGGGGTTCGGTGTTACGTGTCAGCTTTTTATTCTGACACTTGTTTGCGCCTTGCCTCTCGGTTTGATTATTTCTTTTGGATCGATGTCGCGCATTC
Organism: Eubacteriales bacterium; assembly: GCA_045580085.1. Classification (GTDB taxonomy): domain Bacteria; phylum Bacillota; class Clostridia; order Oscillospirales; family CAG-272; genus UBA1740. The sequence continues at coordinate 46,490 of JAZNND010000002.1, forward strand.
TTCCCCTCAAATGGCTTTGCCGTACGGTTGTTTGGATCATTCGCGGCACCCCTCTCATGCTTCAGCTTTTTGTGGTTTTCTATGTACCGGGCTTGCTGTTCCGTGTTCAACTGTTTGGTTTTGAAAATGGACGATTTGTAGCCGCGTTGATTGCTTTTATCATCAACTATGCGTGCTATTTCTCCGAAATCTACCGCGGCGGTATCGAAGGGATTCCGCGCGGGCAGTATGAAGCCACACAAGTGCTTGGCTTGACAAAGGCACAAACCTTCGTCCATGTCATTTTAATGCAGGTTGTAAAAAGAATCATCGCTCCGATGAGCAACGAGATCATTACGCTTGTCAAGGATACTTCTTTGGCGCGTACGATTGCGGTTGCGGAGATCTTTTTCGTAAACGAAATGGATATTCTTTCCAAAGGCTTGATATGGCCGTTGTTCTATATTGCCGTGTTCTTCCTCCTTTTTGTCGGTGTTTTGACACTTCTGTTCCGCTATTTGGAAAAGAAGCTCTCGTATTATAATGCGTGAGGAGGATGGGTAAATGGAAATTTTGAATGTTAAAGCACTTCGTAAACGCTTTGGCAATAACGAAGTGTTAAAAGGCATCGATGTAACGCTCGAAAAAGGCGAGGTGCTTTCTATTCTCGGCTCTTCGGGCGGCGGAAAAACCACCTTCTTGCGTTGCTTGAATTTTTTGGAAACGGCAGACGAAGGGGAAATCCGCGTAGCGGGAAAGACGGTGTTCTCGGCGAAAGCGGGGGAAAAGCCTGTTTTTGCTCCCGAAGCTCAGCTTTCTTTAGGGCTTGTATTTCAGCAGTTTAACCTGTTCCCGCAATACAGTGTTTTGGGTAACTTAACGCTTGCACCGCTTCTTCGCTTAAAGCAAGAGGAAAAGATGCGTGCCAAAGCCGTACGCAAAGCAAAATTTAAAAAAATTTTCAACAAGTGGGCGGCATCTCCAAGTGTTCCCAAAATGTCGCATGAGGAAAAAAAGGAACGCACCGAAGAGATCTACGCCAGAGCAAGAAACATTCTCGAAAATGTCGGACTTGCGGAAAAGGCAGACAGCTATCCTTGCGAGATTTCGGGCGGTCAGCAACAGCGCGTTGCCATTGCCCGTGCATTGATGCTTGAACCTGAAATTCTTTGCTTTGATGAACCGACTTCGGCTCTCGATCCCGAACTGACGGATGAGGTGCTTCGCGTTATTAAATCGCTTGCCGCCGAAAACCGTACCATGATCATCGTAACGCATGAAATGGAATTTGCCCGTCATGTATCGGATAAGATTATTTTCATGGCGGACGGTGTGATTGAAGAAATGGGAACGCCCGAAGAGGTCTTTGATCATCCCAAAAGCGAAAAGCTTCGCAACTTTTTGCGCAAGGATACGATCTAAAATAAAAAACTCTCTCGTTCATTCGAGAGAGTTTTTTTGTAAATAATGCTTCATAATTGACAAAACGGATAAAATATGGTAAAATAAGAAAAATACGTTTCAAAGAAGGGAGTTTGTATGGCGTTTTCTGCAAAGTTCATCAAAAAACAGCTTGCGCTGTTCAAACCCCTCGTGCTCTCCGCTTCTCTTGATTTGGCGCGCCGTGGGCAAAATCAGCTTGGCGAGTGGAGAACCAAAAGTAGCCGTAAAAATGTTTCGATAGAAAAACAGAAGTTTGAGCATTTTGATGCGGTGTTTTGCAATCCCCGTCATGACAGCGAAAACGGAGTTCTTCTGTATCTGCATGGCGGAGGCTATTGTTGCGGCGATATTCGCTATGCAACGGGTGTTGCCTCCCACCTTGCCATGCGTCTTGGGATTCGTGTTTTTGCACCTGCGTACCGATTGGCACCGGAGCATCCTTTTCCCGCCGCGTTAGAGGATTCGCTCGAAGCATATTTGTATTTGCTCTCGGTGGGATATACCGAAAAAGACATCGTTTTGGTCGGAGAGAGCGCGGGGGGCGGACTTGTGTTTTCGCTCTGCCTTGCTTTGAAAGAGCGTGCCATGCCGATGCCTGCGGGTATTGTTGCCATTTCTCCTTGGACCGATCTGACCGCCTCGGGCGATTCGTATCAAGACAATTATAAAAAAGATCCCTCTATGTCGCCTGAGCGTCTGTCTTTTTTTGCTTCTCAATATACGAAAGACAGGCAAGATCCTTACGTCTCCCCTCTTTTTGGAAACCTGTGCGGATTGCCCCCCACATTGATATTTGTCGGTGCAGACGAGGTCATGCTCTCGGATTCGCTTCTTATGCATGAAAAGCTGTCCGAAAGCGGTGTTGCAAGCGAAATAGTTGTGGCGGAAGGCTTTTGGCATGTCTATTTGCTGTACGGCTTTAAAGAGAACGCAGCCGATTTCAAGAAAATGCAGGCGTTTTTACATGATATTCTTCCTACGCCGCGTAAGCTTCGTTGGATGCCTCTCGACAATGCTGCTAAAATTTACCCTGCCGCCCGTTCTCGTACATGGAGCAATGTGTTCCGCCTTTCCGCTACCTTAACCGAGGTCGTGGATAAGGAGATTCTCACTTCCGCACTTGCGGTCACGGTGCGCCGTTTTCCCATGACATCCGTCAAACTCGGCACAGGGCTCTTTTGGTATTATTTAGAGGAGATTGATGCACCGCCCGAGATCAAAGAGGACAGTCCGTTCCCTTTGGTTCGTATGGCGGGGAAGGATATGAAAAAGTGCGCTTTCCGTGTGCTTATTTACGGTAGGCGTATTGCGGTAGAATTTTTTCATTCCATCACCGACGGAAACGGCGGTTTGGTTTTTCTGAAATCTTTGGTTGCGGAATATCTGGAGCAAAAATACGGAATCACCGTACCGGCATGTGATGGCGTTCTTGACCGCCGAGAACTTCCGAAGGACGGTGAATTTGAGGATAGCTTTTTAAAATACAGCGGTAAAATTCCCGCCAGCCGTGCGGAAAGTACCGCCTATCATCTTTCAGGCACCAAGTCGGAGGACGGCTTCGTGCATGCAATCACCTTTACAGCCAAAACATCCGATGTTTTGGCACTTGCCAAAGCGCACGGCGTTACCGTAACGGCGTTTCTTACTGCCGCACTTATGCAGGCATTTTTGGAAATACAGTGCGAAGAGGTGCCGAAGGCGAAGCACAGACGTCCCGTTAAGGTTCTTTTACCGGTAAATCTGCGCAAGCTTTTTCCTTCGGAGTCTTTGAGAAATTTCGTGCTTTATATCATTCCCGAGATTGACGCACGCTTAGGCGAATATACCATGGACGAGCTTTGCCGTATGATCTCACATCAAATGGGGATCATGCTCACGCAAAAGTATATGGCTTCTCATGTCGCTACCAATGTCAACAGCGAAAAAATTTTTATTGCCAAGATCATGCCGCTGTTTATCAAAAACATTGTTATGAAAATGGTCTTCCGCGCCGTGGGAGAGAAAAAAAGCTGTTTGACTTTCTCCAATCTCGGTGCTGTAAAGCTTCCCGAGGTTATGCGGCCGTATGTTGAACGTTTTGATTTTCTCTTGAACGTCCCTTCCACGCTTCCGTCTAATTGCAGCGCGATCTCTTACGGGGATACTCTCGTGATGAGTTTTGTTCGTAATATCGAGGAAGCAAAGCTTGAATCGCATTTCCACGCGGTGTTGCGCCGTATGGGGCTCCGCATGAAGGTGGAGAGCAATTCGGGCAGAATCACTTGAAAGGAATGCTTTTTATGTATTGTGTCAAATGCGGCGTAGAGCTTGCCGACAGCGAAAAATCCTGTCCGCTTTGCGGTACTGTCGTTTATCATCCCGAGCTTTCGCAAGGTGAGGGCGAGCTTCCGTACCCCCCTCATAAACCGGGGAAGAGAAGGCTCAAACGCCGTTCTTGGATGTTTGTTCTTCTCATTGTAGCTGTCACCCTGATCTCACAGCTTGCCGTTGCCAATATAGCGATCGTCGGGCACATCACCTGGGCGTATTACGCCGGCGGCGGCATTGCCTTGGCTTATGTGGTTTTGGGACTGCCTGTTTGGTTCCGCAAGCCCAATCCCGTTGTTTTTGTTCCCACAAGCTTTGCGGCGGTTACGGTGTACGTTTTCGGTGCCGCCGTGCTTTCGGGCGGAGATTGGTTTTGGGATTTCGCGCTTCCCATTCTTAGTGGAGGTGCCGTCATTGCCACCGCCGTTGCCGCACTTTCTCACTATTTAAAGCGTGGATCTTTCTTTATCGCGGGGGGCGCTTTGCTCTCTCTTGGCGTTTATGCCTTGATGATCGAATATTTGATTTATAAACATTTTTTGAGCGTTTTCCATTTTTGGTCCGTCTATCCCCTGATCGGATGCGTGGTATGCGGTGTGGGATTGATTCTCATCGGTATCGTGCCCACCTTCCGTGAAGCTTTCAACAAACGCTTTTTTGTTTAAAAACGGTATTATAAGGAGTTGGATATGAAACGTAAAAATCATATTTCTTGGGACGATTATTTTATGGGAGTTGCTTTGCTTGCCGCTGAGCGAAGCAAGGATCCGAGCACGCAAGTCGGTGCTTGCATCGTAAATTCCGCCGAGCGCATTCTTTCCACGGGTTACAACGGTTTTCCTTACGGATGCGATGACGATGATTTCCCGTGGGCAAGAGAAGGGGAGAGCAATCAAACCAAATATCCCTTTGTGGTGCATGCCGAGCTGAACGCCATTTTGAACGCGGGCGGCAGAAATTTGGAAGGCGCACGCATCTATGTTGCACTTTTCCCTTGCAATGAATGCGCCAAAGCCATCATTCAAGCGGGTATCAAGGAAGTAATCTATCTTTCGGATAAATACGCAGAAACACCGTCCACGCTCGCATCTAAGCGTATGCTTCGCGCCGCAGGTGTGGCACTCCGCCGCTTTGAACCCACGCGCGATGAGATCACGCTCTCTTTTAAAGTAAAACAATAAAACAGTGGGGCTGTCTTCAGTGAGACAGCCCGCGTGATATTTATTTTTCAAAGAGGAAGGCATCCCAAGGCAGGGATGCTTTTTTCCCTTTGGAGATGATGTCGTCCACATGAAGAAGCAGAGGAAAGTCAGCAAGATCAACTTCCCCCAGCTCTGCCTTGCGGCGGATGGCTCGCGCCACACGCTCGGCAACGACCAAGGATTCGAGTGTTACGCCGTTTAGTTTTTCTTTGGCTTCTTCTATGCTTAAGCCTTCTCCGAGTAAAATGCCTACCAAGCGTGTCCTGCCGCCGTACACTGTGACGTATAGGTCGCCGAGTCCGATCGCCAAATTTTCAAAATCGGGTGCTCCTTGCAAAATCAAAAGCTTTTGCATTTCTCGCGCCGCTTGATAAAAAATAGCGGCTTGAGAATTAAAATGTAAAGTTTCATTGGCGAAAAACGCTTTGTTAAGACCGATCGTTAAAGCAATGCCCAACGCATAGCCGTTTTTGAGCGCGACAGCACTTTCGATACCAACGACATCGCTTGAGAGACAAATGTGATAGTATTCTGTTTCCATCATGGCACGGACAGCGCGAAGAACATCAAGATTTTCTCCGCAAAAGGTTACGATGGTGTGGTCGTGCGCCACAAGCTCATAGCTGGTGCACGGGCCGCCGATGGCGTTAAATGAAAAACGCTTGCCGCAGTCTTTTGCCTTTTGCTGCCAAAAGGCGGGATAAGAAAGCAGAGTACCGTTTTCAGTGTCAATCAATCCTTTTGTAACCGAGAGGATGGGTACCTTTTCATCGAGGCGTGGCAAAATTTCATTACCAAACCACGTAACGCCAAAGCTTGAAACACCGAGAATGATAAGCTCTGCGCCCTCTCTTGCTTCGTCGAGCTCTTCGATTTGGAAAAAGGAAACGCCTTTTGGAAACGCTTTTTCAAATTTAGGATGTTTCCCGCTTTGTTTGCAACAGTCGATGATGGCGCGGTCAAGATGTGTCCCCACAAGTCTTACGTCATGTCCGTTTTCGGCGGCAGGGAAGGCGAGGGCGGAACCCATCATGCCGGCACCCAAAATAACAATTTTTTTCATACTTGACTTCTCCTTGCTATTGTGCTATAATTCTAACACAATGAACGAATTTGTCAATATTTGTTCGTAAATTGTATCAAAAATCTGTTTTAAAAGGCGAAAGGAACAAATATGCTCAAAAAAGAACGGCAAAAGCTTATTATGGAAAAACTCGAGGCGCGCAAGTATTGCACCGTCGGATATCTTGCCAAAGAGCTTTATTTTGCTCCTGTCACCATTCGCAGAGATCTTGTGGAAATGGAAAAGCAAGGGCTTCTTACCCGTTGCCACGGCGGGGCAGCGGTAGATGATTCTCAAAACCGCACCATTCCTTTTGAGGTGCGCGAAAGAAGCAACAGCTCCGAAAAAGCGGAGCTCGGCAAACGTGCCGCAAGGCTGATCCATCACGGCGACGTTGTGTTCTTGGATGCTTCGTCTACCGTGGCGCATATTGCCGATCATATCACCGAAGACCAAAATCTCACCGTCATCACCAATAGCACGAAGCTCTTGGAAAGGCTGATGGGAAAGGGCGTGAAATGCTATTTGACGGGTGGAAAATTGCTTGAAAACTCTTACGCGCTGGTTGGGTGCATTGCCGAAAACACGGTTTCCACGCTTTACGCCGATATTTTCTTTTTCTCGTCGCAAGGCATCACCGAGGACGGGCTGGTAACCGATTATTCCGATGAGGAGACTACTTTGCGCCGCTTGATGATCCGCCATTCCGCCAAGAGCGTTTGCGTTTGTGATAAAAGCAAGCTCGGTAATCGCTATCTGTTTAAGGTTTGCGACGTCAAGGAGCTTTTTGCTGTGATCTCGGACTTTACGCTTGACCTGAAATAAATTTCTCGGCAAATGCCAAGCCTAGATGGTATAAATACTTTTCCGCGTTTTCGATCGAGTCTTGAGCAGAGACGGCGAGGGATACGGTTGTATAAATTTCTTCAATTCCCATGGCTTTGAGTGCCTTTTCGTCATCTCCCACACAGCCGACGAAGCAATAAACGGGAAGGTGCTGTTTTTTTGCATAGCGTACAACGCCGCTGATGGCTTTTCCGTAAAGGCTTTGCACATCCATCTTTCCCTCGCCCGTGATGACGGCGTCGGCATCCTTTAGTGCTTTTTCAAAATCAAGAGCAGAAAGCACCGCGTCAATGCCGGAGGTCACGGTGGCATTAAAAAAAGCAAGAAGCGGTGCGCCGATGCCGCCACCGGCACCGCATCCCGGTGTTTCTTTGATTTCTTTATTCGTTTTTTCTTCCAAAATCGCGGCGTAATGTGTCATCCCTTTTTCCATTTGGGCAAGGCATGCGTCCGATGCGCCTTTTTGCTTCGCGTAAACATAAGTTGCCCCTGTCTCTCCGAGCAGGGGATTTTTTACATCCGTTGCAATGGTGAAGGTGCATTCTTTGAGTGCGGCAGGACAAGAGGAAAGATCAATTTCGGCAACCTTCTCGAGGTTTTCCCCTGTCGGAATAAAGATCTTTCCGTTTTGATCAAGAAAGTGTGCTCCCAAAGCCGCAAGCATGCCGGCACCTCCGTCGTTGGTGGCGGAACCGCCTGCCGTGAGCAAGATACGGCGAATGCCGCGCTCTATGGCATCAAGAATCATTTCTCCTACCCCAAAGGTCGTGGTTTTTGCGGCGGCACGTTTTTCTTCGGGCACAAGTGTCAACCCTGCGGCGCGTGCCATTTCAATGACGGCTGTGCCGTCCTTGATGCCGTAGGCGGCAGTAATTGGGGTAAAAAGAGGTCCCGTTACGGAGAGCGAGAAAAAGGAGTCCTCCGTTACCATTGTTTCAAGTGTTCCTTCTCCGCCGTCGGCGATAGGAACACAGACGGGGTTGATTTTTCCTTTCGCGCCGTCAAAAATGCCCTTTGCTATGGTTTGCGCGGCATTCTTGGCGGAAATACTGCCTTTGAAAGAATCGGGTGCAATGACGATTTTATACATTTTGGATGATTCCTTTCTGTCCCATGCTTTGCTTTGCCTCACTCGGCTTGCGGTATTATATTATCATCTTTCTTGTCTTTTTTCAAGTGCGCGTGACAAAAATGCCGAAATTCAAACGGAAATCGCACAAAGTACTTGACAAACCACACTTTCTGTGTTATGATAATGCCATAACGGTAGAGGAGCATTTTGCCAATAGTACCTCGGTGTCAAAGGTCGCGCAGGCCGTTGCCGAAGGGAAAGGGGCGGGTGCCGAAGGCAAGCGCCGCGCACGCTTGTGCTGGTCTTACGGAATAACATCCGTCGGATTGTCGCTTTTGCGGAGAGCTATCTTGATTTTTTTGTGTTAAAAAATCATTTTATTCATCGTGAAAAGAGGGCCGACCGCAGTCGGTTTTTTATTTTTCTGCCGCGTTTTTGAAAACAAGAAAAAGAAAGGAATCTTCCCATGTCTAAGAAAACAGTCTTTAAGGGTGCCGCCACCGCCCTCATCACTCCGATGGATGAAAACGGCATTTGCTATGATGAATTTGAACGTCTCATCAACTGGCAGATCGAGGAGGGCATCAATGCACTCGTCGTTTGCGGTACTACGGGTGAGGCATCTACATTGACGGACGATGAGCACCGTGATGCCATCGCTTTTGCTTCCAAAGTTGCCGCGGGCAGAGTGCCTGTTATTGCAGGTACCGGTTCCAACGATACCGCTTATGCTTTGGATCTTACTCGTTGCGCTTGTGAAGCGGGTGCCGATGCGGTTCTCGTTGTAACCCCGTATTATAATAAATCCACCCAAAAGGGGCTTTACCAGATGTTTACCCAAATCGCGGATTCCAGCACCAAGCCCGTCATTCTTTATAACGTGCCCTCGCGTACCGGTGTGAATATCGAGCCCAAGACCTATGAGGCACTTGCCGAACACCCCAACATCGTCGGCATTAAGGAAGCAAACGGCAATATTTCCAAGATCGTGGAAACCATGGCGCGTGTGCGCGGAAAGCTTGATCTTTATTCGGGTAATGACGACCAAATCGTGCCTTTGATGGCGCTGGGCGGTGTCGGTGTTATTTCCGTGCTCTCGAACGTTATGCCCCGTGAGACGGTTGAAATGTGCGACCGCTTCTTCCGCGGCGATATCAACGGCGCGGCAGAGCTTCAGTGCCGTTATCACCGCCTCATTGATGCTCTCTTCTCCGAGGTTAACCCTATTCCCGTAAAAGCGGCTATGGCGGCTATGGGCTATTGCAAGAATTATCTGCGATTGCCTTTGACCACAATGGAAGAGAAGAATTATGAAAATCTTTTGGATGCCATGCGTGAGCAGGGCTTGAAGGTATAAGAAAGATCGAAAGCGAAGCTTCAAGTTTTGCCTTTTTGCAGAAAGGAACGGTCATAACCATGAAAGTAATTATCAACGGCGCGCTCGGAAGAATGGGCAAAGAGGTTACTCGCCTTCTTTCCGAGAACTATCGCTCATCTTCGCTCGGTGCGGCTGTAGATGCCTTTTCGGACTTGTCAGGGGTTTATAAAAGCTTGGAAGAGGTAACGGAAAAAGCAGATGTGATCATTGACTTTTCACATCACAGTGCTACAGCAGCCCTTACAGCGTATGCCGTTAAAACCGGAACTCCCCTCGTGCTTGCCACCACAGGTCAAACCAAAGAGGAGCTTGCCATGATCAAGGAAGCTTCTTTGAAGATTCCCATCTTTTTCTCAGCAAACTATTCTTTGGGCGTAGCCCTTCTTTGTGAGCTTGCTGTGCAGGCGGCAACACTCTATCCCGATGCCGACATTGAGATCGTTGAAAAGCATCACAACCGCAAACTGGATGCTCCCAGTGGAACTGCACTGATGCTTGCCGACAGAATCGCCGAGGCGCGTCCTGAGGCAAACAAGGTTCTCGGCAGAAGCGGTCAAGCCAAGCGTGAAAAGAATGATATCGGTATTCATGCCGTCCGCATGGGCAATGTCGTGGGCGAGCACGAAGTCTTTATTGCCACCGATACCGAAACCATCACCCTCAAGCACGAGGCGCACAGCCGTTCTCTCTTCGCGGAGGGTGCGGTCGTTGCCGCTGCGTTCTTGGTAGGCAAGGGCGCGGGCATGTACACCATGCGTGACATGGTGAAATAATTTAAATTTCAGAGGACTATTATGCTTCACACAAATTTAGGCGTGAACGCCGAAGGACATTTGACCTTCGGAGGGCAGGATACGGTTCTTTTGGCGCAGAAATACGGTACCCCCCTTTATCTCTTGGATGAGGATCGCGTACGCGCCAATTGCCGTTTGTATATTCACGCCATGCAAAAGTATTTTGGCGGAGATTCGGGGCCTTTGCTTGCCAGTAAGGCACTCTCCTTTAAAGGGATTTACCGTATTGCCGCCGAAGAGGGTATGCGAACCGATCTTGTTTCTCCCGGTGAGCTTTATACCGCACTTGCGGCGGGCTTTCCGTTGGAAAGAGCATACTTTCACGGCAACAATAAAACCGATGCGGATATCGCTCTTGCCATAGATAGCGGTGTGGGCTATTTCATTGTTGACAATAGGGAAGAATTGGATGCCATTGAAGCTTATGCGGCGAAAAAAGGCATCTTGCAAAAGATTTTGTTGCGCTTGACACCCGGCATTGATCCCCATACCCAAGCAAAAATTGCTACGGGCAAGGTGGATTCTAAGTTCGGCACTGCCATCGAAACGGGGCAAGCTGAAGAAATCGTTCGTTACGCGCTTTCGCTTTCCCACATTTCTTTGCGCGGATATCATTGCCACATCGGCTCTCAGATTTTTGAGGACACACCCTTTTCGGATGCCGCCGATATTATGCTTGCTTTTTCTGCATGTATTCGTGATCGCTACGGCTTCGCGGCACCTGTGCTTAACCTTGGCGGCGGTTTTGGTGTCAGATATATTCCCGAGCATCCCGCCATTGATTATGAGGCAAACATTCGTTTGATTGCAACGCATGTCAAGGAAAGATGTGAAGAATACGGGCTTCCTATGCCCGAAATCCTCATGGAACCCGGCAGGAGCATCGTTGCCGATGCCGGCTTAACGCTTTACACCGTCGGCAGTGTCAAGACCGTCACGGGCTATAAGAGTTATGTTTCGGTGGATGGCGGTATGCCCGACAATCCGCGCTATGCGCTTTACGAAGCACCCTATTCGGTAGAGATCGCCAACCGTATGGGCGAAGAAAAAAGCTTTGTTGCTACCGTTGCAGGCAGATGCTGTGAAAGCGGCGATATCATTCAAGAGAATGTTTCTATGGTAAAACCTGTGCGCGGCGATATTCTCGCTGTTCTTGTCACGGGTGCTTACAATTATTCTATGGCATCCAATTACAACCGTATCCCCCGTCCGCCTCTCGTTCTTCTTTCAGGAGGAGAGGATCGTGTCGGTATTCGCCGTGAGACCTTCGAGGATCTTTTGCGATTGGATCTTTGAGCAAGAGAGCTGTTTCACCGTTTGGTGAGACGGCTCTTTTTTATGCCTCGCTTCATAAAAGGAATTTGGCTTTCATACCTTTTAAAGAGAGGAGATGAAACCATGACGACCAAAAAACAGTTTTTTAAAAGCGGGGCGATGCTCGCATCCGTGGCACTCTTGATGCGAGGTGTTTCTCTCGCTTTCAATGCCTATATCACCGACACCGTCGGTGCCGAGGGGATGGGACTTTTATCGCTTACGATGAGTGTTTACGGTTTTGCCGTTACCTTTGCAACGGCAGGCGTTGCGCTGGCGGTAACACGTCTTGTCGCGGCGGCACTCGGTAGGGCGGAGGGAGAGCGTGCGCGCAGGGTGTTGCGCAGCGCCTTGATTTACGCCTTGGCGTTTGGCGGCGGTGCCGCTTTCTTTCTGTATTTCGGCTCGGATTTTATTGCGGTAAAACTGCTTTCCGATATTCGAACACGTGCCTCTTTGCGTCTTTTGTCGGTCAGTCTTTTGCCTATCGCGCTTTCTGCCGTATACAGCGGTTATTTTATTGCGGTCAGGCGTGTGATACACAATGCCGTAACACAGGTGTTTGAGCAGTTCGTGCGTATTTCTTTGACCTTTGGCGGGTTGACGCTTGCGGGGGGAGATGTGGAATACGCATGCCTTGCGCTGGTCGGCGGATCATCTCTCGCCGAGCTTTTTTCCTTTTTTTTGCTGTTTCTGCAAGCGCGCTTTGATCTTCACCGCCATAAACTTTCGGGCGGAAAGACGGGTGGAGAGGGAATGGCGGTATTCCGTTATGCTTTTCCCTGCGCTGTCTCGGCGCAATTAAGATCGGGACTTGTTACGGTTCAGCATCTCTTAATTCCTTATGCCTTGGGGCTTGGCGGTGCCGCACGTTCGTCGGCACTGGCGTCTTATGCCGCTATGCACAGCATGGCTTTGCCGATTGTGCTCTTTCCTACTGCAATCTTGGCTTCCTTTTCGGGCCTTCTTGTACCGGAATGCGCAGAGCTTGAAGGCAGAGGACGCGCCAAAGCACTTTCCGGTTTGTGTGAAAAGGCACTCTTTGGCGCGTTGGCGTTCGCATGCTTTTCCGCCGCGCTTTTGTTCCTTGGCGCTGACAGCCTCGGCAATATGATCTATAAGAGCGAGGAAGCAGGCGGGTATGTCAAAATGCTTGCACCGCTGGTTCCCGTGATGTATCTTGACAGTGTGGTGGATGCGCATTTAAAGGGGCTTGGTTATCAGGTTTATTCCATGGGTGTCAATATCGCGGATGCGGCGGCAAGCGTGCTCGGCGTCCTTCTTCTCCTGCCACGCATGGGAGCAATCGGATATGTTTACGTGGTGTATATCACTGAGATTTTAAATTTTCTGCTCAGTATCGGTAAGCTTTTGTCGCTCGTACGCCTGCCGCGCCGTCCGCATGTATGGTTCTTGCCTCCTCTTTGTGCCGTCTTGGCTGTTCTTGTGGGTTCTTTGTTCGTTTTGCAGGGCGACGGAGCAAAGCTTGTTTGCCGTTTTCTCGTCGGAACGGGTGTTTATGCGCTCGGTATGGCAATTCTCTATCCCTACAAGAATGTCCCGCTTTTGCTTGACAAAAAAACATCGGAATGTTATAATAATACGTGATAATATCTACTACGAGAGGATCTTGCAATATGAGTGAGAATGTAAAAATTCCGACCGCCGATGAGATCAAGGTGGTAAAGGGCAGAGGTTTTTTGATTGATAAGACCACAGGCAGGCATTTTAACGCCCGCGTGATTACGGTCAACGGCAAGCTGACAGCGGAAAAGATGCAAGCAGTCGCCGAGGCGGCAAAACGCTACGGAAGCGGTGAGGTTGCCATGACCGTTCGTATGACGCTCGAAGTGCAGCATATCCCGTTTGAAAACATTGAACCTTTTACGGCTTTTTTGGCTTCCCACGGGCTTCAAACGGGAGGTACGGGACCTAAAGTGCGTCCTGTTGTTTCTTGCAAGGGTACAACTTGCCAATACGGTTTGATTGATACCTTTGCGCTTTCCGAAAAGATACATACGCTTTTTTATGAAGGCTATCATCATGTGACGCTCCCGCATAAGTTCAAGATTGCGGTCGGCGGCTGCCCCAACAACTGCGCTAAGCCCGATCTCAATGATCTTGGCATTGTCGGTCAGCGTGTATACACCGTGAATAAAGATAAGTGCCGCGCTTGCGGCAAATGTGCCCTTGCGGCAAATTGCCCCATCGGTGTTGCCGCGGTAGAAGAGGGAAAAATCAATCTTCCGCATGCCTCTTGCAACGGTTGCGGCAGGTGCCTTTCGAAATGTCCTTTTGGCGTTATTGAAGATGTCAAAATGGGGTATAAGGTGTTTCTTGGCGGTAAATGGGGGAAAAAGGTCGCCATGGGTAAACCTCTTTCGACCGTCTTGACAGAAGAAAAAGAAGTGCTCCGCGTGGTGGAAGGCGCGATCCTTCTTTTCAAAGCATACGGAAATGCAGGAGAGCGTTTTGGCGATACCTTGGCAAGAATCGGTATGCAAGAAGCCGAAAAGATCCTTCTTTCGGGTGAACTTTTAACCAAAAAGAATGAAATTCTGGCATAAACGCAAAAAAACGACCTGTTTTCTTCTTTCTTTTCTTTTGTTGCTCACCGCGTTCGCCTCTTGTGCGCCAAAAGAAGAAACGGGCATATATAGCTTTTCGGATGATACGGGTGTGCGCGTCACACTTAGGCATGCTCCTGTGCGTGTGGCGGTTCTCTTTTCTTCGCTTGCCGAGATGTGGACGCTTGCGGGAGGCGAAGTTGCCGTAAGTGTCGGAGAAAGTGTGGAGCGCGGCATTCTTTCGGAAAGCGTAGTGTTGGTTGACCGAGGGGCGGGAAAGCAGATCTCGGACGAGCTTCTTCTGGCATCTGCTCCCGATTTGATTATCGCCTCTGCCGATATTGCGGCGCAACAAGCGACTGTGTCTCTTGCGCGTGAGGCGGGAATCCCCGCGGCACTTTTTCACGTAGAGTCTTTTGCGGACTATGCGCGGGTGATGGGGATTTTTACCGATATTACCCAAAGAGCCGACTTGTATGCCAAACATGTGACAGAACTTGTCTTCGAGATTGAACAGATCAAAGCTTCGGTCGATCCCTCTGTCTCACCGCGCATTCTTTTTGTCCGTTGCGGTTCCAAATACAGCGCGACCAAAGCGAAAAGTGCAAAAGAAAACTTTGTGTGCGCGATGTTGGAAGAGCTTGGTTGTTACAATATTGCCGAAAAGGCTCCCCTCCTTTTGGACGGGCTCAGCATAGAGGAAATTTTGAAAGAAAATCCCGATTATATCTTTTTCTCTACCATGGGAGATGAGGAAAAAGCGAAAGAATATATGGACGGTGTTCTAAAGGAGCCGCTTTGGCAAAGCTTGGATGCCGTTCGGGAAGGACATTATACCTATTTGCCCAAAGAGTTGTTTCAGTATAAACCCAATGCTCGCTGGGCGGAGGCTTACAGGTATTTAAACGACCTTTTGCATGGAGAAAAAATACCGTCTTAAAATAGCTGTTCCGCTTCTTGGCACACTGCTTTTCGCTGTGTGCCTTTTGTCCTTGCGCTATGGCAGTGCCGATATGTCATGGAAAACCTTTTTTCAAGCCCTTGCCGACAGCGGGATGGCGTCTGCCGAATCCTTGATTCTGCGCTATGTGCGCTTGCCTCGCATGCTGGGGGCACTCCTTGCGGGCGCAGGGCTTTCTTTGTCGGGGCTTCTTTTGCAAAGCATCACCGATAACGCCATGGCGAGTCCGTCACTTGTGGGTGTCAATGCGGGAAGCGGTTTTTTGGTGGTGATCGCACTCTCGTTTTTGCCGATTTCTTACATGTTTTTGCCGTTGTTTGCTTTCCTTGGAGCTTTGGGTGCGGCGGCATTTATCGTTGCTTTCAGTGCGAAAATGGAAATGAAAAAAAGCACCGTCGTTTTAACGGGGCTTGCGGTCAATGCCGTCTTTTCGGCGGGAATCTCCTTTTTTGCTATGTTGGATACCGATGTTTTGACAAGTTACAATGCTTTTTCCGTCGGTTCACTTTCTTCGTTGCGGCTTTCTGAACTGCTCTTGCCTGCCGTTTTTATCGCGGTAGCTCTTTTGGCGGCGTTTTTACTGGCGCATCCTCTTTCTCTTCTTACCTTGGGAGATCAAAGCGCAAAGAGCCTTGGGGTGAATGTCGGCATGCTTCGTTTTTTTGCCATGCTCGCGGCGGCACTTTCCTCAGCCGCAGTGGTAAGCTTTGCGGGGCTTTTGGGATTCGTCGGACTCATGGCACCGCATATCGCGCGGCGGCTTTTCGGCGGTGCTTTTTCACGCTTGCTTTTGCCCACGCTTCTCATTGGCGCGCTTTTGGTATCGCTCGCCGATCTTTTCGGCAGAATATTGCTTGCGCCGAGTGAGATTCCCGTCGGAATTCTTATGGCGCTTCTCGGAGCACCGTTCTTCCTCTTTTTGCTTTTGAAAGGAGACCGCGCGCTGTCCTGCGAAAGAACCCTCGCGCGAAAGGATAAATGAAAATGCTGGAAATCAAAGACTTGACGGTTCAGCGCGGTAAAAAAACAGTGCTCGAAAACCTCTCCTTCCGGGTAGAGCAGGGAAGTTTTACCGCCGTTCTCGGCAAAAACGGAGCCGGAAAAAGCACGCTTCTTTCGGCAATCGCATCTCTTTTGCCGCACAGCGGAGAGATTTTTTTTGAGAGCACACCCTTAAAAACATTTTCGGCGAAGGAACGTGCCAAAAGAATATCTTTTTTGCCGCAAATGCTCGAGTCTCCGCCGTTTACGGTGGAAGAGCTGGTTTTGTGCGGCAGAAATCCGTATCTCTCTTTCCCTTATCACCCAAGTGCGGAGGACCGCGAGACGGTAGAAAAAATACTTGCACTGACCGATACAGCTATGTTTCGGGATCGCTTGGTTTCTACCCTTTCCGGCGGAGAACGGCAACGTGCCTTTCTTGCAATGGCACTGGCGCAAGGTGCGCCGGTGTTGCTTTTGGATGAGCCGACCTCTTATATGGATATTGCCGCGGAAACTGCCTTTTTCTCGCTTTTACGTTCTTTGTCTCAGAAAGAGAACAAGACTGTTCTTGCCGCAATGCATAACCTAGCGAACGCTGTGCGGTATGCCGAGCACATTTTGATTCTCGACGGTGGGGAAGCTGTTTTTTACGGAAGCCGTGAAGAATGTCTCGCCGAAGGTATCATTGAGCGCATATTCGGTGTGCGCCGCTATAGCGATGGGGATATGCATTTCTTCTTCTAGAATAGAATTAACGGGGGCTAGCTCTTAATGAGCTAGCCCAGTTGTGTTAAAAATTAAACCCGTTAAAGCCCCAGTGATCGATCTCTTGGTATTTGATGTAGACCATATCAGCGGGAATGCCGAGCACTTCGGTCATGATCTCGCATAAACGTTTGGTGAGACTGTCATACGCATCGGAAGAGGCGGAACCCACCAGAGCTACGGTTAGAAATGCCATGTCCGATTCCATATCGCCGTGAAATGCCATATGGGCATCTCCGTCAAAGGAAAGCATCAACCATTTTTCGGTTTTGCCGGGGAGAAGCTCAATGGCTTTTCCGTAAGCTTCTTTCAAAGTTTTTTCGGTTTCTTTGTTAAGTGTTTTCGTTGTTTTTGTGCTGATGAAAGGCATAATATTTTCTCCTTTTTGTAAAGTAAAGTTGACTAAAACAGTTTTGCGAGCCCGCCCTGTGCCGTTTCTCGATAGGGCGATGCCAGATCTTTTCCCGTTTCGTACATGGTTTGAACAACCATGTCAAAAGAGATCTTTCGAGTGCCCGTCAGGAAATTGGCAAGAGAGACTGCATTGATGGCACGCATGGCGGCAACTGCGTTGCGCTCGATGCAAGGGATTTGAACCAGTCCGCATACGGGATCGCAAGTTAAGCCTAGCATGTGTTCCATGCTCATTTCGGCGGCATATTCGATCTGGTCGATACCCATCTCATAAAGCTCACCAAGTGCCGCCGCTGCCATGGAGCAAGCGGATCCGATCTCGGCTTGACAGCCGCATTCCGCACCCGAAATAGATGCGTTGTGCTTAATGAGATTGCCGATGATGCCGCCCACAGCGAGTGCTTTGACGATCTCGTCATCCGAAAAGCCTTTGCTTTCCTGTGCATATTTTAAAACGGCGGGCACAACGGCGCAAGAACCGCAGGTGGGAGCTGTTACCACGGTGCCGCAATCGGCGTTATGCTCAGCGGCGGCAAAAGCGTAGGCGCAAACGATGCGATTTTCTTTGGTTTCGGGGCGTTCGTCGATGTGACGGCGGTTAAAAAGAAGCTGTGCCACGCGCTCTACGCCCAATCCGCCCGGCAGAATGCCGGTTGTGGTGAGACCTGCGTGGATCTCTGCTTTCATAGTTTGCCATACGTTGTGCAAAAACAGCGGAAAATCCGCATCCTCGTAGCGGAACACATAGTCCGAAAGGCGAATATTCTCCCGCGCACAAAAGGCGGCAATTTCTCGAAAGGTTTTCTCGGCATAAATCTCCTTGCCTTCGGTTTTGGCCTCTCCCTCCATGATGACCGCACCGCCGCCAACCGACATATAGCGACGTCGAAAGGGCGGAGCGTCTTTTCTCTGCGCATAAAAATCCAAAGTGTTTTCGTGTGGCAGATCTTTTTCTTCGGTGTTAAAACGGATTTCGAGTGTCTTACCTTCAAAGACTTTTTCGATAGCGGCATCGGTTCTGTGCCCTTTTCCCGTTAAGGCAAGTGAGCCGTAAAGGATCGCGGTGTAATGCTCGGCATCGGGGCATTCTGCGAGAAAACGCTTTGCCGCGCGCTCCGGTCCCATCGTATGGGAAGAGGAAGGACCGCTTCCGATTTTATAAAGCTCACGCAGTGATTTCATTTTTATGTGCATTCCTTTCTCTGAAAAGATGTGCTTGAAAATTTATTTTTAGACTTATTGCATTCTTTTTGTTTGTTTTAGCAAGAAATGAAGAAGATTTTCGGTGTATTGCGCAAATCCGTGCATGTTGGGGTGAAGAAGATCGGCTTGAAAAAATGCGGCGTGCGGCGGAACGAGTGTAAAGCCGTCGATGTGCTTAAAACCGTGTTTTGCCGCCTTTTCGATGAGAATGCGCCGCGCGTCGGCAAAGCTACCCATTTTCTTTACCCAGTCTGCACGCCAAATGGGGGAAATATAATAAAGCTCTTTCCCCTTATATTCTTTCGCAATGCGTGCCAAATGCGCATCGGCGTAAGATGCTAACTCTTCTTTGGAGGCGTAGTGCGAAAAATCGTTGGTACCGAGTGCGACAAAAACCGTGTCGGGATCAAAATCAATCGTGTCGAAGGTAGCAGCGTGAAAACGCGCACCGCCCGTACCTTGGATTATGCTCTCGGCATTGAGGAAAAAGGAAATGCGATAGGCGAAGGAAAAGCTGTCAAAGCGCGAGTCCCATCCTTGGGTGATGGAGTCACCGATGAAAAGAATTTTTTTATCGTACTCGTGTGCGCGAAGCGTTGCACCGTCTGCCAATTCAACCGAAGAAATCACGCCGACCGCGTGGGAAGGGAGCACAAGCGTTACACGGTACTCATCCTTTTTTTCTTCCAATGCGCCGTAAAATTCGCAAGTGAATCGGTCCTCCCCGTCGGGGAGGAATTGTTCCGCAAAAATTCCGTCAACAAGCACCTCGTATTTTCCTGCTGTGGCAGTCTCAAAGGTGATGTATGGTGACGATGTATGAAAATCAAGCCTCACCCCTGTTGTTGTTTTGGAACGGTTGCCGAGCCCTTCATCCAGTTCGTAAAAAGCTTGCATTTGCTTTTCCGTACATTTGAAAAAATGATATCCGTCTGTCTGCTTTTTAATCTGTATGGCACCTACGGTGATGCTTCTAATCTGTTCTTCGGTTAATTTCATAGTATTCCTCCTTATTATGGCACTCAAAGATGTAAAATAATCTTATAACGGCGGCGGAGCTTTGCGGTATGCCGATGGCGTTATGCCCATATAGTGGCGAAAGGTTTTGGCAAAATGCGCGGGATTGGGGAGAGCGACCATGGCGGCGATTTCTTCGTTTTTGTATACTCCGGCACGTAAAAGCGCCGCCGCCGCTTGGACGCGTGTACGCAAAACATAGGAATGCACCGTTTCTCCCGTTCGTTTCTTTAAAATGCGGTTGATGTAATACGGGTGATAAGATAAAGCGGCGGCAAGCTTTTCTTCACAATCCTTTTCGGTGGCGTGCTCTTCGAGAAAAGCGAGTGTGCTTTCCACCAGTGCTTCTTCTTTTTCCGAGGTGTGGTTTTTGTGCGCACGCTCCAATGCGATAAGGCATTCCGCCAAAAGAAGTGATGCCATGCGCTCATTTTGTTCTTCGTGAAAGGCGGTTTCTTTGACAATCTCCGATAGCTTAAGATGCAAAAGTTCCATGCGCTTGCACACCATCGGTGCCGAAAAGGCATCGGGAGCGGTGATTAGTGCTTTTTTTTCATCAAAAGCATCCAAGGCAACCGGCCGCATATGCTTTTTTTGATGGGCATGGCATCTGGAGTGATCGAAATTGATGGCAAAAAGAGAAATAAAATCTCCGCTTTCTATGCGATACGGTGTGGCGGGCGGAATGTATATCAAATCAAAACGCTTTAGCGGATAGCGTGTTCCCTTGATGGTAATGGAGCCACCGTCCGACAGCGGCATGAAAAGACGGCAGTCGTATGCCGCAACCAACAGGGATGCGCGGTTTACATAAAGGATTTTTTGCGCAAAACGAACAAAGGGAAGTGCTTCGTTAAATGCCATTTTGTTTTTTTCTCCTCTGCTTTTTAAAAAACTCGTTTGTTTTAGAACAGTTTTTTTGTTTTATATCTTGATTATAGCATAAAGATGTAGTAAAATCAATATGTAAAAGCAAGAATGCTGTCACAAAAAAACAGATGGAAAGAGGAACAGCGATGAAATTCACCGTCGGTTATCAGCAAAGGGAGGATTCTTCCTTTTTGAAAAGCATAATCGCGCATAAGGATGGCATTCATGAAGTATATTTTGCTTTCGGTGATTTTGCCAACGGCAGAGGAAAACCGAACGAAAAAGAGGGGCTTCTTGCTTGCGAGGCAGATCAGCGAACGCTTCTTGATCTTGCGCTTTTGCGCGAAGAGGGAATTGCTCTTAATATTCTTTTTAACGCCAACTGCTACGGCAGGGAAAGTGAGTCGCGTGCGTTTTTTCACCGTGTCGGAGATACGGTTGACTTTTTTGTTTCGCGTTATGGGCTTGCTTCGGTCACAACGGCGTCTCCCTTGATCGCTAAGTTTATAAAAGAAAACTTTGAGAATATTCGCGTTCGCGCTTCGGTCAATATGGAGATCGGCACGGAGGAAGGAATGGATTACCTTGCCGACCGTTTTGACAGCTTCTATATGAAACGTGAACTTAACCGTAATTTTCCCGCAATCCGCCGCTTAAAAAAGTGGTGCGATGAAAATGGAAAAGAGCTTTTTATGCTCGCCAACAGCGGATGCCTTAATTTCTGCTCTTCACACATTTTTCACGATAATCTTGTGGCACACGAAAAAGAAATTCTCGCTATGGACAATGCGTATGCCTATCGCGGTACTTGTTGGGAATATCTTGCTAAAAGCGAAAAAAGGTACGCATTGGTTCAAAAAACCAATTATGTGCGCCCCGAAGATCTTTCGCTTTATGAAGGGCTCTTTACCGCCGCAAAGCTTGCCACCCGCGTCAACGCTTCGCCCGAGCGCGTGCTTGAAGCGTATATGGCGGAGAAATACATTGGTTCGCCGTTAGAACTTCTGGAGCCCAATCACGCAGGTGCCATCTATCCTTTATACCTTGACAACAGCCGCTTCCCGAGCGACTTTGCGCAAAAGGTTGGAAATTGCACCAAGGACTGCGAAAACTGCGGCTATTGTAAACAAGTATATGAAAATGCCATTATAAATTTGGAGGAAGACTTATGTTAACCAGTCAAATGATCAAGGAAGCGGCGCTTCGCGCCGGTGCCGACAAGTGCGGCATCGCCCCCATTTCCCGTCTTGCGGGTGCGCCGGATGAAATGAATCCTAAGTTTCTTTTTCCCGAAGCTAAGAGTGTTATCGGCTTTGTGTTCCGCATTCCGCGCGGTGTGCAAAGAGGGATTGAAGAGGGAACACAATTTTACCAATATCCTTCCATGGCGTACGGCGGAATCAATGAAATCTTTGCTCCTGCCGTTCTTTATCAGGTAGGAAAAATGATTGAGGATGAGGGCTACGAGGCATTCGTTTACCGTAATACCGGTGCGCGCGGCTGCGTTTCGGATATGGATGGAAGTGTTGGCAGCACCCTTTCCCCCGAGGAACAGATTGAGGTCAATGAAAATGCCAAAAACTCCACCGCGCATCACCGTTCGGTGGAATTTACCCGTGCCACCCGTGACTGTAACGTGCCGCCGGATTTGCAATTTCAGTTCCGTTTGGTTGCTGTTGCTTGCGGTCTCGGTGAAATCGGTTGGTCCAAAATGCTTCTTACCCCCGAATTTGGTCCTTTGCAGCGCGTTGCTTTTCTCTTTACGGATGCTGAACTTGAATACGATGAGATGTATTCGGGAGAACCGCTTTGCCGCAAGTGCGGCGCATGCGTGCGCGAGTGCCCCGGCGGTTGTATTCCCGACATCAAATCCGGTAAAACCGTCAGAGTGAATCTTGACGGCAAGATTTGCGAATGGGGCGACATCGATATGTGGCGTTGCTATGCCTTCTATACTCATGCAGGAAGATATTATAACCCCTTTGTTCCCAAAGAGGTGTTCGATCAAAACGAAGGCGGCGCTTTGGATCTTCTCGAAGGCAAGCAAGCGATTGCCGATGAGCAGGAGATCATGAAGGTATATGGCGCACTTGCCAAGTACTTCCCGAGCTGGGTTGGTTACAATATGGCAAAATGCGGCGGCTGTATTCGCGGCTGTGTCAGCATGCTTGAGAAAAAAGGCGGTTGTATGGAAAATCGCTTCAAAGAACCCTTGCGCACCAAAAAGCCTTGGAAATTAGACCGTTGAAAGGAGACGATGGAATGCTTACAACCGAACAGATCGTAAAAAGAGCCAAAGAACTCGGTGCCGCGGTTTGCGGTGTCGGTACGCTTGATATTTTCGAGGGTGAAGATATACGCCGCGATCCCAAAATGATCCTTCCCAAAGCAAAATGTATCATCGGCTTTGGATTCCCTGTGCCGAAGGGGCTTTATCGCACCATGGAAAACGGCGGTCAATTTTATACGTATACCACCGTCGGTGTGAAATACATAGACGAAGAATTTTTTGAAATTTTTTTGTTTAAAATCGGCAGTATGATTGAAGATGCGGGCTATGACGCTTGCTTGCAAAGAAGTGTTCCCAATCTTCGTGTAAAGGGCGATAAAGCCACCAATCCCGAGGTTGTTGATACCTATGAGTTGAAGTATGCCTCTGCTGTCGAAGAAGGAAAGCCTGCCCCCGATGTCATCATCGATTTCGGCAAAGCGGCACGTGCTTGCGGGCTTGGTATGATGGGCAAAAGCGGAAAGGTTATCAACCGCAAGTACGGTCCTTTGATGCGTTACGCCTTCATCATCACCGACGCACCGTTAGAAACGGGCGCACCGTACACCGAGGATCTTTGCGAGGGCTGTGACGCTTGCGTCAAGGCATGCCCCGGCAAGGCGATTTCGGGAGAGGGGCTTGACACTTGGCAGTGTGCCGT
Source organism: Eubacteriales bacterium (assembly GCA_045580085.1). Taxonomy (GTDB): domain Bacteria; phylum Bacillota; class Clostridia; order Oscillospirales; family CAG-272; genus UBA1740. The sequence continues at coordinate 69,599 of JAZNND010000002.1, forward strand.
TTATTATCGCGGTGCGCACAAGTCTAATCCCTTTATGACGGATGCGTTTTTAGCGGATGATCCCGAGAGGGAAGCCATTATCAATGGCGAAAAACGCTTCGATGCCGAAAGTGCGCGTGCCCTTTATCCCAAGCTCAACTTTTTGCCGCGCACCCAATGGGGTTATGCACCCTGCATTTGCGGTAAAAAGTGTGATATTGCCTGCTATCAAAAGCTTACGGGAAAGGAGTTAAAGTAATGAAAGAACAAATTATTGCTCTCGCTAAGGAAAATTGGGCGGATATTGTCGGCTTTGCTCCCGCTTCTCGCTTTGATAAAGAGGATGCTGTCTTTAAAATCTTCCCGGAGACCAAGACGGTTATCTGTCTTGCTTTCCGCGTGCTTCGCGGTATTTATCGCGGCATCGAAGAGGGATCAACCTATTATCAGTATACCACAATGGCAGTGGAAAACATGGAAGAGACCATCATGCCGATGGCAACTTTGCGCGTTTCCAATCTTATTGAGGAGAAAGGCTTTACCGCCGTTCCCCAACGCCGCCATCAAAATATCATGCAAGAAGAAAACGGTATGAATCCCGAGGTTGCTTATGACTCCATTTACCGTGGCAGAACGGCTGAAAATCAAATGAATTTTGTGGATGCCGCCGTCAAATGCGGTGTTGGTGAAAAGGGCTTTCACGGTGCTCTTTTGACCGATGAATTCGGACCGATGGTGCGTCTTTCCTTTATCTTAACCGATGCGCAGATTGATCCCGATCTTATGAAGGCTCCCCATCTTTGCGACGGTTGCGGCGCATGTGTTAAGGCGTGCCCCGGCAAGGCAATCGACGCGAAAACCGGCAAAGTGGATGATTGGCAGTGCGCTGTTTATTATAACGGTGCAAACGGCACCAAAAATCCTTTTATGCCGTTTGATGCTTTTCCCGATTTTGAGGACCGACTCGCCATCATTGCGGGTGAGGCACAGGTCACACCCGAACGTGCGAGAGAGATCATGGATGCGATTTATTTCTATCCTCCCGCGCAACACACCTACCAATGCTCCATTTGTAACCGCGCGTGCGATGTGGATTGCTATTGTCACCTGGAGGAAAAAGGTGTGCTCACCAAAAAGTTTAAAACGCCCTTCCGCAAACGTGAAAAATGGGCGTTCCCTCTTTCCGATTTTGAAAGTAAATAAAACCTGCGGGCTGTCTTTCGTAAGACAGCCCGCAACAATTTGTAATTTATCGAAAGATCGTTTGACACAGTATTCCGGTTCGTGCTTTCGGTATTGCCTTCAATGTCACTTTAAATGCTTTGCCCAGTAAATTGCCATGCGCACCCAGTTTGCGATCGCTTCGTTTTCAAGAAGCGGATTGCCGTATGAGGTGATCTCATTGGCAAGTGCCGCGCCGTGGGGCGCGTGGGGATAGACATGCAGTTCAAAGGGAAGCCCTTTCTCCGCATATGCGCTTGCGAGAGCGAGCGCACTCTTAATCGGAACCACAGCGTCGTCCGAGGTGTGCATAATAAAGAGAGGAACGCTTTTATCATCCACATGGTTTTCAAGGGAAGAGATGGCGATCTGTTCTGCCGAAGGCTCATCGGTGCACCAAAGGTTTTGGTGCGTTCCTTTGTGTCCGCCCTCGAAAATAGTGACGGGATAGCCGAGGATCATGCCGTTTGGCTTGTTGATGCCAAAGGGAATGCCGGTTTTTTGATAGATCTCATCCAAGTGCCAAAGAACGCCCAAGGAGCAAGCGAGGTGACCGCCTGCCGAAAAACCGGTCACAAAGACCGCCTCGGGATCGATACCGTATTCCTCGGCGTGCTCACGAATGTGTGCCATGGCAAGAGATGCCTCAATCAACTGTGCAGGGAAGGGGCGCACGCGTGCTACCGAGTAACTCAAAACGAATGCGGCGAAGCCCTCTGCCATAAAGGCGTGCGCGATGGGCTCGCCTTCGCGGTCGGAGCACACATTATGGTATCCGCCGCCGGGAATGACCAAAATCGCGCGGCGGGTGAAGCCCTTGATCTTGTCCGGAACATAGGTATCTAAAAAAACCTTTTCCTCGTTTTCTCTCAAATAAATACGCTCATGTAACATAATTTTTGTCTCCTTAGCCGAAGATCTCAGCCGCCATCACGGTGCGGAGCGCGTCTTTCTCAATGCGATCACGTCCGTATGCATCAAAAAAACGGTTGCGGTAGAGGTCGGTTTTTAAATTGTAATTCAATGTCCATGCACCCCAGAAAAGATCCACGTGTCGGTCGCCGACACCGCCGTTTCCAAGGTCGATAAAGCCCGTGAAGTGCCAGTCTTTCATCAAAAAATTCGGCAAACAAAAATCGCCGTGTAAAAGGGTATCGTTTTTTAAATATGCCTTGCCCGCCGTCATAACGCTATATGCCTCTTCTGCCGTGGCAAAATTGCCGAAAGAAAGGTCGAAAGCCCTCTTTTTATAGTTTTCTTCGGCAAGCGAAAAATAGCTTTCCATGCGTTCTTTGACAGGGCAATCCGAGCAGTCGCATTCGTGAAGCATTCTTAAAAGCTCGCCCATCGTTTCGGCAAGGCGCAAGGGGTTGGCAAGATAAATCGCATCCGTTGCGTCCTCACCCGCCACGCGTTCGGTAAGCAACCAGTCTTTTTCAAGGGAGAGGTAGGAGCACACGGGTGCACTCAGCCCTTTTTTGTGAAAATAATCATCTAACAGGGCTTCTTTTTGAAGATTTCCCTTCGGTGCGGATTTTAAAAAATAACCGGGTGCTTTGTCGATAAAAAGGACTTGAGCTTCTCGCGAACAGCTGCTGTCAAATATTTCGGCACCCGAAAGAAGAGAACGGTATTCTTCGGGGAAATCGGTTGGTATAACGCTTATCTTTGTTCTTTTCATTATCTATGGGCTAAAAAACGGCTGAAGGATCAGCCGTTTTTTATGCAAAATTAAAGACCGAAATTGTCGCGCAGATACTTGCGGCTGATTTCAACAGCCTCAAGCTCGCTCATACCGCCGTAGGTTCTGTCCTGCTCAACGATGACATACTCGGTGCCGCTTTCCTCGCAAGCCGCGAGAATTTCGGCGAAGTTCTGTCTGCCGTGACCGAGAGGGCAGAATTCAAAGCCATTGTCCTCGCGAGAGGGAGCCTTCATGGCCTTGCCGTCTTTGTCGATAAGATCGTATACGGGGCCGGAGCCGAGGTTCTTGCATACGAAGTCCTTGAGGTGTACGATTTGCACTCTGCCTGCGAATTCGCGGATCTTGTCGGCAGGATTGAGACCGGCATAATGTACCCAACAGGTATCAAGCTCGGGAACGATACGGTCAGCGGGAACTGCTTCGAAGATATAGTCATGCAGATATTTGCCCTCGTATTTTTCAAACTCAAAATCGTGATTGTGATAACCGAGGAACATGCCGTTTGCATGGAGCGCGTCAGCTACCTTGTTGAAGCGAGCAACACTCTCTTCCCATTTGTCGGAGCCTGCCAGCATTTCCTTGCCATACCACGGAATCACCGAATATTTAACGCCGAAGGTTTTGAGATAATCAATGCCTTTTTGTGCGTCGCCGTCGAAGAATTCAAGACCTTGGTGCACGGAGATGCACTTGAGTCCCAAGCGGTCAAGAATTTCCTTGATCTCTTCTGCCGTATGGTCAAAATAACCGGCAAACTCAACGTACTCGTAGCCCATATCCTTGATTTTTTGCAAAGTACCCTCAAAGTCCTCTGCCATTGCGTTCTTTACGCTGTAAAGCTGAACACCAACACCGAATTTTTTCATGTTGCTCTCCTTTTATGTAGAAGTTTTAAAAAAACGAAGCATTTTCTCTCCAAGAGAGAATACTATAGTCAGTATAACATATATATGGAAAAAATGCAAGCAAAAAATGTAATTTTTCACACTGTTTTTTAGTGCATTTGGCGCAAGATTGCTACAAAAATAACGAAAAATGAAGGAAAATAAAAAAAACTTTCAACATCGCTAAGCTTTAAAAGACGAAAATAACAAAAAACGAAATAAAAAGACAAAAATTGATTGCAAAAATTGCCATTCTCTTGAAAAGTAATGCAAGAAAAGCGAAAAAATATTGCAAAACACCTTGACAAACAATCCTGTTTGTAGTAAAATAATATTCATCCTTAGAAATGAAACAATATTTTAATATATAATTAGGAGGAATGTTCGTAATCATGTCTGAACATCTTTTGATCGTTTTCACCTTTCTCGGTGCGGCACTTGCGCTTCTTTATGCTGCCTTCACGGCACGGCGCGTGCTGAAAGCGGAGGAAGGCACCGAGCAAATGAAAAAAATCTCGAAAGCCATTCGTGAAGGTGCGGGAGCTTACTTAAAGCGGCAGTATACCATCGTCGGTATCTTTTTTGCCGTGATGTTTGTGCTTTTGTGCGTTATGGCACTTGCGTTGGAGGGCTCAAGCTGGTTTACCCCCTTCGCCTTTGTCACGGGAGGTCTTTTCTCTGCACTTTCCGGTTTCTTCGGCATGAAGATCGCTACCGCTGCCAACGCGCGTACGGCAAACGCTTGCCGCACAGGGCTCAACCGCGGATTGCGCATTGCCTTTTCGGCAGGCTCCGTTATGGGATTTGTGGTTGTCGGTCTCGGTCTTTTGGATATCTCCATCTGGTTTACCCTCTTAAAATATGTGTTTAAGCTTTCTCCCGCCGAAATATCTGCCAATATGCTCACCTTCGGTATGGGTGCATCCGCCATGGCACTTTTTGCGCGTGTAGGCGGCGGTATTTATACCAAAGCGGCTGATGTTGGTGCCGACCTTGTCGGCAAGGTTGAAGCCGGTATTCCCGAGGACGATCCGCGAAACCCCGCAGTCATCGCCGATAACGTGGGCGATAATGTGGGTGACGTTGCGGGTATGGGTGCCGATCTTTATGAATCCTATGTCGGCTCCGTGATCTCTGCCATGGCACTCGGTATTGCCGCTTTTGGCGGAAATATCATGGCAATGGGCGCACCGATGCTGATTGCCGCTATCGGCATCTTTTGCTCTTTGATCGGCACGTTTTTTGTACGTACGGGTGAAAAAGCGGATCAAAAAGCGCTTCTTGGCGCGCTCTCGCGCGGAACCAACCTTTCCGCTGTTGTGATTGCCATCGCTTCCTTTTTCATTATATGGGTAACACTCGGCATGGATCATATCGGTCTTTATTTTGCGATCTTGGCAGGGCTTCTTGCCGGTGTCTTGATCGGTAAATTTACCGAGTATTATACCTCCGATACCTACCGTCCCACCAAAGATCTTGCCGAGCAGTCCGAAACCGGATCCGCCACCATCGTTATCAGCGGTATTTCTCTCGGTATGCTTTCCACTCTCGCCCCCATCATCATCATCTCTGCTGCTATTTTGGTTGCTTATTTTGTGTCGGGCGGCAACGCCGACGCTTCGATGGGGCTTTACGGCATTGCTCTTGCCGCAGTTGGCATGCTCTCCACGCTCGGTATCACACTTGCCACCGATGCTTACGGTCCGATTGCCGACAATGCAGGCGGTATTGCCGAAATGTCGGGGCTTGAAAAAGAGGTGCGCGAACGCACCGATGCGCTTGACGCTCTCGGTAACACCACCGCGGCAACCGGTAAAGGCTTTGCCATCGGTTCGGCGGCGTTGACAGCACTTGCTCTTATGGCGTCTTACATTGATAAAGTTGTTACTTTGCCCGGTTTCCGTGGCTTTAATTTGAGCCTTGATAACCCCACGGTTCTTGTCGGTCTCTTTATCGGCGGTTGCTTGCCGTTCGTTTTTGCGGCATTGACGATGCAGTCTGTCGGCAAAGCAGCACAGAGCATCGTTCGTGAGGTGCGCCGTCAGTTCCACGAGATCACGGGCTTGATGGAGGGTAAAGCGGAAGCGGATTATAAGAGCTGTGTCGATCTTTGCACCAAGGCTTCGCTTCGTGAAATGATCCTTCCCACCATCGTTGCCGTTGTGGCTCCCGTTTTGGCAGGCCTCATTCTCGGCCCGAACGGTGTGGTCGGTCTTTTGGCGGGTGCTACCGTCACGGGATTCCTTCTTGCCGTCTTTATGTCCAACTCCGGCGGCGCGTGGGATAATGCCAAAAAGCACATCGAAGGCGGCAACTTCGGCGGTAAAGGCAGTAAAAATCATAAGGCGGCCGTAGTCGGCGATACCGTCGGCGATCCCTTCAAGGATACGGCAGGTCCTTCTATCAATATCCTTATCAAACTGCTTTCTACGATTTCCATTGTTTTTGCCGCGCTGGTCGTGCAATTCAATCTCTTTAATTTTGTTTGATTTTTTGTCTTGAAAAGGGGCTGAGTGATTCAGCCCCTTTTTGGTTGACTTTAAGAAAGCACTGTGCTACAATAAAATAAATTCCTTTTTTTGAAAAAAATGTAACCTAATTCTATCTCTTCCCGTCTTTATAGGTGAAGGGCAAAGGAGGTGGCACTTTGGACGACGCCAAAATTGTGGATCTTTATTTTGAGAGAGATGAAAATGCGATCAGGTACACCGATGAAAAATACGGTGCGTACTGTCAAAGTATAGCTTTTGCTATCCTTTATGCCGAGGATGAAGCCGAGGAGTGCAAAAACGATACCTATTGGAAGGCGTGGAATGCCATGCCGCCGGTGCGTCCGTCTTTTTTGAAGTCCTTTTTGGGGAAGATCACGCGCCGTTTGGCACTTGACCGTTACGATTATAATCGCGCCCAAAAGCGCGATGCCGCATCCACCCTTGTTTGGGATGAGATCTCGGATGCCATCCCCGATCTTTCCGCAGAACCGGCGGATGGTCTTGCTTTAAAGGAAGCTGTCAACGGTTTTTTGGCGGCCCTTTCGGCAAGGGATCGCATTATATTTTTGCGGCGATACTTTTATTTTATATCGGTTGCCGATATCGCGCGGCAAAGCGGTATGAAGGAAGGTGCGGTGAAGGTTCTTTTGCATCGGTTAAGGCAAAAGTTCAAACAGTATTTGGAGAAGAAGGGAATTGCGCTATGAAAAATAAAAAATGGCTCTCTGCTCTTGGCGAAGCGGATGAAAAATATATTGCAGAAGCCGATCCTGCCGCGTCTTTCAAAAGGCATCCGTGGCAGAAATGGCAGAAGCTGACGCTCATCGCCGCCGGTTTTTTATTGATTTTTACGCTTCTTAACGTTTATCTGTTTGCACCTATTCGGCACAAGACACCCGATGTGTCCCGGTATGCCGACAGCGAATACTACGGCGTGATTCAAAAAATAAATGCCTTTCAAGATCGAAAACCGGAGTATAAAAACAATTTTGAAAAGTTAATGGTCAAGGTTAACCGTTTGTTTGGCGGTGCCAAAGCGGAGGACGGAAACGGTTCCGATTTTTTGGCGGGCGATCGCGATATGACATCTGATTTCTCGCAAGAGATCACCGACCATCAAACCGTGGGCGTCACGGAAGGCGACCGTATCAAACGCAATGACCGCTACATCTATTATCTGGATGAAACGGTGCTTTGTGTGTATACCGTCTTGGGGGAAGACTCCGAGCAGATCGCGCAATTCGATTTTAAAACCATCCCCGAACTCACGGATGTGTCGTGGTACTGGGAAAATTGGGAAATGTATCTTTCCTCCGATGGCAATACCGTTACCGTGATCGCACCCCACCATTCCGCGGCAACAAAAAGCACGGAGGTGGCACTCATATCCTTGGATGTTACCGATCCTTATGCCATTGCCGTCAAAGAGAAGATTTTTGTGGACGGAAGCTATATTTCTTCCCGTATCTTGGCAAACGGTGATTTGCTTCTTATGACACGGTATTATGTCGGAAATGTGGATTTTAACGATCCGTCTACCTTTGTTCCGGGCGTGGAGCAGAACGGTAAGGAAACCGCCATTTCGGGTGCGGATATCATATATCCTGAGGAATTATCGGGTGTTTATTATACAGTGCTTCTTACGTTTGATGTTTTATCGCACACACCAAAAGACAGCATGGCATTCCTTTCTTACAGTGAACAGGTCTATGTCTCAGCAGAGCATATTTTCACGATGCGCGCGTATCAAGAGCAAAGTCAAAGCGGAAGCCTTGTTACTTCCAAGAATATGACTGACATATCCGTCGTTTCGTATCTCGGTGAAAAGCTTTCCTTTGAAGGATCCATTTCGGTGGAAGGCAGTGTCAAGGACCGTTACAGTTTGGATGAATACGAAGGTGTTTTGCGCGTTGTTACCACAACCGATACAACTGTGTATGAGAAGCGCGGGGGTGAAAACAGACAAAGCGACACCGTTTCTATAGGCACATTCGGCTCCGCGTCGCGCAATGCGAGTCTCTATCTGTTCCGTCTTTCAGATCGGGAAAAGATCGCGGAAGTGGTTTCGTTTGCTCCTCCCGGTGAGTCGGTGCAATCGGTGCGATTTGACAAAAATGCCGCTTATGTCTGCACCTCGGTGGTGCTTTCGGATCCTGTTTTCTTTTTCGATCTTTCGGATCCGTCCGCCATTACGTATAAAGATACGGGTACCATAGACGGCTATTCTTCTTCGCTCGTATCGCTCGGTGACGGATTTTTGCTCGGTATCGGATATGGCAGTGACTTTTCCACCTTGAAATGCGAGATTTATCGGGAAACCGAAACAGGTGTCATTTCGGTGGCAAAGTATGAAAAGAAGAACTGTTCCTTCTCGGAAGATTATAAATCCTATTATATCGACCGTGTGAACGGGTTGCTTGGACTCGGTGTGCTCGAACACGGTTATTCCGGAAGGGGGGACGGATATCTTCTCCTTCATTTCGATGGGTATAACCTTAAAGAGATCGATTTTTTGAAGGTCTATGGCATGGAGCACTTGCGCCGCGGTTGTTACGTGAACGGGTATTTTTATGCCTTTGGCAATCATTCGTTTGCCGTACACAAGATTTTTGATTGATATATTTTGGGGCTGTCTCTCAATGAGATGGCCCCTTGTCTCGCTTTTTCTATTGACATTATGTTGGATTCATACTATAATATCCTTTGCGTGAAATGACGAAAGGAGGTTTGCCTTTATGAAAATGAGTGCGGAAGCACGGTATGCCACGATGAATCCGTGGAGACTCTTTTTTGTTGTGGCGTTGCCGGGCATGATCAGCATGTTTGCCATGTCGGTGTATACCGTCATCGAAGGGGCGTTCATCGGACAAAAATTGGGGGAAAGTGCTTTTGCCGCCATCAATCTTGCCATGCCGATGGTTATGGTCAATTTTTCATTGGCGGATCTCATCGGTGTCGGTGCCTCGGTTCCCATTTCCATTGCGTTGGGGCGCGGAGATAAAAAACAGGCAAACAATGTTTTTACCTGTTCGATTATTATGATTTTCTTGACCTCACTTTTGATGGGGAGCATTATGTTTTTTTCGGCAGAGCCTCTTGTGCGTTTCATGGGAGCAGATGGGGTGCTTTTGGATGCCGCCGTTCGGTATTTGCAAACATTTGCGCTCTGCAGTCCGCTTTCGACCATCTTTTTTGCTATGGATAACTATCTTCGCATCAGCGGATATGTTAAAACAAGCATGGTTATCAATATTTCCTCCAATCTTCTCACTATTGGACTTCTTTCACTCTTTTTGTTTGGCTTGGAAATGGATGTGGTGGGCTCCGCTTTGGCAGTCTCCTTTTCCATGTGCGCTTGCTCGTTGGTGGCGATGATCCCTTTTTTGCGAGGGAAAACGCTTCTTTGCTTTGTCAAACCTCGCTTTAGCGGACGAATGTTAAAAGAGATCGCCGCATGCGGTTCTCCCGTCTTTTTAAATAATGTAGCGGGGCGTGTTACCTCTGTTTTAATGAATATTTCGCTGATGACTCTTGGGATAAAATACCTTGGAGAGGGCGGCGGCACGACTGCGGTTGCAGTGTATTCGGTTTTGATGTATGCCGGTGAGCTTTGTCAACCGCTTCTTTACGGCATGAGCGACTCGCTTTCACCCGCCATCGGATACAATTACGGTGCTGAAAAGTATGAGCGCGTCAAGAAAATCGCGCGTTGTAATTACATAGGTTCATTCGCGGTGAGCTTTGCGGCATCGATTGCCATGTTTTTCTTTTCCAAACAGCTTGTCTCTGTTTTTGTGGATGCGAACGACGCGGTGTTGCTTTCGCTCTCGTCGCACGCCTTACGCCTCTTTTGCATCGCGTATTTATTTCGGTGGTTCGCCATTGCCACGCAAAGCTTCCTTTGCGCCATCGAAAAAACTGTCGCGGCAACCCTTTTGTCGGTTGCCACAGCTCTTGTGTTTCCTGTCATCACACTCGGCTCTCTTTGGGTGCTCGGCTTGGATGGTATCTGGCTCAACACCTTCGGAACGGCACTTTTATCCTTCCTTTTTGGCATGTTCTTACTTTGGGGTAGCTTAAGAAAGATGAAAACAAAAGAATAAATAGAAAAGTAGGGCTGTCTCAAGAGACAGCCCGATGGCATTTTAAGCTTCACAAAAGCCGTAAGAGTGAAAGCGATTAATGCGTAACGAGAGAGTCAATGGCTTTGCGATAGATAGGATTGCTGACGATGATGCGCTCAAAAAGATCGTACCCGATATTGGTGCTGAGCTTATCGCCTTCGGCAAGCCATTTTTTGGCCGTTGCCAATGTGTAAGAAGCGGGATCTTTTACAAAATAGGAGAAAAAAGTATTGACAGTTTGCAAAAGATTGATATCGCGGGCAACACGCGCGTTGATGGATTGTGCATAGTAATACTCCACCCATGCGTCATAATAGCGCGTCATATTAGCAACCTCGGGATAGGTTCCTTTGAGTAAAATTTTCCGAAGAAGTTCGTTTTGGCGTTTGAGCTCCTTGGTTGGCTCGGAGAGTGCGCCGTGGTGGTCGCCGAGGATGGCTTCCGCCATATCGTGAAGCAGGATCATGTCGAGAATTGCTTGCTTGTCGTAGCTTTGCTCCGAGTATTCATTGGGGAGATAGATCATACCCATCAACCAGGCGTTGAGCGTATGATCGGCAATGCTTTCGGGATTTTCAATATTAAAGTTCTTCCAATTTTCGCGGCGCGTATCTTTCATTTTGGAAAGGCTGTCATACAAAAGGAAAGCGGCGTCAAAGCGAGAATCTTCTACATAACGCTTTAAATCTTCCTCTACCGAACGGAAGTAGTAAAGAAGTTTGTCTGAGACGATACTGCGCGGACGCTTGTGATACTCCGAAAGCAGTTCGAGACATTTTTTGCAGCAGGGTGTGAGGTTGTAAGAAAGATGCTCGGGCGTGACATGCATGCGGGCTTGTACGAGAAGCAAAAGAGATAAAAGATCCGTTTCCACATATCCCGTACGCTTGGCGGACAGTTTTGCTTCGATGCTGCTGGAGAGAATGCGGATTGCCTGCTCACCTACATTGGGATCGCTGTCAAGATAAAAATCATTGTGCGCACTGATCAAATAGCTGTCGCCCATGTACTGAATGACCGTGCCGCGGTCAATCGCCCCCGTGATGTCGTTGGTGATAACAAGGGTGAGATATTCGTCAAGAACATTGGTTCTTTCATAAGCGATAAGACCGTAGCATACGGAACGGAAGAGATACTGATTGTAACGGTTGGCAAGTGTCTGGCTGTGATCGTTTTTGACAAGAGGTAAAAGTCTCTCGTATTCCCGTTCCAAAAGCTTTTGCGCCGCATCCGTCAGCTCGGCGTAGGAAAGCCTGCCCAGCCAATATGCCGAGTTGCTCTTTTGATGCACGTTGAAGGTGTCGTAGTTGTCGAGCACCAGCTTGACAAAGGATTCCTGCAGTTGGTAATTGTTGGATAAATGCGCAGCCATAAAGTGATTTTCCATAGAGGTCATAGGGCATCCAAGCACACGGATTCGATCGGGCGAGTCCGGTGAGGCGATGGATTTTGTCACATATAGTGCGAGCATAAATTCAAGATATGCAGTGTGTTTGTGAGGGAGTGACCAAAGGGCTGCGTTGTACGGGCGATTTTTTACATCGTGTCTGTCGTTAAAGACATATTCAAAAAGCTCGTGCGCGATGACCATCATTTTATCTTCATCACCCTTCAGCTCGTTGAGCGCAAGTCTTTCATACATATCGACGATGGAGATATCGTCTGCCGAAAGCCCTTGAGAAAGCTCGGTGGCAACAAGACGAATGGTAAAAATATCGATGGTAACAAAGCGTAAGCGTTTGAGGGCGTTGTATACGTCGGCAACCTCTACACCGTCGTGTATGTCCGAATACATAGAGAGGATGGTTTCGATTACGGTATAGCAAGTCGCCTTGTCCGTAATCGGCACGGCAGAGAAACGGAAAACATAGCCGGAAACATCTCCTACCAAGGGGATGGAGCGTTTCAATCGTTGACGGTTTTTGATGAGTCCCACGTCAATGGCAACGATGCGGTTGAACTTGCGGAAAGACTTGCACTTTTCTCCATATTCCTTGAAAACGTCGAAAATGACATCCTCGGGTGCGAAAGCCGCTACAATGTGCTCACGCACAGCTTCCACCATCAAAACGGGCTTTACATTCGGATTTTTGCGGACAAAGGTATAAAACTCTCGGCATTCTTCGCTGATCTTTGCCTTCATCTCGTCGCGTTCACGGCCTTCGGTATACTTTAGCTTTTCGTAATAGCTGGAGGAAAGATAAAGAGGAAGATAATCGCTCTCTCCATGTACGAACGCCTCAAGCATGCGGAAATAGGCAAGCTGAAGGAGCATGTTTTTAGCGCATCCGGGTTGCCCTTTTGCTTGGATGGATATGCCTTGCCCTTGTGAGAGGGCATCTACAATAAAATCCACATAATCAATGCCGCTTGCGGTGTTTTTGCCGCGGAAGTGCATCGATACGGTGTGATCAAACAGTTTCTTGGCAAGCGGCGCAAAACGGGAGTATGCCGAGCCATAGGCGTAGTTACGCACGATGTAAGGAAATTTGCTCATACTTTTAAGAAGATGCGCTACGATCTCCTCGCGAGAAAGGGAGGGTGTTTCCTCTTCTTTGATCTCTTCTTCGGTTTTTTTGGATTCAAAGATGGGAGAAGAAAAGGCGTGTTCCTCTTCGACCGCCGTTTCTGCCGCGGGGATGACTGCGCGCACCGCGAGCAGAAGATGTCTGAGCCCCTCGTTCATATTTTTATAGGCATCAATCCATTGCGCGCGCATTAAGTGATACATGTTGTCATCGGAAAAACTGAATTCTTCAATGCGGAAGGGAATGATCTTCTTTTTTTGGTCAAATGCAATTGACAGTTCATTGGAGACATGCCCCGAATCGTTGGAGTTTTTGGATGAGATCATCACAAACGCTACGCAGGCGGGATCCTTGATCGTGGAGAAGATTAAGCCCGCAAAGCTTTCGCCCCCCTCAATATTACGGGATGCAATCCAACACGGAATACCGTTGCCTTCCAAGTAGCTGTGCACAAGATTTGCGGTTTCTTGATCCTTGGTGGAATAGCTGATGAAAACGAATGGCTTTTTCATATTTTTGACCATGCCTTTCTGCGCAAAGTTTTCTTCAAATATCATGAATAGTTCTAATCGATTTTTAGTATACCACAGTTTTAAATCGATGTCAAGAAAAAGACTTGTAGGAATGCGTTCGCACTTTTGTGATTTTAAAATAAAAATTTTAAAAAGAGCTTGACAAATGAAAAAAAGTGTGGTATTATAGGTTCATGCGTGAGTTATGGCATTTTTGCAATCGAACATGCCTAAAATGCTATAACTGAGTTTGAATATGCTTAAGCAAAGGAGAATGCTGTGGCTTATTTAAAAACATATGAATATGTGATTGCGGTAGCGAAAAGCGGCGGTATTTCGCAAGCGGCTGATCTTCTCCATATTTCTCAGCCCACTTTAAGTAAATATCTCAAAAAATTGGAAACAGATTTGGGGATTGAGCTTTTTGACCGAAGCACACTTCCCATCAAGCTTACTTTGGCAGGCGAGCTTTATGCAAAAACGGGAAAATACATGTTGGATATTGACCGTCAGCTTCAAAAACAGCTCGAAGAGATCAAGCAGAATAAAAATGCGGTCGTTCGCGTGGGAATCAGCCCCTCCCGTTCTCTTTATATGACACCCGAGATCGTGCAAACCTATCGGCGTGAAAATCCTGATGGCAGGGTAGTGATAGAGGAAAAAACCACAGCTGAACTCAGCCACCGTTTAGCAAGCGGAGAGCTTGATCTGATCATCAGTATTCTTGACGAAGATACCGACGGGTTCGAGAAGGTGGACTTGTTTGAAGAATCTATCGTGCTTGCGGTGGGAGATATGCTGTATCGCCCGGGCGACACGGCGTTGGATATCCTTTGCCGCGTTCCGCTTATAAATGTGGGAAAAGGGCAAGCACTATGGCAGACAACACTTGAAATATCACGCAAGCTTCACATCAACGATCCGGAAATTGAATGTCAATCCATTGAATCGGCACTTGCATTGGTAAAAAAAGGACTGGGTGCGATGCTTCTTCCTTCCTATATTGCCAAACTCGGCTCTTCGGAACAAAACAAAGAGGTTCGCTTTTTCGATCTGCCGACAGAGCAACATCCGTATTTGAAAGATTTGAATAACAGAAAAATATGCTTGTTTTATCGCAAGGAACAGTTTTTAACGCAAGCCGAAAAAAGCTTCATTCTTTGCGTAGAGAAGTTAAAAGAAAAGCATTCTAATTGATTTTTTCACTTGTCTTAAGTGATAAAATAATAAAAATTCCAACGGAGGTTTCATTTTTATGCCGTCAGCATTCTTGTATCTTGGTATCATGCTTGGCGTAATCGTGATCTGGTTCATGCTGTTCAAGCGGCCGGTGTACGAGGCTGTTTTGCTCAGCTTTCTCGTTCTGCTCACGGTTACGGGTAAATGGGGCAGTGTGTTCACTTATATCCATGAAGGGCTTTCTACCTCTTTGCTGTATTCCATGGTCGCTTTTGTCGCGATGTCGATCGTCCTGACAAAAACAAAAATCATCGATAGCTGTGTTGCTATCATACTGTCTTTGCTCGGACGCATCCCGGGCGGCGCGGGTTACGTATCTGTCATCGCGTCAAGCTTTATGGGAGCTTTGTCGGGCAGCGGCCCCGGTAACGTTATGGCAACCGGTGCTTTGACGATCCCCGCCATGAAAAAAACGGGTTTCCCCCCTGAGCTCGCCGCTAATATCGAAAGCAATGCAAGCTACATGGGAAATATGATCCCTCCCTCTTCCAATATCGTTGCGGCTCTCGGTGCCTTCACCGCACTGTATCCTGCAACCAATATGACAACGGGGCAGTTCTGGATCGTTCTTTGGGGCATTTCTCTTTGGTTCATTCTTCAACGTGTTCTTATGATTTTTGCTTTTTGCAAATATTATAAAGTCAAACCCATGCCCAAGGAAGATCTTCCGAGCTTGAGGGAGTCGCTCAAGCAAGGTTGGCAAGGGCTTCTTCTTCCCGTGATTATCCTTTTGCCCTTCTTGCTTGACTACCTGCTTAAGGATAACTTTTTCACTGCACGTCTCGGTGCCGCAGGTGCGAAGTACCTCTCAAGTTCTCTGCTCTTGTTCATCCCCGGTATCGCTACGCTTTTCTCTTGCTTGATCGCCAAGGACAAGAAAACCGTACATATTCATAACATTGCCAAGATGTTTGCAAATGGCGTAAAGACCATTGCTCCTGCGGTTGGTGTTTGTGTTTTCGGCTACATGATCGGTGAGCTTTTCAGCGATTTGAATGTTGCTGCGGAAATGAACGCCTTTATCTTGGGTGTAAACTTCAATAAGCTTGGTCTCGTTCTTTTCATTTGCGTGTTGACCTGCTTCCTCGGTATGGTTATTCCCGGTTCCTCTCTCGTTGTTATATTTGGTCCCGTGTTCATCACCACGCTGGCTTCGGTCGGTGTCAACGCGATCCTCGCGGCGGCAATGCTTCCTTGCATTTGCGGCGTTATGTGCGGCATCACGCCTCCTTTGGGACTTGGCATGTATGCGGGTATGTCGCTTGCGGAATCCGATTTCGGGAAGACGTTCAAAAACAATCTGTGGTGGGTGGCTGCACAGTTTATAATGGAAGTGGTCGTTCTCATGGGATGGTTGCCCATTCTTGGTCTGTAAGGAGGAAAAACGCATGAAAGAAAAGCTTAAAAAGATTTCCGACATATGCAAGATCATATTCGGCTACAGCATTATGATAACACTCTTCGGCGGCGGTCTTACTTTCTTCGGGTACGTTGCCGCGCTGATCATAGGCGGAGATGCGGCTGTAGTTATTTGCCATGTCATTTACAAGAAAATCATTCCCGTGCTTATCTATATTTCTACGGTGACCGTTCTTTTCGGTTTGCTCACCATGTATTTGGCGAACGAGAAAGCACTCACCGCCGATAAAAAGAAGGCTTCGAAAGAAGAAGGCGAAAAATAAAAGCTGACTTCAAACAAAAGAAAAACGGCAGTTTTTATCCTAAAAAAGGATAAGCTGCCGTTTTTTGTTTGCATCTTTTTTGTCCATGAGACGCTTTCATCTCGGAAAGGCGAGCTGTGGCAAAAATTTATGGTTTCTCTTGAGATATAACTTTTATATTATACCCTCATAGAGAAATTTATAATTGAATATACCCCCCTTTTTGTTATACTTTAATTGTCAATTTAAGAGATGAGAATGCCATCTCCCCCCGAATGGCATCGGTATTTTCAAGAAGACTCAAATATGAGAAAAAAGAGAAAAAGCCCTGAAATCTTGCGATTTCAAGACTTTTTTGGGATAATAACTGTAATTTTGATGCAAAAATTTATATGGTTTATTTTATGATAATGTTTAATGAAATAGTTCTGCAATCAGAGGGATATGTACAACATTTAAAAGGTGAAGAGCTAAAACTGCAATCAGCGCAACCCATACTATTATATCAACAATAAAAATCACTAATGTTACTCTATTTATAATTTTCAGCCACTTGATTTTTGGGTGGTTATTATATTTTTCAATAAAATGTTTAGTAACAAAATACCAAATCGGAGATAGGTAAATAAAAATAGAAATAACAAAAAACCATAGTGTCACATTGGGACCACCCCGTACGTCTTCCTCATACGTGGTATAACTACCATCAAAATTTTGGTGTGATATATATTTCTTTCCCATAAAATATCCTTTCACAGAAATTTAGTCTATAATCAAATACTAAAATTTCTGTAATTCTCGCTATGTCATCATATCTTGCTTGTCTAATATAATTCATTTATCTCACCGTCAAATTCTTATTTATCAGTAAGATGATTATACCGACATACGAAGTTATAAGCGATCCTTGCTTTTATCACGGCGAAACATCATCGTTGCCGTTATATACGGTGTCCCTCACAGAGAAAAGAGTATTGCTTTTCAGAAAAATTCGCGGAACACGATTGCCCACGGCACAAACCACCTCATATTCAATCGTTTCGTTTGCTGTAGCAATCTTTTGTGCAGAACAGAGTGGATCATCTCCGAAAATCAACACCTCATCCCCTATTTTGCAATCAACATTGGTAACATCAATCATTAACTGATCCATGCAGATTCTGCCTATAATAGGGGCATAACGTCCGTTGACCTTCAAGGCGTAACGCAGATTGCCATTGCTTCTCCAAAAGCCGTCGGCATATCCAATGACTGATACAGTGATTTTAAACTCATTTCTCATTCTTCCAATTGAATTTTTAGGATCAAGCGCCCGTGCCGAACGCGAAAAACACGTCTTGCGCTTTTCATGCTTGGTTGAGATTGAAAAAAAGCCACAATCGGTTCAACTGTGGCTTTTTGTGAAGGGGCGATAAAAAAGATATTTTTGTGAGTTTTCGTATGGACTTAAACCCGTGTATTTAATTACGACGTTCAACAAAACGTTTTTAGGTCACCTAACGGTATATTCCAATCCAGTACAACAGGTTGGCTTGGAGTACTTTCAAGAATGATTGTTTTGCCCTCTTTTGAACTTTTGATTATACTTTCCATTATCTCAAGCACGTGAAGAGCTAGTAGACCAGAAGCATTGTTTGCTCTTCCTTCGCTTATTGCGAGTACCATCTCTGATAGACCTATCCCTCTTGAATTGTCATAATAAGGAGAACACAGTTCAACGTCCTCA
>JAZNND010000003.1:0-34277 GCA_045580085.1 Eubacteriales bacterium
GATGTTTTTCTGCCCCTGCAAATCTTTCAAAGAAAATTTCCTCATTTCACGCCGCCCGTGGCGTAAAATGAGGCGGGCTAGCTCTTAATGAGCTAGCCCTATTTCTATAAGAAAAACGAACCCTGACTATTTATCAGCTCTTGGGTTCGGTTTTCTTATTTTGTATAATAGATTATTTCAAATTCTCGAGAACGCCGGCGTACCACTCATTGACTTTCTTTTCTTCATCCACAGAAAGCTTCTTGGAAAAACCGCCAAAAAAGCTTACAGGGAAATAAAGAATATTATCAATTACATTGGCACCAGCCGAACGAATCCATTCTGCAACCATACCTGCATCGGTTTCATTGCCGTCAACGATAAGAGCTACATTCTGCGCCTTATCCTTGTCGAGCACCTGACAGAAGGTTCTGAACGAATCGGGCATGTTAGATTTAAGCGAAGCAATGATAACTACAAGTCTTTCACGATCGCAAGGATATGCGGGGGGAATTTTGTCGGACTGGTATGTACCGTTCTTGGCAAGCAAGTCGCCGATTGCCTTTAATTTGCCTTTGCCGCTTACTACAAGAGCACGCATTTTCATAATGAATTTCCTCCGAAATTTTAATAAGCTGATTTATATATATCCGGAACAATATAAAGAGGGATTCCTCCGTACATCATTCTAAATACCGAAATTGGATAAAAACGGCCCTAACAGGCGTTTTTCACTTCCCTCAATTATACAAAATTTGCATTTTGTATAATTGGATGCATATTGGAATAAGAGCCTTTCCGGCACTCTCTTTCGCACTCAGTGCCCTTTAAATACAATTTTATCCTATCAAATTTATATTATTATATCATAAACATGCCGCAAAATCTTTGATTTTGTCTGCGGAAGCATGGCTTCCGTCTTGCGCCTTGCGCAAGCGGCATATTTTCGATGGTATCCGCCTACGCGCTTCGCGCGAGTCGTCGCACAAAGTGCGACTTTGGCGGCTTTGCCGCCTGCGGATATTATATCATATAATAAGTTTTCTGTCAAGCCCTATATTTTATCTGCAAAAAGAGGGGGTTGCCGCTTACACGGCAACCCTTTTTAAAATCAACCAAGGCGCTTTTCGAGTGCGGCAAGCTCTTCTTTGAGCTCAGCGGGTACTCTTTCGCCAACTTGTGCATAGAATTCCTTAATATTACCGATATCATCCTTCCATGCATCGGCATCAACAGTCAAAAGATCTTCAATCGTATTAAGATCGATATCGAGACCTTCAATATTGATATCCTTTGCGTAAGGAACATAACCGATAGCAGTCTCGCGTGCATCTACCTTATCTTCGCAACGAGCAAGAATCCACATAAGAACACGCATGTTATCACCGAAGCCGGGCCAAATGAAGTGCCCTTCATCATCGGTTCTGAACCAGTTAACGTGGAAGATTTTAGGAGCATTGGGGATCTTTTTGCCCATATCGAGCCAATGCTTCCAATAGTCACCCATATCATAGCCTACGAAAGGACGCATAGCCATAGGATCACGACGAACAACACCGACAGCACCTGCTGCTGCTGCAGTGGTCTCGGATGCCATGATGGAACCAACAAAGGTACCATGCTGCCAACCGAAGGACTGATAAACCAGCGGAGCTGTCTTAGCACGTCTACCGCCGAATACGATCGCAGAGATCGGAACGCCGGCAGGATTATCAAATTCGGACGAGAGACAAGGACAATTTGCAGCCATCGCGGTGAAACGAGAGTTGGGATGTGCACCGCAGGTGGACTTATCCTTCTTGTCGTACTTCTTATAATCCCAAGGATTACCCTTCCAGTCGACTGCATTAGCAGGAGGATTATCGTTGAGGCCTTCCCACCAAACAGTGTTGTTATCAAGATCATGAACAACGTTCGTGAAAATGGTATTCTTCATGGTGGTGTACAAAGCATTGGGGTTGGACTTTTCGTTGGTACCGGGAGCAACACCAAAGAAGCCGTTCTCAGGGTTGACAGCCCAAAGTCTACCGTCTTTACCAACACGGAGCCAAGCGATATCATCGCCTACGCACCATACCTTATAGCCCTTGCTCTTATAAATTTCGGGCGGAATAAGCATTGCGAGGTTGGTCTTGCCGCAAGCAGAGGGGAAAGCTGCGCTGATATAGCGAATATCGCCATCGGGAGATTCAATACCGAGGATGAGCATGTGCTCTGCCATCCAACCTTCTTTTCTGCCGAGGTAGGATGCAATACGAAGTGCAAAGCACTTTTTACCAAGCAAAACGTTTCCGCCATAACCGGAGTTAACAGACCAAATGGTATTATCCTCGGGGAAATGGCAGATGTAGCGGTTTTCTTCATCAATATCTGCTCTTGCGTGCAAACCTTTGATAAAGCCGTCATCATTGCCCATAGCTTCAACAACCTTGGTGCCCACACGAGTCATAATAAGCATGTTGAGAACAACGTAGATTGAGTCGGTAAGCTCAATACCGTACTTAGCGAAATCGGAACCGACTTGACCCATAGAGTAAGGAATTACATACATCGTTCTTCCCTTCATGGAGCCTGCATAAAGCTTAGAAAGCTTTGCATAGCATTCAGCGGGAGCCATCCAGTTGTTGATGTTGCCGGCGTCCTCTTTCTTGGTGGTGCAAATAAAGGTGCGGTTTTCTACACGTGCAACGTCGTTGATGGCGGTTCTGTGCAAGTAGCAACCGGGAAGAATTTCTTGGTTGAGCTTATAAAGCTCACCGGTGGAACATGCCTCGGCGCGCAAAAGCTCTGCCTGCTCTTCGCTACCGTCGATCCAAACGATCTTATCCGGCTGCGTCAAGGCAGCCATCTCGTCGATCCAATTGCAAATGTGCGGATTCTTTGTCATGATGTTCTCCTTTATATTATTAAAAATTTAATATCGCTTGTGAAACAAATTCTCACGCATATCATTATAGCATAAAAACCTTGATTTTGCAATATTTCTTTCCTAAAATTGCATTTTTAACACATTGTTCATTTTTGATATTTTATTGTCAGACTTATCGGATATAATATGCACGCGATACATATAATATTCATCGTTTTGCAACAAAAAAATGATATAATTAGTCATCTTAGTATTATTTTACCGGAAAGAGATACGAATATGTTTGAAAAAATCAGCGAATTTTTCAAAAAACAGATTTCAAGCGCATTTCACGCGGTCACGAAATCATTATCTTCCTTTCTTCCGCTGTTTCTCGCCATTTTGATGATTGAGAGCATCCTCTTTACGGTTGCCCTTGCATTTGAAAACAACATGGAAACACACAAAGCGGCAGTGGAAGATACATACGATTATCATTTGACGGTATCAGGTGTTGACAATGTTAAGCACTCTCTTTTGGTCAATTATGCCGCAAGAAGCGAACGAGCCGAGGGACACTATATCATTAAAAACACAGAAAACGGTGTTTTATATATCAAGCTTCTCATAGGCAATAAAAGCTCTCTCGATCTCTTTGAAGAAGATTCTTTGGAATCCAATTATGAGGCAATGCTGGCGGAACTTCCCTTCGATTTAACCCCGCACATTTCGCTTTCGCCGCTATATCTTTTGGAAGATGATCTTGCCTCTCTTGCATTTTTGAGAAATATAGTTCTTATTTTCCTGTCGCTATTTTTAATCATTCTTTTCATTTCTTTTTACAGCATTCATTTAAACAACGAAAAGTTTAAATACGGCATTTACGCTACCTTCGGCGGACGTACCGGACGTTTGATTTTATACGCGGTGTGTGAATTGTTTTTATGCGCGGTATTTATGTTGCTTCCCGCCTATTTTATTTCTTCCACATTTTGCAATGCCATGTATTCCGCAAGTAATCTTCCCTATTCTTTCTCCGTTTTTAAACCCGTTCTTTGGCTTGCGGTTTTGCTGATCGTATTGGCAATCGCTTTCGTTTCCGTCGCCTTTTCTTTAAAACGGATTTCTTTTGAGGAACCGCTTCGTTTGATCGATGCGGGCGACAACACCAATCTTGTTTATTCTCCCAGCCGTTCTTTCAATTTGTTGAGACGGAAATTTCCTTTTGGCTACGAATTGATCTCAGCCTGGCGTTTTCGCAAACATTATATTTCTCTTACGCTCACCACCGCATTTTTGTGCATCGTTTATGTGCTCGGCATATTTTCATCCGCCGCATATGCTACCGATGCCGATATACGATATCGCACCTCATACGACTATAATGTTGAGTTGAATTTTGTCGGTACGTCTATTCTGCCGGATTATATATCTCAAGAGTTTGCGGATATTAGGGGCGTTTCCACCGCGCACAAGGCGTTTCCGACCAAAGACGGCGGTGAGCTTGGCAACCTTCTTTTAATCCCGAACTCCAATATTAAAACAAGCACAGGTCTCCCCTTTGATGCCGAAAAAGACGTATCCTATACCGGCGATGTTATCTACATGGGTGCCACCGGAGACGATACGGTCGAATATTTGAAAGAAACTTATACCATCACGGGATCTCCGGAGCTACTGTATCAAAATAACAAGAACATTTTGATTGGTTCCTCCTATAGAAATCAAAATACTTTTTCTTTCTCGGTTGGAGACACCATCACTGTCGCTGTGTTGAAAACGGATGATTCCGGAAAGCCCATCAGTTACTCGGGCAATACAGTCAACGTGGAAAATCTCAGCGATACCGAACTTTGGAAAGAGCAATACGAAAAACTTTCTTATATGTATGAAACTTTCACCATCGTCGGCATCATCGAGGATTATCCCAGTGCCGCCAACGGCATCCCGATCGTCTTCACACACATGGCATATCCTTCTGTCGCTCGCGAGGCGGTGACAGCCAACAAGCTTTGCATAAATGCCGACGATCAGCTTTCGTTTAAAGAATTGCTTGGCATCGAAAAGCAATTAAACGAAAAAGCAAAATCTCTTGCACCTCTTTCTTATTTTGTCTCGACTACCGATAACTTTTTTGACTATAAGATGGAGCAACTGTTTGCGTACGAGAAATTGATCTCGCTTCTCTCGTTATCACTCCTCATTTTCATCCCATTGCATTGGTTTTACTCCCAACTTCTTTTCTTTAAACGTCGGTGGGGGGAATTTTACAGCTTACATTCCATTTCTGCCTCTTTGGGACGGATTCGCGCACTCTTTGTTTGCGACTGTATTTTAATGATTCCCATCGGTATTTTGTCAGCCGGAATATCGCTCGGTCTTTCTCTTGCGGCTCAATGGATATTCTCCTATGTGTTGCCCAATTTCTTCCAAAGCGGAAGCGAAATTGTCACTGAACTGATACTTCCCTCTTGGCTCTATCCTCTTCCCATTCTTTTATGCATTGTTTCTTGTATTCTGTCCGTGATATTGCCATATATTCTTTATCGCAAGGAATACTGGAAAGCCTTCAAAGCGGAAGAGCTTGAATGATCTTTCCCATCCAGACTACGCAAAGCTTCTTATGCGTAAACAATATTTTGTTTAAGGAGAAAAAACATGGCAAGCCCTATTTTGGAAGTCAATGATCTGATTAAACAATATCGCCAATCCGACACTGTAATTACCGCCGTTAACCGCGCGAAATTAACCGTCGATAACGGAGAGTTCGTTGCTATCATGGGCACATCCGGATCCGGAAAATCAACGCTTTTGCACCTTTGTGCCGGCCTAATCCGCGCCAATGCGGGAACTATTAAAATTCGAGGAAATGATATTACCACAATGTCTCCAAGCAAACTGGCCGAATTTCGCGGTCAGTATGTCGGCATCGTGTTCCAAAAACATAATCTTATTCCGCATTTAACCGCTTTGGAAAACATTACTGTTCCCGCTATGATGATGAACAAGGCAGAATACAAATATGAACACAGCATGATGAAGCTGATCGAAAGCCTCAAGCTAAAAGACCGTATGCACCACCTTCCCAGTGAGCTTTCAGGTGGGCAGCAACAACGTGTGGCAATTGCCCGTGCGCTTATCAATCGTCCGCAGATTCTATTCGCCGATGAACCCACAGGAAACCTTGACAGAGCCAATGCAGACGAAGTGCTTGAGCTTCTCTTGGCAACGCGAGAGGAATTCGGGCAGACACT
This sequence comes from Eubacteriales bacterium, assembly GCA_045580085.1. GTDB lineage: Bacteria > Bacillota > Clostridia > Oscillospirales > CAG-272 > UBA1740. Next base: position 6,082 of record JAZNND010000003.1, read on the forward strand.
TTTGATGGTCACGCACGATCCTAACATTGCCAAACGCGCCGACCGTATTATGATTATGGAAAACGGCGAATTGCGCACCGGCAACAAAAATATGATATAAGCTGTGGAACAGCTTACTCCGTGCAAAGCGCAGTGTAACTCAAAAGTTTATACAAAATAAAATTAATTGTTTGTGAATGGGCTCGGTACTCCACCGGGCTCATTTTTTTAGTTATAGAGAGATTCTTTCTTTGCTTAGCAATCTTCATTAGTCAATATATCCAATTTTTACCATATATTTTTGGATATTATTTTACACCGTTCGCTATTGACATTTTATGGTATTTTTGATAGAATGTAGTTGCTTCCATATATTACCAATTGCAAAAAGGAGAAAGAAGAAATGGAAAAAGCAACAAAATTGTTACTCGTTGACGAATCCGCGGAAGAAAGACGAAAAATGCGTGAATATTTGTGGAATAATGGTTTTCACAATATCGATGAGGCATCCAACGGTGAGGATGCGGTAAATAAAATCACCAAAAGTTTACCGGATGTTGTGGTTATTGATACATGGTTATCTCGTTTAGACGGTATAGGCGTTATTCGCAACATTAAATCATCTAGTAGAAAAGGTTTCTCGGCACCGACATTCATTTTAACAGCTTTGGGGGCAGGAAGTAATTTATTTATAGAAGGAATCGACGCCGGCGCGGATATTTGTTTAAAGAAGCCTTTGGATTTATCCAGCCTTGCATTACATATTGAATCACTGGCTTTTCGCAGACAAAAAGCTGCCGAAGAATATGAAGAATCTCATCCCGACTCTCATAACATCGAATCTCAAGTCACAAAAATCATTCACCAAATCGGCGTTCCCGCCCATATCAAAGGATACCAATATCTGCGAACAGCTATTTTAATGACAATCGAAGACAATGAAATCATTGATTCGGTCACCAAAATTCTTTACCCTTCTGTTGCCAAAAAATATGCGACAACAACCTCGCGCGTAGAGCGCGCTATACGGCACGCGATCGAAGTTGCTTGGGATCGAGGCGATATCGATACACTCAATTCCTATTTCGGATATACCGTTCAAAACAATCGCGGCAAGCCAACCAACAGCGAATTCATTGCCATGATTGCGGATAACCTTCGTTTAAAATACAAGCTCTATTAAAATCAAAAGGGGCCGAGTCATTCACTCGGCTCCTTCATTATTTCAAAAATTCAGACTTTAATATCGAGCAGACAACAACACTACGATGTCGCCCTTTGGCATATACAGCATGGCGAAGAACCCCTTCTTGTGTCATGCCGCACTTTTGCATTACACGCAAGCTGGCAGTATTTTCTTTCATGCAAATGGCGGAAACCCGTTCCATAGAAAGCTCTTCAAACGCGAAGCGTATCACACGCGACGCGGCTTCGGGAGCATATCCGTTCCCGCGATAACGCGGATTCAACACATATCCGATTTCAGCACAAAAATTGGGAATATCCAAATTGGTAAAACCGCATGTGCCAATCATTTTTCCGCTTTCTTTGTGGATGACAGCCCAGTCGTAAAAATCCCCCAATGCGTACCTTTCTTGCAAATAATGAATGTAATCTTTGGTATGATAATAATCGGAATGCACATCCCATAGCAAATAACGCGTAACATCATGATCGGAAGAATATTCATACATATCATCTGCATCTTCAGGCAAAATCTGCCTCAAGAGAAGTCGCTCTGTTTCTATCGTTGGTATATGTGTAAAAATGCGGTTAACCTTTTCTCGTGTCATACCGTCTCTCCTTATGTCTTTCTAAATAATAGTACCATATTATAATCTCAAATGCAATATATTTCGTGTAAAAACTAAAATTTGCATGAAAATTTAAGATAAGTTCTTGTTTTTTATCCAAAAGCATGATACAATATATCATATAGCATTCGGAAAGGAATAACGCAATGGAAGAAACTCCGAAAAAAAAGCGTTTTAAGCTTTTTGATTCGCAGAGAGAAGGGCGCGGCGTTTCCAAAGAATCCGCCAATCTTCCTCCCAATTTGAAAAAATTTTTCATTCTCTATAAGCGCGATTTCACTCGCCTACTTTCGGTGAACGCGCTTATGGTTTTTGGTAATTTTCCCGTCTTTTTTCTTTTAATCGCTTTGCAAGGCATGTTCAGCGTTGACTATACCGTTCCTGCATCCAATGTCTTCCCTCTTTTTTCAGGCGTTACAGCAGGCGCACCTACCTCCGCACCTATGCTCGCTTTAGACGGTGTGCTCGGCATGCATCAATCCGGTAGCACCTATTTGCCGTTAGCCTATCTTTTCTTTGGATTAGGCGCACTGGTTTTCTTGACATTCGGCATCGTCAATGTAGGAACAGCATATATTCTGAGAAACATGATTAAGGGCGATCCCGTCTTTGTATGGAGCGATTTTTGGTATGCGGTTCGCCGCAATTTCAAGCAAGGGTTCTTTTTCGGTATTCTTGATTTGATTATTGTGGTTTTGATTCCTTGGAATCTGCTTCAGCTCAGTGCGCAGGATAATTTCTGGCTTGGCGTAGTATTTTGGTTTAATATTCTAATCGGTATTGTTTATTTCACCATGCGCCGCTATATCTATCTCCAAATGGTAACGTTTGATTTGAGCGTATACAAAATACTCAAGAATGCTTTGATCTTTTCTATTCTTGGTTTCAAGCGAAATTTTCTTGCCTTTCTTGGTATTGTTCTCTTATGCTTCATCACACTCGTGTGCGCCTATTCCGGCATTCTTCTTGCACTTGCGATCGCGATCCCCTTAATGGTACTTTTTGCAAACGCTTCTTATATGACAACCTACTCTGCCTATTTTGTCATTAAACGCTACATGATCGATCCTTATCAAAAAGAACACCCGGAAGAGGCTGCGCCCCCTCCGGATGATGTTGACTCTTTTATCATAACAACCGAAAACTAAGAAATTAACTCCGACACCGATACAAACCGATAACCGTCCTCCAACAGCTTTGGTATGAGCGTTTTGAGGGCGGTTATTGTTGTATTCTGCCCTGAAATATAGTCGTGAAAAAGAAGAATATCGCCGCCCCTCACATTGGCACATGCATGCTGAACAATATTGGCGGACGGTACGCTTTTCCAATCATGCGTATCTAAACTCCACACAACCATCGTATATCCGGCATCCTTGACAATTTGACTTTGCTCTTTGGTGCGGTATCCTTCCGGCGGACGAAAGAGGGTTGGTTTTGAAATATTCAACTTTGCTAAAGCTTGTTCTGTTTTTTGAATTTCACATTTTAATTCTGCCGAACTTAAACGAAGCATATGGGGGTGTGAATAGGTATGAGAGCCAATCTCATGCCCCTCTTGAAATACTCTCTTCGCAATTTCAGGATATAACTCTACATTGCCACCGATCATAAAAAAAGTAGCTTTGATCCGATACCTTTCCAAAAGATCTAAGATCTCCCCCGTGTAACGCGGATGCGGTCCATCATCAAACGTTAGTGCAATCGTCTTTTCTTCCCGTTTTCCATGTGAAAGCGCCGCGAGATCCTGCGCATAAGCTACAGTTGGACATTTATAGACAAAAAGGAACATCAAAAGAACAGAAAGAATGCTTATAAAAATCTTTTTTTCTTTCATCTCTGTTTTAATTCGTTTAACATGCCAAAACGATAGCCTTCTTTTTTCCAATGCGCAATCATTTCACCCAAAATGCGCGCATTGATCTCGGAGGTCGGGTGCAACAAAATAATGGCTCCATTGTGGGTGTTTTCCTTCAAAATCTTCATTGCCTTTTCATCGTTCGGAGCAACCTCATCATTCCAATCCGCGTATGCCAAGCTCCAAAAAACAGTGGTATAACCTAAATTTTGCGCTGTGGCAAGTACTTTTTCATTATACTTCCCTTCGGGCGGTCTGAAAAAAGGTGCTATCTTTTTTTCAGATACATTTTGATATTGCTCTTCAAGCATCTTGATTTCTTCTTTTATCTTATCTTCCCCTTTTTTCGTTAGGTCGGGGTGTTTAGATGTGTGGTTACAAATAAGATGCCCTTCGGTTTGCAAGCGTGACAAAAAATCGGAATCATTCTTTACAACATGCGAGAGAACGAAAAACGCCGCAGAGATTTTTTCCTTTTTCAGAACATCAAGCACCTTTACGAGGCTTTCGTTTTCATATCCCACATCAAAAGTCAAATATAGCACTTTATCTTTTTCATTCACCGAAGGATCCACATAATAGGCATTATACTCATTTAAGAGCCTTTTCGCAGTTTCTTCAATGATGGGTGTAGACCCGTTTCTTCCTCTCTTGACACACCACGCATAAGAATGCTCTGCCGCCAATGAGGTCGGTGTTAAAATCAAGATACTGTATACAGCAAAAAACAAGCTTAGAAATCGTTTCATAAACAAAAAAACTCCTTGACTGCTTTTTTCTTATTTTTTGCAATAAAAACATCATTAACCGCGGAAATTTCAACCGAAAAACTGGCTGTCTCACCAGTCGTGATACAACAAAAACCAACCGAATTCGGTTGGTTTTCTGCCCCTAAATATCTTTCAAAGAAAATTTCCTCATTTTAAGCCTTTGATGGCAAAAATGAGGCGGGCCAGCTCTTGATGAGCTAGCCCGTTTTTAATTTAATCGGGATATCCGTCAGGATTTTGCTTTTGCCAACGCGCGGCATCCTCGCACATTTTAGCAAGATCACGTTCCGCACGCCATCCAAGCATCTCGTACGCCAAGGTAGGATTAGCATAACATTCTGCCACATCGCCGCTGCGACGCTCGGTAATCTTATAAGGGATGTCAGAGCCCCAAGCCTTGCTAAAGGCGGCAACGATATCCAAAACCGAGTATCCTACGCCGGTACCGATGTTGTAATACTCAATACCGGTAACCTTCTCTGTTCTTTGAATCGCGCAAAGATGAGCAAGCGCGAGGTCAACAACATGGATATAGTCGCGAACACCGGTTCCGTCTGCCGTAGGATAGTCATTGCCAAAGACACGCAAATACTCGAGCTTTCCTGCCGCAACCTTTGCAACATACGGCAAAAGATTGTTGGGAATGCCGCGGGGATCCTCACCGATCAATCCGCTTTCATGGGCACCAATGGGGTTGAAATAGCGAAGAACACACGCAGAAAGCGCAGGACGTGCATGGCAAGCATCCTTTAAAATACGCTCAATCATGAGTTTGGTCTCACCATAAGGATTGGTCGTAGAAAGAGGAAAATCCTCTGAAATCGGAACACTCTTGGGCACACCGTAAACCGTAGCCGAAGAACTGAATACAATGCGATTAACATTATATTTCTCCATGCACTCTAAGAGATGGAATGTTGCGGTCAAATTGTTATGATAATAAAGCAAAGGCTTCTCAACCGATTCTCCAACTGCCTTCAAACCGGCAAAATGAATCACGGAATCAATATCGGAATATGTGGCAAACACGCGTTCAAGCTCAGCTTTATCCAAAAGATCCACACATTCAAAAACAGGACGTTTTCCTGTAATCGTTTCAATGCGATCAAGTACGCATTTTTTGCTGTTTTTCAAGTTATCTACAATGATAACTTTCTCATTGTTTTTCAAAAGTTCAACAACGGTATGAGAACCGATAAAGCCGGTGCCACCGGTAACAAGAATTGCCATTTTATATTCCTCCTACTTTATTTCCAAAGTCCTGCCGCGGGATAAACACCATCATCGGCAAGTTTTTTGAAAGATTCAACAACAAGCGGTCTATCTTCCTTATATGTAACACCAAACCAACGGTCAGGAGTAATCAAAACTTTCATATCACACTCGCCGCCCGAAAGGGACTGGCTTGCGACCGTGGGAAGGTAAAACTCACCCTTTTGCAGATCGGTAGACGGATTTTTCAAAAACTCCTCCATCCCCTTCTCCGCATATTCGAAAATTTTATCGGTGAAGCCGAAAAAGTTCATCGAAGCAATTGCATCACCGGGCAACGGATACCACTCCTCGCCTTCTAGATAAGCAGCATCTGCGCCATCTTTTTTAATTTTTGTACGCTCTGTGATAGATACCAGAGAGCCATCGTTTTTCACTTCACAAATACCGCGTGACACGGTACCGTGATCCGTTAAAGTGTTGGATAAGCCATAACCAACCATGCAAAAATGATTGTTAGCTTCCCTGTTGGCATCGCGAAGATATTCGGCCGCCAAGCGATAGGCATCTACACCGTAATAATCGTCGGCATTGATGACAGCAAAAGCCCCCTTGACATGTTCTTTGGCGCACAAAAGCGCGTGCGCTGTACCCAAAGGCTTGACACGATCCTTTGGAACAAACTGTTTCTGCGCTTCGGATAGCTCTTGAAATGCATATTCAACCTGAATAACATGTTCAAGTCTTTTTCCGATGGTGTCGCGGAAAATATCATAATTTTCACGTTTGATGATAAAAACCACTTTATCAAAGCCGGCGCGAATGGCATCGTATACAGAATAATCAATGATAAACTCGCCGTTTTGACCAATGGGATCAAGCTGCTTCAATCCACCGTAGCGGGAACCCATGCCCGCCGCAAGAACAACCAATGTCATAGCATACTCCTTACATGATAAATAACAACAAAATTATTGTAAAAAACGACAAAAAAGGCTTGTATACACAAAAAAGAGTAGAAATTCTCCACTCTTTTTGTGTATGTCTTACTCAGCGTAAACGCTTACGCACTTTTTACCTTTCGCGACGTACTCAAATTTAACCTTTCCGTCGATAAGTGCATAAAGGGTATCATCCGTACCGTGGCCTACATTCTGACCGGGATGGATCTTGGTGCCGCGCTGTCTAACAAGAATATTGCCGGCGATTACGTGTGCACCGTCAGCCTTCTTAACGCCAAGGCGTTTAGATTCGCTGTCACGACCGTTCTTGGTAGAACCTACACCTTTTTTATGAGCAAAGAACTGCAAACTCAGCTTAAGCATGGTACATCCTCCATTTTAATTTTTTGTGCTTTTACTCCGGCTTTTTATCGATCACTTCAACGGAGAGAAAATCATAATACTCTTCCGCAAGCTCTTTCAGCTGGCAGTAATAAGCCATCATAAGTCCAGAAACCGCATATCGCTTTTTATCGTCTTTTTCATATGCCATAAGTGCGCCTTTGGCGATAAGCTCAACGGTAGCACTCTCGTCGTCGATCGTATAATCGGCGGTGGAACAATATCCCACTTCAATGGCATTGATGACAAGCATGGTCATAGAGGAAAGCGCAGAACATAAAATATCATTGCCTTCTTCCGCAAAACCGGCATGCCCTTCTTCTTTAAAGCCGTAAAAAACATCGGAAGACTTATAGAAAGTTACATGTGTCATTTGGTTCAACCTACGATCTTGTTGATCTGAACCTTAGTGTAGTCCTGTCTGTGACCGATCTTCTTCTTCTCGTTCTTCTTGGACTTATACTTCAGAACGTAGATCTTCTTACCGCGGCCGGATTTTACAACCGTTGCGGCTACGGTAGCACCTTCAATGTAAGGAGCACCGACAGTCAAAGTGTCTGCACCGATAGCGAGAACCTTATCAAAGGTATACTCAGCACCATCTTCAACACCAAGCTTTTCAACGAAGATAATATCACCCTCGCTGACTTTGTACTGCTTTCCACCCGTTTCAATAACTGCGAACACGAAAAGCACCTCTCTTTCTTTTAAAAATCGCTACGCAAGGCGGTACATCATGTACACTTTAATGCCAATCCATAAGCGTCAAATTATTTTATCACAAATAATCGCATTTGTCAATAGAAAAAATCAGATTTTTTATATTTTCCAAACTTTTTCTATTGACATCTCTTTAGCGAACAACAAAATTGAAGATCTTGTTGGGGACCAGAATTTCTTTCACTATGGTTTTTCCCGCAATCATAGAAGACACGCGATCTTCTTTTTCGGCAATAGCCTTGACGGTATCTTTGTCTGCGTCTGCGGGAACAGAGATGGTTGCGCGAAGCTTACCGTTGACTTGTACTGCAATTGTCACAGTTGCGTCCACCGTTTTGGCTTCGTCATATTCCGGCCATGCCGCTTGTGCGCAGAAGCCCTTTTCACCGAGATATTCAGACCAAATCTCTTCTGCAACATGAGGCGCAAAAGGACAGAGCAAACGAACGAAAGCCGAAAGTTCATCGCGCGTCAGAGTACCTGCATCGTATACTTCATTAACATATGCCATCATAGCGGCAATAGCGGTATTGAACTTCATGTTATCGATATCGCTCGTGACCTTCTTGATCAGCTTATGTGTAGCGGTAGCCAACTTTTCGCTTTCGCCGCTTCCCTGCACCATATCAGTCATAGCGGCAACACGGTCCAAGAAACGCTTGCATCCCTTTACACTGCTTTCGGACCAAGGCGCTGCCTTTTCGTAATCACCCATAAAGAGGATATAAAGACGAAGCACATCGGCGCCGAATTCATCGACAACGACATTGGGATCCACCACGTTACCGCGGGATTTACTCATTTTTTCACCGTCACTGCCGAGGATCAATCCTTGCGCCGTTCTTTTCGCATAAGGCTCATCACAAGGAACAACGCCAAGATCATAAAGGAATTTATGCCAGAAACGGGAATAGATCAAGTGGCGAGTAACATGCTCCATACCGCCGTTGTACCAATCAACAGGCATCCAATATTTCAGTTTCTCAGGTGCCGCCAAAAGTTCGGTGTTGTGAGGATCGATATAACGCAAGAAATACCAAGAAGAGCCTGCCCATTGAGGCATGGTATCTGTTTCACGCTTTGCTTTACCGCCGCACTTGGGGCAGGCGCAATTGACAAAGCTGTCAAGCTTGGCAAGAGGGCTTTCACCGCCTTCGCCGGGCTTGAAATCCTTCATCTCGGGCAAACGCAACGGCAATTCTTCGTACGGAACAGCAACCATGCCGCATTTTTCGCAATGTACGATCGGAATAGGCTCACCCCAATATCTCTGGCGGTTAAACGCCCAGTCCTTCATTTTGTACTGCACGCCGCCTTCGCCGATCCCTTTTTCTTCCAAATATGCAATCATTGCGGCAATGGAGTCCTGCTTGTTGGTGTATGCATTGAGAAAATCGGAATTAACCATCGGTCCGTCACCGGTATATGCCGCTTCCTCAATATTTCCGCCTTGAATAACCTCAATGATATCAATACCAAACTTCTTGGCGAAATCATAGTCACGTTCATCGTGTGCGGGAACTGCCATGATCGCACCGGTTCCGTAGCTCATCATGACATAATCGGAAATGTAAATCGGAATTTCTTTACCGCTGACGGGATTGATCGCCGTCAATCCTTGCACACAAACACCGGTCTTATCTTTTACCAACTGGGTTCTTTCAAATTCCGTTTTCTTGGTGCATTCTTCACGGTAAGCTTCTACGGCATCCATGTTGGAAATCAAATCTTTATACTGATCCAAAATCGGATGCTCGGGAGCGATAACCATAAAAGTAACGCCGTACAGCGTGTCGGGACGGGTGGTATAAATCTTCAATTTCTCATCAATTTCTTTGAGCGAGAAATTGACGAACGCACCTTTAGATTTACCGATCCAGTTTCTTTGTTGCAGTTTAACATTAGGCAGATAATCTACCTTCTCAAGACCTTCAAGAAGCTTATCCGCATATTCCGTAATGCGCAAATACCAAACATCTTTTGTTTTTTGAACGATATCATTTTTACAAATATCGCATTTTCCGCCTTGCGAATCCTCGTTGGAAAGAACAACCTTACAGCTCGGGCAATAGTTTACAAGCGTGGTGTCGCGGAACGCAAGACCGTTTTCGAACATCTTCAAAAAGATCCACTGTGTCCAACGGTAATAATCCTCCGTGGTTGTATCAACAACACGGGACCAGTCAAACGAGAAACCAACACGCTTCAGCTGAGAGGTAAAGCGTGCGATATTGTTATCGGTTACCTGACGGGGATGGATACCCGTTTTGATTGCATAGTTTTCGGTAGGAAGTCCGTATGCGTCAAATCCGATCGGGAAAAGTACGTTATACCCTTCCATTCTTCTCTTTCGGCAAATAACCTCCATACCGGAATATGCCTTAATATGCCCCACGTGCATACCTGCTCCGCTGGGGTAAGGAAATTCAACGAGCGCATAGAACTTTTTCTTATCGAAATCATCTGTTGCCTCAAAAACATGGGCATCTTCCCACTTTTTTTGCCATTTTGCCTCTACGGCACTAAAATCGTACTTCATAACTGACTGAACATCCTTTATGTGAAATATATTATTAACTTAAGAATCGCTTTCCGTTACAATGTCGGAAACCGGAACGAAGGCATCCTCCGCAAATAGTCGCTCAAAACGGTAAAACTCTCCCATTTCTTTGGTAAAGAGTTGAACGATGACATCACCAAAGTCAACCAAGATCCATTCCCCGTTTTCAAAGCCTTCCGGATGCTTGGGAATGACACCGCAAGCACTGAGATTTTGTTCAAGCTCGGTAGCGAGTGCGCGGCAATGCGTTGCCGAACGCGCATACGCAACAACGTAATAATCGGTTAGAACGGTAGTCTTAGCCGCATGAATGAGCTTAATATCCTTAGCGAGCTTATCAAAAAGCACACGAACAATATGCTTAGCGACGCCTAAGGAATCCGTATCGGAAAGATCGGGGTGTTGCATAACAGATGTCTCCATTTTATCACCATTCCTTTCTGCAAAAGTTACCTACAATTAATACTATCGATGAAGCACTTTGGCATTCTGCGCCTCATCAAGCGAATAGACACGGTAGTTATAATAAGGCAGCGTGTATATATTCATGAACTGCTCATCATTCTCACGTGTAAAACGGTGTGCCGTGTCAAAACCGTTTCCCGTATGCGCGCCAAAATAGCGCGTCAGCATCTCGGAAGCCGAGCTTTGGTGCAAAACATAGTACCAAACCCCTTCTTTCGACAAACAAGCCTCGCCGGGCAAACGCATGATGTGAAATGAAAGCTCATTCCTTCTTTTTAAATAAGCCATCATAAGATTTATTATATCTTTTTCTCCAAGATTAGTCAATAGGTTTGGGAGATTTTTTTGATAAATATCCAAATATTGCTTGGGAAATTTTAAAGTCGGTATACGGCGAAAGATAGCTGCGATAAACCGCATTTGCGCATCCAGTCTGCCAAGATCGCCTTCGGTATAAGACGTGCGATGGCGCACAAATGCTAGTGCTTGCTCCCCGTTCAAATGTTGATAACCATTCTCAATTCTGCATGCATTTCCGTTTTTATCTGTGAACTCAAAGCCATTCGGCACTTGCAAATCAATACCGCCCATGCTATCCACTAACCCTGCCAAAGCTTCCATGGAAAGCACCGCGTACAGATCAATCTCTACTTGAAGCATTTCGGATAAGAGCAAAGCGAATCTTTCTGCTCCTTCTTTTCTTCCGTTTTCTGCAGAAAACTGACGGTATAATCGGTTGATTTTACCGTCTTTCTCTTCAAATTTAACAAATGTATCTCTCGGAATTTGAAGGATATTGAAGCTACCGTCTTGATGAGAAAAAGAAAGGAGCAACAAAACATCGGTATTCTCTGCGCTTTCATCCATCCCGGCAATCAAAATTCTTGTAGCATCCTTTTGTGCCGCCACAACACGGGCATTCCCGTTTTCATCGGCATGCATGATGAGAGACAGCGTAAGAACACTCAAAACAACAGCAGAAACAATACAGAAAGCAATCGTAGAAAAAAGTTTATTTTTCATAAAAACTACCGCCTTTTGCAATTATTCTGCGAAAAGCGGTAGTCTTGCATTCCGTTTTTATAAAATTATTTTTTTCCTCTATTGGCAAAGGCAACGCGAAGTGCAAAGTTGCGTGCTTTTACCGTTTTTTGCGCAATGGGACGATGATTAGCGATCAAATCCAAAAGTGATACGTCGCAAGCGTCGGCAAGCATTTCGAAAAGAAAAATCTCTTTATCTTCCATGCGAGACGGCAACCGATCATAAAGTCTTTTCCTCAGTGCCACACAATCTTCATAGGTGCGATTTTCTTCTGTAAAATCAGCCAAAAACAGAAGGATGTCAAATAAAGACATCTCCTCATCCGCCAAAGTATGCTTTTCAATAGCATGCAAAACATCCTCTGTCGCGAAAGCAGGAAAATGAGTTTTCACATAGTGCGCCCCCGTTTTGGCATGAATAACGGGCGGCGTGTTTCTTTCTTCCTCGTCCAGCGCGATTCCGTTTGCATCGGCATAAGCCAACTGTTCTTCGTAAGAAAAGCTTTTCGTTATATCGTGCAAAAGACCTGCCGCCGACGCCTCGGCAACACGCTCTGGCATATAAACACTTGCCAGCCTGCGCATTTCTTGTTCCACACCCAAGGTGTGACGGTATCGGTCTTCGTTCATATAATCAGCCACAGTGCGGCGCAAAGCGGTAAGCATTTCCTCCGATATCATAAATAGAGCCCCTTTGTTTCAATATATTCGGCAACCGTCGGCAAAACTTTATGGCGCCAGTCCTTCCCTTTTGCTCGGTCATTCCGTATCTCGCTGGAAGAAAGCTCAACGGCATCGACACCCAGCAAATGAATATTTGCTCCGTATTTTTGACGGTATGTTTCAGCATGTTCCTCTATTTCCGTTTTCGCTTCCGCACTGTTTTCGCGTGAAACACACACAATATCGGCAAGTTCAAATATAACCTCAGGTTCATGCCATTCTTCCATCGTCAAAAACATATCCGTTCCGCACAAAAAAAACAAACGTACATTCGGTTCTGTCAGAGCACGTAAAGTATCGGAGGTATAGCTTTTCCCTTGCCTTTTAATTTCAAGATCAGAAACCAAAAAGCCCTCTTTTTCCGAGAAAGCCAAACGACACATGGCAAGACGGTCTTCCGGTGAGGTAGCCTCTGTCCTTTGTTTGTGCGGAGGAATAAATGTCGGAATGATGTAAAGCATGTCAAGTGACAGTGCTTCCTTAAATTTTTTCGCGGCATGCACATGACCAAGATGAGGAGGTGAAAATGTACCTCCGTAAATCCCAATGCGCTTCATAAAAATCCCCCTACCTTAGGGTAATTCAATTTTAGGTTTCGTTTCGGATTTACGATAAAGAACGAACCGTTTTCCAATCACAGCAACAACATCCGCATCAACCGCCTCCGCAATCTCTTCGGCGGCTTCCTTTGCGGTATAGCCACTGTTTTCCAGCACGCGAAGTTTCATCAGTTCTCGAGCCTCTAAGCAGTTACCGATCTGTGTGCACATTTCCTCGGTAATGCCGCCCTTTCCGATTTGAAAAACGGGATCCAATGTATTTGCAAGTCCGCGCAAATACGCCCGTTGTTTACTGGTCAACATAATATAGCTTAACAACGTCCTTTCTTAGATATTTTCAAGCTTTTTTCCAAAAACATCGGCAAAAAGTCTTAATGCTTTGCCGCGATGGCTGATTGCGTGTTTTTCCTCGGCGGTAACCTCTGCCAATGTTTTATTGTATTCTTTGACATAAAAATAGGGATCATAACCAAAGCCGCCGTTTCCTCTTGCCTCACGGATGATAATCCCTTCGCAAATATCCCTTACCGTGAATTCTCTTCCGTCGGGAAAAACGCAGGCAATGGCACAGGTGTAATGCGCCGTTCTTTTTTCATCGGGAACTTGCTCGAGGTTTTTAAGCAAGAGCTTATTATTATCCTCATCCGTGCCGTGTTCCCCTGTATAACGGGCGGAATAAATGCCCGGCGCGCCGTCCAATGCATCCACTTCAAGCCCCGAATCGTCCGCAAAGCAAATATAGCCGCGCGCGGCAACAGCGCGCGCCTTAATCAACGCGTTTTCTTCAAATGTCGTACCGGTTTCCTCGATATCCTCAAAAAAACCGATATCCTTCAAGGATAAAACTTCAAGCGATGCGGTTGCGGCAGAAGCTTGCAAAATCTCTTTCACTTCGCGAATTTTATGTGCATTGCCGCTGGCAAAAACTATTTTCATAGACCTTTCTCCCATCAAAAATCAAAGAGCGCGTGAACAAATTCTTCCGGCTCAAAGGGTTTCATATCATCAATCTGCTCGCCAACACCGATAAACTTCACGGGGAAACCAAGCTCCCGTTTAATGGAAAGAACCACACCGCCCTTTGCCGTGCCGTCCAGTTTTGTCAAAACGAGACCTGTGATATCAGCGGCATTTTGGAATTCTTTTGCCTGACTGATGCCGTTTTGACCGGTGGCGGCATCCAGCACAAGCAAAGTCTCCACATCACAATCGGGAAGTTCTCTCTGAATCACACGATTCATTTTTGCAAGCTCATCCATCAAATTCTTTTTATTGTGGAGGCGGCCTGCCGTATCAACAATCAAAACGTCACCGGATCTGGCTTTTACTGCTTGGATGGCATCATAAACCACGGAAGCGGGATCAGCACCTGCCGCTTGGCGAACAAGCTCAACTTTTGCGCGGTCACACCAAACCGCCAGTTGATCTGCAGCCGCCGCACGGAAGGTATCAGCCGCCGCCACAACAACTTTTTTACCCTGTCTTTTTAATTCTGCCGAAATTTTTCCTATGGATGTTGTTTTACCAACCCCATTAACGCCGATTACAAAAATGACAGATGGCTTGGTATTCAGGCGAAGTTCTTCCGCTTCTCCAACAGTTTCCAAAAGAATATCCATTAAAAACTTTTTGACACTTTCGGAATCGTTCTGACGTGTATCGCGTATGCGTTCACGGAGCTCATCTAAGATATACTCCGTTGTATTGACGCCGACATCTGCGGAGATCAATATCTCCTCTAACTCATCAAAAAAGTCTTCATCAATACGAACAAAACTCTTGAAAACGTCGTTGATCTTTCCCAAAAAAGCGTTTTTGGTTTTAATAAGACCTTGTTTTAATTTTTCAAAAAAACTCATGACAAAAGCTCCTTTTGTTTGCTTTCGATTTCCGAAACATCAAGCGGCACCGCACGTGAAACACCTCGTTCCGGCATGGTAATACCGTACAAGCGGTCGCCGATCTCCATCGTACCGCGTCTGTGCGTAATGAGTACAAACTGAGTATGCTCCGAATATTTTTGTACATACGCACCGAAGCGGTCGACATTGACCTCATCCAAGGCAGCCTCAATCTCATCGAAAATACAGAAAGGCGTGGGATTGGCCTTTAAGATAGCAAAAATCAAAGCAATGGCAACAAACGTTTGCTCACCGCCCGACAAAAGCGACAAACTCTTAATAATCTTACCGGGAGGTGCCGCCTTGATCTCAATTCCACTCGTCAAAACGTTTTCAGGATCGGTCAAAGAGAGTTCCGCTTGACCGCCGCCAAAGAGCTCTCCGAAAACAGTAGCGAAGTTTTCATTGATTTCATCAAACGTCTTTTGGAACCCTGTACGCATACCGTCCTCAATATCCGCGATGATTTGCATAAGCTTCGCACGTGCTTCGCTTAAGTCATCCAGTTGCGTTTTCAACTCTTCGTGACGAACGCGTACCTCCTCATATTCTTCGATCGCGCCGGTATTGACATTACCGAGCTCTCGAATCTTAGCCTTGCAAGAAGCTTGAACGGAGGCGATTTCGTGGCGGTTTTGCTGTGTAACAGGAGGATAATCCAAAGCCACTGCCGCCTCGTAAGTAATTTGATATTCATCCCAGAGTTTATTTTCGAGACGTGTGTCATCTTCGCGCAAACGGCCGAGCTTGGTTTCGGCGCGCGTATATTCGGCAAAGCACTTTTCTCTTTCGTCATTGGCAGAACGAATTTTTTCGCGCAATTCATTCTCACGCTTGTCCAGTTCGCTGCTGTCATTCTCAGAATCCGAACGATCTTCTTCAACCTTGGCAAGTGTCTCTTTTAAAACTTCCAGCTCTTCCCGGTTGGTTTGCTTTTCTTGCTCCAACGCGACCACACGTTCCGCATATTCGGCAATATGAAGCATGATGTCCGCTGTATCGGCTTGATGCGCGTTTAATGTTTCTTCATCCGAAGCGATCATGGCTTCCGCCGCCTCAATGTCCTTGCCGATCACAGCAAGACGAAGCTTAAAATCACCGAGTTCTTCATTTTTACTGTCACGCAGATCCAAAAGGCGCTGTCTCTCTGCTTCATCATTCAAGCGTTCCGCACGCAAATCGGTGGCTCTTTGATCCAACTTTGCGAGCTCTTCTTTGAGCGACACGATATCTGCATCGTATTTATCGCCATCGGCAAAAAGTCTTGCTCTGTCCGCTTCTAACTTTTCAATCAAAGCCGCATTGGCTTCGAGCTTCGCGTTAGCGGTATCAAGCTCGGAAAATTGAGCGCGTGACATGGTATAAAGCAAGTCTCTGGTTTGTTCTGCACTATGCATCTTGTTTCTGGCACTTTCGGAGCTTTTTTCAACCTCTGCCAGTTGTTCTTCAAAGAGCGATGCGTTCTTTTCGCAAAGTTTTACCTTGTTCTCCAATGCCTCAATTTCCGAAGAACGCGACAAAATACCGCTATCACGGCGCACAGAACCGCCCGTAAAGGAACCACCGGCGTTGATCAACTGGCCATCCATGGTAACGATACGAACCTTGTATTGAAGCTTTTTCGCAGCCTCAGTGGCATGATCGATATTATCGAACACAAGCGTGCGCAAAAGCAACCATTCCATAATGGAACGATATTTTTGATCAAAAGCAATCAAGTTATCGGCACGTCCGACATAACCTACAAAAGAAGCGGCACGGCGAATTTCGTCTGTCTCTGTGGTGGAACGAATGGCGCTGATCGGATAAAATGTCGCACGCCCTGCCCCTGCGTGCTTGAGCACCGAGATTGCCGACTTGGCAGTTTCTTCGCTCTCAACGACAATATTCTGCAAATTCTGACCTAATGCAGTCTCTATCGCCGTAATATACTTACTTTCAATGGATATCAGTTTCGAGATAGGACCGTAAATCTCCCCATTAAACGCAGAAGGACGCTTGCTGTATTCTTGCATAATATAGCGTACACTCTGCTGATAACCTTCAAAATGTTCTTCCAAACGGCGCAAAGACTCAATTCTTTGCGCAAGACCGCTTTTTTGCGCATTGACATCATTCAGTTTTTGCGTGATTTCTTCACGCTCCACATGCAAATGACCAATGGTTTCGCTTTCTTGGGTAATCGTTTTTTCCGCCTCTTCGATTTTGGCTTTATATGTCGCGGTGCTCCGTTCACAACGGGCCACATTTTCTTTCAGTTCTTTTTCTGCCGCGCGATATTGCTCGATTTCAGAAAGGAGCCCTTCGCCTTTGCCCTGCCCCTCTTCTTTTGCTTTGGTTGCGACATCCAAACGAACACGCAGATCCATTAACTCTTTATTGATATTTTCGAGTAAAGCGTGTTTATCGGCAAGCACCTTTTCGAGTGCCTCGGCGGAATGTCTGTATCCTTCCATTTCCACCAAAAGCTCAAGCTGATCTGCGGCAATATCTTTTTCTTCCGCTTTCAAAGTTTCGATTTTTGTTTTTTCAGCGTCTTTATGCGCGAGAACGCGAGCATCTTCAACCTTCAAATCGGCAATGCGCTTTTCATTTTGCTCGCTTAATTCATACAAATGTTGAATTTTTCCGATCGCAAGCTGATAACCGTTCTCCAAAAGATTGATTTTTTTGTTGATTTCATTGATTTTGGCAAGAAGTTCTTCGGAATGGATGCGGCTTCCCGTCAGTTTATCGTGAATGTGGTCACTTTGCTTTTCGAGCGTCTCAATCGTTTCTTTCAATCGCTCATATTCAGCCGAAGCGAGGCGAAACGCATCGTTTGCCGTTTCAAGATCTTTTTTAATCTTTTGCGTGTCAAAAAGCCAGAGTGAAACGTCTGCGCTCTTTTTTGTTTCAAGCAGAACACGGTATTTCTTTGCTTTTTCCGCTTCTCTGCTGAGAGGACCGATGCGGGCATCAAGTTCATTGAAAACAAGCGTTGAGCTTTCTACATTGCGTTCCACATTGGCAAGCTTTTTTTCGGAATCCTCTTTATCTTGGCGGAATCGTGAAATACCGGCAGCCTCTTCAAAAATATTTCTTCTGTCTTCGCTTTTTTTGGAAAGAATTTCCGCGATCTTACCCTGTCCGATGATGGAATATCCTTCACGACCTACACCGGTATTCAAAAAAAGGTTGTGAATATCGCGCAAACGGCAATTCTTTCGATTGATCATATACTCGCTCTCGCCTGAACGATAATAGCGTCTTGTAACGGTAATCTCATCATAAGCAGAATCAATACGGTGCTCTTGCGACGAGTTATCAAAAGTAACGGAAACCTCCGCAAAACTCATCGGACGGCGAGAATCCGTTCCGCCGAAAATAACATCCTCCATACGGGTTCCGCGGATATTTCGGCTGGAAATTTCTCCAAGTACCCAACGCATAGCATCGGAAATGTTGGATTTTCCGCTTCCGTTTGGTCCCACTACAATGGTCGTACCACGCTCAAATTGCAAAACCGTTTTGTTGGGAAAGGATTTAAAACCGTGTAATTCAAGTGTTTTTAAGTACATTCTTTTTCCTGCCTTCTCAATCTTCTACGCCAAAAAGAGTCAGTGCCGCTTTTGCCGCCGCTTGCTCCGCTTCGCGCTTTGATTTTCCGATGCCATGGCCTACCACATTGCTGTTCAGCATAGCATCTACTTCAAATGTCTTGTTATGATCGGGACCGCGTTCCGCCGTTACTACATATTTTAACTGTTCATGTCCGTCTTGCTGTACCAACTGTTGCAACTTGGTTTTATAATCACCGCCGCGTGTCTTTTCACACTCAGCAAGCTCATCTCGCATGAGTGCGATCAAAAAAACATCCAAAAAAGATGTATCACACCCCATGTCAAGATATACGGCTGCCAAAAACGCCTCAAACGCATCTGCCAAAATAGAACTGTGCTCTCTGCCACCGTTTTGCTCTTCTCCTTTTCCGAGAATCAAAAAATCACCGAGAGAGATCTTTTTGGCAAGCTTAGCAAGCGTTTCTTCGCACACGAGATGCTGACGAAGCTTAGTTAAATATCCCTCGGGATTGTTGGGATATTCTTGATACAAATAATCACTGATGATGATCTGCAAAACGGCATCACCCAAAAACTCCATTCTTTCATTACAAACAATCCCAGCATCTTTGCGGCATTCGTTTGTATAGGAAGAATGAGTCAAAGCCGTTATTAAATAATCGTTTTTCTTAAACTTGTAGCCGGTATAGGCGGCAAGTTCTTCTACATTTCTGCCGAATCCCATTTTTCAATCACCTTGTTTTATTCATTTATCACTTTTCCTTGTGCACGTCTGTTTCGTCGCGTGCAAGAAGCCTTTCTGTTTCCGAAAGTGTCTCGTCGGGCAATATCGCCGCCGCGGTGGAAGCGATACGTTTGCTTTCCCTTATACGGGAAACGGTACAAGCGATCTCTTCATTCACACCGGTTTGACAAAATCGTACAGCTTGTAAGATCGCGTTTTTAACAGCAACAGCATCCGATGAACCGTGTGCCTTGATTACGGGCTTCTTAACACCGAGAATAGGCGCGCCGCCGTGCTCAGAGGCACTGTACGCGCGTTTCATATTTTTGATTTTTCTACGCAAAAACAAAAAAGCAAAAATTTTAGCAAAAGGCCCTTTAAAAAGTGCCTTTAAATTCTGCATCATGAATTTGCCCATGCCTTCCGAAACTTTCAGCACAGCATTTCCCGTAAAACCATCCGCGATGAGCACATCACATACACCAAACGGAACATCTTTTCCTTCGATATTTCCAACAAAATTGACATATTCGCATGCCATCAAACGTTGGTACGTAGCAATTTGCAAAGGTAACCCCTTATTATGCTCACTGCCGTTGTTAAACTGCCCTACGCGCGGCGAATCGACGCCGTAAAGCTTTTTCATATAAACCGTACCCATGAGAGCGAAATCTTCCATATTCTCATCGGTTACCACTAAATTAGCACCCGAATCCAACAGAAGAATCGGCTTAGAAAGAGGCAAAACAGATGCGATTCCGGGGCGTGAAACACCTTTAATACGACGCACGATCAAAGAGGCGCCAACGAGGAGCGCACCGGTGTTGCCTGCACTGACGAAAGCATCCGCTTCGCCTTTTGACAAAAGCCTTAGTCCCCTTCCCATGGATGAATCGGCTTTATCGCGTACCACACACATGGGAGAATCTTCCATGGTCACATAGCACGGTGTATGCACAATTTCAAAATTGCATACCGAAATGCTGTTTTCTTCCGCGCATTCCTTAATTTTCGCCTCGTCGCCCACGAGTACAACATCAAGATCTTTTCTTTCGCGCAAAGCGAGAGACGCACCTTGTAATACTGCAAGAGGTGCATGGTCGCCACCCATAGCATCCAAAATAATTTTCATATCAATCCTCCTCACAAATGATCGGGTACTTACCCTTAGGAGAAAAAGATCAAATTGTTTCGTCTAATGCTTTTCTTAGTTGCTCGATAGAACACAAAGCGCGTTCGACAAAGGCGTCGTTGCGGGCACGTTTACCACCTTTTACCTTTTTTTCAAGCGGTGGTATAATTCCGAAATTTGCATTCATAGGTTGAAAAGCGCACGCGCTTCCTTCGCTGACATAATGAGCCATAGCACCGATTACCGTCTCTCTCGGAAAAATAAGTTTGCTTTTTCCAAGCACTTTACGTGCGGCGCAAACACCGGCGACAAAACCTGATGCAGTAGATTCTACATAACCTTCCACACCTGTCATTTGTCCGGCGAAGAAGATGTTTTCGTTTTCTGCCATGGAATAATCGGCGTTTAAAAGTCCGGGGGATTCAAGATAGGTGTTTCGATGCATTACACCGTATCGCATAAACTCTGCTTTTTCCAACCCCGGAATCATACCGAACACACGCCTTTGCTCAGGGAACGTCAAATGGGTTTGAAAGCCCACCAAATTATACATACTTCCCTCTTTGTTTTCACGGCGAAGCTGTACCACCGCATAAGGCTCTTTCCCGGTTTTGGGATCAGGTAACCCAACAGGCTTTAAGGGACCGTAAAGGAGCGTTTCAAAACCGCGCCGCGCCATAACCTCTACCGGCATGCAGCCTTCAAACACTGTGGGTTCTTTTCCGTCAACACGATCGAAATCGTGCAACTGTGCCTCCTCTGCCCCTATCAACGCCTCATAGAATGCACGGTACTCTTCCTTGTTCATAGGGCAATTGACATAGTCTTCACCGTCTCCCTTGCCGTAACGGGAAGCAAAATAAGCTTTATCAAAATCAATACTGGACGCGTCCACAATAGGCGCGGCAGCATCATAGAAATACAGTTCTTTATTACCCACCAAGGCGGCAATATGCGCCGCAAGCGCGTCACTTGTCAAAGGACCGCTTGCAACCACGGTAACTTCTTGAGGATCGATTTCGGTGACCTCGACTCCGCTATGCACTCGGATCAAAGGATGTGTGGATATTTTTTGCGTAATATAATCCGAAAAGAGCTTACGGTCGACCGCCAATGCCGATCCCGCCGGCACGGCTGTAGCATATGCCGCTTCCATAATCAGCGAACCAAGCTTGGCAAGCTCTTCTTTCAGAAGACCAACCGCATTAAAAAGCTGTGCCGATCGCAAAGAATTGGAGCAAACAAGCTCTGCCATACCTTCGTATTTGTGCGCGGGGGTATAGCGAGTCGGTTTCATTTCGTACAAATCGACATAGACACCGGCTTTAGCCGCTTGATAAGCCGCCTCGCATCCGGCAAGCCCGGCACCGATAATTTTAATTTTCGGTGATGTCTGCATTATCATTTTCCTCTTGGCTCGCCTCTTCCTTATAAGAACACTGTTTATTACGGCAAACCAACATCTTTTTACTCTTTTGATGCATCAATATATTATCGCAAAGAGGACATTTCTTATCGGTTGGCAGATCCCAAGACGAGAACTGGCAATCGGGATAACGCTCGCAACTGTAGAACAGCATGCGGCCTTTCATACGGCGTACCAAAATGCGAGAACCGCAATCAGGGCAAAGCGTGCCTATGGGATTGGCTTTTTGCTTGGTGAAACGACATGTGGGATAATTGGTGCATGCATAAAATGCCCCGAATTTACCGTTGCGGATTACCACATCTCCACCGCAAAGCTCGCACTTAAAATCGGCAAGAGCGAGATCTTTTGTTTGCTTCTCTACGGGTGCCCCGTCTTTATCAATGGTTTTTGTATTCTTGCAAGTAGGATAATTGATACAAGCAAGGAATCTACCGAATCTGCCGTTTTTATAAACCATGGCATTTCCGCATTTTTCACAGGTATATGGTGAGGTTTCAGCGGGAATCACAATATCTTCTTTGGATATTTTTTCCTGCGCTAAAGCAAGACTTTCGGCAAATTCGCCATAAAATCCACTCAAAAGTGTTTTATAAGCGGTATCGCCGTGCTCAATCTCATCTAATCCGGTTTCCATAGAAGCGGTAAACTCGTAGTCAATAATTTTGGCAAAATGTTCCTTCATAATCTGGTTGGTAACTTCCCCCAGAGGTGTCGGTGCCAATGATTTTCCTTCACGCTTCACATAACCGCGCGTCAGGATGGTTGTGATAATAGTGGTATAGGTACTGGGGCGTCCGATTCCGTTCTCTTCCAAAAATTTGATAAGAGACGCTTCGGTATAACGAAGCGGAGGTTCCGTAAAATGTTGCTTTGCTTCCAAAGATTCCGTTTTCATTTCTTCCTGTTCGGAAACGGTAGGCAATTGCGTAAAGTTCTGCTCTTCCGTGTTTTCCTCGGCCGAGCTGTCATATACTGCGGTATATCCGCGGAAACGCAAATGGTATCCCGAGGTCTTAAAAATGTAGCCGCTGTTTTCAAAATCGATCGAAACCATATCATAAATCGCGGCAGACATTTGGCTGGCAATAAATCTTTCCCAAATCAACTTATAAAGACGATATTGGTCCGAGCTAAGATACTTACGCACAGCGGACGGCATAAGGTTTACATTAGCGGGACGAATCGCTTCATGCGCATCTTGTGCTCCCGCTTTGCTTTTATAGACGCGGGGATTTTTGGGAAGATACTCTTCGCCATACATTTTACCGATCAAAGCGGAAGCCGCCTCTTGTGCCGTAGCGGAAACGCGCAATGAGTCTGTACGCATATAAGTGATAAGACCTTGCACGCCGCCATTTTCACTTCCGAGGTTAATACCTTCGTAAAGTTCTTGCGCTACTTTCATAATACGCTGAGAACGGAAATTGAGTTTATGATAAGCTTCTTGCTGTAATGTAGAAGTGGTAAAAGGCGGTGATGGCTGTTTCGGTCTCTGTGTACGATGAATTCCTTTGACTGTAAAAATGCCGTTTTCTGTTGCTTGTTTCACGGCCATGGCGTCTTTCTCGCAAGAAAGCTTCATTTTTCCGTCTTTGTTTCCAAAGAATTTAGCTTCAAGAAGCTCGGAGCCCGTATTACGCAACATAGCGGTCAAAGTCCAATACTCTTGCGGCACAAATGCACGAATCTCCTCTTCCCGTTCCGTGATAATACGGGTAGCCACAGATTGCACACGCCCTGCCGAAAGACCGCTTTTTACTTTTTTCCAAAGCAAAGGACTGATCTTATAGCCCACAATGCGATCAAGAATCCTTCGCGCTTGCTGTGCATCTACAAGATTCTCATCGATCGCACGAGGCGATTTAATGGCTTCTTTCACCGCCCCCTTTGTGATCTCATTGAAGGTAACGCGACAAGCACTGTCTTTAGAAATGCCCAATTCCTCCGCGATATGCCAAGAAATAGCCTCGCCTTCGCGGTCAGGGTCCGTTGCAAGCAAAACTTTGCTTGCTGCTTTGGCTTCCTTTTTCAAAGCCTTGATGATCTCACCTTTTCCTCTGATATTGATGTAGTGAGGCGCAAAACCGTTTTCGATATCCACGCCAAGTGTGCTTTTGGGAAGATCTCTGATATGTCCGACCGATGCCGTAACACGATAATTTGCCCCCAAATATCCTTTAATCGTAGTTGCTTTGGAAGGAGACTCTACGATCACAAGCGTTGTTTTTTTCTTTGTGCTTTCCGTGTTTTTTGTTGCCATCTTCTCATCTGATACCACTCGGTATCATCCTTTCTGCTTCATTCTAACAATTTCGTATATTTCCCGCCCGAGGTGGAGGCAACAAAGCCTTCAAGCTCCATTTCGGTCAAGATCCCGATAATATCATCGGGTGTCATATCACCGAGCACGATTGCATCCGGTTGAACCTCTTCTCCGTAGGGCATTTGTTTATATATCTTTTGCTCGTCGTCGCTCATTTTACGCATAAGAGCAAACTCTTTTTCGGAAATTTCTTTTTGGCTGCGTTCTTCTAATTTCTTCTCAATATCTTCCGGATCTTTCGGCTCTTTTGTCCAGTTTTTGAGTTTATCAAAAGCCGTTTTAATCAACCCTTTCGGTTTGTTTGCTTCTTCTATTTCACGTTCCACCGAAGGTGACATTTTCTTTTTTGATTTTGCGCAAGATATGCGATATTTAAACATAACATGCTCTACATCGGCATCTCTGCTTTGCAAAAGATTGAACGCATTTAAATGCGGCAAATACTCATCACGGTATGCGTCATAAATATCATCGGCGCAAGTGAGAGGTACAGCCTTTTTGTGTTTTAACAACAAAAGCGTACCTTCGCTGTTAACACGTCCAATGTGTCCCGGAATCGCAAAGACGGTTCTTCCCTGCGCCGCGGCACGTCTTGCTGTGATCAGTGAACCGCTTCCCGCTTCACCTTCCACAACGATCACAGCCTTAGACAAACCGCTGATAATGCGGTTTCTGATTGGAAAATGAATTTTTTCGGGACGTTCGTGCGGCGCAAACTCGGAAATAATCGCACCGCCGTTTTTCAAAATACACTCACTGAGAAAATAGTGTTCCGGCGGATATATGACATCCACACCGGAACCAAGCACCGCGACGGTAGAGCCGCCCGCTTGCATGGTAGATGCCGCACACATGCCGTCAACACCCAATGCCATACCGCTGACGGTAATACATCCCATTCTTGCCAAATCATAGGCAATATCCAATGTACATTCTGCACCGTAATAGGTCATGGCACGAGTACCGATTACACCGATGCATAGCTTGGTGTTCCACATGGGCATGGTACCGCGCAAATATAACACTGCCGGAGGATCCGCAATATCCCGTAACATATTCGGATATTCTTCACTTGTATAGGGAATCACATGAATACCGCTTTGCAAGCAATACGTAGCGATTTCCTCAGCGGCAGAAAGATCTTTGATGGCAAGGTGTTCTTTTTCACGGGCTGAAAGCCCGGTGATTCCTTCATATAGATCCGCATCCGCTTCATAAACAGCCCGAGCGCACTTGAATTTCTCAAGCAATGTTTTTAATGAGCGAGGAGCATAATCCAATGTCATAGCGAGCCAAATCCAATATATCACATCCGACATTATATATACTCCCTTCCATGATTAAACTTTCCCCAGCTCCCAAAGCAAAATAGAAGCGGCAACCGAAGCATTCAAAGATTCGACATTCGCTTTGATAGGAATGAAAACACTTTTTGAGCAAATAGCGGATATTTCGGCAGGTATGCCGTGCCCTTCATTCCCGATGACAAAAACATCACTCTTAGAAAGGGAAAGTTTTTTTAAAGATACAGCGGAATCCGTTAGCTCCGCGGCGTAAACATTTCGCTTTTCGCGCAATGCGCAAAGTGTTGCCGAAAAATCCTCTACAATAAAAATGCGCATTTTGAAAAGAGAGCCCATCGCCGCACGCAATGTTTTGGGATTATAGATATCGGCACAGTCACTTGACAAAATCAAGGTGTCTGTTTCAAATGCGGCGGCACTCCGCACGATCGCCCCCAAATTTCCTGGATCGCGAACGGAATATAAGCACAGCACACGAGAAGATGAAAAAATATCCTTCATATTTATTTTAATACATTCTTGAAAAAAGTCAAGATGTTTTATCACCGCAATGATGCCTTGCGGCGATTTTTCCGAAGAAATTTTGGAAAAACAAGCTTCTGAAAGCACAAATATGGATATATTTTCCATTTTTCGTTCCGCAAGCATAGATAAAAGTGTCGGAAGATAAACGTTCTTTTTTTCTTCCGATAAAAAAATCTCGGTAATCGGCAAGGAGGATAAAACCGCTTCTTCCGTCAGTTTCCAGCCCTCCACCAAAAACGCCTTATTGAGATCACGATACTTTTTTTCTTTTAATGATGCAGTTCTCTGCACCGTTGAATTGGTGCGAGAAGAGATATACTGTATTTCTTTCATAAAACCACCGTCGCCTTTACAAGCAAAGACTATCTAGAATTTACTGTTTTTACGCTTCGATCTAAAACAAAGAAAGAGGCTGTCGCAAGCCAAATAAAACTTGCAACAGCCCTTTGTGTGCATTCGAAATGCATCTTGTGTAGTCAAAGAAACATCTGCCTTGTAGCAAGAAGCATCGCATCTTTACCCATGGCAAACATGCGTTCCTCTAATCAAAGAGCCGCCTTTGCTTTTTCGGCAAGTGCTGCAAATGCATCCTTGTCGCTTACAGCGATTTCAGCAAGCATCTTGCGGTTCAGATCGATGCCGGCAACCTTCAAGCCGTGCATCAAAGTAGAATAGTTCATACCGCAAACCTTAGCCTGTGCGGAAATACGTGCGATCCAAAGAGCACGGAACTCTCTCTTCTTCATCTTGCGGCCTGCAAAAGCATAGTTGCCACTCTTCATGACGGCCTGTTTCGCCATCTTAAAGTGCTTGCTCTTAGAACCCCAATAACCTTTCGCAGCTTTCAGAACGCTCTTTCTTCTTTTACGCGTCATCATCGCGCCTTTTACTCTAGCCATTTTATGTCTTCCTCCTAAATTTTCTTAACTTGTCGCTTACTTAATGATAAGCGTTCTGTAAACCGGTGCCATGCTCTCGCTCAAGGTTGCGCCCTTGCGAAGCTGTCTCTTGCGTTTCGCAGTCTTAAGACCGAGCTTGTGACGGCGATTGCAGTGATTAAGCTTTACTTTACCGGTAGCGGTGAGAGAAAATCTCTTCGAAGAAGCTTTATGCGTTTTTACTTTTCCCATGTTTGTACTCTCCTTTTAATTGTTAACGGTAATAAACCGAATTTTAATCTTGCTTAGTTTCTTTTGCCTTGACCGCGCCCTTGAGAGGTGACAAAACAACAGACATATATCTGCCGTCAAGTACTGCACCCTTTTCAGCTGCGCCGAACTCAGCGCAAGCGTCCTGGAACTTCTGCAAAACGTCGCGCCCAAGATCCATATGAGTCATTTCACGACCTTTAAAGCGAACCACAGCTTTTACTTTGTTGCCGTCGCGCAGAAAATTCTTCGCATGATTTACGCGAGTTTCAAAATCATGAACATCAATACGGCAAGAAAGCTGCACTTCCTTAAGCTTTGTAACCTGTTGCTTCTTCTTAGCCTCTTTCTCTTTTTTATCGCGTTCAAAACGGTATTTACCGTAATTCATGGCGCGACAAGCGGGAGGCGTTGCCGTAGCGGACATCAATACCAAATCCAAATTTCTGGAATAGGCATACTCCTTAGCATCATTCAAAGACATGATACCGAGCTGCTGTCCGTCTTCGCCAACCAAGCGAACTTCTTTCGCCTTGATGTCATCGTTGATGAGTAACTCTTTCGTGCTAATCTTCCTGCACCTCCGTCTAAAAAATAAAAGCATGCGACACCAAACCGCATGCATACCCTTCCTACCTATAGCAAGAGAATTATGTTTACCGTACGCGCCGCAGGCGGTAAGGTGAGTGCGTTTTGGCAACTACTTTCCGGGCAATAACCCATTTACCCGGTTAGTATAACACATTCGATCTTATTTGTCAATACCTTTCTTAAAAAAATATTTTTTCTTTTTTTCTTTTTTCTCTTGACTTTTCACAAATGATGTGCTATTATATTCAAGTACGAAATGATGTTATGCGCCCGTAGCTCAGTGGATAGAGTGCCCGGCTACGAACCGGTAGGTCGCAGGTTCGAATCCTGCCGGGCGCGCCATCGTTTCGCATACGCGGGTGTAGTTCAATGGTAGAATTCCAGCCTTCCAAGCTGGTCGCGTGGGTTCGATTCCCATCACCCGCTCCATCCGCGCCCGTAGCTCAGTGGATAGAGTGCCCGGCTACGAACCGGTAGGTCGCAGGTTCGAATCCTGCCGGGCGCGCCAT
>JAZNND010000004.1:0-71943 GCA_045580085.1 Eubacteriales bacterium
GTTTGATAGGTCGTGGGTGTACGCACAGTAATGTGTTTAGCTGAACGATACTAATAGACCGAGGGCTTGAACTGCTTCGTGCAGTTCTCTATTGAGCTTTCGTTTCATCCCCTTTGTTCGGTTTTCAATGGGTTTTTGCAACCCTTTATATAGCGACGAGTCTTTTGACTCGTTTTTTGCTTTTTAAGCGCGTTTTAAATGCTTTATCCCCTACTCTCAAATTTGTTTTAATTTTTTGCCTTTTTATTATTGTAAGGAAAGTTGCGGTGCTTTTTCGCTATCGTGCTGATCGAAAAAAAGAGGACAGAGAACGAAACATTCTCTGTCCTTTTTCTATTAGCAGGGTATATCTGTCAAACATCAAAAACCGCCTTTTGGTGTATATATAGGCAAGAACCTTTGCCCATATGGCGAAAGTTGCCTTGGCGATGTATTAGAGAATTTCGAACTTGTAACCGACACCCCAAACCGTTTTAAGTGCCCACTTGTCCGAAACACCTTCCAGTTTCTCGCGCAAACGCTTGATATGCACGTCTACGGTTCTCGAGTCGCCGAGGTAGTCAAAGCCCCATACTTTATCAAGCAACTGATCTCTTTTGAAAACAATATTGCAATTAGATGCAAGGAAGTAAAGAAGTTCCAGTTCCTTGGGCGGAATGGCGATGGACTGACCGCGCAACTTCAGCTCGTATTTTTGCAAGGAAATTTCAATATTATCGTACTTGATTACATCCTCGCTGCCGGACTTAATGGTGGCGTTGCAACGGCGCAAAACAGCCTTGATACGTGCGAGAAGCTCACTTCTGTCAACAGGCTTTACGATATAGTCGTCTGCGCCCAATTCAAGCGTGATGGCTTTTTCTACGGGCGAGTCTTTTGCCGAAAGAACGATAATAGGCTTTGTGGAGATCTCGCGGATCTCGCGGCAAACGTCCTTACCGTCTTTCTTAGGCAACATAAGGTCCAAAAGAACCAGATCGGGCTCGTATATTTTGAAATAGCTGACCGCTTCTACGCCATCGTTGGCGGTTTTGATTTGAAAACCTTCGCTTTCCAAATTCATGCGAAGCGACTCACAGATGTTTAAGTCGTCATCCACAATCAAAATTTTCGTGTCCATATCTATATTCCTCCGTCAAAATAAAACATACTTTCATTGATATAACTATTATAGCGTATTTTGAACAAAATTTCAATAGGTTTTTGTGTTCTTTTGGGCAAAATTTCAAGAAAAATTTGAAAAAATCAGAGAAAAAGAGTGTGAAGATGAAAAAAAGATTTTTTGAATCTCTTTTTTAGCGTCCGAGTTTCCCGTTTTCACCATGCATCAAGGAAAAACAGAATAATTTTTCCAAGGCTATTGAAAAAAAGAGCGAGATGTGTTATAATGTATTTCGTATGTTGTAGTGAAAAGATATGAAATCCAAAGGAGAATGAAAATACATGAAACTCGGTATCGTCGGTTTGCCGAATGTCGGCAAGAGTACCCTTTTTAATGCGCTCACTGATGCAGGCGCACAGTCTGCAAACTATCCCTTCTGCACCATTGATCCCAACGTGGGCATTGTTTCTGTGCCCGATGAGAGACTCGACAAGCTTGCCGAGATGTATAATCCCGAAAAATATACCCCCGCAACCATCGAATTTGTAGACATTGCGGGCTTGGTAAAAGGTGCCTCTCAAGGCGAGGGACTTGGCAATAAGTTTTTGTCTCATATCCGTGAGGTTGATGCCATCGTTCATGTTGTCCGTTGCTTTGAGGACGATAACATCATTCACGTGGAGGGAAGCGTGGATCCGCTTCGCGATGTAGAGACCATCAATATGGAGCTGATCTTCTCAGACATGGAAATGGTGGAACGCCGTATCGAACGCCAAAAAAAGGCGGCAAAATCAGACAAAAGCCTTCTCGCTGAGGTGGAGGTGCTTGAACGCATCTATGCCGCACTTTGTGACGGTAAATGTGCGCGCACGGTGGAGCTGAACGAAGAAGAGCTTGGGTTGATCGCCGAGGCAAGACTGTTGACCTTGAAGCCCATTATTTATGTGGCGAACGTTTCCGATGCCGAGGTGTCCGGCTCGTATATCGAGAATGAGTACTATAAAAAGCTTGAGGCTCATGCAGCATCCGAGGGTGCGGAGCTGATTGCTGTTTGCGCAGGTATAGAGGCGGAGCTGGCTGAGTTGGAGGGCGAGGACAAGCAAATGTTCCTTGATGATCTCGGTATCACCGAAAGCGGCTTGGATAAGCTTATCAGAGCTTCCTATTCGCTTCTTGGTTTGATCAGCTTTTTGACCGCCGGCGCACCCGAGGTACGCGCTTGGACCATTACAAAAGGGACTAAAGCCCCCGGCGCGGCAGGCAAGATTCACAGCGACTTTGAGCGCGGTTTCATTCGCGCTGAGGTAGTGGCGTTTGATGACCTGATGCGTGAGGGCAGTATGAATGCCGTGAAAGAGAAAGGTCTTTTGCGCAGTGAAGGAAAAGAATATGTCATGCAAGATGGCGATATCGTTCTTTTCCGCTTTAACGTTTGATAAAAAGCATAAGGATCAGCCCGTTTTGGCGTGCTGATCCTTTTCATTTTAGATGAAAACGCCCCGATCGGTCGAGAAAAAAGGTGTGCCTTGTATGGTAAGAAATGTCCGATCCGTTTTCGAATGGGATATGTTCTTGTGCGGCGGCGTAAATGTCTGCCTTTGAAAAAGTATGGGCGGGTGGCAGACGGTTGTTCCTATAATCACTGCCGTAGGTACCGAAGAAAATCACATCATAAGAGAAAAGAGATTCGGACAGCTTTTCCCAGTTGCCTATATGCAGCATCTCCGCCGAAAGATATGCGAACCGAGAACCGTTTTTCTTCACACTGAAAAACAAACTGTTGCCTTTGCCTTCGGAGAGAGACGTGTCGTGCAAACAGAGCTCGGTATTGCCGAGCATAAACGGTTTTTCTTCCAAGTATAGCGCAATATCACCGCCTCCGATTTTAGCGGAAACAAGCAAAGACGCAAAAATCTCTTCTTCCAAAGCGGATGTAGGAATGGGGAGTATGAGATGGTGCACGGTGTTGTTCGCCATGACTTCTCTCAAAGTACCCATGTGAGACGCTTGATAAGAGGTAATTACATAATAATCAATTTCCACAAGATGCTCTTCTTCTAAGCGCTCAAAGAGTAGCTCCATATCCTTTTCCGTTCCGAACGTGCTGTCTATGACGGAGGTGCATCCGTTTTCGGAAAGAATAAAAAATTCGCCCGTTTGCTTTTCTGTGGTTTGATGATGAATAGTGAGCGTGCCGCTGTGGTATAAGAGACGGACGGTACCCGAGAGAGAGGCGAAAAGGCAAATGGCGGCAAGGATTACGGCGGATATTTTAGCTCGTTTTTCTTTCCTTGGCGGAAAAAGATATAAAACACCGAAAAGAAGCGTACCCGACAATAAAATGATCAAAAGATCCGGGCGCAGAATGGATATTTGAATGTGTGGAATACCCGCGAAAAAGGAGGCAAGCTTAATGATGCTTTCGGAAAGGAAGGTTGCGGCAACAGCTATCGGCGGCAGAAAACCGAACAAAAGAACCAGCACCGCGGCGTACAAGAGAAATTGCATCAGTGGTGCAAATAAAAGATTGGTGACAACGAGTAAGAGTGGGAAAGTACCGAATTGAAACGCTAAAAAGGGAAGTGTGGCAAAGGATGCGGCGAGTGTGATTTTGATGGATAGAGCTGTTTTGGCAAGAAGACGCAGAATGAGATTCTTGTACTGCTTTCGGTCGCTTCTCTCTCCGTAATCGTTGCCGAGTGCCAGTAGAATACCGCATGTTGCAAAAGCGGAGAGCATGAGGGATGTATTGCAAACGGTATATGGAAAAACAGTACAGATCAGTGCGACAGAAAAAGCCAAAGAGGTCAGCGCATCATATTCCTTACCAAGGAAGAAGGATAGAATCAAAACAAGCATCATAATGCCCGCACGTAAGGCAGACGGCGAGCTTCCGATGATAAAAAGATAAAGAAGTGTCAAAAACGCGATCAAAAGATATCGTAATCGCTTATCTATGGAAAGCAGGGAAAAGAGTCTTTCTATGCCGAGCAAAAGGATGGTAAAATGCATGCCGCTGAGTGCCAGCATGTGAGAAAGTCCCAGGCGTTGCATGTCTCGGTTGAAGGTGTCGGAAAGCCCGTCTTTTTCTCCGAGAAGCATGGCGCATAAAAGACTCGCGCTCTGTCCTTTGGTATGATTTCGGATAGTATTGCAAAGAAAAGTTCGCAATTTTGCAGAAATTACGCTGCATGTAAGCTTGCTTCCGGTTCTTTGCGCATGCTCGAATTCTAATGAGTAACGGTAACCGCGAGAGAGGGAATAGGCATCTAAAGTGTCTTTGGAATCCATGGCGGAAAGCGCGGCAATGCCGGAATATACTTCTCCTATTTGCGGAGCCGAAACCGAGAGAGAAAAACAAACTCGGATATTCTCTTCTTCACCGTTACAAGAGAGCAGGGTACCGTTCGCATAACAAAACCCTTCGCTTTCGTAGGTGATCTCATCGATAAGAACGGAGGCATACACAGTATCGCCTGCCCGTCGGGAGAGTTCACGGTCGGTGAGGTCGTATAGATACGAAGGCAGGACAGAGACAGCCAAAACCGCCACAGTCAGCGCGATATAAACGGCGGCACGCCAAAAGCTTCGGAGTATTCGCCCTATAAAAAGGAGGACGAAACACACCGAAGCGGATGTTATGGCAATGGGGAGTTTAACGGACGAGGGTAGACGGTAACAAAGAGCGAGCAGAACAAGATAGAGCAGTAAAAACGAGAGAAATGTTCGATGCTTTAGAACAAACAAGGATTACTTCGTGCCGTGGATCAAGTCGTAATAACTTTTTGCGAGTTGCTCTGTTTTACTACTGCCGAATTCATAATACTTCTTGCCCCGCAGATCCTTAGGAAGATACTCTTGCTCTACATAGTGGTTGGGATAGTCGTGGGGATATTTGTATCCGCGGAAAAGCGGACTGCGCAAATGCTCGGGGATTTCTGTGCCTTTTCCTGCTTCGACATCTGCCAAAGCCCTAAAATAAGCGTCGTGCGCGGCGTTAGACTTTGGGGAGGTGGCAAGCAGAACCGTTGCATTGGCGAGTGGCAGTGCCGCCTCGGGGAGCCCCAGTTCTCTGGCACTTTCCACACAAGCGCGAACAATGACCGCTGCCAAAGGATAGGCGGCACCGACATCCTCGCTTGCAATGACTTGTAAGCGGCGGCAGGCGGAGAGCAAATCACCGCCCGCCAACAGCTTTGCCAAATAAAACAGAGAGGCGTCGGGATCCGAACCGCGCACCGATTTTTGCAAACATGAGAGCAAATCGTAATGCGTATCGCCCGATGCGTCGAAATTGCCGGTAAAGGAAGGGGCAAGGGCATTCACCGTTTCTTCTTGCAGTGCGTCATCGGTCAAAGCGTAAGCGTTTTCGAGGATGCCAATGCTGCGGCGAACATCACCGCCGCCAAAAGAGGCAAGACGCAAGAGAAAATCGTCCGAAGCGGTTTTGTTTGCTTTATCCTCGGCGTTCAAAATATCCCAACCCCGACGGAGGGCTTGTGCGCATTCCTCTTTCTCCACGGGTTTGAACTCAAAGACGGAAGAACGGGAGATAAGTGCATTGTAGATCGCAAAATAAGGATTTTCCGTGGTGGATGCGATAAGGGTGATCCGTCCGTCCTCCAAATATTCTAAAAGAGATTGCTGTTGCTTGCGATTGAAATACTGGATTTCATCGAGGTATAGAAGCACACCCTCCGAGCCGAACATCGTTTTGGTTTCTTCAGCAACAGCTTTGACATCGGCGAGGGAGGCTGTTGTGGCGTTCAAGCGGAACATGCGCATGCCGGAGCTTTGAGCAATGATGCCCGCGGCGGTGGTTTTGCCGGTTCCGGGAGGACCGCTGAAAATCATATTGGTGATGCGTCCGCGTCGGAGCATCGCACGGAGCGTGCCTGTGGGACCGAAAAGATGCTTTTGACCTACGATATCTTCTAATTTCTCGGGGCGCATGCGATCGGCAAGCGGTTGATTGGTCATAACTTGTGTTTCCTTTTAGGATATATTTGCGGCACTGTCTTTAAACAGACGCTTGGCTTCCTCAAAAAGAGCCGCTTCTTTTTGTAAATAAGTTTCTTTTTCCTCTCCCGTCAAAGAAAGCACGGCTTTGGCATCCGCCGCCGCCGCCGAGAGAAGATCCGTATCCTCGCAAAGCGAGGCAAAACGGAAGGCAAGCCCGCCGCTTTGGCGAATGGTATCACTGCTTGCCGATGCAAGAAAATCACCGGGGCCGCGCTGCTTCAGATCCTCTTCCGCCACACGGAAACCGTCGTAGGTCGTTCGCATGGTTTCGAGCCGCGCACGCGCCTCTTCGCCCGATGCGTTGGAGACCAAAACGCAAAAGGATTCCTTTTTGCCGCGTCCGACTCTACCGCGCAACTGATGCAGTTGCGCCAAGCCGAAGCGGTCGGCATCCTCAATGATCATAAGGGTGGCATTCGGAACATTAACACCGACTTCGATGACGGTGGTGGAGACAAGCACGTCGGTTTGCCCCGCAGAAAAGCTTGCCATGACGGTATCTTTTTCGGCTGATTTCATTTTGCCGTGCAAAAAGCCGACACGGAGCGAAGGGCAGGCGCGCCCGATGTCTTGGGTGACGGTAAGCGCATCCTTCATGGGCGGAGGTGTGTCTTTGAAGAGAGAGTAGGCAATCTCGCCCTCTTCGCTTTCCTCCGCTTTTTCGATAGCAGGGCAGACCACATAGACCTGGCCGCCGAGGGCAACTTGTTTTTCGATAAAGGCGTACAGCCTTTGTCGGTAGCTTTCATTCACCACGTAAGTGGCAACGCGTTGCCTGCCTTTCGGCATTTCATCGATGCGTGAAATATCAAGATCGCCGTATAGAACCAATGCCAGCGTGCGTGGGATGGGGGTTGCGCTCATGACCAACATATGCGCTTTGGGACACTTTTCGCGCAGTAAAGCACGTTGATGCACGCCGAATCGGTGCTGTTCGTCCGTAACCGTCAAACCTAAATCCGCGAAGTGAATCTTTTCGTTCAAAAGTGCATGAGTACCGATGACAAGTTGAATTTCTCCCGTGGAAAGCCCCACGTAGGCATCACGTTTTCCTTTTACGGTGCTTGAACCGAGCAGAAGCGAAGTCTTGAATCCGAGGCGGGCGAAAAGGGGCTCTAAGTCATGAAAGTGTTGACGTGCCAAAATTTCCGTGGGTACCATCAGGGCGGCTTGCTTTCCGCCAAAGAGAGCGACATATATCGCAAATGCGGCGCAAAGCGTTTTGCCGCAACCGACGTCTCCGACTAAAATGCGATTCATTACTTCACCTTTGGTCATGCCGTCAAGAATTTCACGGCAAACGCGTGCTTGCGCACCTGTAGGCGCATAAGGGAAGAGGGAGAAAAAGCTTTTTTCGTCAGGACGGGGAAGAATGTCCGAGGTGTAGGCTGACTGCCTTTGCTTAGAGAGGGAGATTCCGAGCGAAAATAAGAAAAATTCGTCGAATGCCAAACGCCGTGAAGCGGCTTTGACCGAGGCGAAATCAAGCGGTTTGTGCAGAGCGCGAAGCGCACTTGCCAAGGTGGGCAAGCCGTGCTTTCGGCGAATATCCTCCGGTAAATAATCTTTTAGGGAGGGAAGAGCTTCGGAGAGTGCCGCGTCGATCGCTTTGCGAAGCACATTTGCCGATATTCCCATGGAAAGACCGTAAATCGGGCAAATGTCGGGCGGCGGATCTAAGGGATCGTATTTTTCAAATTTAGGGGAGACCAGTTGATAGACTCTGCCTTGCGGTGTGAGTTTGCCCACAAAACGGAATTCTTGCCCGAGTGTAAAGGTTTCTTTCAAATACGGTTGATTGAAGAAAACAACTTCAACACTGCCGCTGGCATCGAATGCGCGAAATTTAGTCAGCGTCATACGCGAAGGCAGACGCACCGAGCGCGGCTCGCTACCGACGGTTAAAAGAAAGCAAGCGGTCGCACCGTCGCGTGCGTCCGCCAAGGAACAGGGATGGCTTCTATCTTCATATCCGCGCGGAATATGGAAAAGGAGAGATCGGATATCGGTGATGCCGAGCTTTAAAAACGCTTTTGCCTTGGCAGGACCTATGCCGGGCAAAGCATCGGGCTTGTCGGACAATGTTAACATATATTTCTCTCCTTTCGGCATTTCTTTTTTTCATTTTACTACATTTCTTTTCTCTTTTCAAGTCTTTTTTTGCGCAATCACACACTTATCACCGAAAAATTACGTAAAAATCAAAATAAATCATCTAATGGTGTTTACAAAAACAAAAAACTCTGCTATAATATATAAGATAAAATGCAGAAATTGGTTTTACATGAAAAAGAATTTTTTCAAGGTGCTTTTGTACCTTTGTTTCAAGATGTGGCTTTCTTTTTGCTTCTATGGCAAAGCGGTCACAAATTCCGCAAGAAAGGATATGGATTTATATGAATAAAAACAGTCATATTATCGAAAAAAGCGATATCGTTTTCTTGGTAACCGTGACAAGTGCCGCCATTATAGGTGCGGCGGCGTGTTGCGCTATTCCCGGTATCATTCCTCTTTATGCGGGTATGTTTGGTGTGTTTTTCTATATGCTTGCACTCGGTATTTATCTTGGCGTTCGCCGCAACCGTACCACACCTCCTGCTTATATTGCTTCTGAGCTTTCCGTGGGGGGAGACTTAACGAGCGTGCTTGCCGAGTCGGTGCATCCCACCATTTTGACGAATAAAAAGGGAATCATCCTTTGGTGCAATACCGCATTTTTGGAGGCTTCGCAAAAGACCGGTGTCGAGGAAGGCACCCCGATGGAAAAGCTTTGCATCAAAGTATCGGATAGTTTGCTTGCCGAGCAAACACCGCGGCTTTGCCGCATTGGAGATGGCTTATATCAATACGATTTCGTTCCCATGCCCGAGACCAAAGAAAGTGTGCTTGTAACGTTTCGCGATCTCACCGATCTTGACCGTATGTATACGGAGTATTCCTTGCTTCGCACAAGGCATGAAGAATCCAATGTTGCCGTGGCTTATGTACTTCTCGATAACCTTGAGGAGCTTTTGCAGCATATTCAGGATAATTTCCGTTCTGCCGCAAACGAGGTTGCCGATATTTTGCGCGATTGGTGCTTTTCCATGGGCGGTATCCTCCGTTCTTATGACCGCGATAAATATCTGCTTCTTTTTGATAAGCGTCATCTCGATGAATGCATTCAAAACCATTTTCCCGTGCTCGACCGTGTCCGTAACGTCAGAGTCGGCGACGGTGTGCCCGTCACGGTTTCCATCGGTATTTGTTGCCTTTCGGGAAGCCTGTTTGAGAAAGAACAGTTGGCACAGTCCGCGCTTGATATCGCATTGCAACGCGGCGGTGACCAGGTTGTTTACCGTAATGAAAGCGGAACCGATTACTTCGGCGGTAAGACCAAAGCCGTTTATAAGCGCGCAAATGTTCGCGCACGCACCATCGGCAGACATCTTTTGAGCCTTTTTGCCTATGCCGATAATGTGTTGGTGATGGGGCACGCATACGGAGATTATGACTCCTTTGGTTCTGCCATCGGTGTTGCCCGCCTTGCAATGTGCTACGGTGTTTCGGATGTGCATATTGTTTGTAATACCTCCGATCCCAACCTGCGCCCATGTATGGATAAGATATCGGGGTGCAAGGAATACGACGGTGTCTTCATCAGCGGTGCCGATGCGCCTGCCTATGTCAGACCGAAAACGCTTCTTGTGGTCGTTGACGTTAATAACTTCCCGCATTCCGAATGCCCGAAGCTGATCGACATGGTAGAAGATTTTGTTATCATCGACCACCATACGCAAACCAATGTGTTTGAGAAAGAACCCACGATTGCTTATATTGAGCCCTCTGCTTCCTCCGCATCCGAGATGGTTGCCGAAATTCTCGAGCAGTTCCTCGGTGCCAAGCGGTTGCTTAAGGAGGAGGCAGAGCTCATGCTGTCAGGTATTCTCTTGGATACCAAACAGTTGGTCCACAATACCGGCACACGCACTTTCGGTGCCGCTTATTTCCTGAGAGGGGAAGGGGCGGATCCCGGAGAGACCAATGAGTTCTTTAAAAACGATGTGCTCGATCTCGTAAAGCAATCCCAGTTCTTGACCAATGTGGTAACATACAAAGAGATTCTTGCCATTGCCGTTTGTGAAGGAAATACCGATGCCAGCTACCGAGTGATTGCCGCCAAAGCGGCAGACCGTCTTTTGTCCGGGCGCGGAATCGCCGCTTCCTTTGCCATTGTTACGATCAACGGCCGCGTTCATATTTCCGCACGCTCCAACGGAACGGTCAATGTGGCGAAGATTTTGGAGCAGTTGCACGGTGGCGGACATTTCGATTCTGCCGGCGCGCAGATTGAGATTGATCCCAACGAGGAACCCATTGATAAATTAAAGCACGCCATTGATAAATTTGTAAATTAAGACTATCGAAAGGAAGAATAGAATCATGAAAGTAATTTTGCTTGCCAACGTCAAGGGACTTGGTAAAAAAGATGATATTGTAGAGGCAGCTGAAGGCTATGCAAGAAATTTTCTTTTGCCCCGTAAGCTTGCCATTGTTGCCGACAGCAAGGCGCAAAACGATCTGAAGGGCAAGGAATCCGCACGTCAGTTTAAGATCGAAGAGGATCGCAAGGCGGCAAAGGCGATCGCCGAAAAGCTTGCTTCCGTTACCGTTAAGATTCGCGCCGCCTCGGGTGCGGACGGACGTCTTTACGGTGCGGTTACCGCAAAGGACATTGCTGAAGCCTTGGAAAAAGATTTCGGCATTGCGGTTGACAAAAGAAAACTCGAGCTTACCGATACCATCAAGAGCTACGGCACATATTCTGTTGCCGTCAAGCTTTACACTGATGTAAGCGGAAAAGTCACCGTTGTGGTGCATGAATAAAAGCAAAAGGGAGAAAACTCCATGACAGTCGATATTGGCAGAAAACTGCCTGCCTCCATCGAAGCGGAGCAGGCGGTGCTTGGATCGGTTTTGATCAAGCCCGAGGTTTTTGATGACATCGCGGGTACGATCTTCGCCGATGACTTTTATATCGAAGAGCATAAAAATATCTTCACTGCCATGCAAACCATGTTTTTGCAAAGCCGTAGCATCGATACCGTCACCTTGGTTAACACCTTGGTTTCTCTTGGTTCTTATGCCGATACCGAAAGCGGTGTATCCTATCTCGGAACCTTGGCGGGAGCTGTACCGACGGTGGCGAATGTCAAAGATTATGCCAAGATTGTGCATGATAAGGCAACGTTGCGCAATCTCATCGGTGCGTGTGAAGATATCACCAAAGACGCCTATACCGAGGAAGGAAGCATTGAGCAGATCTTAGACGCTTCCGCACAACGGATTTTTGATATCGCGCAAAAGCAAGATTCCCGTGCTTTCCGTCACATCCGTGACGTTATGCAAACGGTTTATATGGATCTGCAACATCTTTCCGAGCATCCCAATGAGATTTCGGGTGTTCGCACGGGGTTTTCCGATCTCGATGCTACGTTGGTTCAGCTTGGTAAGGGAGACCTTGTATTGATCGGTGCACGCCCGGGTATGGGTAAAACGAGTTTTGCCATGAATATTGCCGTGCAAGTTGCAAAGAGTTCGGGCAAGGCTGTGGCTTGCTTCTCGCTTGAGATGTCAGCAGAACAGCTTGCGCTCCGTATGCTTTCCAGTGAAGCGTTGGTCGAGAGTAAAGCTTTGCGCTCGGGTGAAATTTCGCCCGATGAGTGGCAACGTATTGCCGATACGTCGGTGATGCTTGCCGGTTGTGACATTCTGATTGACGATACGACGGGTATCTCTCCCACCGACATGAAGGCAAAGCTTCGCCGTGTGGATAACCTCGGCATGGTTGTGATTGACTACCTGCAGCTCATGCAAAGCGGCAGAAATATCGATAACCGTGTGCAAGAGGTGGGCGATATTTCGCGTAACCTTAAGATCATGGCGAAGGATCTCGGTGTGCCGGTGCTCTGTTGTGCTCAGCTTTCCCGCGGTCCCGAAGGAAGAACCATCAAAAAACCGATGCTTTCTGACCTTCGCGATTCGGGTGCTATTGAGCAGGACGCCGATATCGTTTTATTCCTCTACCGTGACGAGTACTATAAAGAAACCGATGAGGCCGCTGCTAAAGCGGCAGCCAATACGGCTGAGGTCATTGTGGCGAAGAACCGCCACGGCTCGGTCGGCAGTGTCAAGATGGGTTGGAACGGTCAGTTTACCAAATTCCGCACGCTTGACGATACCGTGGGCGAACCGCAGTGAGTGCTTTCGCTTACGCCGAGAGTGTCTTTTTAAAGGCACTTGATCAAAAAATTCCCGCCCATGAACGGAAACGGGGCATTTTGCTCGGTCTTTCCGGCGGCGCGGACTCCATGCTTTTGCTACATCTTCTGCATCGCTTATCGCAAAAAGAGCATTTCTCGCTTTTGGCGTTGCATGTCAATCATGGCATACGCGGCACAGAAGCGGATCGGGATGAGGTGTTTGCCCGCGCTGAGGCGGAAAAGCTTTCCGTCCCTTTTGAAGCCGTCCGTGTGAATGTTCCCCTCGTTTCGGAACTTGAGGACATGGGTATCGAGGAAACGGCGCGACGCTTGCGCTATGAAATGTTTGCCATGCATGCGAAAAAACATGGGTTGACCTATGTTTTTACGGCGCATCATGCCACCGATCACGCCGAAACCGTTTTGCTTCATTTGGCGCGCGGTACCGGTTTGAGAGGGCTTTGCGGTATACCCGAGATGCGTACGCTGAACGGATGCGTTGTGTTCCGCCCTCTGTTGCGTTTGACGGGAGAAGAGGTGCAGTGCGCCGTCAAGGAAGCGTCGATTCCTTTTGTGACGGATTCTACCAATGCCGACACTTCATATAAGCGTAATTTTGTTCGCAACGAGCTTTTGCCGCGCATGCGCAAGCTGAATCCCTCCTTTGAAACGGCTGTTATCCGTATGAAGGATAATGTTTCACAGGATATGGATTGCTTGGATCGCTTGGCGTATGACAGCTTTTTGCAAATGCAAAAAGGGGATAAGATAGAAAAAGATGCGCTTTGGGCGTTACATCCTGCCATTCGCTACCGTGTATTTCAGCTCTTTTACCGTCATAATTGTCCAAACGCGCCTTTGCCGGAGCGAGTGCACGTGGAGGCTTTTTTCGATCGCTTGGCTCGGGGCGGCAATTTCACGCTTGATTTCCCTGCGGGTATCCGTGTCGGTTCGTTCGAAAATAATGTGATGTTTGTTTCGCATGCGCCTTCTAAGTATGCGCTTGGGCAAATTTCTCTTCATATGGGTGAGAATGTGTTGCCGGATGGCGGACGTATTTTTTTACTTCCCAAAAATTCTCGCGAGCTTCCCTCAAATATTCACAAAATATCTATACACAGAGACTTCTCTTCTGCTACAATAGATGGAGAACTTTATGTGCGCTCCAAAGCCGACGGCGATTCTTATCGCTACGGAGGAGTAACGCAC
This sequence comes from Eubacteriales bacterium, assembly GCA_045580085.1. GTDB lineage: Bacteria > Bacillota > Clostridia > Oscillospirales > CAG-272 > UBA1740. The sequence continues at coordinate 13,576 of JAZNND010000004.1, forward strand.
AAACTCAAAAAACTTTTTTCCGATGCCAAAATACCTTTATCCGAACGCGACCACATTCCCGTTGTCTGCGACAGTGCGGGAATCTTATGGGTACCGCATTTCGGCGTGAGAGAGGATGGCGGCGAAAAAGATAAGCGCGATATGACCTTTATATATATCAAAAGAAATGATGAGGCAATGATATGAGAAACGAAAATGATGACATTTTAACCGTCTTGGTTTCTGAGCAAGAACTCGATGCCATTACCACGCGCATCGCGGAAGAAATTGACCGGGACTTTGGCGAGAGCGATGGCAGACTCCTTTTGGTTGCGACGCTCAAAGGGGCTGTAGTCTTTATGGGAGACTTGATGCGTAAAATAAAAACACCCATAGAAATTGATTTCATGAAGGTTTCCTCTTACGGTTCCGCCACGAAATCAAGCGGCAATATCAATATTCATTTGGATCTTCAACGTGCTGATATCGAAGAATGCCATGTTATTGTGGTAGAAGATATCATTGACAGCGGACGGACACTTTCGTATTTGACCGATTATCTTAGACGTAAGGGCGCAAGAAGCGTGCACACTTGCACCGTTTTGGATAAGCCCGCGCGTCGGGAAGTGGAATTTACCCCTGATTATGTGGGTAAGATCGTTCCTGATGAGTTTGTTGTCGGCTATGGACTTGACTATGATGAAAAATACCGTGCGCTTCCTTATGTCGGCATCTTAAAGCCGTCGGTGTACGAAAAATAAGAAAGGTTTTTATAGCAAATGAAATTCAGCTGGAAGAACATTATTATTCTTTTGGCGATCGTTTTGTGCTTTGCCATTATGGCAAATGTGCTGACCGGTCCTGCCAACGAGCCCGAAAAGGCCACGTACAGCCAAGTGCAAGCCTATCTTGCCGATGGCAAGGTGGAGTCTTTTGAGGTTGATACATCGGGCAATATGATCATGAACGTGCGCACCTATGACGAAAGCGGCGCGGAATTGAAAAATGAGGACGGAACCTCTAAAACCAAACAGGTTGCATACCGTTTGTCTTATACGGTGCAGTATGAGACGATTGAAGAGCTTGCCAACGCCTCTTTAAAAACCGATTCGAATCCCGAAGGCACGCTCGTTTCCTATAACTTTGCAGAGCCTATTGAGACCCCTTGGTATATCACCTATTTCCCCTACATTTTAGTAGCGGTTGGTATTATTGCTTTCATCATCCTTTGGGTGGTTTTGATGCGTCAGTCCGGTAAAGGCGGCAGAGGCGGTTTTTCCCATGCCAGGGTGCGTACTCCCGCAGATACCAAAAATGCCATTAAATTTATTGATGTGGCAGGCGCGGATGAAGAAAAAGAAGAACTGGAAGAGGTCGTTGAGTTTTTGAAGGATCCCTCCAAGTTTGTCCGTTTGGGCGCGCGCATTCCGCGCGGTGTCCTTCTTGTAGGCCCTCCCGGTACGGGTAAAACGTTGCTTGCCAAAGCCGTCGCGGGAGAAGCCGGTGTTCCTTTCTATTCCATCTCCGGTTCCGATTTCGTGGAAATGTATGTCGGTGTCGGTGCTTCCCGTGTCAGAGATCTTTTTGAAACGGCTCGCAAGAGCCCTGCCAGCATCATCTTTATTGATGAGATTGATGCCGTCGGCCGTCGTCGCGGTACCGGTCTTGGCGGTGGGCATGATGAAAGAGAACAGACACTTAATCAGCTTTTGGTGGAAATGGACGGTTTCGGTACACATGAGGGCGTCATTGTTATTGCCGCTACCAACCGCGCCGATATCCTCGATCCCGCGCTTTTGCGTCCCGGTCGATTTGACAGACAAGTTACCGTTAATTATCCCGATCTTGCCGGTAGAGAAGCCATTCTGCGTGTGCATGTTCGCAATAAGCCTCTTGAGGGCAACGTGGATCTTCAAAAGATCGCACAAAACACCACCGGCTTTACGGGAGCCGATCTTGCCAATTTGATGAATGAGGCGGCACTTCTTGCGGCTCGCAAGGGAAAGAGCCTGATCGGTATGGAAGAGGTGGAAAAGGCGACCTTGAAGGTGCTGGTCGGCACCGAAAAGAAAACGGCACGATTCACCGAGCAGGAAAAGAAAAACACTGCATATCACGAGGCGGGGCATGCCATTCTTTCGCATGTACTTCCGTCGCAAGATCCCGTGCGCAGAATTTCTATCATTCCGTCCGGCAGAGCTCTTGGCTATACGCTCAGCGTTCCCGAACGCGATCGCATGAGTGTTTATAAATCCGAGCTCAAAGAGAAGATTGCGATGCTTCTCGGCGGAAGAGCCGCAGAGGAGATCATCTTTGGTGATGTTTCGGGCGGTGCTTCCAACGATATTCAGCGTGCAACACATATCGCGCGCGATATGGTAACGCGTTTGGGTATGAGTGAGGAGCTTGGTACTCTGCTTCTCGGCGGCGAGCACAGCGACGACGAGGTCTTCCTCGGCAGAGACTTTAACACAAGTAAAAACTATTCCGAAGCCACCGCGTTTAAAATCGACAGTGAAATCAAGCGTATTGTCGATGAGGGATATGCGCTGGCTAAGAAAACGCTCAATGAAAATATGGAGAAGCTTCACTTCATTGCCGCCTATCTCGTTAAATTCGAGGTGATGGATGGAGATCAGTTCGTTTATGTCATGGAGCATGACGATGTGACGGATGAAGATCTTCAAAACATCGTGAAGGAGCGCGCTAAGCAGAGCGAAGAAGAAAATCGTATGGCAAAGGAGGAAGAGGAACGTCAGTCTCGCGAAAGAGCCATTGACTTTACCGCGATTGAGGGTGAAAGTAGCGACAGAGACGGTACTTCCGATTCGGACGGCACAGACGGTTCCAATGACTAAACCGCGTTTTCCAAAACAAAATACAGTATGGGGCTGAGCCAATGACTCAGCCCCATTTTTGCGAAAAAAAGAGGGGGCTGTCAGAAAGACAGCCCCCTTTGTGGGATTTATCAATACTTGTTACGAGCAGTGTAGTGGGTGTGCAAAAGCTCGTGTGCCTTGTGGCCGTTGGGCTCGCCAAGGAATTCATCGTAAAGCTTCACGATGGAGGGGTTCTCATGCGACTTGCGCAGAGCCTTGCCCTCGTCCTCTCTGTAGAGTGCGCTGGCACGGAGTGCCTTGTAATCTACATAGAGACGGTCTTTTGCGCTGACGATAGGCTGACCGCCGCCGTTGATACAACCGCCGGGGCAACCCATGATCTCGATGAAGGTGTATTCCTTCTCGCCGCGCTTGATGGCTTCGAGAAGATCCTTAGCGTTGCCGGAACCGGAAGCAACAGCAACCTTAACCTCGGTACCGTCAAGATCAATGGTAGCTTCCTTGATGCCGTTCATGCCGCGAACAGCGGTGAAGTTAACATCGGAAAGCTCTTTGCCGGTTACCTTTTCGTAAACGGTACGGAGTGCAGCCTCCATAACGCCGCCGGTAGTACCGAAGATATCAGCGGCACCGGTGGAGTCGCCAAGCATGTCATCAAACTTGCCGTCGGGCAGACGTGCGAAGTCGATGTTTGCGTTGTTGATCATGCGAGCAAGCTCACGAACGGTGATAACAGCGTCTACATCGCGGTTGCCCTCTACCTTCATCTCGTCGCGGGAAGCCTCGTACTTCTTAGCGGTGCAGGGCATAACCGAAACAACATAGATCTTTGCGGGATCAATGCCGTTCTTTTCAGCGAAATAGCTCTTCACGATAGCACCGGTCATCTGGTGAGGCGACTTGCAAGAGGAAAGGTTGGGGATGAACTCGGGATAGAAGGTTTCGCAATACGAAACCCATCCGGGCGAGCAAGAGGTGATCATGGGAAGTGTGCCGCCGTTCTTGAGTCTGGAAAGAAGCTCGGTACCCTCCTCAATGATGGTAAGGTCTGCACCGAAGTTGGTGTCAAATACGCGGTCGAAGCCGAGACGGCGAAGAGCCGTGGCAAGCTTGCCGGTTTGAGCTACGCCCATGGGAAGACCGAACTCTTCGCCAATGGTAGCGCGGACCGCGGGAGCAGGCTGAACAACAACGAACTTATCGGGATCTGCGAGAGCCGCAAACACCTCGTCGATGGCACTCTTTTCGGTGAGCGCGCCAACAGGGCAGGCTGCGATACACTGACCGCAGTTGATGCAAGGCGTGTCTACGAGGCTCTTGCCGAAGATAGAACCGATGATGGTCTTGTCACCGCGCAAAGAGGGACCGATGGCACCGATCTTCTGTACATCGTTACAAGCGGCAATACAGCGGCGGCAGTTGATGCACTTGCTGTTGTCGCGGACAACGGAGGGAGAAAGGGTGTCTTTGGTGTATTCGCGCTTGGTGGGAGACTCAAAACGAACGGTGTCAACGCCGTACTCGTTGCAGAGCGCTTGAAGTTCGCAGTTTTTGGAGCGAGGGCAAATGGTGCACTCGCGGTTGTGGTTGGAAAGCAACAGCTCAAGGTTGAGCTTTCTCTGTGCGCGGAGCTTTTCGGTGTTGGTTCTGACAACCATGCCCTCAGCAACCTGAGAAACGCATGCAGCCTGATAGCCGCGAGCCTTTTCAATCTCAACCAAGCAAAGGCGGCAAGCACCGATCTGGTTGATGTCCTTCAAGTAGCAGAGCGTGGGGATGTTGATGCCGGCAGCGGCAGCCGCTTCCAGAATGGTATAGTTTGCGGGTACAGTAACCTGTACGCCGTCAATGGTAAGTGTAACCGTATTCATTAGCGTAGTACCTCCTTATTTCTTGCTGATGGCTTTGAACTTACAGTTGCCAAGGCAAACGCCGCACTTGATGCACTTCGAAATGTCGATCGTGACAGGAGCAAGCTTCTTGTCGGGATAGTTTTCCTTGGGCAAACGTTCAAACGCGCCAACAGGGCAGTTCTTCATGCAAAGACCGCAACCGATACACTTGTCAGCATCTACATAGAAGTTCGAAAGCTTCTTGCAGGCACCGGCAGGGCAACGCTTTTCGCGAATATGAGCCTCATACTCGTTGCGGAAATAACGGATGGTGGAGAGAACGGGGTTCGGAGCTGTCTGACCGAGACCGCACAAAGAGTTGGTCTTGATCATGTTGGCAAGCTCTTCGAGCTTTTCGATATCGCCCTCTTGACCGTTACCCTCGGTGATGCGGGTGAGGATGTCAAGCATCTTACGGATACCGATACGGCAAGGAGTGCACTTTCCGCAAGACTCATCTACCGTAAACTCAAGGAAGAACTTCGCGATATCAACCATACAGTTGTCCTCGTCCATAACAACGAGACCGCCGGAACCGATCATGGCACCGATGGCTGCAAGGGAATCGTAGTCAACGTTAACATCAATCAAGGATGCGGGAACGCAACCGCCGGAAGGACCGCCCATTTGAGCTGCCTTGAACTTCTTGCCGTTGGGAATACCGCCGCCGATGTCGTAAACGATCTCACGGAGCGTGGTGCCCATGGGGATTTCAACAAGACCGGTGCGGTTGATACGGCCGGAAAGCGCGAATACCTTGGTACCCTTCGCCTTGTCTTTACCCATGGAAGCGAACCATTCGGAACCGTTGTTGATGATCTGAGCGATGTTCGCATAGGTCTCAACGTTGTTGATAATGGTAGGCTGACCGAAAAGGCCCTTTACAGCAGGGAACGGAGGACGAGGTCTGGGCTCACCGCGGTTACCCTCGATGGAAGTAAGAAGTGCGGTTTCCTCGCCACAAACAAATGCGCCTGCGCCAAGACGAACCTGCATGTCAAAGTTAAAGCCTGTGCCGAAAATGTTCTTGCCGAGAATGCCTTCTGCGCGAGCATCTTCAATTGCCTTCTTCAAACGCTTAACGGCAATGGGATACTCCGCACGAACGTATACATAACCTTCGTCAGCACCGATGGCGTAACCTGCGATTGCCATAGCTTCAATGACGGCATGGGGGTCGCCTTCGAGAACCGAACGGTCCATGAATGCGCCGGGGTCGCCCTCGTCTGCGTTACAAACAACGTACTTCTTGTCGGAAACGCTGTTCTTGGCGAATTGCCACTTCATACCGGTGGGGAAGCCGCCGCCGCCTCTGCCGCGCAAGCCGCTGTCAAGAATAACCTTGATAACATCGTCGGGAGTCATGGAGGTGAGAACGGTGCCAAGTGCTTTGTAACCGTCCATAGCGATGTACTCGTTGATGCACTCGGGGTTGATGAAACCGCAGTTACGGAGTGCAACACGGTGTTGCTTCTTATAGAAGGTGGTGTCCATCAAAGCAACGGAAACGCCCTCTTCTTTATGGAGATTTTCGTCGGTATAGAACAAGCGTGCCACGGGTTTGTTGCCGATGACATGAGATTCTACAATCTCCTCAACATCTTCTACTTCAACATGGCTGTAGAAGGTGCCTTCGGGATATACGATCATGATAGGACCTGCGGCGCAAAGACCGAAACAACCGGTTTTAACGATCTGTACGTCGTTGGTGAGATTATGGGCAGTCAGAGTTTCTTCCAGCTTTTCAGCGATCTTAAGGCTCTTGGAAGAGGTACAACCGGTACCGGCACAGATAAGGATGTGGCGTTTGTAACCGTTGTCCTCGATAGCGGCGAGACCTTTGCGAACAGCCATCTTAGGCTGCATCATCTCGCGAATCGCGGCGAGTTCAGCAATAGTTTTCATATGTTTCGTCCTTTCCGTTGATTAAAGTGCGCGATATTTGTCGAGGATTCCCTTGACCTGACCGGGAACCATGCGGCCGTAAACGTCCTCATTGATGGTCATAACGGGGGCAAGACCGCAACAACCGAGGCAACGGGTGTCTTGGATGGTGAATTTGCCGTCTTCGGTGGTTTCACCGGAATGAATACCGAGCTGGTGAATGACCTCGTCGAGAACTGCCTGCGCGCCTTTAACGTAGCAAGCGGTACCTGTGCAAACTTGGATGATGTTGTCTCCCTTGGGTGTCAGAGAGAACTGCGCGTAGAAGGTAGCTACGCCGTAGATCTTGGAGACGGGGATGTCAAGCTCGTCCGCGATCAGCGTCATAGCTTCCATGGAAAGATAGCCGAAGGACTCTTGTGCCTTTTGCATGATGGGCATAAGAGGACCGTCTACGTTCTTGTTTTCGGCAATGAACGCGGTAAGCTCTTCCATTTTTGCGGCGAATTGCTCTTGAGTGAGTGCCATGAAATGAACCTCCTGAGATTTATATTTTTTAAAAAACAAAGGTATAAGGTGCGTGTCAAAGATCGTCAAATATTTGACATACTACACCTTAAATATTATAGCACAAACTTCGCTATAAATCAAGACCTAAATGCCGAAAAAACAAGAAAAGAGTAAAAAATATGCCGATTAAATTTTTCCTTTTTCAAAACCGTTTTTTTGTTAGCATTTTTTTGATGAAAACGGCTTTTTTGCTTGCGTTTTTTTTTCGCATGTGATAAAATAGTAAATATATTATATGAGGCGGTCACGGAAGAAAACGAGTTTTAAAAAATTCCGATATGCCTTTTGCGCCTTCTGCACCGTAAAGTATAAATCGCCGCAAAAGTAACTTTGCACAGAAAGGAACGGTCCTAAAAATGAAAAAAGTTTTCTCACTTTTATCTCTTTTTTTGAGCTTGCTTTTCCTTCTCCCTTCCTGTGCACCGCGATACGTCCGCACGGAAGGCTTCGCCATGGGAACCTTTCTTTCCGTAACAGCCGAAACGGAAGAGACGGCAAAGTCTCTTTTGCCGCTTGCGTCCGCGCTGGAGAATGAGATTTCGCACCGTGTGCCCGGCTCTTTTGTTGCAAGGCTTAACGCGGGTGAAGAGGTGCTTCTTTCCGCGTCTTTCCGAGAGGTGCTCCTTTTGTGTCTCGAAATCGAAGAAAAGACGGACGGTGCTTTTACGCCTTTCGCCCTGCCGCTAAGCGCACTGTGGCATTTTGACGATGCGCCTGCTTTGCCGAATGCCTCCTCGCTTGCGGCTGCGGTAGAGGAGATTCGCCTTTCTTCTCTGTCGTTCTCGGGTAATTATGCCCAAACGGTCGGAAAGCTTGATTTCGGTGCCGTAGGAAAAGGAATGGCGGCTGACCGCCTCTCCGAAGCCCTTCGCGAAAAAGGCGAAAGCGGGTTGATTTCCGTGGGGGGCAGCATCGCGGCGGTTGGCTCTAAAAACGGCGAAAGTTGGCGCGTTGGTGTCAGAGATCCTTTTGATACTGCCCAAACGCTCGGCACGCTTGCTCTTGTCGATGCCTTTGTGTCTACCTCGGGCAGTTATGAAAAAAACTTCACCGAAAACGGTGTGCGTTATCATCATATTTTGGATACTTCCACCGGCATGCCCATTGAAAACGGTCTTGTTTCCGTCACCGTCGTTGCAAGCAGCGGCGCGCTTTCCGATATTCTTTCGACGGCTGTTTTCGCACTCGGTATGGAAAAGGGAAAAGCACTTTGTGAAAGCTATGGTGCCGAGGTTCTTTTCGTGACCGAAGAGGGCGATTTGTATGCTTCGGCAGGTATGTCCGCCCTTTTCACTCCCGCGGAAGGTTGGGAGGTGTATCCGTTTTGAAGCACGCACTTTTTAAAAAAGCGGATCTTTTGATCTTGGTAGGAATTCTTTTGTTTTCGCTTGCAATCATGATACCGTTTTTGATGAGAGATACGGCAAAAACCGCAACCGTTCGCCGCTATGGCGAGATCATCGATACAGTCACGCTTTCGGCAGAAGAGGAGCGCGTTTATTCTTTCGAAGAGGGAGATGTGCGCGTGCGCTTTTCCTCTGAAGGTGTTTCGATATTGGCGTCCCCGTGTGCGGGCAAGGACTGCGTACATATGGGGAAGGTTTCGGAAGACGGCGGCGGAATCTTTTGTTTGCCGCTTGGATTCTCGGTGACGCTTTCCGGAGAAAACGAGCAAGACGGTGTTACGGGATAATCGTTAAAATGCTGTCAAAATACGGCAATTTTTGCAACATTTTAAAAACCGCATTGGCAAGATAAACAATGGAAAAACAGGTTGTTTTCCGTTATAATATAAACGTTAATATACAAAAGGAGTAGAAACGTGGAAAAAACAGGTCGGATAAGGCGAATAACACGCTTTGCGTTGCTTGCCGCACTCGCACTTGCGCTTTCTGTGCTTGAAAATGTGTTTTCTCCGATTCTTCCTCCCGGTGCCAAGGCAGGGCTTTCCAATATCGTTGTCATGCTGGCGGCGGCGTCTTATGGGCTTTTTCCTGCCCTTTTGATTGCACTGCTCAAAGCGGTATACGCGCTTCTTTTTCGCGGTGTCCTTGCCTTTTTTATGAGCCTGTGCGGAGGCGTTTTCTCGGTGCTCGTGCTCCGATTGCTCTTTCTTGTTTGGCGCGGACGTGTGGGGCTTGTCGGTATCAGCATGGTAGGGGCATTCGCTCACAACGCGGCGCAAGGTGCGGTCGCACTTGTTTTGTTTGGAAAAGCACTTTTGGCATATATCCCTATTCTTTTACTTTTATCTGTTCCGTCGGGTATCATAACGGGGGCTGTCCTCGGAGCCGTTTTACGCTTGACGGAGTACCGTATGAAATTCAGAAAGGAAAAGGCTTAATAGCGCATTTCTTTGCGCGATTTCAGCACAAAGCCGATGATACATAATGAGAAAAAATAACCAACTTTTTACTCGCGTGCACGGTATTCGGGTGGCACATGAGAAGGCAACCGCTTCCCTTGAGAGTGTTCGTTTGCCCATTCCCGACACGGTCGCCATCCCGATGCAAATGCACATCGGTGCGCCTTGCACACCCACGGTCAAGGTGGGAGACACTGTGCTCGTCGGTCAAAAGATCGGTGACAGCGAACAATTCGTTTCAGTCCCTATCCACGCTTCGGTCAGCGGTACGGTCAAGGAGATCAAAGAGATTCCGCTTGGCGGAGGGACCGTTGCAACGGCGGTCGTTATCGCGTCCGACGGACAAATGACAATGGCAGCACTCACACCGCCTAAGGTTGAAAATGCCGTTGACTTGGCAAATGCCGTGCGCGAATGCGGTTTGGTGGGGCTTGGCGGCGCGGGATTCCCGACGCATGTCAAACTTCGTATTCCCGAAGGTAAAAAAATTGATACGTTGCTGATCAATGCCGCGGAATGTGAGCCGTATCTTACAGCGGATAACCGTGAAATATTGGAAAACACATGGGATGTCATGAGTGGCATATATGCCGTGAAGCAGTTCTTGGGCATTGCGCGTGTTGCCATCGGCGTAGAGGGCAATAAGCCCGAGGCAATTGCCGCTTTGAAAAAGATTGCCGAATCATCTGCCGACCAAAACGATGAGGTGGATGTTCTTACCCTCCCTACGTCCTACCCCCAAGGTGCAGAAAAAATCTTGATTAAATCCGCAACGGGCAGAGAGGTGCCTCCCGGCAAGCTTCCTTCCGATGTGGGTTGCATCGTGATGAACGTGACGAGCATTGCCGTGCTTGCCCGCTATCTCAAAACCGGAATGCCCTTGATTGAAAAACGTATCACGGTGGAAGGCACGGGAGTTGAAAAGCCCATGAACATTATTGCTCCCATCGGCACATCTGTTTCGGATATTCTTTCTTTCGTCGGTTGTAAAGAGGATGTGGCTAAGATTCTTCTCGGCGGTCCCATGATGGGAACGGCACTTGCCGATACCTCGGTACCTGTGGTGAGAAATACCAACGGTATCGTGGTTATGGGAAAAAGAGAAGCTACCCTCCGCGCGCCGAGCGCATGCATCCGTTGCGGCAGATGCGTTGCCGCATGCCCCATGCGCTTGTCGCCGCTGTCCTTGGAAAAAGCCGTTTCGCGTGCAGATAAAGAAAGCCTTTCCGTGCTTGATATTATGAATTGCATGGAATGCGGTTCGTGCGCCTTCGTTTGCCCCGCATCCCGTCCGTTGGTGCAGAGCATTCGCCTTGGAAAAGGGCTTTTGCGGGCAAAAAAATAAGGAATCATTCTTAGTGCTTGGCACAGAAAGGAACAGTCATATATATGTCAAAGCTTTTAGTTGCCTCTTCTCCGCATATGAAGGGGCAAAAAACCACAGCGAAGATCATGAGAGATGTCTTAATCGCGCTTTCGCCGGCTGTGATCGCTTCGTGCGTGCTTTACGGCTGGAAAAGTCTTTTGCTGATTGTTGTATGCGTCGCTTCGTGCGTGCTGTTGGAATACATATGTCGTTTGGTTATGAAACGTCCGAATACCGTTTCGGATCTTTCCGCGGCGGTTACGGGGTTACTCCTCGCCCTGACGCTTCCGCCCGATATTCCTCTTCATTTGACTTTGGTGGGATCGGTTGCCGCGATCGTTGTTGTGAAACAGATGTTTGGCGGTCTTGGAAATAATTTTGTCAATCCCGCTTTGGTCGGCCGTATTGTCATGCTGGTTTCTTTTCCGGCGGAAATGACAGGCTTCCGTACGACCGTTTTCACGGATGCCGTTACGGGTGCCACGCCGCTTTCGGTGCATTATAAGGGAGAAATCGATTATTTGGATTTCTTTCTCGGAAACATGGCGGGAAGTATTGGCGAGACATGCAAGATAGCGATCTTGATCGGTTTTGTCTATCTCTTGGTGCGCCGCGTGATTTCTCCCGTTATCCCCGTTTGCTATGTGGGTACCGTCGCGCTCTTCACCCTTTTGGTTGGCGAAGATGTGCTTCTTGCCGTTTTGGGCGGCGGGCTTCTTTTCGGTGCCGTCTTTATGGCAACCGATTATGTGACAACCCCCATGACTTTGCTCGGCCATGTGATCTTTGCTGTCGGATGCGGTTTAATCACCGTGCTGATTCGTCTTTATGCCAACATGGATGAGGGTGTCTCTTATGCCATTGTGCTTATGAATATCATGGTGCCTCTGATCGATCGTGTGGCAAAGCGTGTTCCTTTTGGTAAGAAAAAACAGAAGGGAGATGGCAACGCATGAAAAAAACAGTTGTTCCCGCGCTGATTTTGACGGCAATCTGTCTTGTTGTCGTTTCGCTCTTGGTTTTGACCAACGAAGTGACCAAAACTCACATTGAGAAAGCCGAAAAAGCGGCAAGAATGGAAGCGGTTCGTACCGTTCTGGTCGGAGCTTCCGGTGAACCCGAAGAATTGAGTGAGGGTGTGTATGCGGGATATGCCGAAGACGGCACGCTCATTGGCTATGCCTTTGAAAATTCTGCCAAGGGATATGGCGGAGAGGTTATGACGGTTGTGGGGATTTCTGTCGAAGGGAAAATCCTCGGTGTGTCGGTCACAGCACCCGACGAAACACCCGGTCTCGGTGCCAATGTCGCCAAGGATTCTTTCACGTCTCAGTTTAAGGATAAAGATGCCGTTTCTTATGCCGCCGATTTTGAAGCGGTGACCAGTGCGACGTATTCCTCCGAAGCCGTTAAAGCCGGCATCGCGGCGGCTTTTGAAAAATTCGAAGCAATTCAAACAGGGAAGGGGGCGTAACTTGATGTCGAAAAAAACACTTGCGCATGAGTTTACCAAAGGTATCATCAAAGAAAACCCTGTTTTGTGCCTGGTTCTCGGCACATGCCCCACTCTTGCGGTGACTACATCCGCCGTCAATGCTATCGGTATGGGTGTTGCGGCAACGCTGGTTCTTCTTTGCTCGAACGTCGTTATTTCGCTTTTGCGCCGCGTCATTCCCGACGGCGTGCGTATTCCCGCTTATATCACATTGATCGCGGGTTTTGTTACCATCGTGCAAATGTTAGTGAAGGCATTTGTTCCCGCTATTGATGCGGCACTCGGCATTTTCCTGCCGCTGATTGTTGTGAACTGCATCATTCTCGGCAGAGCCGAAATGTATGCTTCCAAAAATTCCGTCCTGCCTTCGGCACTCGATGCGCTCGGCATGGGTGTGGGATTTACCGCCGCCATGCTTTTGATGGGCATCATTCGTGAATTGCTCGGTACGGGCGGTGTGTTCGGCATTCGTATTTTACCCGAGGTTATTTTCACGCCCATTGTAATCTTCATTTTGCCTGCAGGCGGATTCTTTGTGTTCGGTCTTTTGATCGCGCTTGCTTCGAAGTTGCAGGGCGGTAAATATACGGGCAGGGACTTCAGCTGTGAGAGCTGTCCTCTCCATGCAAACTGCTCCAAGAAGGAAACGGAGGAAAAATGCCATGATTAAACTGTTAGCTGTTTTCCTCAGCGCGATTTTAACCGAAAACTATATTTTGTCAAAGTTTCTCGGCATTTGCCCCTTTCTCGGTGTTTCCAAAAAACTGAATACTGCTGTTGGTATGAGCCTTGCCGTCACCTTTGTTATGCTGATGGCGACTGCTGTGACGTTTCCGCTTTATACCTATCTGCTTGAGCCGAATGGACTTGCGTATCTCGAAACCATCGTTTTCATTCTCGTGATCGCCTCGCTGGTACAGCTCGTTGAGATCGTTCTCAAAAAATACATTCCCGCGCTTTACCGCGCTTTGGGCATTTATTTGCCTCTCATCACCACCAACTGCGCCGTGCTCGGCGTTACCATGCTGGTGCTCGATAAAGCGGCGGCGGATCCTTCTTATACCTTCCTTTCCGCTATGATCAATGCGCTTGGTACGGGTGTGGGATATCTGCTTGCCATGGTTCTCTTTGCGGGTGTTCGTGAGAGACTTGAGGACGCGGATATTCCCAAAGCTCTCAAGGGCTTGCCCATCACTCTTATCTCCGCCGCAATCGTTGCGCTGTCTTTCCTCGGATTCGGCGGTATCACCGACGGGCTTATGTAAGAAAGGAATGCTCATAAAATGAATCCTATTGTGCTTGCCATTATTATCTTGCCCGCCATTGGTTTGATTGCCGGCATCGGGCTCGGTATTGCCGCTAAATTTATGGCGGTTCAAGAAAATGAAAAAGCGAAAGTTCTTCGCGAGGTGCTCCCCGGTGCCAATTGCGGTGCTTGCGGTTTTTCGGGGTGCAACGGTTATGCCGAAGCACTTGCCGAAAGCCCCAATATCCGTACCAACCTTTGCCCTGTCGGCGGTGACGAGGTTGCCGAAAAGATCAGCGCAATCCTCGGTGTCAAAGCCTCCAAAACAGTTCCCATGCGTGCTGTGGTGCGTTGTTCCGGTTCTTTTGACGTAACGGAGAAAAAAGCGGATTATGAAGGGATTTCTTCCTGCAGAGCCGCTGCCGCGCTCTACAACGGCGGAAATGCCTGCCGCTACGGGTGCATCGGTTTTGGAGATTGTGTTTCGGTCTGTGAGCTCGGCGCGATTTCCGTGCGCCGCGGCGTTGCCGTGGTGGATCCCGATCTTTGCCGCGGATGCGGTAAATGCGCCGGTATCTGCCCCAAAAGCGTGATTGCCGTTGTGCCCGCAACGGAAAGTCCTTACGTCGCTTGCATGAATCGCGATAAAGGTGCCGATACCAAAAAAGTTTGCAAAGCGGGTTGCGTCGGTTGCCACATGTGCGAGAAAGCTTGCGAATCGGGCGCGATTTCTTTCGTGGGGGCACTCGCCGTCATCGATCCCGAAAAATGCACCGCTTGCGGCAAATGCGTTGAAGCTTGTAAGTTCGGCGTTATCAAAGTTCCAAAGAAATGACTAAAAAAGGCACTGCCACGGCAGTGCCTTTTTTATGATGAATCAGAGTCCGAGTTTGTTGACCGAATTGCAGATCGAGCTGATCAGCTTGCGCTTTTTCTCGCAGACAGCTTTCATTTCGTCAATCTGTTCCACGGTGTAAGGCTCCAAGTCGCCTTCCTTCAGCTTGTTCTTGTACATGCGGTCCATGGCGAGGGCAAATGCGATGTCGGTAGCGACAAGCTCACTCTCTCTTTCGCAAATAACAAGATTGCTCTTGCCGAGAAGCAACTGCTCAACGGCATACTCGCCCATGCGCGTGCCGAGCATACGGTCTTTCTGGGTGGGAATGCCGCCGCGCACAACATGCGCAAAGCGGGCAAAACGGCTTTCAACTCCCGTCTCTTTTTCGATCTTTTCGGTGAGCGCGGGGCCGAATTCTCCGCCCATTCCTTCGGAAACGACAATGATGAAGTTTCTCTTACCAAGCTTGCGGGAGTGGCGGATTTTATCAAGAAGCTGATTTTCGTCAAAAGGAATTTCGGGGAGCACAACAGCGGTAGCACCGGATGTGAGTGCGGTATAGGCGGCAATGTCGCCCGCATTTCTGCCCATGACTTCCACTACGTTGCAACGTGCGTGAGATTCGCAGGTGTCGCGCAGACGGTCGATCAGTTCAAGCGTGGTGTTCATCGCCGTGTCAAAACCGATGGTGTTTTCGGTGGAGGTAACGTCATTGTCGATGGTGCCAGGGATCCCGACGCAGGGAATACCGCGCACCGAAAGGTCCGAAGCACCGCGGAAAGTGCCGTCGCCGCCGATGGCTACGATACCGTCAACCTCCAATTCTTTGCAAGAACGGATGGCTGCTTGCATGCCCTCTTCGGTTTTGAATTCGGGGCAACGGTCGGAATACAGCACCGTGCCGCCGTGGTTGAGCATGTTGGAAACATCGCGTACACCGAGATTTTTTACGTCCTTTGCGATCAATCCCGAATAACCGCGGTAGATGCCTACAACCTCAACGCCGTGTGCGAGCGCGGTACGGGTGACGGCACGAATGGCGGCATTCATACCGGGTGCGTCACCGCCCGAAGTTAAAACGCCGATTTTTCTGAATGTTTTCATGTTTACGATCATTCCTTTCAGTGCGAGTTCGAAATAATCAAACTTTTTACGCAATTTATATACTGTTTTTTTAAAACGAATAGAAAATAGCTCACGCTATCTCTGTTATTATAATATAGTTTTTCTTTTTTTTCAAGCGGTATTGCGAAAAAAGTAGGGAAAAATGTAAAAAAATTCTTTTGATAGCGATTGCGAAAAAAACTTTTCTGAAATATTGACAAAAGCTTAGTAATGCTGTATAATAAAAAAGAATGGGGCGCATGATTTTTTGTGCCGAAAAACGAACGGAGGAAACTCGAATGTCTGAGATTTTGTCGTTGTTTTCCTCAGCGGGCGGCATCGGAAAAAGCACGTTTGCCTATCATTTATCGCGCATGTTGGCGAAAAAGGGGAAAAAAGTTCTCCTTTTGGATGCCGCCTTTGCTACTGCGTCTTTGGATGTGCTTGCCGGCAAAGCCGAGCAGGTGGTGTATACCTTGTCCGACGTGGCAAATGAGCTGTGCGATCCTTTGCGTGCCGCGCTTCCTCTTACTGAGGGCGATGCGCTTTTGCTTTTTCCCGCTTCGCCGGGAGAAGAGTTTACGGGAAAAATGCTTGCCCATGCGGTAAGAAAAATGGCATCCTTGCATGCCGATTTTATCATTATCGATGCGCTTTTATCTCAGTTTGAAGAATTGAGAGCTGTTTCGGACAAAACATGGCTTTTGACAGATCCCCGTCCGTCCTCACTTCGAAGTGCCGAAGCAATCGCCGCGGCATATGAATCTTTTGATTCCTTTTTGCTGACCTTTGCGTCTTTTTCTTATGAGGGGGTGCAACGGGAAGCCACGGTGATTGATATCGTTGACCGCGTTGCTTTGCCGCTTTTCGGTGTGTTGCCTTATACGCCGAGTTTGCGTATAGAGAGCAACGTCGAGCGCCGTTGTGCGTATCAAAAAGCACTCACCAATATCCTCTGCCGCCTATTGGGAGAAAAGATTCCTCTTTTAAAAGGCGTTCCGCTTGAGGGTATGTCTCGCCGCTACTATATAGAACGTATGGCAAAGGCGGATACTTAAATTTAAAATCACCGGGAGGTACTTATGGATATTGCTATTATTGCAGATGACAACAAAAAAGAACTAATGACCGAATTTTGCATTGCTTATTGCGGTATTTTGGCGCGCCATCATCTTTGCGCCACCTCCGTTACGGGAAAATATATCTCCGATGCCACAGGGCTTGAGATTGAGCAGTTGATGGGCGGATTGGAAGGCGGAGGCGAACAGATTGCCGCGCGTATTGCGTGCAATGAGATCGACTTGTTCTTCTATTTCAGAACCACCGAGCCGAGAATGGATGAGGGGGATGCCGAGGCGGAAAAGACCTTGCTTCGTCTTTGCGATATCTATAATGTTCCCGTTGCCACCAATATTGCAACCGCGGAGGCACTCGTCATGGCACTTGATAAAGGCTATCTCGATTGGCGTGACTTAGTCAACCCGCGCTCCAAGTATAATCGAAAGGATTAAAATAAGGGTTGCTTCGGCAACCCTTTTGTTGATATGAAGATCAAATTTCATTCTTCCATTTTGCGCTATGAGGGAAATTATCCTTCACTTTCCGCTTTTATGATGTCCGCATCTCCGCAAGAGAGTGATAAAGAGGATATGATGTCCTCACCCGAAGGAAAATTTGAAGGGGATGAGAATGCCTTTACGCTTTCTTACCGTGAAGAGGACGGTATGTCGGCATCTTTGACGTATCGTGCAGGTGAGTTGCATTTTCGTCGCGGTGCAACGGAGGCTTGTTTCATCAAAGGCAAAAGCACTTCTTTTTCTCATTTTGCGGGGTATGGATCTTTGCTTCACACCGTCTATACACTTCGCCTTGAGGTTATAAAACGGGATGATAAGTATCTCGTTGCTCTCTCGTATCTTGCCCACATCTCGGGCATGGTGCAAAAAAATACAATGATGTGGAAAATAAACTGATGCAGTTGCAAGAATTAAAAGAACGTATCAAAAAAGGCAAGGCGGGCGGCGTTTATCTTTTTGCGGGGGAAGAGGACTATTTAAAACGCTATTATCTCGGCGAATTGCGCCGCACGGTTGTGGCGGATGAAACGCTTGCCGCCTTCAACCATTTCACCTTTGAAGGTGCTTCGATAGATTTCGGTGCCATTTCGGACGCTGTTTGTACGCCCGGCATGATGAGCGATGAAAAGTTGATTGAATGGCATCTTGCCGATTTTGACGGCATGAAAGAAAAGGATCTTGCATCTCTTGAAACGCTTTGCGAAGAATGCAAGAGCTATCCCGAATGTACCGTCGTTTTTGTCGCAACCCCCGAAGGCTTAGACGCGGGCACCGACCGTCGCCCATCCAAGCTTGCCAAGCGCCTTTCCGCACATTTGTCGCTTGTTTTGTTTCCGCTTTCTACCGATGCGCAACTTTCCTCGTGGATTGCAAGGCATTTTGCGGCGGAAAGCATCTCGATCACGCCCTCCTTGCCGCAATCGATGATAGAGCGCGTAGGGCATAATATGAGCATTTTGGCAAGCGAGATCGAAAAGCTTGTTTTTTATGCCAAAGCCAACGCACTTTCATCGGTCGGCGAAAAGGAAATGGAGTTTGTCTGTGTCAAAACCGTGGAAAGCGATGCTTTCAGTCTCTCCAACGCACTTTTGGACGGAAGAACCGAGGATGCTTACCGTTATCTCGGAGACATGAAACGCCGTCGCGTGGAGCCCATCACGGTGCTCTCTCAAGTCTCGCGTTTGTATGGCGATATGTTGGCAGTGGCATACCTTTCCGAAGAGGGAATGACGCCCAAGGAGGTTGCCGCCGAACTAAAAATGCATGAATATAAGGCGGGACTTTATGTAAAAGCCGCCAAGAAAAACGGTATCGAAGCCATTGAATACCGATTAAAGCTTTGTGCCGAGCTTGATACCGCCATGAAAAACGGGGTATCGTCCTACCTTGGACTGGAACGTCTGATTGCTGAAAGTGCGACGGGCACTTCTCATTGATTTTTAACATAAAAACGGCAAACCGTGCTTTTCCTCTTCGGGAACGCGGCGTGCCGTTTTTTTATTCTTCAATATCATTGAAATATTCTCTGTCAAAAAAATCTTTTAATGTGATGCCCGCACCTTCGCAAAATCGTTTTACAGTAACCACTTTAGAACACTTTGTGCGCCCCTTAATCAAGTCATAAATGGCAGAAGGCGACATACCGCCTTTCAGCGAAGCATCACAAATATTCAAATGTTTTTCTTGGCAAATCTCATATATTCGTTTTACTATAGCGTCGTTTAATTTCATCCGAGGCTCCTCTTCGGGAACGCGGCGTGCCGGTTTTTATTCTTTTTTATTTTTTCTTGGTATTGTCGAGCTCGCCGCGCAGTAAGCGACGATATTCGGCGAGATATTCCTCGCGCAAGGCTTTTTGTTCTGCTTTTTCCGCTTCGGTCAATCCCTCGGCGGTTTTTTGTTTGGCGGCGAGAGCGTTGATGCGATCAATTTTTGCTTTTTCCATGATTTTTTATACTTCCTTTTGCTTTTTTCTTCTTTGCGGCTGAAAAACCGAATTTTCCGAGTTCCTTGCCGAGTGACATGTAAGCCCCGTGCACATAGGCACAAAGGTTGGCTTTTTCCATGTGGAGCGCGCCCGATGCGTCGAATAGTTCCTCATCGGCGCAAACGGAGAGCACGTCGGCGATAAACATATCGTGCGTGCCGAGAGGGACAATGTCCGTTACACGGCAAGCGATGGAAACCGGGCATTCCGCGATTGCCGGCGCGGCAACCCCTTCACAAGGCGAAGCGGTAAAACCGCATTTTTCGAATTTGTTGACCTTTGCGCCCGTATAAATGCCGCAAAAGTCTGCCTTTTTGGCGAGAGAGGCGGGAACAAGATTGATCACAAATTCCCCGGTTCGCTTGATAATCTCGTATGAATGGCGCGAGGGGCGCACCGAGATATAGGTCTTGGGAGGTGTAGTGCAAAGCGTACCGCACCAAGCTACCGTCAATATGTTTTTTTCGCTGTCATCACCGACCGATACCATGACAGCGGGAACGGGTGCGAGCATCGCACCGCCTTTTAAAACCTTTTTTGCCATAATGATTACCGAGCCTTAAGGAGTCAAGGCTTCCTTTTTTCTGATTTTATTGCTGTAGGTGAATTGGCGTAAGCAAAGCCGCACCGACTTTTACGCTTGTTTAAGACAGCGTAAAAGATCCATTGGAGTGCGAAGCAGCATATCTGCTCCCGCTTTTTGCAATTCTTCTTGGGAACCGATACCCCAAAGCACGCCTATGCCGCGCATGCCGACGGCATGCGCTCCTATCACATCATATGATCGGTCTCCGATCATTGCCATGCTTGAATCGGCGAAGAGCCCGTTGCGCTTTAAGATGGCGCGCAACAGATCCTCTTTTTTATGAAAGGTTTCTGCCATATCCGCACCGATGATATCGGTGAAAAAAGGCGTGAGTGCAAGGCGGTCAAGAATCTGCTTGGCAAAAAGCTCCGGCTTGGAGGTGACAAGATAGAGCATGTTTTGCCGTTCTTTCAAGGCGGAGAGTGTCTCTTTGATCCCATCATAAAGGTTGTTTTCAAACACGCCTTTTCGGGCGTAGTATTCTTGAAACAGTGCGAGTGCCTTTTGAGCGTTTTGAGAAGGAATGCCATCTTCTTTAAAACAGTCAAACAGCGGCGGTCCCACCACGCGGCGAAAATCGGTATAGCTTTCATAGGGCAAGGAAAAGGCGTCCATCATGTAAGCGTAAGCGCGCATGATGCCCTCGGCGGAATCCGCCAGCGTACCGTCTAAGTCAAAAAACAGATGCGCCACCGCCGTTTCTCCTTCCCATTTCGTGATGTTTTTATTTTATCATATTCTTTCTTAAAATGCAATCCCATTTAGAAAAGAGAAAAGATGTTTTTTTACAATTTCAGACACGCAAAAACTTGACTTTGTTATTATTATATGGTATTCTTTAATATTATATATGCTTTGTTTATTTAAGAAGAAAGGAAAAAGAATGTTAAAGATATTAGCCAAAAGCATTCGTGAATTTAAGGGGAAATCGATAGCTACACCGCTTCTTGTCGGGGCGGAAGTCGTGATCGAATGTATCATCCCGTTTATTGCCGCGTCTTTGATCGAAAACATCAATAAAGGGTGCGATCTCGGCGTGATTATTCGTTATGGCATTTTACTTGTTGCCATGGCGTGTGCTTCGCTCTTTTTCGGTGCCATGGCGGGTGTTACTTGCGCAAGTGCCTCTTGCGGTTTCGCAAGAAATTTGCGCCATGATCTTTTTGCCCGCGTTCAAACCTTCTCGTTTGAAAACATAGACCGGTTTTCCTCCTCGTCGCTTGTCACGAGATTGACTACCGATGTTGCCAACGTGCAAATGGCGTACATGATGATCATTCGCGTTGCCATCCGCAGTCCTTTGATGCTGATCTTCTCGCTGACGATGGCGTTTGTGATGGGCGGCTCTATGGCACTCGTTTTTGTTGCCGTTATCCCGATTCTCGGCATCGGTCTTTTTACGGTGATTCGTTTGACCATGCCGCTGTTTCGCCGTGTGTTCCGCAAGTATGACCGCCTCAATGAATCGATTGAAGAAAATATTGCCGGTATGCGCGTGGTAAAATCCTTTGTTCGGGAAGAACATGAGAAAGAAAAATTCGGCAAGGAAGCGGAAAGTGTTTGTATGGACTTTACCAAAGCGGAAAAGATCCTTGCCTTCAACGCACCCTTGATGCAGCTTTGTATGTATGGGGTGATGATTTTTGCCATGTTTTTCGGTTCGAGAACCATCATCTTGGCAGGTAACATCAACAGCCCCTTCGGTGTCGGTCAGCTTTCCGCACTTTTAACGTACGGCGCGCAAATTCTTTTCAGTTTGATGATGCTGTCCATGATTTTCGTTATGCTCACGCTCGCGGCAGAAAGCGCGGAGCGTATTGCAGAGGTGTTAAAAGAAGAGAGCACCTTGAAGAATCCAAGCGAACCTCTTTATGAAGTCAAAGACGGCTCGGTCGTGTTCGAAAATGTTAGTTTCCGCTATTCCAAAAAGGCGGCAAGATATGCGCTGTCGGGCGTGAATTTAACTGTATCTTCGGGAGAAACGGTTGGCATTCTCGGGGGTACGGGTTCCTCGAAATCAAGTCTCATTCAGTTAATCAGCCGTCTTTATGATGCCACCGAAGGCAGGGTGCTTGTCGGTGGGGAGGACGTGCGCGCGTACGATCTTGACTCTTTGCGCAATCAGGTTTCGGTTGTGTTGCAGAAAAATCTTTTGTTTTCGGGCACGATCAAGGAAAACCTGCGTTGGGGCAAGGCGGACGCCACAGACGAGGAGCTGAAAGAAGTTTGCCGTATGGCGCAAGCCGATGAATTCATCAGCACGTTTCCCGATGGATATGACACCTACATCGAGCAAGGCGGAAACAATGTTTCGGGCGGACAGAAGCAACGCCTTTGCATCGCCCGCGCATTGCTCAAAAAACCTAAAATCCTTATTTTGGATGACTCTACCTCTGCGGTAGATACCAAAACGGATGCCTTGATTCGAAAGGCTTTCCGTGAGTACATTCCCGAAACCACCAAAATTATTATTGCGCAACGCGTTTCCAGCATCATGGATGCCGATAAGATCATAATCATGGATGGCGGCAAGATCGATGCCGTGGGAACGCACGAGGAATTGCTTGTCTCTTCCCCGATGTATCGCGAGATTTATGAATCGCAAAGCAAAGGAAAGGGGGAGGATGGCGATGAAAACTAAACCGAAAGCCAAGAAGGGAACAGCCCTTCGTATTGTGCGCACCCTCTTTTCTTTCTTCCCGGTGGCGATGCCTTTGATTGCCGTTTGTATCGTTTTCAGTGCTTTTGTTTCCTCCATTCCTTCGCTCTTTATGCAACGGGTGATCGCCGAGGTGCAAACCGTTTGGGATCAAGGGGTATGGGACGGACAGGCGATGTGGTCGGTCGCCAAGGAGACGATTGTGCCACTCGTTCTGATCCTCGCGTCCTTGTATCTCATTTCTTTGCTTGCTAACTTTACCTATAACCGCATGATGGCGATCATCACCCAACGCTTCCTTTACAAATTGCGCGGTAAGATGTTCGAAGGCATGCAAAATCTTCCCATCCGTTATTTTGATACCCACAAAAACGGCGATATCATGTCTTACTATACCAACGATATCGATACGCTTCGTGAAATGGTCTCCCGTTCTTTTCCGCAGCTTTTGAACTCCGCTGTGATTCTCATTACCGTTTTTGTGATTATGATGTCCTATTCCGTGTGGTTGGCACTTTTGGTTTTGGTTGGTGTTTTGACCATGACCTTCGTGTCGCGCAAGGTGGGCGGCGGCAGTGCCAAATATTTCTTGCGTCAGCAGATCGCCATCGGCAAAACCGAAGGTTTTATCCAAGAAATGATGAATGGGCAAAAGGTCGTCAAGGTCTTTACGCATGAGAAGGAGGCAGAAGCCGATTTTGATAAGATCAACGATGCGCTCTTCGCCGATGCGGAAAAAGCAAACCGATATGCCAACATTTTGATGCCCATCATCAACAACCTTGGCAATATCGTTTATGTACTTGTGGCTATTGTGGGTGGTATTTTAATCGAAGCGGCGGTTCCCAATTTGTCTTTGCTGGGTAAATTCCCGCTTGTTGAGATTAGCCTCATCGTTCCTTTTCTGAATATGACAAAGCAGTTTTCCGGCAACGTCGGACAGCTCTCACAACAAATCAATGCCATCGTTATGGGGCTTGCGGGGGCGGACCGTATTTTCTCCCTCATCGACGAAAAACCGGAAACGGATGAGGGATACGTAACCTTGGTTAATGCCAAGGAGGAAAACGGCGTTTTGACCGAAACAAAAGAACGCACGGGCGTTTGGGCTTGGAAGCATCCCCATGTCGCAGACGGAACCGTCACTTATACACGTTTGCACGGAGATGTGCGTTTCTTTGGTGTGGATTTCGGTTATACCCCCGAAAAAACCGTGCTCCATGATGTCAGCATTTATGCCGAGCCGGGGCAAAAGGTTGCTTTTGTCGGTGCAACAGGTGCGGGTAAAACAACCATTACCAACCTTCTCAACCGTTTTTATGATATCGCCGACGGCAAAATCCGTTATGACGGTATCAATATCAATAAGATCAAAAAGGCAGACCTACGCCGTTCTCTCGGCATTGTTTTGCAGGACACCAATCTTTTCACCGGTACCGTGATGGAAAATATTCATTATGGAAAACTGGACGCCACGGACGAGGAATGTGTGCGTGCCGCCACGCTCGCAGGCGCGCATGACTTTATCACCCGTCTGCCGGACGGATATGATACCATGCTGATCTCGAACGGCTCTAACCTTTCGGGCGGACAAAGACAGCTGATCGCCATCGCACGTGCCGCCGTGGCAGATCCCCCTGTTATGATCCTTGATGAGGCGACCTCTTCCATCGATACGCACACCGAAGCGATCGTACAAAAAGGGATGGATAACTTAATGAAGGGAAGAACGGTCTTTGTGATTGCCCACCGCCTTTCCACCGTTCGCAATTCGGATGTGATCATGGTGCTTGAGCAGGGAAGAATCATCGAACGCGGCAATCACGACAAGCTGATCGCTGAAAAAGGCAAGTATTATCAGCTTTATACCGGCGCGTTCGAACTTGAATAAACAAAAACAGGTAAAATTTGCAAAAAGCCTTGCAAAAAGACAAAAAATAGAGTATACTATGTAAGATAAAAGACAATTTTCATCAGGAGGCAATCCCATGCTGGATATGAAATTTCTCAGAGATAATCCTGAGATCGTAAAAGAAAACATTCGTAAAAAATTCCAAGACGCAAAGCTTCCCCTTGTGGATGAGGTAATCGCGCTTGATGCTGAATTCCGTGCACTCAAGCAGGAGGGCGATGCCCTTCGTGCTGACCGCAACCGTTTGTCTAAGCAGATCGGTGCGCTCATGGGACAGGGCAAGCGTGAAGAGGCGGAAGCCGTTAAAAAGCAGGTCACCGAAAGTGCCGAGAAGCTTGCCGCAGGCGAAGCAAGATGCGCCGAGCTTGAGGGCGAGATCAAAAAGATCATGATGACCATCCCCAACATCATCGACGAAAGCGTTCCAGTCGGTAAAGATGACAGTGAAAACGTTGAGGTCGAGCGTTACGGCGAACCCGTGGTTCCCGATTTTGAGGTTCCTTATCACACCGATATCATGGAGCGATTCGCGGGGATCGATCTCGATTCCGCACGCCGTGTTGCCGGCAACGGTTTCTATTATTTAATGGGTGATATTGCGCGCTTGCATTCCGCTGTTATTTCTTATGCGCGTGATTTCATGATCGAGCGAGGCTTTACCTATTGCATCCCTCCCTTTATGATTCGCAGTGATGTGGTAACGGGCGTTATGTCCTTTGCCGAGATGGATGCTATGATGTATAAAATTGAGGGCGAGGATCTCTATCTCATCGGTACCTCCGAGCATTCTATGATCGGTAAGTTCATCGATCAGATCGTGCCCGAAGCAGAGCTTCCCTATACGCTCACCAGCTACTCTCCTTGTTTCCGCAAGGAAAAGGGTGCTCATGGTATCGAAGAAAGAGGCGTGTACCGTATTCATCAATTCGAAAAGCAGGAAATGATCGTTGTTTGTAAACCCGAGGATTCGAAAAAATGGTTCGATGTTCTTTGGAAGAACACCGTTGATCTTTTCCGTTCGATGGATATTCCCGTCAGAACGCTTGAGTGCTGTTCGGGTGACCTTGCTGACCTTAAGGTGAAGTCGATCGACGTAGAAGCATGGTCTCCCCGTCAGAAAAAGTATTTCGAAGTCGGTTCCTGCTCTAATCTCGGTGATGCGCAAGCACGCCGTTTGCGCATTCGCGTGAAGGGCGAAAAAGGCAACTATCTTGCTCACACGTTGAACAATACCGTTGTTGCACCTCCCCGAATGCTCATCGCCTTCTTGGAGAACAATCTCAATGCGGACGGCTCGATCAATATCCCCGCCGTGCTCCGTCCTTACATGGGCGGCAAGGAAAAGCTGATTCCCAAGAAATAATTTTTGCTTATAAAATGACAAAAGCCTTCATCTTCTTCATCGGGATGAGGGCTTTTGGTTATCGCTCAACATGTTGAAAGGAGTTTGACATGACACGAAAGAAAAAAAGAAGAATACGGCGTTTTTTACGCCGCCGCGCACTGATCCTTTTGATTATTCTTCTGCAAATCGTCCTTTTGATCTATATTACAGTGAACGGAAGCTTGATTTCTCGCTCGCTTAGTATCGCCTTTTCTTTGATCAGTTTGCTTGCGGTTTTGTATGTTCTCTCGCGCAGAACAGAGAATGGGTTTAAGCTCACATGGATTTTTTGGATTTTGATCTTTCCTCTTTTCGGCGGCTTGTTTTACGTTCTCTTGCATTCTCACCGTTCTCAAAAATCTTTTATCAAGCGCACGGGCGAGTGCGAAGAAAGGAGCAAACCCCTGCTTCGGTTGCCTCTTGAAACCGTAAAAGAGAAGGAGCTTTCGTGTATGTCCGCACGAAAAGAGATTCTATATTTGGACCGTCATGTGGGATATCCCGCATATTCCCGCAATCGGGTGGATTATTTTCCTTCGGGTGAGGAAATGTTACCGTCGCTTTTATCAGCTCTCGAAGGAGCTGAAAAATATATCTTTTTGGAGTTTTTCATCATCGAAGAGGGCAAAATGTGGGATGATATTCTTTCTGTGTTGACAAGCAAGGCAAAAGAAGGGGTTCTTGTGCGGGTGATATATGATGATCTCGGCAGTCTTTTCAAGCTTCCCAAAAAGTACGCTCGTTTTTTAGGGAAGAGAGGGATCGAGTGTCGCGCTTTTTCGCCATTACATTCCCTGCTTTCTTTGGAGCAGAACAATCGCGACCACAGAAAGATCATATCGATAGATGGAAAAATCGCTTATACGGGCGGCGTGAATATTGCGGATGAATATATCGCTTTAGAAAAGCCCTTTGGGGAATGGAAGGATTGCGCGGTGCGTATTGAGGGGGCCGCCGCATGGAGTTTTACGCTGATGTTTTTGCAGATGTGGGAGCTCGTTTCAAAAAAAGAAGAAAATCTCTTGGATTTTCTTCCTTCTTCATTTTCGCTTGATACCGACGGAAACGGGCTTGTTGTGCCTTACGCCGATCGCCCTACCGATGATGAGGGAGTGAGTGAAGAAGTTTATCTTGACATGATCACAGCGGCAAAGAAATATATTTATATCACAACGCCATACCTCATTCTTGACGATAGAATGGAATCTGCATTGCTACACGCCGCCAAAAGCGGTGTCGATGTACGTATCATCACCCCCAAAAAATGGGATAAGCGATTGGTGCACATGGTAACGCGTTCTTATTATGAGGAGCTGATTCTCGGCGGTGTCGGTATTTATGAGTATACTCCCGGCTTTATCCATGCCAAAATCCTGCTTGCAGACGATGAGATCGTTTCCATAGGTACCGCCAATTTCGATTATCGCAGTCTTTTTATGCATTTCGAGTGCGGTGCGCTTTTTACCTCGCGTGAAACAGTCAAAGCGGTTAAAGAAGATTTCTTAAAAACGCTTGCTTTTTCCGAAAAAATCAACGCAAAAGGGAAAAAACACGGATTTTTCGGACGCATTTATGATGCCTTTTTGCGTTTGCTCGCACCGCTGTTTTAAAAAAAGAACCGCTTTTTTCAAGCGGTTCTTTTTTTCTTAAAATCAGCCGATCTTAGCGGCGTTAACCTTTACACCGGGGCCCATCGTAGAAGCTACGACACAGCTCTTGATGTACTGACCTTTGGCAGAAGCGGGCTTCGCCTTGATAACTGCGCCGAGAAGAGTTGCGAAGTTCTCAGCGAGCTTTTCGGTGCCGAAGGAAGCCTTGCCGATGGGGCAGTGGATGATGTTGGTTTTGTCAAGACGATACTCAATCTTACCTGCCTTAGCTTCGGTAACAGCACGAGCAACGTCCATGGTAACGGTACCTGCCTTGGGGTTAGGCATAAGGCCCTTAGGACCGAGCACCTTACCGAGACGGCCGATAACACCCATCATGTCGGGGGTTGCGATAACCACATCAAATTCAAACCAGTTCTCAGACTGAATCTTGGTAACGAACTCTTCAGCACCAACATAGTCTGCGCCTGCCTCTTCAGCAGCCTTAGCCTTGTCGCCGCGAGCAAATACGAGAGTTCTCACGGTCTTACCGGTACCGTGGGGGAGAACGATAGCACCGCGAACCTGTTGGTCAGCGTGGCGGGAGTCAACACCCAGGCGGATGTGAACCTCAACGGTCTCATCAAACTTAGCCTTAGCGGTCTGGCAAACGAGTGCCATAGCCTCAGCAGTGTCATAAAGTTTAGTCTTTTCGATCAGCGCAATGCTGTCTTTATACTTTTTTCCCTTAAACATCGATTCGTCCTCCTTATTCTTCTACCGTAACGCCCATGCTGCGTGCGGTACCTGCCACCATGCTCATAGCAGCTTCTACGGAAGCAGCGTTGAGGTCGGGCATCTTGGTTTCAGCGATTTTTCTGAGATCTGCCTTGGACAGAACAGCAACCTTGGTCTTGTTGGGGGCTGCGGAACCGGATTCGAGACCGCAAGCCTTCTTGATCAGGACTGCTGCGGGAGGAGTCTTGGTGATGAAGGTGAACGAACGGTCAGCGTAAACCGTGATAACAACGGGGATGATAAGACCGATATCGTTCTTGGTTCTTTCGTTAAATTCTTTGGTAAATACGGGAATTGCAACACCGTATTGACCAAGTGCGGGACCTACAGGGGGCTGGGGAGTAGCCTTGCCTGCGGGAAGCTGAAGTTTAATATAGCCGAGAATTTTCTTTGCCATTTTTCTTTACCTCCAAATGTGGTGATTTTATTCGGGAGAATTCAAAATTTTTCTCCCTCCCACGTGTGCCCATTTCCTTGGGCGATAGGCAAAAGGCGAATAAATCTTATTCGTCAATATCGACATCCTTGGTTTCTACCAAAATCGGGATGTCGCGCTTTCCGGTGGACGCAAGCACGGTGACGTACTTTTTGTCATCGGAAATTTCTTGAAGAATACCGTTATAACCGGCGAAAGTACCGGAGATAACCTTGATCTTCATGCCGAGCTTGAGTTTGAACTCTTCTTCGTGCTTGATTTCTACGCTGAAGAATTCCACTTCCTCCTCGGTGAGGGGAACGGGCTTGGAACCGGGACCTACAAATCCCGTAACACCCGTGATGTTGCGGATGACATGCCAGCTTTCGTCGGACATTGCCATCTTGACAAGAACGTAAGCAGGAAAGATCTTGGTTTCGACCTCTTTGGTCTCGCCCTTTTCGTTGGTGACGGTTTCCATCTGAACAGGAATCTGTACATCAAAGATCAAGTGACCGAGGCCGCGGTTTTCAACGATCTTTTCAATGCTTGTTTTTACCTTGTTTTCATAACCGGAATATGTGTGAATCACATACCATCTGGGACCAAGGTTCATTTCGTCGAAATCACTCATCGCAAACTCCTTGTGATCGATTATAATGCCAAGAAATTGTTGTAGAACTGGTGCAAACCGAGAATACCGAATTCGAATGCGGTATCAAGGATGCCGATGACAACGCTGAGCGCGATAACAACGGTGAGAACAACGAGAGAACTCTTTGCGGTTTCCTTCTTGGAAAGCCAGGTTACCTTTTTGAGCTCGCTGACGCAGTCGCGGATATAGTAAGCAAAACGTTTGAAGACGTTCGGCTTCTTTTCCTTTTGCTTCTTTTCTTTCGCCTTTTTATCCTTCGAGGAAGTCTCTTCTACCTCTTCGGATGCATCAGTGATTTTTTCGTTCAAATCTGCCATGTTACAAATCCTTTCAATACCTTACTTGGTTTCCTTGTGCAGGGTGTGTTTGCGGCAGAACTTACAGTACTTGTTCAGTTCAAGTCTGTCCGGATCGTTCTTCTTGTTTTTGTTTGTGTCATAGTTTCTTTGCTTGCATTCCGTGCAGGCAAGTGTGATCTTGACTCTCATTTTTTGCGGCACCTCCTAATTAAATTTGGAGCAAAGCTCCATTGCGGTCAATGACCGTGTACCTCCCTCGTGCTCGAAGCGGCGGTGCGAGTTTGTCCCAGAAAAAACGCACACAAAAAAGACCTCTTCGGCAGAGGTAAGACTACTATAACATATTTTTTCTTATTTGTCAAGTCTTTTTTGAAAAATTACTATATATAATAGTAGAATGCGTGCAAAACGGGAGAAATGCGGCATTCCGAAAGGGAAAACTTCGGAATGCCTGAAAAATAAAAATCAATGGGAAACGCTTTTTGCCGTTTCCTCCTCCATATACGGGATGCCCTCTTTCACACCGACATGCGGAAAAAGAGCTTCCGTACCTTTTCTCTTAAGGAGCAATAAAGACAAAGGATCTTCTATATATTTGGTCATGGCTCTGGCAAGCGGTCTTGCGCCCGTTCCGTTTTTGAGACAGATGCGTGCCAAGGCGGGGGCTACCTCCTCGGAAAAGGAAAGAAAAACATCTCTTTCCGCCGCCGCTTTGGCAAACTCATTTAACCGCCGTTCGGCAATTTCGGTCAATTCTTTTTCTCCGAGAGGCTTGAAAACAATGATCTCATCCAACCGATTGAGAAATTCGGGCCTGAAAACCTTGGTGAGCGCACGGCGTCGGATACTCTCCGCATCGTTTGCCGCGTCCCGCGCAAAACCTAACGGATGATACTCCGCGCATTCCTTGGCGCCGACGTTGGAGGTTAAAATGAGTATAATATTCGAGAAGTCCACCCGCCTGCCCTCGCTGTCGGTCAGCACACCGTCCTCCATGACTTGTAAAAGAAGATCGAAAATATCGGGATGCGCTTTTTCAATTTCGTCGAATAAAAGAACCGCGTAAGGGCGGCGGCGAATCTTTTCGGTGAGCTGACCGCCCTCTCCATAGCCGATATATCCGGGCGGCGCACCGATGATTTTGGATACAGCGTGCTTTTCCATATATTCGGACATGTCAAGGCGGATGAGTGCCTCTTCACTTCCGAAAAGAACATCCGCGAGCGCACGGCAAAGAGCAGTCTTTCCAACGCCCGCTTCGCCCAAAAACAGAAAAGAACCGAGGGGGCGTTTTTTGTCCTCAATACGAACTTTTCCGCGTCTGACGGCTCGGCAGAGAGCAGCTAAGGGTTCTTTCTGGCCTACCACGCGTTTTTCCATTTCTTCTTCAAGGCGCAACAGTTTTTCCTCTTCGCTTTCGGTCAAATAAAAGCTGGAGAGCCCTGTTCGCGCTGAAAGAACCGCGGCAATGTCCGCCTCCGTTACCTTTTTATCGGGGATCTTCGGCGCGCTTTTTTCACGCTCCTCTTGAATCTCGGCGCGAAGCTTGGTTTCCTCATCCCGAAGCTTTGCCGCTTTTTCAAAATTGTCAAGCGCGATTGCTTCTAGTTTTTTTGCGCTGACTGCGCGCAAATGCCGTTCTTTTTCGCTGAACGTACCGTCCGCCAGCGCGTTTTGCAAGCGGATGTTGGCGGCGGCTTCGTCTATTAGATCAATGGCTTTATCCGGTAAAAATCGCTCGTGCACATAGCGCGCCGAAAGAATCACCGCGGAGTGGATGGCTTCCTCGGTGAGAAGAAGCCCGTGGTGGCTTTCATAGCGATCTTTTAAGCCTTTTAAAATGCGGATGCTTTCTTCGACGGACGGTTCCGCCACGTGAATTTCACGGAAACGGCGGCAGAGAGCCGCGTCTTTTTCCACATGCATGCGGTATTCTTTGAGCGTCGTCGCGCCGATGAGCTGTATTTCTCCCCTTGCGAGCGCGGGTTTTAAAATGTTGGAGGCATCCACCGCACCCTCTGCCGCGCCTGCCCCAATGAGGGTGTGCATCTCATCGATGAAAAGCAGAATGTTTTTGTTTTTGCTTACCTCTTCCAAAACACCCTTCAGGCGGTCCTCAAATTCACCGCGGTATTTGGCACCCGCGATCATGGCGGGCAGATCGAGCAAAACCACGGTTTTGGAAAGAAGTGCCTCGGGCACGCTTTTTTCGTAAATGCGCGCGGCAAGTCCTTCGGCGATGGCACTTTTTCCAACGCCCGGCTCGCCGATCAGGCAAGGGTTGTTTTTGGTGCGCCGCGTTAAAATGCGGATCAGATCGTTCATTTCCTCTTCTCGGCCGATCAGCGGATCTCGCGATCCTTCCGCCGCCGCACGGTTAAGATCTCTGCCGTATTTGCCGAGATAGGGAAGCCGTTCGATGGGAGAGGAATATTTGGTTATACCGCCCTCCCGTTTGCGCTCTTCATAGAGTCGTAACTCTTTTTGAAGTGAGGTAACATCCACCGAAAGTGCCGATAAAAGCCCTACGCCAACAGACTCCTTTTCTTCTAAGAGGGCGCGGAGCAAATGTTCCGTCCCCACACGCGCGCGCACGCTTTCGGCAAGCTCTCCCGAGCGTTCGATCACATGTTTTAGGCGCGGTGTCATGTCCGCCGGAGTGACAACGGTCGGCGTGCCTATTCCGGAAACTTCCTCTACCGTGTGACGCAGTTTTTCGGCGTACGCCGCTTTTTCTTCCAAAAAATGTGAGGCAACGGAATCCTCCTCCTCTGAGAGTGCGATCAAAAGATGTTCACTGCCAATGTAGGTGTGCCCGAAGGTGCCCGCAATCTCAGGACACCGTTCCAGTGCGTGAGTTGCCTTTTGTGTAAACAATCGATTCAAAAGAAACATCTCCTTTTTCGTTTTTTACATTATGGACGGAGATGGCAAGAATCTTTCAAAAAAAGGTCACAACGGAAATTTTTCCGCGATGATGGCACTGTAATCGGCAGAAAGCATCTGCCACAGCCGCCTTGAAACATATCCCGTTGCAGGGGTTCCGTACCTGGTTTCGGCAAGGCGCACGCCCTCTTCGGTCGTTCGTCCGAAAAAACCGTCGGTCGGAATATGTAAAGAGAAAATCTCGTCAAGCACGCTTTGTAAAATGCGTATATGGCTGCCCGAGTCTCCGAGACGCAAGGGAAAGGCTTCGGCAGGCAGAAGAACGCTCTCTCCGATGCGTTCCTTTCTGACGGGCTCATACATGCGAAAGAGCAGCGTGAAGGTTTCCTCATCGGTATCTCCCGTCACGGTAAGCCCCGTCATGCGCTGAAAAATACGTACAGCTTCTCTGGTTTCGTCTCCGTAAATGCCGTCTACCGAAAGACGCGGTAGTTCTTTATAAAGATTTGAAAGTTCGCGCAAATAGGTTTGCACTTCGCGCACAGCTTCGCTTTTTTCATCAATACGATACATAGATCACCTTGCCTTTTTGAAAGGCTCCTTTAAGAAATAGTATATCCGGGGTACTGCCCGGGGCTTGCTAAGCCTCCGTTATATAGATCGTCGTATACGCTGACGATGGCATTCCATGTGACCGCCGTTACAACGCCTCTGCCGCCCGGTACGGCAAAGAGATCTTGAAAAGCTATGACCGCCGCTTGCGTGGCGGGGCCGAAAACACCGTCTGTGTTCACCGAGGGAATTTCTGAATAGGTCCTTGCTATGTAGTTCAAGTATTCTTGTAAAAGCCGCACCTGTTCTCCTTCTGAGCCGAGTGTCAGTGCTTCGCCGCGAAAGGGAAGTGTGACACCTTCGGTGTATTCCGTGGGCAACGAGGCGATAAGACCTCTATAAACGTCATAAATTCTCTGCCATGTTTCCTCACCCACAACACCGTCCGCCGAGAGTCCGTAGCTGCCTTGGAAAGCACGCACCGCACGGGCGGTGTCCGGTCCGAACACACCGTCGATAGCGGTGGCGGAGACGGTGGGTACAAAGCGCGCAATATAGGTTAGATAGTATTGCAGTACAAGCACGCCCGTGCCCTCGCTTCCTTCGCGGAGCAAAGAGGGGTATTGGGTGGAGACTTCGGAGAGTAAAAGTCCTTCCGAGTTGAGTTCGCTTAATCGCTTGATTCCGTTATAAATGTACAGAATCCGATACCAGGTTGCCGGACCGACGATGCCGTCGGCTGTCAACCCGAACACCTCTTGAAATTTTCGGACCGCCGCCACGGTTGAAGGCCCGAACACGCCGTCTGTCGGGTAGATTTTGGGAATGGCGGGATAATTTCTTGAGATGCGGTTCAACCTTATTTGAATCAGCTCCACATTGGGATTGATCTGTCCTTCTTGCAGAGGAATCAGAGGGGCGGCATTGCCCGGTTCTCCGAAGGGAACGTCACTGACGATGTCGATGGTGTCACCGTAATAGACTTGCAAGATTTCATAAGGCGTAAGTCCGTCACCTGCCAGGGATACGGTTCCCCATTGGGAGAGCCCGTCACAATTGACCTCCACGCCGTCGCAATAGGCGGCAAACAGAGGTTCAATATTGCCTTGGCGGCGGATGTAGCTGTCAAATATCTCATCAACGATAGCGGAAATGTTTTCAAAAATATCTCTGCCGTAAACAAAAGATTGGTCGAACGCAGTGGAGTTTGTAATGTCGAAGTCATACCCTTGCGAACGGTAATATCTTGTGTAGATGCGATTTAAAGCATAGCTGATTTGGGCGTATATATTGGCGCGGATGGCGCTTTCGGGCCAGGTGGGATAGATTTCGCTGGAGGCTACATTTTTAATGTAATCGGTGAAAGGAACGGTTACGTTTTGCGCAGGCGCGTTTGGCAGACCGAGATGCACCGTTACGTTCTCGGGAATCCGCGGCGTGGTAGGCATTACGCATTCCTCCTTCCGTTTTGCAAAGCTTGCGGATTTTCTTTGACGGTGTCGGTGCTTTCTTCGGGGGAGAAGGTTTCGCCGAGAAATTCGGCAAGCCCGATGAGGGAAACGCCTTGCCGCGCCGTGATGCCGGCAAAAATGGGAACGTGTTCCGTGGTTTGTTTGTAAAATCCGTCCTTTTCTACCGTCACGCGATAGATGGCGAAGGGATCTGCCTTCAATGCGCTTTGCGAGGAGGCGGCAGGCGGTGCGGGGAGTGCTAAAAGCGAAGTTAAGCCGCTTTCATCTGTGAAGACTACCCATTCTGTCCCGTCTTCTGCGCGAACGGTCACTCGTGCGCCGACGGTAGGTATGGTGCCCTCGGCAGACGAAACGGCAACACGCAAAAAACCTGTAGTTTGCTCTCCGTTTGACATAGTTATGGTCAATCCTTTCTATGAAAGGCATGTTTGAAAATTTATTTTCAAACTTTTATCCTTTTTTCAGTTTTAGTAGCATCATATGCAAAACAAACAGAGAAGTTGCCAATTTGCATTTTACCATAAAGCGAGTGTAAAAAAAGCCGTTTTTTGTCGCTTCCGCTACTTGACTTTTTTGCCGTCCTTCGGTATAATAAAAGAGGAATTGTATAAAAAACGGAAGAGTCTCTTCCATACAAGAAAGGGATAGCAAGCATGAAAGAAACACTTTACGGAGAACTCAGCGTCATCGGTATGCGCGGTTGCGAGGATTTTGTAGGCGAGGTCGATGCATATTTGAAGGAATGGCGCCGTCACGACAATGAGGAAACCTTCCTTGCGGAAGCGCACTGCCCCCGTTTTGGTAGCGGTGAAGCCAAAGGTCTTTTGACACAGTCGCTCAGAGGCCATGATGTTTATATCATCAGCGATTGCTTCAACCACGGCGTTACCTATAAAATGTACGGTCAGACCGTGCCCATGAGTCCCGATGAGCATTTTGCCGATCTCAAGCGCGTGATCGCGGCCATTGGCGGTAAAGCAAGAAGAATTTCGGTTGTTATGCCCATGCTTTACGAGGGTAGGCAGCATAAGCGCTCCGGCAGAGAATCGCTGGACTGCGCTGTTGCGCTTCAAGAGCTTATAAATATGGGTGTTGCCAATTTCATCACCTTCGATGCACACGATCCTCGCGTTCAGAACGCCATCCCTCTTTCGGGTTTTGATAACGTCCGTTCGAGCTACCAGATGATCAAAGCACTCGTTCACACCTATCCCGATATTACCTTTGATAAAGAAAAAATTATGATCGTATCGCCCGATGAAGGCGGCATGGCGAAATGTATGTACTATTCCTCCATGCTCAGCATCGATCTCGGTATGTTCTATAAACGCCGCAATTATTCCGTTATCGTCAACGGTAAGAACCCCATTGAGGCGCACGAGTACCTCGGCCGCGATCTTAGCGGTATGGATGTTATCATTGTAGATGACATGATCTCTTCGGGCGACTCTATCATCGATGTTGCCAAGCAGCTGAAGGAAAGAGGCGCGGCTCGCATCTTCGTTTTCGCTACCTTCGGTTTGTTCTGCAACGGTCTTGATACCATGGACAAGGCTTATGAAGAAGGTCTTTTCACCAAGATCTTTACCACGAACTTGGTATATCGTACGCCAGAACTTAAGAGCCGCGAATGGTATGGCGAGGTTAATATGTGCAAATATGTGGCATACCTCATTGATACACTCAATCATGATCAGAGCATCAGCTCTCTTCTTGATCAGTCCAAGCGTATTCATCGCTTGCTTGATGCGCACAACAATAAGTAAACAACAAAAACGCTTTTCCGCACGGAAAAGCGTTTTTGTTTCTATATAAAGAAGATCACTCGTGATAAAAACGAATGATGGCGCGCGTTTCGTTCCCGTCCTCCGATTTAAGAGTGACGGTGGAACCGCCTTCGCACATGCCGTAAGAGCACATGACGGTTTCGCCGTAGGTGACGGCTTTGCGGTATCGAATATCGAATGCCGAAGGCTCATTGACATACAGCTCTTCGGGGAGAACAAGATTCGACAGTTCAAGGTAGTGTACGTTATTCATGTGAAGGTTGGCATCAATAAAGTTGCGGTCAATGAAGAACATGCGCCGCGCTTGTTCGTTTTCGCACTCTTTGAGACGGCCAAGCCACTGGTTTTCAAAATTTCTGCGTTCGCGCTCGGTGCCATAACGCTCCGAAAGCTCTTCGGTCAGCCTTACGGGGCGGCCTGTTGCACGGTCGATACGCGCCCAGTTGGAGAGCGCGGTGACAGAGAGCGTTCCGTCTTCTTCATAGAGCGCAAATTCGCGCGCGGAGGTATAGCCTTTCATGTCCGAGCTCCAAGTTTCGCATAAGAGCCTTGATTCAAACGCGGGGCGGTGATGAATCTTAACATGATATCCCGTCAAAAACCATACCGCAGGGGAGGTGGTAAAACCGTCTCCCGCCAAAGAACCGTGCATGCAGGCGATATTTTCAAAATAACGCAAAAGTGCTATGTTTGAGAGTTTTAGGGCGTGATTGATGTCGCTGTAGCCCACAAAAAAATGTTCTTTGAATACCATGGGAATCCTTCCTTTTTAAGCTTGTTTTTTGAAATACGTCGCCTCACTCTTTTTGGCACGGCGATAAGCCGAAGGGGTGGTTGCGGTGACGCTTTTGAAAATGCGATTGAAATTTGCCGTGTTGTTAAAGCCTGCAAGTAAAGCCACGGACAAAACGGTTTCATCCGTTTCGCTCAAAAGACGCTTGGCGTATTCCGTGCGTCGGATGTTGATATATTCCCAAGGTGTCATACCGTAGCAGCTTTTGAAAAGAGTGGAAAAGTAGGTACGCGTCAAATGCACGTGTTCCGCGATTTCGGAAAGCGAAAGGCAAGCGGTAAAATGCGCGTCCATATAGTCTGCCGCGCGGTTGATTTTATCAAGCCCCATACCGAATGCGGTCTCACTTTCCGCAATATTGCTTTCTCGATAGAGCAAGATCAAAGCTTCGGTCAGCTTGGCGCGGATCATTTCAGCAAAATCTTTTTGCTTTGTTTCCGCTTCCTTGCGGATGAAAAGCATGAGTGCTTCGGTAGCCCGTGCCGAATCGGTGTCGTGCGGCAGGCGGTTGAAGAGCCCTCTTGCACCATTTCCGAAAATCGAGAGAAAACGGCGTTCTGCCGTGTCGTTGCCCGCAAAAAAACGGGGCGAAAAATGAATATTCAAGAGGGAAAGGTTATCGGCATCGGTAATGCAGTGTTGCTCGTTGGGACGGTACAAAAAAATATCTCCCGGCAGGATCTCGTGACTGCCGCTTGGTGTTAAGTATTTGCCTTTTCCCGCGGTGATTAGGGAAAGCTCAAGGCTTGTATGCTTATGCACCAGATAAAAGCCTTTGCGAAAAACTTTCTCGGAGCGAAAAATATGGCATAGCTCACTGCCACGCTCGTTGCATATTCTTAAAATGCTTTCCATACCGACACTCCAATCGTAATATTGTTTGTAAAATGCGTAATATTGTTGAAGAAAAAGAAAAGGAATTGTGATAAGATGAAAGGGAAAGAAAATTTCATCTTTTTCACTATACCATATTTATCGACAAAATGCAACCCCCAAAATAAGGAGTTTGATATGAATATCAACGAAAAAATTTCCGAAAACGTACGCACCGCCTCTTCTCCGAGTGAGCTTCGAATCACGGATCTCCGTGTCGCGCAGATCGACGGTGTGCCGAAACATTGTATTCTTTTGCGCATTGACACCAATCAAGGTATTTCGGGTTATGGCGAGGTGCGCGATGCCTCTTCCGCTACCTATGCTTTGATGCTCAAAAGCCGCATCGTAGGCGAGAACCCCCTCAATGTGGAAAAAGTGTTCCGCCGTATTCGCCAGTTTGGCGGTCATTCCCGTCAGGGCGGCGGTGTCAGCGGCATTGAGATTGCGCTCTGGGATATCGTCGGTAAGGTGTACGGTGTGCCGCTTTATCAGCTGCTCGGCGGTAAATACCGTGATAAGATCCGCATTTATTGCGATACCGATGTAGACGGCAAGCATACGGGCAAGGATATGGGGCGCGCCCTTCGTGCACGGATGGAGCGCGGCTTTACCTATCTTAAAATGGACCTCGGCATTGAGTTGATGCTAGATGAACCGGGATGCCTCAACGCCCCTCTCGGTATGCTGGAAGACTACAAAAAATATTCAATGAAGGCGATCAACCATCAAAAAGGCTCCATCGATCGCGATATGATGCTCGGTAAAAATTACGAGGTCTTTACCATTCCGCATCACGCAACCGGCATTCACATCACCGAACGCGGTCTTGATTACCTTGAAAACTATGTCAAAGAGGTCAGAGATGAGATCGGCTACAGCGTTCCTCTCGCCATTGACCATGTTGGTCACGTCGCCCTCACCGATATCATCGCGCTCGCAAAACGTCTCGAAAAATACAACATCGCTTGGATGGAGGATGTGGCACCTTGGATGTATACCGAGCATTGGCGGCGTGTCGCTGCGGCAACCACGGTTCCGCTTTGCACGGGTGAGGATATCTATCTTGCCGAAAACTTTGAGCCCCTTCTTTCTTCCGGTGCGCTCGGTATGGTTCATCCCGATATGCTCACCGTCGGCGGTTGCATGGAAATGAAAAAGCTTGGCGATCTTTGCGATAAGTACGGCGTCGGCATGGCGATTCATATGGCAGAAAGCCCCATCGGATGCATGGCGGCAATTCATACCGCCGCGGCACTGCAAAATGTGCTTGCCGTTGAGTTCCATTCCTCCGATTGCCCTGCGTGGGAGGATATCGTCACAGGGCTTACGAAGCCCTTTATCAAGGACGGCTTTGTGGCTGTTCCCGAAAAGCCCGGACTTGGGTTTGACGATCTTAATGAAGAGATGCTCCGTGCACATATGCATAGGATTTACAAAGGTTATTTTGAACCCACCGATGAATGGAATCTTGAATGGGCGAACGACCGTACTTGGTCGTGACGCATCGTAAAAGGAGAAACGCTATGGCAACACGCAGAGAAACGGCTTTGAAGTACTTTGAAGAAAACCGCACCTTCATGGAAACGACTGTCAAAGAGAATACCGAGCGTTACCGCAAGGGCGATTTTACCGTCTTTGTACGTGATCGGGACGGAAAGCCCGTAAACGCCACCGTTCACGCTGTTTTAAAAAATCACGCCTTCCGTTTCGGCGCCAACATTTTCATGTTGGAAGAATTCGACGAGAACGAGAAAAACGAACAGTATAAGGAAGCTTTTAAGGAAGTTTTTAATCTTGCCACCATTCCGTTTTATTGGAGTGATCTCGAACCCGAGGACGGTAAGCCCCGCTTTGCGAAGGATTCGCCCCGCATTTACCGCCGTCCCGCCCCCGATCTTTGTCTCGAATACTGTCTTGAAAACGGCATCGAACCAAAATGTCATTGCTTAAATTACGATAATTTTACCCCCGCATGGCTCAAGAATGTTTCGGCGGATACCTACAAGGCGCGTCTTGACCGACGTATGCGTGAGCTTGCCGAACGCTATGCATCGCGTATTCCTTCTTGGGAGGTTACCAACGAGTCCTTCAACGGCGCCGATTCCTATTCCGATTTCTTCAAATGCGATGATTTTATTGAATGGAGCTTTGAGACCGCAGATCGCTATTTTCCGCGCAACCGCCTTATCATCAACGACTGGGCGGTGTGGGATGGAGGTTATTTCCCCTTCCGCTGGAAGAGAAGCACCTATTATATGCAGATCGAACGGCTTTTGAAAAGCGGCAAGGGGCATCTTGATTCAATCGGTATGCAGTTCCATAGCTTTTTCAAGCAGGAGAGCGAAGTGGATTGCGCCCGCTTCCGCTACAATCCTTTGCATCTTTATGATGTTATGGACACCTACGCCGCCCTCGGCAAAAAACTGCAGATTACCGAAATGACACTCCCGGCTTATTCCGCCGATGAAGAAGATGAGGAGATTCAAGCTCTTCTCGCCGAAAACGTTTATCGCGTCTTCTTCAGCCATCCCGCGATGGAGGCAGTCATTTATTGGAACCTTCCCGACGGTTACGCCGCATTTGCTCCTCTCGGGGATATGACGGCAGGAGAGAATAAATACCACGGCGGTGTTTTACGCTTTGATCTTTCGGAAAAACCCATTTACCGAACTCTTCGCCGTCTTATTAGGGAAGAGTGGCACACCGATGCTACCCTTTCGGGAAGCGAAAACACCTTCCGCGGCTTTTACGGTGACTATGAGATCACCGTTACGGTCGACGGAAAAGAATATAAGAGCACCGCGCTTTTCACAGAAAACGGAAAAAACCGTCTAACCGTAACGGTATGAAGGAGACACTATGTTTGATTTAACCGGTAAAACCGCCCTTGTCACGGGCTCCACCCAAGGCATCGGGTATGCCATTGCCCGTGCATTCGTCAATGCCGGCGCACGTGTTTATGTGCATGGCGCTTTAGACAGAGAAAAAGCGGAAAAGGCAAGGGCGCAAATGGGTGCTTTCGGGGCAGTTGTTGCAGATCTTTCGGATATGAATGCAACGCATTCTTTACATAAACAAACGGGTGATATTGATATTTTAGTCACCAATGCCAGCGTGCAGTTCCGCACGCATTGGGATGAAATTCCTGAGGAAGAATTTGACAAGCAGATCAACGTGAACCTCAAAAGTACACTCATGCTGATGCAAGACTATTATCCCTCCATGAAAGAAAAGGGATGGGGACGGATCATCACTGTCGGCAGTGTACAGCAATCAAAGCCTCACCCAGATATGGCGATCTATGCCGCCACGAAATGCGCTGTCATGAGCCTTGTGCACAACGTAGCGAAGCAAGTTGCGCCCTATGGCGTTACCGTTAACAATCTTTCCCCGGGTGTCATTGCCACGCCGCGCAACGAAGCGGCATTATCCGACAAGGCATATGCCGAAAAAGTTATGGCAGGCATTCCGATGCATTTTGCGGGTGAAGCGAGTGATATGGCAGGGGCGGCACTTTTGCTCGCCTCCGACGATGGCAGATATATCACGGGAATCGACCTTGCCGTGGATGGCGGCATGGGATTATAAAGCAGTAAAGGAGAAAAAAGTGTTACTGACCGATTATTTGAAGAGTACCCCCGATGCGACATGGGATATCGCCGCGCAGTGCGGCGTGAGGCATGCGGTTATCCGTTTGCCCGAAGACGATGCCTTCGACGTAACGAACGCATCCCACTGGAAGGATGTGCATAAGAGATACACCGATCGCGGCTTTACCCCCGTAATCATCGAGCCCATGCCGAACGCTTTGCACGACCATATCAAGGCGGGTGATGACAAACGCGATGAATGCATCGAAAAAGCCATCAAAATGTTCCCCATTATGAAGCAACTCGGCATCCATACGATATGCTTCAATTTCATGGCGCATATCGGCTGGCTTAGAACCCGATCGGATTATCCCGAAAGAGGCGGTGCGCTTGTTACCGCTTTTGACAAAGCCGATTTTAAGGGAACGGCGGCGAAGATCACCGCCGAAGAGCTTTGGAACAATTATACGTATTTTGTCAAGGCGGCAGTGCCGGAAGCGGAGAAGTACGGCATTCGTTTGGCACTTCATCCCGACGATCCGCCCCTGCCTTCTCTCGGCAGCGTTGACCGCATCATGGTTTCTCTCGAAAACATTCGCCGTGCTATCTTTGACATCATGCCCAGCCCCTCGTTAGGTCTTACCATGTGTCAAGCCAACTTTCATATCATGGGGGAAGATATCTGCCATGTAACCGACATCTTCCGCGATAAGATCTATTTCATCCATTTCCGCAACACGCGCGGTGTGCCCGAAAGCTTCCGCGAAACTTTCCACGATAACGGCGATATTGATATGGCGAAAGTGATGCGCTATTATATCGAAAAAGGTATTGACGTACCCGTCCGCGTCGATCATGTTCCCACGCTGAAGGGCGAAAGTTCTACGCTTGCTGGGTATGATGCGCTCGCGCGCCTTTTTGCCATCGGATATCTTAAAGGCATCTTGGATGCCAATCAATAATATAGTAATACATAAAGGAGAAATATCATGCATTTTAATGACAGAGACGAAATTATCGCATTAACTCCTCAATGGACGGGAGAACGTTTTCCCGACGGACGTCCTCGCGTAGAGGATAAATATTTGAAAAAGCTTCACGAAATGACATTGGAGGAGGTTTGGAAACCCATCTTCGTCAAAGGATATGAGAATCAGTTTGTTGGTGGAGGTATGAACCCTCTTTATCCTTTGCATGACGATGGCAGAAAGCTTGTCGGCAGAGCTGTAACCTGTAATTTCTGTCCCACGCGTCCCGATTTGCACGAAACCATGTTTGCCAAAGGCGCAGAAGAAGGGCGCAAGGGCAATTACAATCAGTGGGTGATCGACAGCTTGGTGGAAGGGGATGTCGTTGTTGTCGATATGTTTGATAAGATCTATAAGGGCACTTTCCTTGGCGGCAACCTCACCACCGCCATCAAAACCAAGACCAAAACGGGCGGCGCTGTCGTTTGGGGCGGCATACGTGATGTGGAGCAGATGAAGCAGGTAGAGGGCGTTCAAGTCTATTACCGCGGCATTGATCCCACGCCTATCCGCGATTTTGTTATGACGGGCTTTAACACCGTTACAAATTTCGGCGGTGCTGTTTGCTTGCCCGGCGATATCGTGTTCGGCGCGGGCGGCGGCGTGCTCTTTATTCCTTCCCATCTTGTTGCCGAAGTGGTAGACGGCGCGGCAAAAACGCATGTTAAGGACGATTTCGGCTTCGAAATGATCTCTCAAAACAAATTCACCACCGCGCAGATCGATCGCAATACTTGGAGTGAGGAAATGCTCGATATGCTTCTCGAGTGGATTAAGACCGATCCCCGCGGAGAGAAATACCGCGATCTCGACTGGTCGCATGAGTACGACCTTGCCCGCAACGGAGATCCCGACGATACGCAAACGGCTTTGTGATGAAATATATATACATCGCTTCTTGCGAAAAAGACGGCGGTATTTACCGTTACGCGCTTGCGCAAGGGCATCTTAGGGCGCTGGATCGGATTTCTTGCGATCGGCCTATGTATATGGAGAGGGAAGGCGATACCCTTTACGTTCTTCTGCGCGCCCCGTTTGAAGCAAGCGAAGAGAGTGGTGTTATGACCTATCGGATCCGAGAGGACGGTTCTCTTGCAGATCCTACCCC
The DNA here is from genome assembly GCA_045580085.1 of Eubacteriales bacterium. Classification (GTDB taxonomy): domain Bacteria; phylum Bacillota; class Clostridia; order Oscillospirales; family CAG-272; genus UBA1740. The sequence continues at coordinate 57,108 of JAZNND010000004.1, forward strand.
TCCCATATCTACCAAGGGAACCGTCGGATGTCATCTTGCCGTGCATCGCGGTGATGTTTACGTCGCTAATTATGTGTCTGGCAGTGTGTCGCATCTCGGTCATGCCCTTGATGTGCATACGGGCGCGGGAGTACATCCCCAAAGGCAAACATCTGCGCACGCTCACAGCGTTTTGCTCTCTCCCTCCAAAAAATATGTTCTTTCGGCAGATCTTGGCAACGATTGTATTTATGTTTACGATCGCGAACTGAACCTTGTCGCACTTGCAAACGCACCGGCGGGAAGCGGCCCCCGACACATGGTCTTTTCTCTCGATGGGCGATATCTTTATGTTGTCAATGAGCTTTCCTCTACCGTCACCGTGTATGTATGGCATGAAGGCGATCGGGTGCACCTTGAACGCTTAACAAGTGTTCGCACACTTCAAAAAGAAAATGTCGGTTCTATTGCCGCCGCGATCCGCCTTTCGGAAAACGGAAAACATCTTTATGTCACCAACCGCGGAGAAAATACCGTTGCCGTGTTTTCGATTGACGGGGCAGAGATTTCGCTTTTGGCATCTTATCCGACCTACGGTGATGAAGGACGCGACTTTTTACTCATTGATGGCGAAAAGCACGCTGTTGTTACCAACCAATTTTCAAACAGCGTAGTGCTTTACCGCCATGATAGCGGCGTACTCGCTTATGCCGAGCAATGCAATCTTCCGTCGCCTCTTGCAGTGTTAGAGTTCTAAAAAATAAAGGCTTTTGTGCAAAAAGGTAAATTTTTCTTTATCCCTTGCAAAAAAGCCTTTTTTATGTTACAATGAAATGTAAGGTTCGCTCGATGAACCCAAAATCAGTCGCAGAAAGGAAGGTTAAACATGACAGATATCAAAGCTACCGTAGCAAAAAATATCGCTGAACTCAGAAAAGCCGCAGGTATGACACAGTTTGACCTTGCCGAAAAACTGAATTATTCCGATAAAGCTGTTTCAAAATGGGAGAGGGCGGAATCCTTGCCCGATGTGCAAACACTTTTGGATCTTGCCGATCTTTTCGGTGTTACCTTGGATGCTCTTGTGCGTGAGGGGGATGTCACTCTTCAAACAAAAAACGGGCTTCCAATCATCAAACGGAGAAGTAACAAACCGATAATCGCTTGTCTTGGCGTTTTGCTGGTATGGTTGATCGCAATGGCGGTTTTTGTGATCCTCTCGCTTTCGGCGGCACTTCACAGTGTTTGGCTTGCTTTTGTAGCGGCAGTTCCCGTTTCTGCAATTGTAGGTCTCGTTTTTAATTCTATTTGGTTTAATCCGAGAAAAAATTATTTGTTCGTCTCGGTTTTGATGTGGTCTCTTCTCGCTTTTTTGCATCTTTTGCTTTTTGTTTCGGGCCATGCCGCATGGATGCTTTATTTGCTCGGCATTCCCGGTCAGCTGATCATTTTTGTTTGGTCTCGGATGCGCTTCGGAAAGAAAAAGTGAATTTTTGTTAGCAAAATCCGTTTCTTTATAAGAGTAAGAAACGGATTTTGCTTTTATATGAGAACAAAAGTTTACTTTTCTACTATCGGTAGAACACGAAAAATAAAAATTCTACTTCGCTGTTCCAAACCGTTGAGTTTCTTTCTTCAACGGTAGGTTGTCTTTCGTGGGGGAAATGGCTATAATAGCTGTGTAATATCTCCGCGAAAGGAATGATAAAATGGATATCAACAATAAAAGCCGTTTCGTCCCTGCAAAGAATGTTTCGGTGCTGAATATGCTTGCCTTGATCGGCAGAATCGTAACCTTGCCCGCCATTCTTGCCACTGCTGTGTTGTTTATTTTGTATTTTTCGCGCCCCGTTGTTTTTTCATCCTCTGTTGATTTCTTTGTTTCCTTATTTACACTCGGCGTTTGCCCCGTTTTGGCTTACCCCCTGGCAAAACTCATTCCTCCGCTTCGTAAGCAAGGGAGAGAAGGCGCACGGAACATGGCGTTCTTGACATCGCTTTTGGGCTATCTTGTGGGTGTCATCTACGTTTATGCCGTCGGTGCCTCTGCCGAGCTTTGCTTTATTCAAGTCACTTATTTCTTCTCGGCGGTATTTCTCTTCTTTTGCAATAAAGCGGTCGGCGTTCGTGCCAGTGCCCATAGTTGCGGTGCTTGCGGTGCCGCGGTTCTCTTTGGTACTATCATGGGCGGATGGGCATGGATTCTTTCGGCTCTTGCTGTTTTTTACGCATTGTGGAGCTCCCTTTATCGCAAACGCCACGACGGAAAAGAGTTTTTCTTCGGTGCCCTTTGCGTGCTCGGCGGTTTCATGCTCGCGCTCCTTTGCACTGTGTTACCCACATTCGGTTTTTGATCGATTTTACAGCCGCCGATTCATCTTGTGGCGAATCAATAAAAGCATTTGATTTTTGAAAGGAATGTTTGTCCCATGGAAAGAAAATTTATCATCTCTTGCGAATCTACCGTTGACCTGCCTTATTCCCGCATGGAAAAAAGAGGCGTTCCTGTCCTCTTTTATACTTATACCGTAGGTGATGAGGTGTACGAAGATAATATGGGCAGAGATGCCGAAGTGCAAGCTGTTTTTTATCGCCAAATCAAAGAAGGAAAGCTCCCGCATACTTCACAAATCAATGAAATGCGGTATTACGAATTTCTGAAGGAAATCTCCATAGATGCCGATGTTTTGCATATCGCGTTCGGTACGGGCATGACACCTTCGTTCTATGCGGCAGAACGTGCTGCCGAAAACTTAAAAACCGAGTTTCCCGAGCGCCGCATTACCGTCATTGATTCGCTTTGCAGCTGCACGGGGTACGGTATGCTCGTGGAAGTTGCGCTTGATATGAAGGACGAAGGCAAGAGCATGGATGAAATCACTGCATGGTTGAAAGACAATCGCTTGCGCATGCATCATCAGTTCTTTTCTACCGATCTTGCCATGTTCAAAAGAAGTGGCAGAGTCTCCGGTCCTGTGGCACTTGTCGGCAGTATGCTCGGCGTTTGCCCTGTGATGCACCTTAATGTGGAGGGCAGAATTATCGCATATGACCGCGCCCTCGGCAAAAAGAAAGCCATTGCCAAAACGGTGTCTGCCGTGCTCGAAAACATCGACGGTGGCAAAAACGCCGAAGGTAAGATCTATATTTCGCATTCCAATGCTCCCGAGCTTGCGGAGGCAACACGTGTTGCGTTTGCCGGCGTGCTCGCCAACGGAGGAGAGAATATTGAAATTGCCGAGATCGGCACCATCATCGCGTCGCATTGCGGTCCCGGCACGGTTGCTGTCTTCTTTTTCGGCAAGGAAAGAACTTCCTTGAACTAAATAGTATGATGAGGAAAAAGCAAGTTTTTACTTGCTTTTTTTCTGTTTGCATGCTATACTATCCGTAGGTTTAAAAGCCACGAAATGACGAGTATAATAAGGAGTTTAAGATGGATACCTATACCATATCGAAAAAACTTACTTTGAAAAAAGAGTACGATGTGATCGTAGCAGGGGGCGGTGTTGCGGGTGTTGCCGCGGCAGTCAGCGCGGCGAAAAACGGTTATTCCACCCTTTTGCTTGAAAAATCCAACATCCTCGGCGGTCTTGCAACATTAGGCTTGATTAACCTCTTTGTTCCCATGTGCAACGGCAGAGGTAAGCAGATCATATTCGGTCTTTGTGAAAAATGGACGCGAAAGAGTGCCCTTTACGGGTATGACACCATTCCCGAGGAATGGAAAAACGGAGAACCGAAGGAATATACCGAAAAAAGGTATACCCAACGATATTCGCCCTACATTTTCGCGCTTCAGCTTACCGAAGAGTTGACCGCTTCGGGCGCCGATATTCTCTATGACTGTATTGCTTGCGATCCCGTGATGGAAGGAAATATATGTCGCGGTGTGATCACGGAAAGCAAGGGCGGAACCGAGCTTTACGGCTGTAAAATGCTCATCGATGTCACCGGAGATTGTGATGTGCTCCGCCGCGGCGGTGTTCCTTGCGCTTCGCGTGGAAATTTCTTTACTTATATCGGTAAAATGATCACACTTGCCGGTTGTCAAAGTGCCGTCGAACACGGTAATATTCATTACGCGTACCAAAATGTGTCAGGCGGCGGTATCAATCTTTTCGGGGATAACCAACCGAGCGATGTTCCTATGTGGACGGGACTTTCGGCGGCGGAGGTCACGGACTATCTCGTTCGCAATCAGCTTCTCATGCTCGAAAAGCTCAAAGGAGATGAAAGATTTTCGCGTGATGTTGCCATGCTCCCTCTCATGCCGCAATTCCGCACCACGGCGCATCTCATTGGTGACTATTCTCTCAAAGTTTCGGATGCTTATCGGCATTTCGACGATTCCGTTTGCGCCATCAATGATTTTGAGCACCGTGACCACCTTTTTGAGGTGCCCTTGCGTACTTTGACTCGCAAAGATTATCCGAATATGCTCACCGCGGGCAGAAGTGCTTCGGGGGATGGCTACGGTTGGGATCTTTTGCGCGTCATTCCTCCCGCCATTTTAACGGGGCAAGCAGCTGCGGAAGCCGCATGTCTTGCCATCGAACAAAAAACGGCAGCCGCTTTTGTGAATATTGGTAGGTTGCAAAACAAGCTTGAAAAAGAAAACGTGATGATCCATTTCCCCGATTCATATGTTCCGGAGGATAAAACCGTTATCATCCACGGCAAAAAAACAGCCGATATCGACGGCGGACATTTCTAACCCTCCCTTTTTTTGCATAATTGCATAAAATACTTGATTTTGCGACAAAAATGTGCTACACTGTTTTCAGTATGATAAAATAATAAGGAGTGTGTCATGAAAAAGTTTTTTGGCGAATTTAAAAAATTCATCACACGCGGCAACATCGTGGATATGGCAGTCGGTGTTATCGTCGGTAGTTCTTTCACTGCCATTGTCAACGGGCTCAGCAATAATGTCTTGAAGCCTATCATCAACTGGTTCCTTGCGCTTATCCTTGGTAAGGATTCTCTCAGCGAGGTTTATACCTTCTTGCAGACTGCCTATGTCAAGGATGCCGTCACGGGTGCTGACACTGCAGAGATCGATCTTGCAAACTCCATTTACATCGATTGGGGTGCATTTATCAATGCCATCATCAACTTCTTTATCGTTGCTTTTGTTCTCTTTACGATCGTGAAGATAATCAATCACGTCAGAGAAAAAGATAAGAAGTTCAAAGAAGGTATGCAACCCGTCATCTCGAAGGAAGATCGTATTGCCATGAAGAAGATGGGCATTAAGCAGAAGGATACTGTTGCTGTTGCCGCCTACTTCACCGCTAAGGCAGAGAAGGAAGCCGCCGAGAAAGCAGCCGCCGAAGAAAAAGCTCGCCTTGAGCGCGAAGCCAACCCCACCACCGAAGATCTTCTCAAAAAGATTCTCGCGGTCCTTTCGGAAAAGAACTGAAAAAGCAAACGGGCTGTCGCATGGCAGCCCGTTTAAACAACGCCAAAACTTATATTGAAACAGATCTCAAAAAGAAAGGCTCTCTTATGAAAAAAGGAAACGCGCTCGCGCTTTTGCCCATAGGGATATTCCTTGTGCTCTACCTTGGGCTTGGTATTATCTTTGAATATGTTATGAAAATTTCCATGGGCTTTTACAGTGTACCCGTGGTAGTTATCTTTTTGATCGCACTCTTCGCGGCATGCTTGCAGAACAAAAAGCTTTCTTTTGATGAAAAGCTTTCGGTGATGGGGCACGGCGTGGGTGATAAAAACATTATCACGATGCTTCTCATTTTCCTTTTGGCAGGGATCTTTGTCGGCGTTGTCGGAAGAAGCTCTGCGGAGAGTGTCGCTTATTTTGTGCTTTCTATCATTCCGCCCCGCTTTGCTGTTTGCGTTTTGTTCCTCGTCAGCTGCTTTATCTCCACTGCTATGGGCACCTCGGTCGGAACCATTACTTTGATTACACCCATCGCGGTCGCCGTTGCGCAGGCAACCGGATTTTCTTTGCCCCTTTGTGTCGGTACGGTTATGGGCGGAGCTATGTTTGGCGATAATCTTTCCTTTATTTCGGATACCACCATCGCCGCGTGCGGCGGACAAGGGTGTCCCATGAAGGATAAATTCCGCACTAATTTTGCCATTGTTTTGCCGGCGGCTGTCGTCACTATCGTTCTGATTCTTCTTTTCTCTCTCGGTGCCGATGTTGGGGAAATCGGAAACAAAAGCTATAATTTGCTCCAAACCGTTCCTTATTTGTTGGTCTTAGTCGGCGGTGTGGTAGGCATCAATGTGTTCTTGATCTTGTTCGTCGGCATTCTTTCGGGTTCGGTAATTATGCTCGCTACGGGAAGCGTCGCTTTCCCCGCACTTTTGGCGAATATGGGAAAGGGTGCTTCTGGTATGTTTGAAACTTCCATGGTGGCTGTCCTTGTTTCTGCTCTTTGCGCGTTGATTCGCGAAAACGGTGGCTTTGATGCGCTTTTGTATGGCGTTGGGCGCGTTTTCCGCGGCAAAAAACTCGGTCAGCTCGGCATGGGCTTGCTCGTTGGTGCCATGGATATCGCTACCGCAAACAATACCGTTGCCATTGTCATGGCAAATCCCATTGCCAAAGAAATGGCAGAAAATTACGGCATTTCCGCACGCAAAACAGCCTCTTTGCTGGATACCTTCTCTTGCATCTTCCAAGGACTTCTTCCTTACGGTGCACAAATGCTGGTTGCTGTTGCCGCGGTCCAAAGCCTTGGTGCATCCATCACTGCCTTTGAGATCATCCCCATGATGTTCTATCCCTTTATGCTCCTTATCAGCTCGCTCATATTCATGTTTTTTGTTCCCGAAAAAAAGGAAACTCAAAAACAGTAATCTCGGCTTCTAGATAAAATATTGCAAAAAGCTCTTTACAAAAAGAGCTTTTTGTGATAAAATAACTCATATCTACCCGTGGCACAGCTGGATAGCGCGCAAGACTCCGACTCTTGAGGTCGCAGGTTCAAATCCTGTCGGGTAGGCCAACCCCGAAGCACTCGACCTTGTGTCGAGTGCTTCGGGGTTTATCTAAGCGTATCGATGCAGAAGCTCTCCGCGCGCATGCGCGGAAAGGGCTTTGCGCCCGGCACGAAGAAAAGATACGTACAAAGAAAAGCGCAAAGCTTAGGTTCAAAATCCTGTCGGAAGGGGTGCGTCGAGTGCTTCGGGGTTTATCTAAGCGTGTCGATGCAGAAGAGCTGTGTGCTTTTCATCATACAAAATGAGAAGGTAAACATTTATGCTGTTCACAAAAGAAAAATCTTTTTACAAAACCTTTATCAAGCTTTTTTCGATGATTGTGATGCAGAATATCATCGTTTTGAGTGTCAACCTTGCCGATAATATCATGATCGGTGCCTATAGCGAAACGGCACTTTCGGGTGTTGCCGCTGTCAATCAAATTCAATTCGTCTTTCAGCAATTAACCATGGGTATTGGAGACGCGTTGGTCGTAATGGGCAGTCAATATTGGGGGCAGGGAAGAACCGAACCCATCAAACAAATCGGAAAAGCCGCGCTTGCTGTGGGGCTTGCTATGGGGATTTTGCTCTTTGTCTTGACGGGGCTCTTCCCCGAAAAGATTGTCGGTCTTTTTACCACGTCCGATGAAATCATTAAGGAGGGCGTTCGGTATCTTTCTGTTGTGCGGTGGACGTATCTTTTGTTCGGTGTGAGTGCGGTTTTGCTTTCGCTTTTAAGAACGGTTGAGGTGGTACGGATCTCTCTTTTGATCTCTGTTGTGGCACTGATCACGAACTGTGGCTTTAACTATCTTCTCATCGAAGGCAACCTCGGTGCCCCGGAGCTCGGTGCTGTCGGTGCCGCCATCGGAACACTTGTGTCAAGAGCACTTGAGCTTGGCATTGTTCTCGTTTACTACATATTTTTGGATAAGCGGCTTCGCGTACGTATCGCGGATATTCTCAAAACCGATCGCACGCTTTTATGGGATTATCTGAAGCACTGCCGTTTCTTTATCATTGTATCTCTCATGTTCGGGCTTTCCACCGCACTTCAAACCGTTGTTCTCGGACATATGAGTGACAGTGCGATCGCCGCCAACAGTATTGCGGGAAGCTTGTTTCAAATGCTTAAGGTGATGTCCGTCGGTGCGGCGTCTGCTACCGCCATTATGGTCGGTAAAACCATCGGTAAGGGGGATATGGCAAAGCTGCGTGAATACGTTAAAACCTTTCAAATGATCTTCTTGATCATCGGCGCGATAACGGGTATTACGCTCTTTTTGCTCCGCCCCTTGATACTTTCCTTTTATGAGCTCACCCCCGAAACCTACCGTATGGCAAATAATTTTATACTTGTTCTATGCTTCACGGGCATGGGGACGGCATACGAAATGCCGGTTATTACGGGGATCATTCGTGGCGGCGGAGATTCGCGCTTTGTGTTCATCAACGATCTTGTTAGCATTTGGGGGATCGTTTTACCCTTGTCTTTCCTTGCCGCTTTTGTATTTCACTTAGATCCTGCACTGGTTCTTCTGTGCCTTAACAGTGACCAAGTGTTTAAATGTGCCGCCGCCGCCATCAAGGCGAACCGCTATACATGGATTAAGAAACTGACGCGTAAGACCGAGACGGAAGAAATTCCACTCGGCGGTAAGAATTAACTTGATAGAAAACTGCAAAGGGGCTAGCTCTTAATGAGCTAGCCCCTTTTGTTATTTCAAGAAATGCAAAATAGCATAAGAGGTTTTGTGCGGCAGATGAATGTCTATCAATCCGTTTCTTTCGACTGTTTGTGCTTTTTCGTCGCTGAAGGGGATATAAACATTCGGCAGGGTGAACGCTTCTACGGAAACGGTATCTGTTACGCCGATGGGTTCAACCTTGTTGACAAAATTGACACGGCTACGGTGAAAACGCATTTCATCAAGAGCGTGGTCGATATCGGTGTCAAAATCTTCGGCAAGAAGGTGGATTGTGATCGCGTTTTCGCTTTCAAACATGGTTGTCAGGTATCCTTCGGAATGAAAGACCTTGATAGGGAGAGGTTTGGCAAATTGCCGTACAAGCTCTAAAAACGAATCCTCAAAAGTACCGTCGCAGATGCGATGTGGGTGATAATACAGCCCTTTGATCGGTGTTTGCCATTGGCAAGGTTCTTCAGAGTGAGGAAGCTCTGTCCGATGAACCCATTTGCCGGAGGATTGGGGCGTATCGGGGTTCGTATTCAGAAATTCCTCGTATGAAGAGAGGGAAGGACGCGTCGGCAACGCCCAGTCGTTTGGGCATGAAGGATAGGCAAAAGGTCCCGTTGCGATCACCGTACCGCCCGCTTGCACATAACGGTCTAATGCTGAAATTTCATCTTCTGTCATGATCGCGGCGGAGGGACTGAGAACCAAAGGGTATTCTTGTGCATCTTTCGGAAATTCAAATACCGTGTGTGGGCTGATACCTTGTGCAAAGAGAAGACGCAGTGTCTCGCGGTAATCCTTGTAATAGCCTTTATCGAGGTTTCCGAAAAAAGAATGTTTACGTGTCTCATAAGAAAAGAAAACAGCGAGTTGACCGATCTGTCTGCCGCGGAAGAGCTCCGGATGCTCTTTTTCAAATCCAAAAGCCTTGCCAACAATATCGGTTTCATCCGAGAGCGATTTTAAAATGTGCTCGGGGAGCCCCAAGCGGTCTTTTAATGTGGAAAGCCAACAATCTGAATCCAACATCTTGTTAACAGCCCATACAATATTCGCGGTTTGTTCTGTAAAAGCGAAGCCTGTGGCAAAGCAACGCACGCCTTTTTCTTTGGCAGCCGCTTGATGGTGTGAAGAGCCGATTAAGCGGTCCGCAATTTTCACATTGACGGTTTGGGTGTCGTGCTTATAAGGAGGCGTATTGCCCGACATCTCCAGGTTAACATAGTTGCATCCCGATAGAAAGGATCGGGCATCCGATGCCATGTTGTTGGCGATTGCCGAAGCACTGTTGATGCCGCAGGTTGTGACGCGGAAATCTTTGGGGAATATCGGCTTCAAAGCGGAAAAGAATTGAGAAGCGGCGTCAAAACGCATATCGATCCACGCATGCCACGCAGGGTTTTCCCAGTTTCCCCAGAAATGGCGGTCACTCAGCAACGGGAGCTCTTCTCCCGTGCGGTGCTTAAATTCGGCACGGCAATGCGGACAAGCGCAAGAACGATACTTCATATAATGTACGGGATCGTCCGCGGAAATGCCCTTGATTCCGGTTTCCGAGATCAATTTCTTTACATAAAGTTTGTAAGCTTCTACAAATTCAGGGTTGCGAATGCAAAAACCTTCTGAGGCGTATTGAGGAAACCAAAGCACTTTTCGCGTTTCCACATCAATCATACGCCAACTGTTCAAAAGACTGCCGTTATACGCCCAAGATGCCGCCGCTTCCCATGAGGGAGAAAAGGGAAGATGAGGACCGCTGTGCAGCATGACGTGCCGCATCTCTTCTTTGTTCCCGTAACGGTGAATCAGGTTGACCGAATGGTGGTCGTACAGTTCCACACCGTACCCCTCAAGCTCTTCGGCAACGGTTGCGAGGTAGTCGTGCAGAATGGTAAAATAGGGAAGAAAATCCCATCTGAAATGCGCGCCGAAGATCATTGCTGTCGTCACGTTAGCTTTCGCCATAGCCTCTGCTCTGCGTTTGATGCGATCAAGCCCATCGTGATTAGGCCAGTTGAGGTCTTCAAACCGAAGCCACCACGAAGCGATTCTTTTTCGTTCAAGCAGGGCGGAAGAAATCAGTTGACTCATAGTGCCTCCAATGCTTTTCTTAAGGAGAAGTCGTTTTCTTCCAAAAGTTTTTCACAAGTATCGTAAGAGAGGTTTGTGATTTCACGTAAAATGCGGATCATGCGGTCTCGAAGCTTGATGTTGGACGGACGGAGATTGATCATCATGTTTTCATAAACGTGCCCGAGTTTAATCATAACAGCGGTGGAAAGCATGTTGAGAATCATTTTGTGCGCACTGCCTGCCTTCATGCGAGTAGAACCTGTGATGACTTCCGCGCCCGTGTCGGGATGAATGCCGATATCGGCGGCTTGTTCGATGGGGCATCCCGCATTTGAGGAAAGCGCAATCAAAAGAGCTCCCGCCTCGCGTGCTTTTTCAAAGGCTCCCAGCACATATGCTGCGCCGCCCGCGACCGAAATACCGACAACACTGTCCTTTTCTCCGATGCCGTAAGAGGCAATGTCGCGCCCTCCCGCTTCATGGCTGTCCTCCGCGCCTTCAACGGCGTTTCTGATCGCACCGTCGCCGCCGGCAATAATACCGATAACGGTGTCACGCGATACACCGTAGGTTGGCGGGCACTCCGATGCGTCTAATACGCCGAGTCTGCCTGAGGTTCCGCAACCAACGTAAAAGAGTCTTCCTCCCTCCTTCATCCTTTCAAAAATAGCGTCAATGGCTTTCGCGATCGCGGAAAGTTCGCTTTCTATTGCCATGGCGGCATGCATGTTTTCATCTTGCATCACGCGAACCATGTCGGTGGTGCTCATTCGGTCAATGTGCTTTGTTTGGGGATTTCTCATTTCGGTTTTTAACATGCCGGTTCTTCCTTTCATTCGTTTTTTGTCGGCATTCCGGCAAGCACCAGCGCGCCGTAGACCAAAGTATGTTTGCAAAGAGAAATGCTGTATCGGGCTGAGTCGGTAGCAAGCATTCTTTGGAGTATGGGCATGATGATATCTTCATTCGCGTCACAAATGCCGCCGCAAAGCACCAGAGGAATAGAAACATCTTGCGTAAGATGCTTTGCCGCACCGCGCACCGTATCGGCGACTGCCGAAAGATTGTTTTCCAGTATATCGCGAGCGATGCTGTCGTTTTGACGGTATGCCTCAAACACAAGTGAGGCATACCGCGCAATCTCTCGCTTGCCGCCTTGGTAAAAGGAACCAAGTTTTTCAAGTACACGCTTTCCTTCGCAGCGCGCCTTTACCCCGTCATAAAGGGAGGTGTATGCACCGCTTCCGTCTTCATAGCGGAGTGCGGCAAGAATAGCGTCGCGTCCAAGTGCGAAACCGCTTCCCGCATCTCCCAAAAGATATCCGTAGCCGCCGATGCGATGTTTCCTTTTATGGCTTTGCGCAAAAGTGACGCTTCCCGTGCCCATGATTACAATGATCCCATCTTTTGTGCCCAATGCCGCGGAAATCGCATTTGCGGCATCACTGTCGTGCGCGGCTTTGGCAAATCCCAAGCTGTCTAAAAATGCCCCGATTTTGTCCGAAACACCTTCGGTAGAACTGCCCGCCAACCCTGCGAAAAGGGAAATGCTTCTTTTCGGAAGATCGGTGCAGATCTCGAAAATGCCTGTTCTCAGCACCTCAAGTGACGCGTTCAAACCGATATCGCTGGGGTTGGATGTGCCAAGTAACAGCGTTTTGATGATTTTTCCGCTATCGTCCGCCAAGGCAAATTCGGTTTTGGTTCCGCCGCCGTCTATGCCAAGATAAAAATGCTCTTCGCTTTTTTCACTTAAAAGAAGATCCACATTTGTTTTTAAAACATGAGCAAGATGAGGCAGTATTATAGTTGGCGGTGCGCCGTGTCCGCATTCCCATTTGCTCACGGCCTTGACCGAGTAGCCGAGCTTCGCACTCAGCTCTTCTTGTGTCATGCCGATTTCTTTGCGTCTGTGTTTGATGTTCTCTGCGATAATGCGAGTTATGTTTTTCATAGAAAAGCTCCCTTGCCGTTTGGTGTTTCGCGCCGACATAAGCCGATATCCGTATCCGTAAATCGGTCTCGCTTTTTATATCTCTATTCTTATTATAACGCATTTTGTCTACCAATTCAACCTATTATTGGTGGAACTTCAAAATTATATCCACAAAAAGTAGATAAAAACAGGCGCGTTGGTTTTTCTCTTTTTCGTTTCCTATCCCCTTGACAAAAAGAGATAATAGGGGTATAACATTGTAGAGAGATAAGTTCGACCGTTTCTGAAAGGATCGAGCACTCAAAAAACATGAGGAGCTTTAGAGGATGACAAAACAATCTTTTCTTGCATACTGTGCGGGTACATACGGCACATCGGCAGACTATCCGTTTGACGATTTCCTTGAAACGGCGGTGCTCAGGCACGCGGATAACCGCAAGTGGTATGCGCTTGTGATGCGAGTGTCACGGCGCAAGTTCGGGATAACCAGCGACGAAGTAATCGACGTTGTCAATCTAAAGCTGCCAAGCGAGATGTTCGGTTCGTTCAGTGCAGCCGACGGTGTCTACCCCGCGTATCATATGAACAAGCTCCATTGGATATCTGTTCTTCTGCCCGACGCGCCCGACGATGTGGTGCAGTTTCTTGTAAATGTGAGCTTCGAAGCAACCAAAACAGCTAAGAAAAAATCAAAATAACGCTGACTTTCCTCTCCCTTTTTCGGTATTGCGTTACGCTAACAGAAGGTGCAGGCTATGGAAAGCATTATAAAAGAGCTGTGAGGGTATAACTTTTTCAACAAGCCTTCTTCTTGGTAGGTCAAATAGAAAAACCACAGTCGGTTCGACTGTGGTTTTTCTTGGCGGAGGGAAAGGGATTCGAACCCTTGTGGGCTTGCACCCAAACGGTTTTCAAGACCGCCTCGTTATGACCGCTTCGATATCCCTCCGTGTAGACGGAGGGTGATACTAAAGAGGCTCGGTTGCCGCATGGCAAACGAATCCGCTTCGTGGTTCATCGGCAGATGCCGATCTATCCTCCGTATTCACTTTTGTGTTGGGAGTTATGCATAATTTTTCAAAAAACGCATAGAATATCTCATACAACAAAAAACATGATATCATATTTAGAGGACGCTGTCAATATTTTTTTGAGATTTTTTCAAAAAAAATCGTGAAAGGGTTGACAAAAGCAAAAACATGTGTTATAATACATGAGCAATGTACGGAAAGTTACAGCTCTAAGCCGGAATGGCGGAATTGGTAGACGCCCGGGACTTAAAATCCCGTGAGATGAGAATCTCGTACCGGTTCGAGACCGGCTTCCGGCACCATATCGCGGAGTGGAGCAGCCTGGTAGCTCGTCGGGCTCATAACCCGAAGGTCGTAGGTTCAAATCCTGCCTCCGCAACCAAGAAAAAGCTCAGGTTACCCTTTTGGGTATCCTGAGTTTTTCTTTTGATTTCGGTGGATTTGAGCCTACGGCCTTCGGTCACTTTGCGTCCGTGCTGAAGGCGCGGGCGAATAACTTGTGAGCAAGTGAAAACAGTTGATAACTGTTTTCACGACGCGATACCCCGCAAAGCAAGGAGTTGAAGGAGCAAACTGTGATTGCGACGCGCAACGACTATGCGACCGGGGCGTAGTCGTAGGTTCAAATCCCGCCTCCGCAACCAAATAAGGAACAGTAGATTGATACAATCGTATCGACCTACTGTTTTCTTTTTATCGTTAAAAATTGACCGAAAGTCCTTGATTTACAAGGGCTTGTTTGTTTTCTTGGTGCATTTAGGCATTTGCGGTGCCTATATCTTGTGCCTCGGATGCCCCAAAATGCAGAAAAGCACTACTCCCGTCAAGATGTAGTGCCTTCCTATCGCTAAAAGATTGGTATTCGTTAAACTGCTGAATTACTCTACTTCACATCGCAAAATTGGAATTTAATACTCTGTATAGTTTTTGTGGCAAAGCACACATTCCATTTCCCCGTCAGCATCAAGGTATTCAAGCGGAGCTTTGCAAATCAAACATTCTTCATTCATCTATACTACCTCGTTAAATTCGTGCTATCGGTGAGTTGATTATATCATAAACATGCCGTAAAATCTTCGATTTTGTTCACGGAAGCATAACTTCCGTCTTGCGCACCGCGCAAGCGGCATATTTCCGATGGTATCCGCGCACGCGCTTCGC
>JAZNND010000005.1:0-96556 GCA_045580085.1 Eubacteriales bacterium
GGGAAAGACACGCGCCATCTATATCATCGAGGCAAGCGGGAAAGGCTTGCCTCGCGGCGCCACTCTTCCCTTTCGTGCGTTAAGTACACACTTCTCGTTTGGAGCGTTTTGCTTTTCTCGCTTCCTCCAGTCTTATTGTGAGCAATCTGTCACGAATAATTCACAGATTTTTACGTATTGCTTTGCGCGTTTTCAAATTCTGTATGCTTTTTGTCCTATATTTTTTTCCAAAGCTCCCTATTGATGTTAGGCGTAAGTTGGGCAAGCATTCCGCCGTCCACAACGATTTCCGCACCTGTGGTATTGCGCGATGCATCGCTCCCAAGATACCACGCTGCATTAGCAACGTCCTCAAAGGTAGCAATATCCTCGAGTGGCGTATAGTTGGGCAGACAGTATTTTGCATTGTTCACATTTTGCTCCCAACGTGCTGTTTTTATCATACCGGGCAAGACGCAATTGGAGCGTATGCCGTATTTCCCCCAATCTACAGCAAAGGACTTTGACATTGCATTGATAGCACTTTTAGATGAGCAATATGCGCACCTATTTTCCGTTACTCTGACAGAAGAATTGGAGCCTATGAATACGATGGCCCCCTTTTGCTTTTCTTTCATTTGTTTTGCCGCTTCTCTTGCCATCAGAAAATTCCAGCCTATGTTGGTGGTATACACTCCCATAAATTCATTTATATCCACTTCAAGGCTGACCTGACCGATACCCAGATTTGCCGCATTCAGTACAAGGGTATCCAACAAATATCCGTTTGCCCTAATATCATCAAATATTGCTTGCACCTCGGATGCATCAAGGGTGGTGGTTTGATAAACATATCCTTTTGCGAACACACCGTATTTTTCGCATATTTTTTGCGCTGCCGAGTCTGCTTTTTCTTTTTCACGACTTCCTATAAAAACATCATACCCCGCGGAGGCAAAACGGCAAGCGATTGCGAATCCTGTTCCGTCATGTGCTCCTGTTACAAATACCGATTTTTTCATATGTACCTATCTCCTTTATTACCAATCGGCAACGCTTCCGTCTTCAAAATACTGACGGGGAGTTGTCCATTTACCGTCGTATATCTTTTCCTTGATCGCATCCTCATCGAGTTCAACACCAAGTCCCGGTTTTGTGGGAACATCAACATATCCGTTTTTGATCACAAAGGGTTCTTTGATGTAGCCAACGCCGAGATCGCCCTTGTCGGGATTGCCGGGGTGCTCTTGCACAAGGAAGTTAGGGGTACAGGCATCGACCTGCAAGCAGGATGCCAAGGATATTGGTCCCAAGGGATTGTGAGGAGCAATGGAACCGAAATAAAGTTCCATCATAGTGGCGATCTTTCGTCCCTCAAAGATACCTCCGCAGTGGCAGATGTCGGGCTGTACGATACTGACCGCCTGCTTTTCGATCAACTCTCTGTACTGCCATTTTCCAAAAAGTCGCTCTCCTGCGGCAATCGGAATGGTGGTAGAGCGTGCGATATTGACCATGCAATCTACGTTTTCGGGCAGACAGGGCTCTTCAATGAAAAACGGCATATAGGGCTTTAACTCTTCGGCAAGTCTGAGTGCCATTGCGGGACTTACTCTGCCGTGAAAATCAATGGCAAGGTCAACGCCCCAACCGATATGCTCTCTTATGCGCGCAAATCGTTCAACATGTGCTTTGGTATTTGCAGGGGAATCTACCTGCTTGATGGGAGGGATAATAGAATATTTGAGTGCCGTATATCCGTCGGCAAGACGCTGATCTGCAATATCAAGCATTTCCTCAACGGAAAATTCGCCCACAGCAGCCGTACGCTTGATATGGGTATACATTCTGATCTTATCTCTGCATTTCCCACCGAGCATTTCATACACGGGGCAGTTATAGTATTTCCCCTTAATATCCCACATAGCCTGTTCGATGCCGCTTATAGCGGACAACATAAGAGGACCGCCACGGTAAAAACCTCCGCGGTAGAGAGCTTGCATGTGATGCTCGATCATCATTGGATCTTTGCCGATAAGATATTCCTCAAATTCTTTGATCACGGCTTCTACGGCATTACAATGCCCTTCAAGAACGGGCTCTCCAAGACCGTATATATCGGTATCGGTGTGCATTTTCAAAAACATCCAACGAGGTTTTACTTTAATTACTTCAAGCTTCGTTATTTTCATATCAGCTTTATCTCCTTGTAAAATTTGGGAACAATTTTATTCTCATATTCAAAACAATTCATATCTTTTTCGTCAAACAAACCGCAGTGCATGGGTACGGCAACTGCTCCTATTCTTTTACAAAAACGCTTTGCGTCTGTCATATTCATGTTGTTGCCCACACCGTTGACGGGCAGAAATACATAGTCGATATGTGCGGGAAGCTCCCCAAATATCCGTTCGTTATACAGAGTGTCGCCCGTCACATAATAGGTCTTTCCCTCCGCAACGATCAACACGCCGATGGCACAGTTGTCGGAATGCTCCGCATATACAGCCTTAAACAGAACGCCCTTTTCCGTCCACTCGGTTCCATGATTAAATTGAACGTAGTTGTTTTGGGTTCCTCCAAACGCCCGTCGCACTTTATCCCACGCATTTCCGGATGCCAGAACGCAAACATCGGTATTTTCTCCAAGATAGTGCTTTAAGGTATCGATGTCGGTGTGATCGAGATGATCGTGCGTCAGGACGATCACATCGGGTATTATCTCAAAAAAGCTTTCGTCAACAGGCACTCTTCTCCAAAATTGAGGCTGTATTGCTTCAACACTATCCGAAAGATAAGGATCAATGATGATTTTGATTTCATTTGATTCAAACAATAATCCCGCTTGACCGAGCCAAGTAATTTTCATACTCATATTTCCTCCAAAAACATTCTTGAACGATAGATCTTGCTCTCGCCTGCCTGCAAAAAGTCAAATCCGCCTTCTTCTCTTGTGAAGGGAGAATTCTGACAACCCGCAAGGCAGGTCTGTGGCTCAAGACAAATGTATCCGTCGCTACCGCCGTTGTATATAAGACGAAAAGCGTATTTTTCATCGTTTTCATAAACAACACGCAAGCCATTACCAATATCAGTTATCGACATCTGTCCGCTTCCGCGGTAATGGCGACTGATCTTTCCATCAAACGGCTTATACGTACCGTCACACAACGCCGCTGAAACGGCATCAAAAGGAGGCTTTACGCCTGTAGGCAGATAGTTAACTTCCATATTGCGCTCGTATTCCTCGGAAATATCGGCAAACACGCGTATGTTTTCAGGCCTGCTATTCTTTGCAAACAAGGTGTTGAAAGTGGTGTGAAACCCAAGAAAAAGAGGCATATTTTGTTCTGACAGATTGGTGACTGTTAACGTATGATAAAAACCATCCCGTTTGAGCTCGTATTCTTGTAAAACTTCAAATGCGTGAGGAAATCCGATGTATTCACCATCGCTAGCCCGATAACGGCATTGAATCAAGCTTTTTTCATATGTTAACACCTCAAATTGCATTTTGTGCAATTCTCCGTGAAGATGACATCCTGTTGAAGGTTCATTGATCGGCAATACATACCGTCTGCCTTCAAATGTAAAACTTCCGCCTTCTATCCGATTGACCGGAAAAAGAATCGGCATGCCGTACAGATAGGGATTGTCAAGCGGTCCCCTCTCAGGCGGCTCTCTTAAAAGACTGACGCCGTAGCGATCATTTTTCAAGCTGATGCAGTTTGCCCCACGGTGGATATTGATCTCCGCCAACCAATCTCCGCAAGCAATTCCTATCTTATTTTTCACGGCTTTTCAAAAAATCTTCGTCTGCTGTTTTACAAAAGTCTTTGATAACACGGATCTCATTGGGATCATATGGGCGGTGATTGGGACGATAAAGATCGTGAAACCATTTTGTAAAATCTACGTTGGTTTCACTTCCGTTTTCATATCTTTGCCACGTCCCCTCCCACGGCTCGTAGGTCTGGTATTTTCCTGCAACAAATCCCCAGTTATAGCAACCGATTTTCTCCAAAAAGAAGAGAGGAAACAAAGAGAATACGTCATTTCCCAAACAACGTCCCAACCACTCGGTATTCAAAATAGGGCGACCTTCTTTCTTCAAGCGTTTAATAAGCTTTACATGCGTACTGTAGTCACCGTAAAAATGATAAGAAATTATGTCCGAGTGGTCAAGAGCATATCGTTCTATCTCATTCGGCAGAACATTCTCATCGGCGCTTATTGCATACAATCCTACGGTCAAGGGCTGCGACGGATTGATATTGCGTACGAGTTCAAACAGTCTTTTCAGGTTAGGCAACGTGACATCTTGTCTGCGGCTGTTTCCGGGTTCATTGTAAATATCCCAAATGCAGATGCGTTCATCATTTTTGTATTTTGTAACGATCTCCTCCACCATTTTGAAATAGTCCTCGCGGCTTTCGGGCTCATCCAGATAAAAGTGAGGTGCCGGTCCTTTATGCATTGTACTGTGCTGAGAATGTTTTTTTCCACCGTGATATCCCCAATCATAGGTCTGCTCACCGATATAAGGCATCTTCCAACGCTCTGTTTTTGGGGGCATGCAATCATTCGCGAGAACGATCATGCAAGATATTCCATATTTAGCACAAAGGGAGAGATAACGGTCAAAACGCTCCATAAATCCGTCATGCTCTTCCTTCCAAACAACATACTCAAGAATCAAACGAACGGTATTAAATCCCGTTTCCTGCATAAGCTTCAGCTCTTCTTCGGTTGTTTGGAAACGTTCCTCGAATCCCAGCTCTTGCCATTGATCCACGCGATTGGCACAATCCGCACTCATATAGTTACATCCTCTGAACCAAGGGCGATTATGATACCATTCCCATATTTTTTCTTTACTCCATCTCATTATAATGCCTTCCTTACTTGTTTTTATTTTATTATATAAAAGTCGACATTGACAAACAAGCCAAAATGGGATATAATATTTCCAAAAGGTTAGGTGTCATCTATGAAATATCATAACGAAAATTTTAACGGAACTCTTGACTTCCGTAGCAAATTTCATAAGAATTGGTGGGTGGAGCTGCATCTTCATGAATATAGCGAGATTCTTTATTGTAAAAAAGGAGAGGGCGACATCTTGATAAACGGACGGAATATCCGCCTTAAATCCAATGAATTCATCTGGATTCCGCCAAATTATGTTCATCAATATGCTTTTCAAAACGCAGAGCTTGTCTGCGCGGTATTTTCTAACGACTTTATCCCTTTGTTTTTCTCCGAAATGCGAGAAAAAAGGTTGGTCGTCTCGGCGATCCCTGCCGATGAATTATCCTCTATCTTTGAAGGCTTATATTTATTAAAAAAAGAGCAACGCCTTAAGATCTGCGGCATTTTGAATTTGATTGCCGAAAAAGTAATTGATCATTCTCAATTGGAAGAAGCCAATTGTATGGACGGTGTACTGTTTCAGAAGGTCGTGACATATCTATCCACTCATTATACAGAAGAGATCAAACTTTCTCAACTTGCCAAACTGTTTGGGTACAACGAAAAATATTTGTCACACGCGCTACACTCTTTAACAGGAGTTCATTTTTCACAACTGTTAGCATTCTACCGCATTGAACACGCAAAAAAGCTACTCTCTCAAAAACCCCAAAAAAGCATAACGAGTATTGCTTTGGAAAGCGGTTTTTCAGCAATCAATACCTTTCACCGATCTTTTCTTAAACATATGGGAATGACGCCGATGCAATATCGCTATCTGTTTAAAGAAACATAAAATGCACAGTTTTGTGCTCCAAGAAGAATGCATTCTTTTCATTAAATTGCTATAAATTAAGCGGCTGTCTAAGTTGACAGTAAAAGAAAAATATGCTATGATAATGCTATCAATAATTGATAAAAGGAGTATTGTACCTATGACAAACGAAATCATTTTTAAATACGACAGCAGCTACAGAGGCCGCTGGGGCGACCGCAACACCACCGACATCACAGTCCTTTCCGACTTTTCGGATATGACGAAATGGCCCTATCAGATCAAGGTGGAGAAAAGAGTGGAGGATTCTTTGGACGAGGAAGACGATTCCGAATCCATCACCTTCCATAAAATTTCAAAAGGCCTGTTTGACAATATCAAAAGCACCATTGCCCGTCATCAAGAGCTGACCAAGCTTCCCGAGAATGTCAACTACGTATCGGTGATGGACGGCGGCAGCGTATACTTTGAATTTATTTGCCCCGCCTTCAAGAAAGTGATTTACGGCAACTCACTTTTGTCCATCGGGTATAGCGAGTTAGAGGAAAACCCCAATTCCCAGAAGTATTGTGCCGTCTTGTACAGAGTATATGAGGAAATCAAGAAACTTATCGACACCGAGCAACCCAATATTCTGTAAAAGTTTAAACGCAAATAAAGCAAAAAGAGAAAATTATGAGTGAATTAACCCTGCAAGAAAGATTAAGGCTGATAGAAGAAAGCACCAGCATGGCAGAACTGCCCACAGAGGCACTGCCCGCCTCGCACAGAGAAAACTATTATTTCGTTTCCTATTCCCATAAGGATTACAAAATGGTTTTTCGGGATATTTTGCAGTTTGAGGAAATGGGCATTCATATTTGGTACGACAGCGAGATGCATATGGGCGAAAACTGGCGTGAAATTGCCCAGATGTATATTTCCAAGTTTCAGTGCAAGGGTGTCATCTTTTACTTAACCGAAAATTCCATTGCCTCGCCTGCCTGCAATGAGGAGGTTGAGTATGTCTTAACGCACAACAAAACTTTCTTTTCCATTAATAAGGCGTTGGACGGAGCACCCGTGGAAAGCGGACACAGCATGCTCAAACGAATGATGGCGCGGGGCTTTCAAGGAAGCGATACCTTGCTTGAGAGTTTTTCCAAGGCATTTGCCGACCAAATTTTGTTCTTGCCATACGACGCGAATATAGACTCCAAGGCAAAGCAGATTTTGTCCATTAAGGGCGAGGAACTGCTTTACGTGAAAAGTGCTTTTTCCTATATGAACGAGGAGAAAAGTGCCAAGGTGGTCAGATGCCGCGACTCGTCTATTTTGAGCTTGGATTTATCCAAGAAATACGACATAAACGGTGAAGGGGATTACAGATTCATTTCAGAGATTGAAGACTGCGCCTTTACCAACTGCTTTAAGCTAAAAAGTGTTAAAATGCCAAGCACGCTAAGGACTGTTCGTCCCAATGCCTTTCGCAACTGTGCGAGTCTTGAAGAGATTGACTTGTCCTCTGTTGAAGAAATCGGAGAACACGCCTTTGATGGCTGCACCTCCTTGCGCTTGGACAGGCTTTCCGTGGACAATGTGGGAAAGCACGCCTTTGGCGATGTTCCCTTTACCACACTGCGATATGACGCTAAGAGCCCTTTTCTGCAAGACTATGCCTTTGCCTACAATAAAAGCTTAGAGGCGTTTCATATTTCTTCCCTCTTTTATCGGGACATCGGAGACGCCGTCTTTGACGGATGCAAAAACTTAAGGGAAGTCGGTCCCTTTCTCACCGCGCCGCTTTCCGAACGGTATAGCGACAGCCTGATTAAAATCGGAGTTGGTTGCTTCACCGGCTGTGATTCTTTGGAGGAGATACACTTCAAGGGCGATTGGGATTTCAGCAAGGCAGGTGCTTTGTTCAGTTGGAGCAAAAAGCTTCGCCTGATAGACGCGAGCATTGCGGGAACGGTCATCCCCGCGCGCTTTGCCCTCCACTGCGAGAACTTGGAGGAAATCACCAACTCCTCGCATTTCACGGAAATTGAGGAGGGTGCCTTTGAGGAATGCAAGTCCTTGAAGTCATTTGACCTTTCCTCCGCAAAAAACATCGGTCCCAAGGCGTTTTACCTCTCGGGCATCCGAGAGGCGAATTTGACAAATGCCCACAGCGTTGGTGACGAGGCGTTTTCCGCCAGCAACATTGAAAAGTTGACCGTCGGAGAGAACTGTACGGAGTTAGGTGACGGTGCCTTTGCCTTCTGTCACAAACTTCGCGTGGTCAAAATTCTGTCGCGCGATTTGAAAGAGCCCGCCTGGCTTGAACGGCTTTTCAGCAACAACAGCATTCACGTTCTGTATCTGAAATGCCGTATTTACGGTAAAATTCTTTCCGAATGTGTCTTTGAAAAACTTCGCTTGGTGTATATCGACGAGGAGGTCTATCAAGGCGACTTTCAAAGAGAAGGCTTTGCCGAAACGGAAAGCGACATTAAGGGCTATCGCAAATTTTATAACATCGAGGTTCCCATTGACTACGTCGCAGACGAGGACGTGGACTGGCAAAGCGAAGCGGTCAACAGAAAAGACGAAAGTCTGCCAAGATTTTCCATGGAGGGACTCTCGCTTCTTTTGGGACGCGAGGTTACCATAAAGCACGCACGTGCACACAACCCAAGAATCTATTTTGTTGAAAAGGTCGTGCCTTGGGAGAACGACGAAAGAACCGCTGATTATCTTCTCGTTTCTCTTCACCGCGGAAAGAGTTTCCGCCTTGACGGAACGATGATTGAGAGCGTATCCTTCGGTCAGGAGGAAACCCTGAAGCATAACACATGGGGTGGGCTCTCCGTACGAGGCTTGCCTGACGAAATGGAAGGAAAAATGCTGCGCATTATGGCAAACGATGAGCTGTACATGGGTGTTTGTGAGAGGGTGGATATCGTTCCTCCCGTCTATTACAATCACGACTTTGATCCCCACGCGGCTGCGGACCGCAAGATTATAGGCACCCTCATCTTTTCGGATGACGGCACCTCCCACGCCATCAGCGGGCGTGACTTGGAAAGCTTCGCCGTCTTTAACGACGAGTTTGAAGTAACGCATCATTTCGTGCGCGACAAGGTCTTTAATCCCTTCCGTTGATTATTTCTCTATAAGTAAAAATCCCCTGTACCGGTGACCTGCGACAAAGCAGATCATCCGATACGGGGGATTTTTACTTCATATATTTTTAAAGTTCATCTTCGGGAAGATCAAAGATTCCGTTTGGTGCCGGGTCAGGGGCATCGCTTGGATTTTCGTTCGCGTTTTGGTTTTCTTGCGTCTTTCCGAGAATATCTTTTATTTTTGCTTTCTTTGCGACAATAATGGGTTGATATTTCCTACTTTTTTACCGTCAGAAAATGCCTTACCAACCTGCTCGCCGAAATTCCAATAGGCGTGCGTTACGCCATCATAAATGATGGGATCAAGCTTTTTCACATCGATCCTTCCCTTTTCATCGAGAATGCTCTCATGCGCCGATACATTCACAATTTCGCCGATGCAAATGCCGTCTTCATTGAATTTAAGCAGTTTGCATTCCAGTGTCATGGGAAGCTCATCGATCACGGGCGCATTGATATGCTCGCTTTTTATGGCGTGGAAACCCGCTTTTTGAAATTTGTCAGGCAAGTCGTTTGCCGACACAATGCCAACATAATCACAAGGAACGACTGTCTTTGCCGTTGCAAAGCTGACTGTGAAAGCACCGGTTTTCTTAATATTCTCCGTGGTTTTGTGATCATCGGCAAGACAAACCATCACTTGATTGGTATCATACACACCGCCCCAAGCCGCATTCATGGCATTCGGCACGCCGCTTTCATCATAGGTGCCGACAATGAGCACGGGCATGGGATAAAGCCAGGTATTTGCTCCAAAATTCTTACGCATAACCGTTACCTCTCATCTTTAATTTGAACCGAAGTTTTTTTGCAGGGGAAGCGCAACCGTGTAACAGAGCACTCGCTTTGCGCGTGTTGCATCCCGTCTGCCGTGGGAATTTCGGAACCGGCTTTGACAAACAGCGGAATGCGGTCTATCACCGTAGGAATAGAGACGCTTTGACCGCCGCGATAAAAATCACCGGTGTAAAAATCGTACCAGTCTGCCCCGCTTGGCAAATAGCATACTCGCGTAGCGGAAGGAGACTTGACGGGTGTGCTGTTTACAGTATAGAATTGCGGCTCCGTAACGGGGCACACAAGAAGATCGGAACCGAACATAAATTCATCGTCCACCATAGCCACTCGCTCATCTTGGGCAAAATCAAAAAGCAAACTGCGCATGACGGTAAAATGCTCTTCATGCACCTTTCGAAACATCTCCTTGATATACGGCATCAAGCGATATCTCAAGCGAATCGTTTCCTTGATTGCATGGCAAAAAGGCGGCTTGAAGTTCCAAAATTCTCTGGGCGTATCCGTTCCGTGCGACCGAAAGATTGGAAGGAAGCAAGCAAATTGCAGCCATCGGGTATAGAGCTCTTGATAGCCTAAATCCTCCACGCCGCCATCATAATCACCGTTCAAAAACCAGCATTCTTCTTTTCGCACAAAGAACGCACCGGCATCCACTGTCCAATAAGGAATGCCACTCATGCCCATGTTTAAGCCCTTGGCAATTTCTCTTTTCAACTCTCTCCAATTGGCACAGGTGTCTCCTGCCCAAAGAATAACGCCGTATTTTTGAATGCCTGCCCAGCCTGCTCTGGTGAGGTTCACTACACTTCCGCACGGTTGGTTTTCAAAAATTCCTTGTGCATGAACCAAAGAGTACGCGTTTGCTTGCGAGGGATCCAAATATCTCTCATGCGCTCCGCCGACTAAGGCATAGCGTTCCTTTTCCGAAAGTTTGACGGTGCCGCACCAATCCGAGTCTGTGAACGGTTCTGTGCTGTCGCACCACCAACCGTCTATGCCCGCGGAAAAGAGTTCCTCTTCCGCTTGCTTCCAATAAAGGGCTCGCGCTTGCGGATCGAACGCATTGTAGGTAGAAAGATCTGCCAAAAGCATACCGCGCTCCGCAAATTCGGTATGATCTTTCCCGCCCTTCGCCGTGTTTGGCCAAACGGATATCACACCGTGCACATTCATAGCATGAAGCCTTTCGAGCGTATCGCCGAAGTTCGGATAGCGTTCTCGATCAAGATGTTTTTCTCCCCAGGCACCTTCTTTCCATGTGTTCCAGTCTTGAACAATCACATCAAGAGGAACGCCTTCCTCCCTGTATCTCTCGGCAGTCCGCAAAAGCTCCCACTGATCTTTATAGCGTTCTTTGGACTGCCAATAGCCAAGAACCCAATCGGGCATTGCCGTGGCAGTCCCCGTCAAATAGCGGTAAGCGGCAACGATATCGTCCATACTTCCCGTGATCACATAAAAATCCAGTTGATCTACACATTCTAACGTGATTTGACATACATCTTGAGTATCATCAAAAACCATCAGGCAAGCACAGTTGAACAGAACGCCGTATCCCCGATCCGAGACAAACATGGGAATCGGTATTCTCATGTTGTGCTGATAGAGATATTCGATATGGCCGCGCTTGTCAAGAACACCGTCCTCATCCTGACCGAGGCCGTATATATGCTCTTCGGGGAGAAAAGCTATGCGAAGAACAACTTTAACCCCCTGACGGTCGTATACGCTTTCTAGGCTCTTGGCAACCGTTTTTAACCCATCTGCCGTTTGGACCGTTTGCATACTGCTTTCATCACCCGCGATACTTTTATAGATATCGCGCGAAAAGAACGCAACTTCGCGTACATCAATCGGGCAATGCGAAACAACCTTCCCTTTCATTTTTTCGGGATCGATAAACAAAGAGGTATTCTGTATTCGGTCGGTGGGGGTATAGGTACAACGCGTTATATTTTGACTGATTTGCAAAAATTGTTGCATGACGGTGATCCCTCGCCTTCTTAGTTTTATCCGTTTTCATTATAACATATTTCACACATAATTGCAACCTCTTTTTGATATCGCTTTTTAGAGCTTCATTGAGCGATGCATATTTTTCCGCATTCATAAATACACTATTGTATCAAATATAGGAGAAGGTTTTTATGAAACGGTCAATAGGGCTTTGGCAACTCATGGGGTTCGCCGTGACATCGCTTGTCGGAACGGTTTTGCATTTTTTATACGATTGGCTCGGAAAGGCTGTCTGGATCGCTCCTTTTTCGGGGATAAACGAATCCACATGGGAGCACATGAAGCTTCTTTTTTGGCCCATGTTTATTTATGCCGCCGTGCAAAGCTTTTTCTTTCGCGACCACGCGGATTTTTGGGATATAAAGCTACGCGGCATTCTTTCGGGAATAATTTTGATTCCCACACTTTTCTACACCTATAACGGTATAATCGGCAAGTCGCCCGACTGGCTGAACATCGCCATATTCTTTCTTACGGCGGCGATCGCATATTCTTGGGAGATGCACCTCTTCCGCAAAAAGAGTCTGCGGCTTAAAACACCGCGCCTTTCGATCGCGATACTCTGTTTGATCGCCTTTTTCTTTGTTTTATTCACCTTTTTGACACCTGAACTCGGTATTTTTAAGGACCCCTTGACAGGAAGGTATGGTATATAAAACCACTGTATCTGTTTGCCCCAAATAAACATACAATGTAATGGTGCTCCACCAAAATATATAAAGGGGATTCATTTCATGGATAAAAAGCATCCATTCATGCAAAACACAAACGACCATAACGACCAAACTTGCCAATTCAACCGTCAAGGTTGCTGTAATAAAAATCACAACTGCTTTGATGATGACAAAAATAAAAATCCATGCGTAGTATGTCCGCCGGGCCCCCGAGGGGCTGTCGGTCCTCAAGGTCCTGCGGGACCGCGAGGTGAAGTGGGCCCTATCGGTCCGCAAGGACCCGCGGGACCGCAAGGCGAAGCAGGACCTATCGGTCCGCAAGGACCCGCGGGACCGCAAGGCGAAGCAGGGCCTATCGGTCCGCAAGGACCCGCAGGTGCCACGGGTGCGCAGGGACCGCAAGGTCTCCCCGGCGGCGTATTGAGCTACGCCGATTTTTACGCCTTGATGCCTCCTGACAATGCGGCAACCATAGCTCCCGGTACCGATATCAGTTTCCCGCAAAACGGTCCCATTGCAAACACAAACATCGGGCGAATCGGTCCATCTTCCTTCCTTCTTTCCCCCATTGGCACCTATCAAATTCTATTTCAAGTCAGCGTTGCTGAAGCGGGCCAGCTGATCTTGACTTTGAACGGTCAGGATCTGGCATATACCGTTGTGGGCCGTGCCACGGGGACATCTCAGATCGTGGGAATCGCCATCGTGACCACCACGGCAGTCAACTCGGTTTTAACAGTTCGCAATCCTGCCGGAAATGCCGCGGCGCTTACCGTTACGCCCCTTGCGGGCGGCACGCGTCCTGTATCCGCACATCTTACGATCATACAGATAAAATAATTTTTTAAGGCAAAGGTTAATGCTTTGCCGCTTCTCCCGTTAAAATGCCGATAGCACTCCGTAAAATCGGAATGCTATCGGCTCTTTTTTAGTTTGCCTTATTCTTTTCTCGCAATTTATATTTCGTCACAAGCACCCCGTTTTTTTGCTCGGCACCCAGCAAGTTAAAGCGATGTACCGTTCCCTTTTCAAAGAGTGGCTTTGCATCCGAATCCGCCGTGACGGGTGCTGTGACAAGGGAAATTTCATCCACCAAACCGGCACGGAGGAAATGACCGTTTATGATGCTTCCCCCTTCCAAAACCAGCATAGAAATGCCGAAATGCTCCTTCAAGAGCTTCAGTGCCATTGCAACATCGATTTCTTTTTCCCCCGCGAACAAATACGGAATGCGCATTTTTCGCAGATAGGCAAGATATCGGACATCGGCTTGTTCGCTTAAAATTTCAACAATCTGCGCCTTATCATACCCGGGATCGCTGTCCTCAATAAAGGCACTCTTCCAACCGAGCTTTCCTTTGGGATCGAACGCGATGGCGTAAAAATCCGTAAGCTCTTCCCTATTAAGCAAAAAGTTCTCGGATGCGTACTCGCATCGAATCGGCTCGTATTCGGAAAGATCGAGATACCACGCCCCCGTAAAGCTTTCTTCCATGGTGATTCTTCCGCAAATAAATCCGCTATAGCCTTTTTTCATATATTCGCGGTTGATCTCATAATACATCTCGGTCGCCGCCTCACACGCGGGAGAACCGAGAAAATTTCCTGTAACCTTTCCGTCAACAGATGTCACCATGTGACAAGCAATATACGGTCTATCCATCATGATGCCCCCTTTTTTCTCAAACAACATTCTGCGGAAACGATTGTTTTTCTACGATTCGGTCACGAGCTTGCCGCAAATATGCTCGGGACACAGTTTTAATAGCAAAGTGGCTTGCCCATACTTTTCAATCTCATCTTTGATATAGGCCTCATCGCATGGGAATTTACGGCATAATGCCGTGGTGATACGAATGATTGAGTCTCTGTCATCGATGATTTCGATTCGCCCAAACACAATCACGCTTCGAACGCGATACGCCCATTCCCCTTCCTCGCGCAAGCCCTGCTCGGAAACACAAAAAGAAACCTTATCCGATTTTTTCAAAGCATCCAAACGATGACCGAATTTGCCGCAATGAAAATAGATACATCCATCAAGCGCATTATAAAAATGGTTCATCGGCATGACATAGGGATACCCACCCTCTCCGTTTACGGAAAGAAAGCCACGCGTTTCTTGATTTAAAAGCTCTATGCATTCCTCGTAGGGAATTTGCTTGTTTTTTCTTGTAAGTTCTCGGAACATATCCTAAACTCCCTTTTTGTTTATCTACCGTGTTTTTGGCATACTTGCCTTTTTAATGCAGAATCTGCCTGATTGCCCAAAGCTGTAAACGCCGAGGCAAGAGATTCAAAAGCAACAAAAGCGGGTTTCGGTTGATGCTGTATGAAAAAGAGGGATTCTTTTTTTGAAGAATCCAAAAGCTCTTTTTCGCAATTTTTGAAGGCGGGATGCATCTCGCCTCCACGCGGCAGACGATATTTTTAAAGCGTTCGGCATTGCAGGTATAAAGCTCTGTTTTTCGACAAAAGTGCTCCAAGGCATCGGTAGACACACCGAGCATACCGGTATCTACCGCACCCGCGCGAAGAACCGCAACTTTGATACCGAGCAACTGCAATTCCATACGAAGAGCATACGCATATTTGTCTAATGCCGCTTTGGTAACGGCATAGATCCCCGTAAACGGAAGAGGATCCAACGGGGCGAGCTCACTTGTGGTGATCAAAATACCGCTTCCGCGCCGAAGAAGAGGAAGAAAAATTTTATTGACTAAAAACGCGCCCCTCAAATTTACATCGAAGATGCGGCGAAAGCTTTCGTCCTCCATCTCCACCAGAGAATCCAGCATATAAATTCCCGCAAAATGAACAATGGCGTAAAGATGATCTGTCTGTTCCGCCACGGCTCGGTAGGCGCATTGCACACTCTCTTGTGAGGTGATATCCGCTTCGATGGGAATGATATTCTCTTCCTTATCTCCCACCTTTTGATCGAGCGCAAACACACGAAAGCCCCGTTCTTTCCAAAAGGCGGCGGCGGCGCGTCCCATACCACCGTACGCGCCGGTGATAAGCACTGATTCCATGCCGATATCTCCTTTACGAAAGCGTCTCAAAGATGCGGCTTCCCTTCTTTTTGAGCCAAACAAAAAGGAAAAAATCTGCCGTCAAGAACAGCCCGCACACCAAAGCTAAATACAAGGCGGGAGCGATCAATTTCGCCAAAAAGTAATAGAGGACACCAAGCACTGCCACAACAGCCCAACCGCCGAAGAGCGAGACCGTCACGCTCAAAGACTGCTTAACGGGAACCGCCTCGTTGGTCCAAGAAAGGTTAGGCGTTTTCAAATTCAGCGCAAGGCCTACCATGGCGGTAAGTAAAACAAAGAGCAAAACGCAAAGCGGCACAAGAAGCAAATAGAAGAAAGAGGGTTTAAAAACGATGAGAAGTGCCGCCGTCAACAAAAGCGTAGGTGGGAGCGCAAAAGTCAAATGAAGGGCAAGCTTTGCTCTCAATACTTGCCATCCCGAGCAAGGAAGAGTTTGCACGAGCCAAAGATTTTTCCCTTCCAAAGAAACAGAAGGTGCGGAAATATCGATCATAGATGCGGCAAGGCATACCGTTGCCACACAAAACAGCGACAAAACGCCCACATCAATCCCTACCGATGCAAGAAGAGAGTTCAAAAGCAATGAAAGATCCTTGCCTTTGATAAGCATTGCCACGGCGATCACGGGCATAATAAGCACACCTAAGGCGCAATTCATGATATAAGTGGCACTGCTTGCAAAATGACCAAGCTCTTTTTTATAAAGCGCGGAAAAAGCATTTCCCGCCTTGACCTTTTTTTCCTGATAGCGCGCTTTGGCGATACCGCTTTTCACGGTAGCGAGCTTCAAGAAGCTGTGCGCCAAAACCAAATACACCAGCGCAAACAAAGCACCGACCATAGCGGTAAAAATCAAGAAGGAAAGAGCATTTCCCTCTGCGCCTTTTCCCATTTGGTAAAGGGGATAAAGCACGGTTTTGGCTTTGTCGGCATAGATATGCGGCATGACGATGATATTTGTCAAAAGTTCATTTGCCTTAAAACAGACGAAATAATATATCGCAATGAAAACAACGGAAAGAAGAACGGTCACAGCACTCTTATTTTTGACTCTGCCGCCGATCAAAGCCACAAGCCAACCGAGAATACAAGAAAGCGACAAAGAGAAAAAAGAAAGTACGAACGTGAGCAAAACACTGAAAATCACACTGAAAGCACTCGGATGCCCATCGATGAACCAAACGATGAGTGTGGGCACCATAACCGTGAGCTCATAAAGAAGCCCCATCATATAAACGCCGGACAGGCGCATGATCAGAATCTTTGAAGGGGGAATGGGCATAGAAAGCAAAAGATCGTTATCTTTGGCTTGATAAAGCGAGGCATATGTATTGAATACACTGCCGAAAACAGCCATAAACATGGCAACAAGCCCGATAATGGCGAAAAAGAGCCAACCGAGTCCCGCCGCACGAAGAGGGGCGCAGAGCGATTTTGCCAAACCGAAAAAGATAAATCCGAGCATACCGAAGAGCAAAAGGTATAAAACTCCGCTGAGGATAACACCTCTTTTGCTCCGCCTTTTTCCGGTTTTGGGACTGAAGTAAAGCCATGAAAAAGCTTCCGCCATCTGCTTTTTTAAGAGAGCCTTAATCATTCGTCTGCCTCCAATTCAAGGAAAACATCCTCAAGCGAAGCATCGCCTTTGACATCTTCCGTTTTGCCGAAGCGGATCAGCTTACCGTCTTTGATGATCGCGATCTTGTCGCAAAGCTTTTCAGCAACATCCAACACATGCGTGGAGAAAAAGATGGCTCCGCCGCCGTCACATACTTCACGCATCAAGAGTTTGAGTTGATGGCTTGCTTTGGGATCCAATCCCACGAAGGGCTCATCCATGACGATCAGCTTCGGTGCATGAATGAGCGCGGAAATAACGGCAAGCTTTTGCTTCATGCCGTGCGAATACGCCGATATGGGTTGTGCAAGGTCCTGCGTCAACTCGAGCATGTCGGCGTATTTGGCAATGCGTTCGCGGCGCGTTTCGGCATCAACGCCAAACACATCTGCAATAAAATGCAGGAATCGAATACCTGTCATAAATTCATAAAGATCGGGGTTGTCGGGGATATACGCCAACATCTTCTTACAAGCGATCGGATCCGCTTTCATGGAAATTCCATTGATAAAGATCTCACCTGCATCAAATTGCAAAATACCCGTACACGCTTTGATGGTGGTGGTTTTTCCTGCTCCGTTGTGTCCGATAAAACCATAAATTTCACCCGGAGCGATATGGAGCGAAAGATCGTCCACTGCTTTTTTCTCGCCGTAAGCTTTCGTCAAATGTTCAATTCTTAGCATCTTTTTTCCTCTTTCTATTCTTTTTCTTTTGAATATTCCATTAAAATTGCGCGGCACGGCGCGCCATCACTGCCACCCAAAGAAAGCGGTGCGGCACACAAAAAATATACGCCGGGAGAAATGGCATCCAAGCGTACCCCTTCCAAAAGAACCACTTCTTTTTCCAAAAGGATACGATGAACCTCCATAGGAGAGTCCTCGGGACCAACGGTTTGAGACTCATTTCCGACAAGCAAAACACCCGATTCCGCAAACACCTTTGCGCATTCGGCAGAAACCACGGCACGCCCCTTAAGAAGGATGCGAAAGGCAGCGGCAGGGCAAAACGTTTGCGCTTCGGCAAGAATACGTGCCGCATCGGCGGCAGTCAAAACGCCGTCAAATGCCGCAACATAGGCAAAGCCCACCGTTTGCTCCAAGGCGAGCGATTCTACCGTTTTTCCCTCTTCCAAAAAATGAAAGGGAGCATCGATATGCGTTCCGTTGTGTGCACACATAGAAAAGGCTGTTAGGTTATAAAGCGCACCGTTTTGCATGGAAGATAGAGTTTCTCTTTGAGGCGAAGGATCTCCGGGAAACACGGCGGCAGAAAAAACTTCTTGCGAAATATCGTATATTTTCATGCATGCGACTCCTTTTTGGGACTATGCTTTTATTTTAACACGCTATGAGGGATTTGTCAATAAAAAGGAGAAGCAAGCAGACACTTACTTCTCCCGAAATTATTCTTTTTTCTTTAGATAAAACTTGCGTTCGGTGCCCTGAAAAAGGCGCACAAAATTTTCTCTGTGGCGCACCGTCATAAACGCTACCATACCGAGAACCAAAAGGATCACTGTCAGCGATGCGCCGCACAACCATAGAAGAAGGGGTGTCGACCACATGGCGAGCACAGTGGAAAGCGACATATAATGTGTCAAAAGAAGCAGTATTACCATTAATGCCGTAGCTACTATTCCCACGCGAAAATCAATCACCCACACGGTTGACAGCGAAACCAAAAAACCTTTACCGCCTTTGAATCGATAAAAGATCGGGTATGCATGCCCGAGCACGGCAAAGACGCCGGTATATGCCGCGCCAAGCGCGTAATCATTCGCATATCTGCCAAACAAGAAGCCAAAGAACCAAACCGCTACAGCCGCCTTTCCGAGATCCAAAACCAAAACCCACCACGCCCATTTGTTGCCAAAGGATCTTTTAAAGTTGGTAAAACCGGGATTTCCGCTTCCCACGGTGCGGATATCGGTGTGATAGACTGCTTTGGAGATGGCTATGGCAGGGTTAAAACCGCCGAAAAAATATCCGACGGCTGCCGCCGCGATACAGAGCCATATTTTCATGGATACACTTCCTTTCCGCCCTAAAGAGGCGTTTACTCCGCGATAACGATATAATCGTAAATATCCTGTCCGCCATCCATACAATAGATTTCTTTTTGCCCATCCTGCTTAAGCAAGCGTTCGCGGATTCCCTCTGCTTCTTCCTTGGGTACACCCTTTCCGAAAATAAGAATACCGATATCATAATCGGAAAAAGGAAGCGCGTTCAGCGTTTCTAAAACGGCATTTGCGCGCAGAGAATCCACTGCCAAAAGCTTTTTACCCGAAAAGCCGATATAATCGCCCTCTTGCATGGAAAGACCGTCCATCTCCGCATCTTTCACGCAACGGGAAATTTCCGCGGTCACAACGCCTTCCATCCCTTCTGTTAATACGCTTTCGATCGCACCGGCATCCCCCATCTCAGGATCCCACATGGAAAGCGCGGCATAGCCGTGACCGATGCTTTTGCTTTCAATGACACGCACCCGAGCATTCTTATACAACTCTGCCGCCTGTTTTGCGGCAAGAATGACGTTTCCGTTATTGGGCAAGACAAAGACTGTTTCCGCGTTTACCTTTTCGAAAGCGGACACAAAATCTTGAGCAGAAGGGTTCATGCTTTGCCCGCCCTCCACGATCACATCGGCACCTCGCTCCAAAAAGGCTTTTTTCATTCCCTCTCCCGACGCGACCGCGACGATACCGTATTTTTTTCGCTCTGTTTTTTCTTCGTTTGCCATAGTATTACTATGTTGCAAGGACATGTTTTCAATCTTTACCGTTAAGAATTCACCGTACTTTCGACAAAAAGCCAAAACTTTATCCGGTGTTTCGGTATGCACATGAATCTTCACCGCCGTACCGTTTCGAACGGCAACCACAGAGTCGCCCACCTCATTCAAATAGGAAACAACGGCATCGAGATTAAAAGCATCGAGATCGGTTTTCGCCTTTTGTAGCCGCAAAAGCACCTCGGTGCAATAACCGAATGTCAGTATGCTGTTTTCATCGAAAGCATCAAAGGAAATTTCCGCGCTTTTCGAGGAAGGCAGAGAAAACGATTCCGTATTCTCTCCGCCAAACGCACGCCGCATTCCCTCTACAAGATATAAAAAGCCTGCCGCACCCGAATCCACAACACCCGCTTTTTTCAACACGGGCAAAAGCTCGGGGGTTCTTGCCAGCGAACGGTAGCCTTCCTCTAAAAAGGCTTCGAAAAAGCCGTCAATATCTGTCGGCTTTTGAGCTCTTGCGTATTCTGCCGCCTCGCGAGCCACCGTTAAAACCGTGCCCTCGGCGGGTGAAGCTACCGCACGGTATGCCTGCTCTACACCTTGCAAAAAGGCATCGGCAAGCGCGGAGGAATCTGCGGATGAGAGCGAGGAAAAACCGTTTTTAACGCCTTCAAAGAACTGTGAAAGAATGACACCCGAGTTTCCTCTGGCGGAAAAAAGCATAGCGTCACCGATTTTTTTCGCGCATTCCGCGAGATTTTCCGTCTCGTTTGCGGAAGCGTTGACACCGCCCATCAGTGTTAAAAGCATATTGTCTCCCGTGTCTCCATCCGGAATGGGAAAAACATTTAAAGCGTTGATTTCCTCCGTATGAGCACGCAAATGCGCGGCACCTGAATGAAGCATTTTAGCATACATTATACCGTCGAACGTCTGCATGGTTAATCTCCTGACCGATAGGTAACACTCTGCCCAAAGCCCCAAACACCGAAGGCATCAGGACCGATGGAGGCACCAATAATAGGTCCGATGGTACCGACCGAAATACAAACGCACGGAATCTCGGTACGAATCGTCTCTACAAGCGAAAAAATTTCTTCTTCCGCGCAATCCGAATGAGCTACATACACGGTTTGGGTTTCGGGCGAAACAATTCTTTCTTTCAAAAGCGCAACCAACTCATTGAGTGATTTTTTTCTGCCCTTCACCTTTTTGTATGCGACCTGGTCGCCCTCCGCGTCCGAAATGAGAATCGGCTTTACACCCATCAAATTACCGAGAAAAGCCGCAGAGGCTTTCACGCGCCCTGCGCGTTTCAGCGCGTCCAAAGAATGCACGGTGACGTACTGGTTTACATTTTTTCGGATAGAAAGGATTCGCTCTTCAATCGCGAGGGCATCCGCACCATCCTTTGCAAGCTTTGCCGCTTCTATAGCAAGCATCCCTTCGCCAAGGCTCGCGTTCAGAGAATCGATACATATAATACGGCGATCCTCATACTTTTCCAACAGCTTTTGCGCTACAACGCGCCCTGTGTTGACAGAACCCGATTGCTTGGAGGAACAACCGATATACACAATATCAAAGCCCTCCGAAAGATATTTTTCAAAAAGGGTATAAAACTCTTCGAAAGGTACTTGCGTTGTTGTGATTCTTTTGCCATGCCGAAGCTTATCGTAAAATTCGTGCACCTCTTTTTCATCCCACGTTAAAAGCGCAGGGTGCTCTACCCCGTCCTCCACCGTGGTCATTTTAGCGTAATCGATATCGTACTTTAGCAAAAGTTCTTCTTTAAGATCAGAACAGGAATCGGTGATAATCTTTACCATAAAAACAAATCCCTTTCATGTATTTTCGACAAAAATATACATGAGTTTTCTAAACCGAAAAGAAACAAGGGAGACTGCCTTTTGTGAGACAGCCTCCCCAAAAATCATATAATAGGCAAATAAACGGTAAATACCGTCATACCGTTTTCGCTTTTGACTTCGATATTTCCTTGATGTAAATCCACAATTTTTTTAACGATGGCAAGTCCGATTCCGTTGCCTTGGGAGGAGTGCGATTCATCTGCTTGATAAAATTTGCGAAATATCTGATTGATCTTTTCTTTCGGGATATCATTGCCCGTATTGCCGATACTGACGCAAAGAGTATCGTTTGTCTGCTTGATATCCACGCTGACTGTACCGTATACGGGAGCAAATTTCACAGCATTATCCATAAGATTGATCCATACTTGCTTTAAAAGTTCCTCGTTGGCTTCGACCTCATATTCCTCAAAATCAATCAAAAGATCCAGCTTTTTTTCCGTCCATTTTCCTTCAAAAAGAAGCACGGCGGATCGAATCTGTTCGGAAAGATTGAACTTCGTAACATCGCTCAAGATGGTTTGGTTTTCAACCTTGGTCAAATTAAAAATATTGGTGGCAAGGTAAGAAAGGCGCACCGCCTCTTCCCTCATGGCATGGAGATACTGCTCTCTTTGCTCCGCATCCAAGTCGCCGCTTTCCAAAAGTTTAGCAAAACCCGCGATAGAAACAATGGGCGTTTTGAATTCATGCGAAAAATTATTGATAAAATCGCTGCGCAAAAGCTCGGTGTTTTCGAGTTCCTCCGCCATCTTATTAAAACTTTCCGCAATTTCGCTGAAAACAGGATGATTGCAGAGCACACCGTGGAATTTGAGCCTCGCTTTAAAATCGCCCGCAGAAAGGCGATTAAGCTGATGGATTAACTCGTGAATGGGCCTTAAAGGAATCTTACCGGTGAAGAAAAAGAGAACCGAACCGAGCACGATACTGATGGCGGACATGAAGAAAATAACATGCCCGAGTTTTAACTCATCCTCAATGTTGCTCATGATACGGAAATAATCGAGCAAATAAACCGCAACGGCGGCAAGCGCAATCGCGGACAAGAGCACCGTAAAAACAATGACAGAAAAAATGAGAGTGATGGAAAGTCTTTGACGCCGTTCTTTTTTGCGCAAGGCATTGGCTTTTGTATCATGTTTTTTCAAATCTTTTTCACCGCCTTATAGCCAAGTCCGCGCACCGATTCTATCTCGAACTCGGGGTATCCTTCGAAGCGTTTGCGAAGTCTGCCGATGTGAACGGTCACCGTTTCCCATCCCGTGTCGCTCTCGGCACCCCAAATCTCATCCATGAGTTGAATACGCGTGAATATCTTGCCCGGATAAGAAAGGAGCTTATAAAGAAGCAAGAATTCCTTTTGCGGAAGCTCTTGTACCTCTTCCCCTCTTTTGACGGTGAGAGAATCGTAATCGAGAACGACCTCACCAAGTTCAATGCGCCTTTCACTGACAATACGCGCCCGACGCAAAAGTGCTTTGATGCGCAAAAGCATTTCCTCATCATCGATGGGTTTGGTGATATAATCGTCCGTGCCGCAAAGAAAACCTTTGTGTTTATCTTGCGGAAGATGCTTGGCAGAAACCATAAGAATCGGCAAATTGTTTTGTGCCTCACGCAGTTTTTCGGTAAATTCATACCCGTCCATCTTGGGCATCATCACATCGAGCACCACAAGATCGATATGTTCTTTATCCATAAAAAGCATCGCCTCTTCACCGTTTTCCGCCAAAGAAACCGTATAGCCCGCGCGTTCAAGCACAGCTTTCAAAAAGAGGCGCGTATTTTTATCGTCATCGGCAACAAGTATATGAAACATATCTTTGAAATCCTTTCTACCGTGGATGGAGCTTTGTTTTATTTTATCCTAAGACTCTAAACCGAAACGAAACCCTTTTTCATTTTAGCATATATTGGAACAGCTTTCAAGAAGTTTTGGATACCGTATAATAAAAAAGTTTATTTTGGGTTTATTTTGTTTCTATAAGATAAACTCGGAATGTTATACAACAAGGAGTTTTGACGATGAAATACTATGTTTTATACAACCCTCTTGCCGCAAACGGCGCATGCGAAAAAGGCGCACGGGCGGCGGCGGAAGGGTTAAAAGCCAATTATGAATTGCGCGCAATCACCGAAATAAACGACTATCGCGCTTTTTTTGAAACAGTGGATGCCGATGATGTCATTCTGCTTTGCGGCGGAGACGGCACGCTCAACCGCTTTGTGAATGACACGGAGGGCGTGGATATTCCAAACGATATTATGTATACCGCGCTTGGCACGGGAAACGATTTTTTAAAGGATCTTGAAAAGCCTGCAGACACTACCCCTTTTTCTGTGAAAGAATATCTAAAGGATCTCCCTACGGTTGAAATCAAGGGGAAAAGCTACCGTTTTTTAAACAATGTCGGCTTTGGTATCGACGGCTATTGCTGTGAGGTGGGCGATGCTCTCAAGAAAAAATCGGACAAGCCCGTCAATTATACCGCGATCGCCATCAAAGGACTTTTGTTTCACTACAAGCCGACCGGTGCCACCGTCACCGTTGACGGCAAAAGCTATCGCTATGAAAAAGTGTGGTTAGCACCCACCATGAAAGGCCGTTTTTACGGCGGTGGCATGATGGCAGCCCCCGCGCAGGACCGCAAGGATCCCGACGGCACGCTTTCCCTCATGCTCTTCCACGGCAAAGGCAAAATAAAAACGCTTTTAGCGTTCCCCTCCATTTTCAAAGGCGAACACGTCAAGCGCAAAAAGATGGTTGTAATACATACGGGAAAAGAGATATCCGTCTCCTTCGATGAGCCGCGCGCCGTACAAATTGATGGCGAAACCGTCCTCGGCGTTACCTGCTACCGTGCATCGGCAAAAGCAAAAGTCGGTGCGTCTATCCCGGAATGACTTTATCACCGATAAAAAAAGGCTGTCAAAGACAGCCTTTTTTTATTCCTCAACCGTATCGGTATCGGTTCCCTCTTCGGGAATTTGTGCGGGTTCCTCATCTACAGTAACCTGAGAGAGATTCTTTTTGGTTTTGCCTGCGGTCAAAACAAGGGTGGTAAATACTGCGGTGATCGCAGCGATAACAGATGAGATTACGATAATCCAATGTACTTTTTTCATGTTTATATCCTCCTATTAAGATTGGTTTCTTTTACTATGTTACTATTTATATATGAATATAGATTTAACTATTTATGCATTTTTTATAAACATGCAAAACTTGTGTTTGGCGTGGGGGCTGTCGCAAAAGACAGCCCCACTTGCTTTACCTTGCGGCATCCACCTTTTCCGCAAAGCGCACCGCTTCCATTGCATCTTTGGCGTAATAATCGGCACCGATGGCGGCGGCATAGTCTTCCGTGAGCACCGCGCCGCCGACGATCACCTTGCACCACGGTGCTTTGTCATGCAGAAGCTTGATCGTTTCTTCCATGGCAGGAACGGTGGTAGTCATGAGCGCGCTGAGCCCTGCTATGGGAGCATGCAGGCTTAGAACTGCGTCTAAAATCTTTTCAGGGGGTACATCTTTACCGAGATCGGTAACGGCAAAGCCGTAGTTTTCAAGAATGAGTTTGACGATGTTCTTGCCAATATCGTGAATATCTCCCTTTACGGTAGCGATCACAAAACGGCATTTTTTCTTAGTTTGATCCGCGGGCATATGCGATTTAATCACCTCAAACGCCGCACTTGCCGCTTCGGCACTCATCAAAAGCGAAGGCAGATACACCTTTTTCTCTTCAAAGCCGATCCCCACCTTATCAAGCGCGGGAATGATATAGCCATTCACGATGGCTAAGGGTTCAGTGTTTTTTAGCATCTTTTCGGTAAGGGATGCCGCCTCGTCACGCAAGCCTTTCAAAATGGCATGCTCAAGACCTTTTGTGCCTTGCGTTATAACCGTCTGCTCTGCCGCCTGAAGGGTTTCGGAAAAGGCAATATAATCGGCGCAATTTTCATCTAAACCCGCCAATACGCGATAGGTATAATAGGTTTTCATCATTTCCGCCGAATGAGGATTCATGATAGCGGCGGAAAGTCCTGCGCCAAGCGCAAGCGCGAAAAAGGTGGCATTGATAGAGTCACGGGCAGGCAATCCGAAAGAAACGTTTGAAACACCAAGGGATGTGTGGCACCCAAGCTTGGTACGAATGAGACTAAGTGCGCGCACGGTTTCCTTTGCTGCATTTTGATCTGCGCTGACGGTGAGCGCCAGAGGATCAAATACAATATCTTTCTTTCGGATGCCGTATTTTTCGGCTTCGGCAAGAATTCTTTCGGCAATTGCCAAGCGGCCTTCTGCCGTAGAAGGAATGCCATTTTCGTCCAACGTCAAAGCAACAACCACGCCGCCGTATTTCTTCACGAGGGGGAAAACGGCTTCCATACTCTCTTGCTTTCCGTTTACGGAATTAACCATGGCTTTTCCGTTATAGACGCGAAGCGCGCTTTCCATGGCTTTGGCATCGGCGGTATCGATTTGCAACGGAAGATCGATGATGGCTTGCAAAGAAAACACGGTACGCTTAAGCATTGCCTCCTCATCGATTTCGGGAAGCCCGACATTAACATCGAGCACATGTACTCCCTTCTCCTGTTCGGCGATACCTTCTTTTAGGATATAATCCATATCGTTCGCCAAAAGTGCCGCTTTGAACAGTTTTTTCCCCGTCGGATTAATGCGTTCGCCTATGAGAATGGGAGACGCATCAAACGCCACCGCATGGGTGTAAGAAGAAACGACGGTTTTGTTCTTTTCTTCTATTTCCTTGGGAATAATCCCCTCAGCCGCTTTGACCGTGGCGGCGATATAATCGGGAGTGGTGCCGCAACAGCCGCCAAAAATTCGCACGCCGCGCTTTAAGAGCACCGCCACCTCGTCCGCGAAACGATCGGGCAGAATATCATAGACGGTTTTCCCATTTTCGGCGCGCGGAAGCCCCGCATTCGGTTTGAGAAGTACGGGAACGGAGGCACATTTCAAATATTCCTCTACCACGCCCGCCAACGCCTTTGGACCGAGAGAGCAGTTAACTCCGACAGCGTCCGCACCCATGCCTTCCAACATGGCTACCATCGCGGCAGGGGATGCGCCCGTCATCAATTTTCCGTCCTCTCCGTAAGCATTAGAAACAAAAACGGGGAGAGAGCTGTTTTCCTTAGCGGCAAGAAGTGCCGCTTTGGTCTCATAACTGTCATTCATGGTTTCGATCATAATGAGATCCGCACCGTATTTTACACCGAGCTTTACGGTTTCCGCGAAAATGCAAACCGCATCCTCAAAATCAAGGTCTCCGTACGGTTTTAGCATTTTTCCCGTAGGACCGATATCGAGAGCCACCCATTTTTGGTGCGGCGTTCGGCTTTCTTTCGCCGCCTCTTTTGCGTTTTCGATGGCGGCGGCAATGATCTCTTCCAGTTCCTTCGACGAAAACTTCAATCGGTTCGCGCCAAAAGTATTGGTATTGACTACATGGCTTCCCGCGTCATAATAAGAACGGTGAATACGGCGAACGGTATCCTTATGGGTAAGGTTCCAACGTTCGGGAAGCTCTCCCGGCAAAAGCCCTTCTGCTTGTAAAAGCGTGCCCATGCCTCCGTCTAAAACTAAAAAATGTTGCTTAATAAATTCTGTAATTTTCATATACTACCTGTCCTTTACGCCGATGATGGCGGTTACGGATTTTGAGGGAATC
Organism: Eubacteriales bacterium; assembly: GCA_045580085.1. Taxonomy (GTDB): domain Bacteria; phylum Bacillota; class Clostridia; order Oscillospirales; family CAG-272; genus UBA1740. The sequence goes on from JAZNND010000005.1 coordinate 27,361, forward strand.
ATTAAAAGGCTGTCGCTTAGAGATAGCCCTATTGTTTTTTCGGGTGTTAAAAGTGAAAACAAATCCTTTTGAAAAAGCAGAGGAAGATCGCCGTACCCCGGGCTGAAGCGCGGACGCGTCTCTCCCAGCTCTTTTGCCACATCTCGTGCAAAAAGATCGCAAAGGCTCTCGATCCTTTCTGCACCGACAGCTTGTAATAAAAGAGCTTTTGCCGGGGAAATCTGTGTATAGCGCGCAATGAGTCGATCGAGCGCGAGCCCTACGGTTGCCGCAAACAAAACGGCGCGTGAGCAACCGTTTAAATTCTTTTTTAACGCTTCCGACCTCAAACGAACGGTGCCGAGGGAAATCTCATCCTCTTTCACCGAAACAGGACATACGCGGCAAACGGTCTTATAAACAAGCTCTTTTTCCGCAAGCACAAGACATTCCTCCAAAAGGGCGGTTACTTCCGCAGTTGCTTCCTTTACGCCCGCATAGCGCAAAATCTCTCTTCGAACGATCGGAGGCGGCGCATACGTTTTTACTTGAAGAGTCTCCATCATCCCAAAATATCCGAAAGATTTTTCTGAATAGCGGCGGCAACATCGGGCTTATTCATAGAATAAACATGCACGTTTTGTATGCCGTTTGCAAAAAGATCTATGATCTGATCGGTGGCGTAGGCAATACCCGCTTGCTTCATCGCGGCAGGCGTTGTGCCGAATTTATCGACCAAAGCCTTAAACCGCCAAGGCATAAAAGAACCCGAAAGCTTGATGGCGCGTTCTACCTGGTTGCCGTTTGTGATGGGCATAACGCCCGGAATAACGGGCACTGTAATACCCGCTTCTCTGATTTTATAAAGAAAATTATAGAGCAGATTATTGTCAAAAAACATTTGCGTGGTCAAAAAGGAGCATCCTGCCTCTACTTTTTCCTTCAAATAGCGAATGTCCTCTTTTTGATTACTGCTCTCGGGATGTATCTCGGGATAGCAAGCTCCGCCAATGCAAAAATCGGCACCGCATTCTTTTAACTCGCGCACCAAATCGACGGCATGGCGGTATGCCCAGAGTGATCGGTCACTCTTTTCAAGCTCGGGTGTTAAATCGCCGCGCAAAGCCATGATGTTCTCGATCCCCGCCAAGCGGAGTTCTTCAATCTTTGCTTTCACCGTCTCCTTGGTGGAAGAAACACATGTCAAATGGGCTAAAGTAGGCACGCCATAGCCCGCTTTGATATTTTTGGCGATATCTAACGTATATTTGCCGGTGCCGCCTCCCGCACCATAGGTAACGCTCATGAAAGAGGGGCGCAGTTTTGCGATCTCTTCCGTTGCCTCCTTGACACTTTCAAAGGAAGTGTCGGTCTTGGGAGGAAAAACCTCAAAAGAAAGCGAAAATTTATCTTGTTCCAAAAGCTTAGACAGTTTCATCTCATGAAACTCCTTTCCGAATCGTTTGATAAGATCAAGTCTCTAAAAAGGAAAGAATATCTTTTTTAACATCTTGATAGGTAAAATCATTTAAAATTTCATGTCGCGCACCTTCATACAAGCGGCAACTTACGGGAATACCTTGCTTTAAAAGATTTCTTTCGACGATGCGAACGCCTTTCCCAAAACCGCCAACCGCATCTTCCGCACCGGAAAGAAGAAAGATCGGCAAGTCCTTCGGAAGATTTCGATACCATGCGCTTCGATTGGCATTTTTGGTTAAGCGAATGAGATCTCCCATCGCACTGACGGTAAATTTAAATTTGCAAAGCGGATCATCTTTGTATGCTCGGCGAACCGAAAGATCGGTCGTCAGCCACGGATCGGGCTCGGAGAGATCGGTAAAGCGTTTGTTATAGGAACCAAAAGCAACCTTTTGGAGCAAAGGCGAGATATGGCGATCGCCGAAAAAGAGTTTCAAAAGAGCGATGAGCGCAAGTCCTGCTCCCGCGGCGGGGTTCGGCCCACCCGTTCCCATGACGATCAGCTTTTGGGGCTTTACGTAACGTTCTGCCGCAAGGCGGACGACGAAAGAGCCCATACTATGCCCCATGAGATAATACGGAAGATCTTTGCCGTATCTCTCCCGCACGGCATCCGAAAAACCTTTCACATCGCGTAAAAGCAAATCCCAACCGTTCTTTTTGGCGATATACCCAAGCTCTTTGGCATTGGATGCGGTCATGCCGTGACCTAAATGGTCGTATCCGAAAACGATACATCCTTCCTCTGCCATCGCCTCCATAAAAGAGGCATAACGACCGATATATTCGGTCATGCCATGAACGACATGTAGAAAGCCCTTCGCGTTTTTTTCGGGAAGATACACGACGCCTGCTAACGTATGAATACCGTCGGCAGACGGACATAAAAACGGCTGTTTATTCATACCAAGTCTCCTTCCTCCGCAAAAGCACGGCACGCCTTGATGGCGCGGTGCCAACCGCGAAGCTGTTTTTGACGGATTTCCTCGTTTATCTCGGGATGGAAAACACGGTCAATCGATATTTTTTCTCGAAGCTCTTCCCGACTGCCATAAAAACCGACAGCAAGCCCTGCCAAAAACGCGGCGCCGACTGCCGTTGCCTCCGCACCGGAAAAGCGAAGCACATCAATATGGGAAATGTCACTTTGCATTTGCATCAAAAGCGTATTCGCCGAAGCACCGCCATCAACCTTTAAGGCAGAAACGCCGTGTCCCTTTCCCATATCGGCATTCATAGCAGTCAATACATCCTCGGTTTGATAGGCAATGGAGGAAAGTGCGGCACGAATGATATGATCGCGCCCGACACCTGCCGTCAGACCAAAAACAGAGCCCTTTGCGTGCATATCCCAATAGGGTGCTCCCAGCCCTGCGAAGGCGGGCACAACATACACGCCGTTGGTATCGGAAACCTTGCGAGCGAAATATTCGCTGTCGCGCGCGTCATGAATGAGCCGCATTTCATCTCTCAACCAGCGCACCACAGCACCGCCGACGAAAACACTGCCTTCTAAGGCATATTCAACTTCTCTTCCCGCTTCACATGCGGCAACGGTAGTTAAAAGTCCGTTGCGGCTTTCAACCGCACGCGTACCGGTATGCGCCAAGAGGAAACACCCTGTACCGTAGGTGTTTTTGGCACTTCCCTCTTCAAAGCAGCACTGACCGAACAAGGCGGCTTGCTGGTCGCCTGCAATCCCTGCGATGGGAATTTCAGCTCCCATGCAATGAAAACTTCCGTAGACCTCACTGCTGCTTTTCACCTCGGGAAGGATGTGTTTCGGAATATGGAACAGACGAAGCATCTCCTCATCCCAAGTGTGGGTATGGATATTATATAACATGGTTCTTGAAGCGTTGGTACGATCGGTCACAAAGACCTTTCCCTCAGTCAGCTTATAGACGAGCCATGTGTCAACCGTTCCGACAAACAGCTCCCCTTTCTCGGCAAGCGCACGCGCCCCTTCGGTGTGATCGAGAAGCCATCGGATCTTGCTTGCGCTGAAATAAGGATCAAGCTTTAGCCCTGTGGCACGGCGGACGGCTTCCGCGTACCCCTCCTCTTCCAAGCGTTTGCAAATATCCGCAGTTCGGCGGCACTGCCACACAATGGCATGAGAAAGCGGTTTTCCGTTTTTATCCCACATGAGCACCGTTTCTCTCTGATTTGTAATACCAACGGCGGCAATTTCCTCGGGAGAAATACCGCTTTTTGCGATACATTCGGTCAACGCGGCATATTGCGAAGCATAAATGTCCATTGGATCCTGCTCCACCCATCCCGGGAAAGGATAGATTTGCGTGATCTCATTTTGTGCCATCGAGACGATGTGCGCCCGACGGTCAAAAAGGATCGCACGGGCAGAGGTAGTTCCTTCATCTAAGGCAAGAATGTATTTTTTCATGGCATTTCCTTTCTTGGAAAAATACGTTTAGGCGAAAGCAGTTTTTAAAACCGATTTTGAAAGATGCGCGGAGTGACACCCACATGTTTTTTAAAAAAGCGAATGAAATAGCCCATGTCGAAGAATCCGCAACTCAAAGCCGTTTCGGTGATGGTATAGCCACCAAGCAAATATTCCTTGGCAGAAGCGATACGTATACGATCACGGTATTGCATAGCAGTTTCCCCGAAGACTTTTCGAAATTCGCGTCTGAAATTCGTAACACTCATATGAGCGAGTACGGCAAGCGTTTCCAATCGAATCTCCCTCATATAGTTTTGCTCGATATATGTCTTGACGGGCAAAATACGTCTGTAAGCGTTTTTATCCTTTTTTTCCATAGACAGATCAAAAAAGAACAACGCAAGGAGTTCGTAAACATATCCTACTTCGCGCATTTCACCCCCGTTCTTGCCATGGAGATGAAGGGCTGTGAGTTCTCGCATTGCATTCCGATAGGAACCAATACTGTCCGTTTTTAACAGTGTATAACATTTGTCTTGAAAAAAGGGAGTGGAGCTTTCTTCATGAATGTCAAAATTAACGGTATAGTGCCGAAAATCGTGCAAAAGGCGGATGGAATACGCCGCATGGGGAGATAGAAAAAGCACCTCACCCGCATGTAAAAGGACGTGTTCACCATTGGGGAAACAGTATTCCGCCTCACCTTCTATGGGAACGATCAAGCCATAGTGTTCTCTGCCGTTTGGATAAGCTGTCCCTCGAGGTGCTCTCAGCACAAATTCATGCGCAACAACCACATGGGAAACGTCTATAAAAAAGTCTTGCTTTTTCAACATGCGGCCACTTCCTTTTTTATTTCAGTATATCATTTTATTTTTTCCATGTCAAGAAAAACGGACAGTTTGTGCTATAAAAGGACAGTTTTTTTCTTGTTTTCGCCGTCAAAAAATGCTATACTGAGCGCACAAGTCACAGGAGGTGAAGTCATGTACAAAAGCATTACATTGGAAATGAGCCTAAAACCCTTTCAAAAAACAGACATGGCAAGCATAAGAAAGGTGTGCGCTCGCATCTTTGAGGACTGGAAACCGCTTTTGGAAGACCGCGAAGAGATTTCCGTCATGTTATGGACCGCAGACGGAAGCGAAATCTTGGATTACGCAGGTGTCCTTTCGGACACATTTGAATGGTGTCGATTTATCGGCACTGCCAACCTGCCGCCGCTTCCCGAGGGAGAAGCTAAAGAGATCTCCCTACATCGGTATAAACAGGATTATCGAAAAGATGCGCCGAAGATGACCTACGCTATCCTAAAAAATATCGTTCAAACATTAAAAGAAGAAGGCATGCGCCGCTTTCCCACAGCACAAATACGCGTGGGAGAAACCTTTGATATCGGCCCCGAATTTGCTCTTTCGGACTTCAAATATAACCGCCATACCGAAATATGTACCCAAAGCTCAGCTGTTGACAAATGTGGCTTTGTTGATGCAACAGCAATCTTGCATGCCGATCAAAGGCATTATGCCGCCTACCCCTACGGCATTCCGGAAGGCACTCCTTTCGGCACTTTTTTAGGCAAACAGGCGAACTTTTTTCTTTCGGATATGGGGTTTGATTTTCTTTGGCTTTCAAACGGTCTTGGCTTCAGTGCCGATCCATGGAAAAAAACGGGAAAAATTTACGATGGAAAACGGTTTTATCCCGAAAAGTTGACGGCGACAAAACAAAAAGTATTTGCTTTTTGGAAGCTTTTCCGCGCAGAATGCAATATCCCGTTACAAACGCGAGGTACCAACAATTCGGTCGGTATCGATTATGCAACGGACGGTGTGCCTTTATATGATATTTATAATGCAGGGCTTGATATCACCGCACCGCCCAATTCTCCTTGGGCAGCGATAAACGACAATTTCGGACTTGAGATCATGGGACATATGAGTCGTATATGTGAGCTCCCCAACGATGTTTTTCCCTTTCGCTATTATTTACACGATCCCTGGTGGGTAAACTCACCGTGGTACGATCGCTACGACGGTGCGCCTTCCGATATTTATTTACCGATGGCGATCTCACGAATTTCGGCTACGGGCGAGATTATGACAGCAAACGCCCTCAATATTCTTTCCATTGATACCTCCTACGGTGAAATGCCGAAAGCGTGCATCTATGAGCCTTTACCACACTTATTAAAAGCGGAAAAGGATGCCCCCGACGCACCTGCACCCATCGTTTGGGTATATCCTATGCGAGAATATACAAAAGCAAGCGATTCTTCCCTGCTTTTTGAAATGTACCAAGGCGATCATTTGATCGAAAAGGCAATCAACGAAGGATTCCCGCTTTGCTGTGTGGTATCAACCGACAACTTTTTGAAAACCGACAAAGAGCTTTATGCCGACAGCATTCTGCTTTCCCCCATTCCGCAAACGAACGAGCTTCTTCAAAAACTTTTGTGCACGGGAAAAGGCGTGATCTTTTACGGCAATGAAGAAAAACTGACATCCCTGCCTTCCGACAAACACATACGAAAACTTCCGTTTTCCCAAAAGTCCGAAGCACTCAGAAAAACACTCGCCGCCTTTGGATACGATATTCGCTTCGAGATACCGTGTGAGGGCACTAAGGTGCCGACACTGGCGGTCGCAAAAAGCGACAACGCTCTTTTCATCTCGGCATACAGCGCAAACACAGCTTGCAAAACCGAGCTGAAGTTCCCTCTCGGCGCACCGATTTTGATCGGTGGAGAAACAGTGCTTGAGAACGGTTTTTCAACCTATCATTTCGCACGTGCTGAGCATCGAGAATGCCGCTTTTTCGTAGAACAGCATAGCGGTCTGCTTTCGGCAAAAGAGGCCCCTCCCGTCAACGCAAGATACAGACGCAAGATCGCCCTAAAAGGGCTTTGCGACGCAACGGTATATGCCTTTCCCGAAAAAGGACACGAAGCGATTATGGCAACATTAACATCTCTTGACGGCACTCCCACGTTGCACGAAGGCTTTAAACTCATAAAAGATACGCAAGGTACATATTTAAAAGGTGAACACATAAACGGCGATATATATCTTTTGATGGAATAAATAAAAAACGAGTCAAATGACTCGTTTTTTATTTACCAAGACTTGTCCTCGTACGGTGTGCTCTCTACACCCGCCTCTTGTAAACGAAGAACCTTTTTATCAAGCTTTTTACGAAACAAATTTCTAAACCAACGCCTTTGTCCAAACCATTTAACGAGAGTAGGGCTTACCGCGTAATACACTCGCACAAACAGCCGTCCATGCCATGTTGCTCCAAGAGTTTCATCGCGATAACGTCTAAGCGTCCAAACTTCAGGGCAATCATAGGATCCATAAACGCAGGTAGCGACATAACAACCACGTTGTTTTTGCTTTTCAGTCGGCTGTGAAAACAATTCGCTTTGCATTTTTTTCATCATTGAAAAGTAATACGGCTGTATCTCGGGAGGCGCATAGTTTTTGGCGCGCATTCCGTAACGTTCGATTGCTTCATCGAAATTTCGAGCTAAATCACCCGGAAATTGCACAAAGCCCTTAAAATCCCTATACCATACCAATGTGTAAAACTCGCACAAGCAAATCCCCCACAGCACACGATAATCCTCCGGTTGCAGAGCAAGTGCCTCTTTATACCTTTTTCGAGCCAAATCATAGTCTTTATCTTCCATGGCTCGCTCAGCGTTTAACATAACGGCATCAAAAGTAGCAATGCCGTCTACCGTACATTTTTGCACAGCTTGTTCAATAATAATTTCGTGTCCGCAGTATTTACAAACCGCTTTTTCACGACCTCGATCCAAAAGCAATGCTCCGTTACAACAAGGGCATTTTCCATTTTCCAATGACATCTCTCACAGTCCTCTCATATATAAGTTTTTAACAAATTCATTTCGTCTTTCAACAAGCGAAATTGCTTTTTCAAGTGCCGGAAAAATTTCTTCCGCCGAAGAATTTTCCGTCAACATTCTATCAATTTGAGCAACGGCATCCATAATTTCGCGGTCACGCATAAAAACGATTTCACTGTTAATATTGATCTGGGAATTGGATACGGCATCATAAAGTGCTTCGATCTTTTTGTTCATTTTTGGCGTGTTTCCTCGTTCCCGCAAGGGCGCAACCGCCGCACACATATCATAGTGATAATTTCTTTTTTTCGCATCTCGAATTTCAATATCACTGTCGTCTCCTGCCGCCAAGAGCTGAAAGACAAAAACCAAAAAAGCGACCGCAATGATGGCGTTTAAAATGATATTGACACGCGTACTCTCCATGCGAGCTCCAATGAAACAAAGGTTTAAAACGGATGCAACCAAAACATATGCGGTAGTTACGATACAATAGGAGTATGCAAGTCCGCCTTGCCGCTTAACCATACTGCACACAGCTACGCAAACCATAGCCAAGCATCCAAAGCCAAAGCTGATAAAAAAATTGAGCGTATACTCTTCTGTGATCAAAAAAGCAATCAAGCAAAAGAGAAACAAAACGAGGGCAGCGCTGAGAAAGGAATACATCTTTTTTCTCATTTTTTATACCAAACCTTTCTTGTCAAGCAACCTTTCGCGGCGTTCTTCTACAGCAGTGCTCCGTCATAACGCCGCCAAAGGAGTCTGTACATTTATTTTTACTCTCTTTTAAAACCGCATTGGCTGCAAAACTTTGCCGTTGCCGCCATTTCCGCACCGCACTGCGGACATGTGGCAGCTGATACGATTTTCTCTCCGCACTCACAGCAAAATTTAGAACCTATTTGATTGGGCGTACCGCACGAAGAGCAGAAACATTTCCCTTCGGATACTTGTGTTCCGCCATTACGGGGCGCATAACGCGAAGCTCCACGAGAAGGCGGCGGAGCTTGTACTCCTTGTTGCATCGATTGATTGACGGGGGCTAAAACCTGTTGCACGATGCCGCCCATCATTCCGCCTGCCATAGCTCCCATGCCCATACCCATGCCGGCACCGGCTGCAGATGACTGAGACATATTTTCTAACAGCATCTCTCCGGTAAGACGCCCATAATCAGAATCGTAGACACGCATTCTTCCCTTGCGTGCATAGGCATCGTTGATTTTCTCATAATTGGGATCGTTTTCGGGAATAGAAATGTCGCTGATATAGAAATTGATAAGCTTAATACCATATTCATCAAGAATTTCATTAAATTCAGGGAGTAAACTTTCACTTAACGTTTCAAGCTCCGTTTGCAGATCCAAAACCGTTTGCTTATAGTTTTTCATGTACCGAGCCAGGCTACTTTTGATCTTGGTGACAAACGCCGTTCTGAAAAAGAAGTTGATCTCCTCCGCTGTAAAAAACTCTACATTGTTACCGACCAATTTCACAAGAAACTTTTTTGCATCTTTTATCTGTATAGAATAACTGCCGTGGGACATAACACTGACCATAAAACCGAATTCAGGATCACGCATTTGAATCGGTGAATCTGTTCCCCAAAAAAGTTCCAGCTTATGCGCTTTATCTACAAAATAAATTTTGCAGGTGTAGGGACTTTTTCCGCCTGTTACCGCCTTGCGCAACATGTTGATAAAAGGATAATTTTGCGTTTCAAGAGTATATTTTCCCGCACCGAAAGTTTGAACAACAATACCGTCTTTGACGAAAAGTGCCTCTTCGTTCTCTGCAACGATCAATTGGGTATGATTATTAAAATCTTCTGTCATACATTTCCAAATCAATACACCGCCGGGGCCGTCATTTTGTAGTACACTGTAGAATTCCATTTTCATGTTCCTTTCTTAAAACTATTTTTTGATTTTTGGACGAAGTCCGCTTTGAGTTTTGGCATTATCTCTTGCTAATGCATCGCGCTGTTCGCTTGTTTTAGAATCTTCCGCGCGAGGATCTATGAGCGCGTTCACCACATCGTACGCGAGGTTCATCATGCTGAGCATTGCTTCTTTTTGCGTTTTCTCCACAGGCTCGGACGCGGGTATGGACGAGTCTCCAAAAGAAACGGTTTTTATCGTTCCGTCATAATCTCTAAAGCTAACCGTTCCACGAACATCTTCGTCCGCTATTTCAGAAATGGTATCCCTCAGCGAATCCTCCGCACTCATTTCATTTTTTACGGGTTGTTCTACAGCAGGTGCGCCGGTATCGGGATATTCTTGCAAGAGATCCGCTTCCAACATTTCAGAACCGATCGGGAATGTTGCTGCAACCCCTACACCTGCCATTGCCGCCGCACGTTTGAATGGGCTCGGGCGATCCTTTTGCCTCAAGAAATCTCCCTCTTTTGTTCCGATATCATTTTTCTCAGGTGTGTCTGAAGACACGCTACCGTCGTCCTCTGGAAGGGCGTCTGCGTATTCCGTTTGAGTTTCGTCCGTTGGCTCCTCGTCATCGGGAAGGGATTCCGCATCATCAGTTTGAGCTTCATCCGTTGATTCCTCTTCGTCATCGGGAAGGGATTCCACATCATCAGTTTGATCTTCATCCATTGACTCCTCGTCATCGGGAAGGGCATCTACATCTTCCGTTTGAGTTTCGTCCGTTGGCTCCTCGTCATCGGGAAGGGATTCCGCATCATCAGTTTGAGCTTCATCCGTTGATTCCTCTTCGTCATCGGGAAAGGCGTCGTCGTCTTCCGTTTGAGTTTCGTCCGTTGGCTCCTCGTCATCGGGAAGGGATTCCACATCATCAGTTTGATCTTCATCCATTGACTCCTCGTCATCGGGAAGGGATTCCGCATCATCAGTTTGAGCTTCATCCGTTGATTCCTCTTCGTCATCGGGAAGGGATTCCGCATCATCAGTTTGAGCTTCGTCCGTTGATTCCTCTTCGTCATCGGGAAGGGATTCCGCATCATCAGTTTGAGCTTCATCCATTGACTCCTCGTCATCGGGAAGGGATTCCGCATCATCAGGTTGAGCTTCGTCCGTTGACTCCTCGTCATCGGGAAGGGATTCTGTGTCTCCCGTTTGAGCTTCATCCGTAAGCTCGCCGTCCGGAAGGGTGTCTATGTCTTCTTCGGAATCTTCTTCCGGCACTTCGTTGTTGTCCGAAAGTTCGAGAACATTTTCTTGCGAATCGCTTTCGCTCTCTTCTATCGTTTCGTTTTCCGTATATTCGAGATTATCCATCGTCATACTCTGCCTTTTTGTGCAGCAAGTTTTAAAAAACTTTTACTTAATGTAAATCACATCGTACTTGGCTTTCTTTTGAGAAGTTGCCGATTGCGACGCGGTAGCTTTGCAACCGCTTCCCTCTCCCATGACGAACGATGTATTGGTGCACTCAGACACTTCCGTCTCTGTACAAGAATAGTCTCTTACAAGGGGAAGAAGCGCAATCATCAACAAAGGCAGTCCAATGAAGAACCAAGCTATGAGTGTGCACCGATAAAAAACATATGCGCTTTCAGAAATACTAATGTTTAAAACGAACGCATAAAAATTCCATATCCTCATAAGAATCCATAAAACCGCAGAAATACCGATGACAGCAACGGTCCGTTTTTTCTTTTGTTTTTGGGCAAGGTAAGCAGCGCCAAAGAAAAACGCAGATGCCGAAAGAATGCTGCACACTACGCTCCACCACGCCGAATACGGAACGAAAAAAAAGACGAGGGTAAGAATCAATTGCTGCAATGGCCAAAAAGACATTAACAGGGCTATCTTTTGTTCTTTTCGGAAAAGCATCCACACTGCGGCAAGCAGAAGCAGGGATGAAATAATAGACGCCAAGCCGTCGTCGTTAAAGAACCACAATAAATCACAAGACCAAGTTAACAAGGCACCGAGAAAAACCGTTTTTTTAATGTCTTTTTGTTGCTTTTGGAAAAAGACAAGACAGAATACAAGAGAGACTACTCTTATCAAAAGACCAATGCCCCTAAACATCCACGTATCCGCAAGCACAAACAGCAATGCCGGTGCCATCCAAAGCAATTGCTTTTTTTCAACTTTTCGGCACATCAAAAAAGCGACAGTCAGGCCCAAAAACAAAGAAAAAATTGAAAGCACTCCAAACATGATTTTAAAATTCTCCCTTTTGCAATCTTTATTCTAAATTTTTTCTGATAAAAGCATCGGCAAGCGTTAGGCGAGTGCCGTACCGAATTTTGCGTAGCAGATGCGTACGAATACACCAATAAAGCCTTTTGGTTAGGACACGTTTTCCTTGCAAATGCTTTTCCGACTCCTTGATCAAACGATTTAAAACAGCAAGAACCGCATCCATGTCATCCGTTTTTTCATTGAAATGCATTGCAAATATCTTTCTTGCAATATCCGCGGCAAGCTCGCGGTCTGCAATCACACAACGCCCCGAACAGCACCTGTTATACTTACATTGCGGATAGGGCATAAGCATTTCCTCTTTTCCGGACCAGTACGCCGAGCGCCGTGCCACCTCTTCCTCCGAAATGGTGGTGCGAATTTGATGATCGGCACGGTAATCGGGGGTAATAACCTCTTCGGGTTCTTCCATGCCGTTCATGAAGAAAAAAGCTTCACCTTCAATGAGTCGTGTCATGCGAGCGATCTGCTCATCTGCCATATTCGTGCCATTGGCAAAGATTTCTTTATCTCCCTTTTCTACTAAATTAAAGGAAAGCTTAATATTGGTTTGTTTGATGATGTCGGCACCGACTTTTTCGGGAGACTGATCTGCAATAATGATACCGAGGCCTTGGGAACGTTTTTCTGCCAACATATCCTTTAATAATCCTTGCGCGATGGCATTGGGCTTCGCGCTTCCTTCGGAATTGTTATCCGAGGAATCCAGCAAATTGTGTGCTTCTTCAAGCAGTATAATATTTCGGAGCGTTCCATCTCCCATGTAATTGCTATCAATATATGCCGAAATATTGAGCAAAAGTAAGGAAATAATGAGTGCCTTTTCTTCCTTATTGGGAACACCGGCAAGCTCGATGATCGTTGGTTTGGAAAGCAAGTCTTCCGTCGGAACGGTATGATAACTATTGAACAAATTGATCATGGAGGTCAAGCGAACCAAACCTGCACGCCCTATATTTTTGGCTTCACCAACATATCCAAGCGCATCAAACGTATATTCAAATTCCTTGGCAAAATCCTGAATATTGAAAATATCGCCGCCCGAATCAACGGTATCACTGTCTAACCATCCAAACTTTGAATATGCGTTGTTAACCGCCTCCTCAAAGATTTTATCCAAGGGGGTTGTCATTGTGATGCCTGCCGCAAAAGCTGTTTTCAAAACGGACTTATAAATTTTCAGTTTCACCCCTTTTGGGGGGACGAAAGGATTAAAAACAAAAGGAGAAATTTCATCCTTTCCCGGTGTAAAAATTTGAATGTCGGGAATACTGTCTATGAGCGCACGGTATTCTGTTTTGGCAGGCTCAATAACCAAAAACGGAAGCTTGTGTTTTTTCCAAAGTGTATCCAAAAGCCCTACCGAAAATGTGGTTTTACCCATACCGGTCGTTCCTACAATCAACATATGCTTGTTAATATCCTTCAAGCGGAAGCCTATTTGATTGTTCCGTGAGGATTTTAAAGTTCCGACCAAAATATCACCGCCATCAATGATATTCCTTCGATAGTTTTTGTTATCCTGCTTGGCATAATTGATTGCTATACCGCCGGAAATGTTTTTTCCGCCAATCGGCAAACGAAAGAAGCCGCCAGCCTCATCCGCAGTAACGATATTAGAAAGGCGCCTTACATCAAAAGACGCTTGCGGCGGCAAAGGTGCTCGTTCATATTGCAACGAAGCGATGCTCTCATTCATAAACCAAGGTGAAGAGCAAATATATTCCACCATAGGCGGCAAATCATTTATTTGATAGGTTTGCAGTTGCAATGCTCCCGGCAAACCGCTGCCGTTCAAAAATCCATTAACTCCGCCGGTTAACTTATAGAGTTCTTCGAAGGCACCAAATATCAAAATGTTAAAATGAAACAGTGCGCCAAACTTTTGTTCTTCGTAGTATTTATAAAGTCTCGCATACCGTTCCGCAACAGCGTTGGTAAGATTGCCAACGCTCATTTCATGAATTCCTTTATTTACAGTATCGAGATTATTGCTCATAACCTCAAAAAAAGAAATCTCTTCCGCCATCAAAGTTGTTGGAATCAGCTGAAAAGAAATTGCACTACCGGGGCTATGCAATAACATTTTAAGCAATGCGCTCATATCTTGCTCATTTTCGGGGAATTTATCATATGCATAGCATTGCGGCAACATCATATTTTGAAGATTCTCCACACGATCTTCTTTAAGAATTGCCACACATTGCTTGTTCACGGCTTGCGCATAAAACTTTTGATACACATCCTCTGCTTCTAAGGAAGCATATCTATTTATTTCAAGGACATTCGTGCAAACAGAACGCATGCCCATCAGCAACATTTCTGCCTTTGAGCGACTGTCGGCTATCGCACGCAAAACCAAAAATATGCGAACGGTAGCCTCATACGTTTGATGGGAAACAGGCTCAGCATACCAAAAGAACTCCGCCGAAATATCTTGCATAATCAAATCAGAACGAAAATATTCCTTAAATGCGAAAAATAATTCCCCTAGCATTCTTGAAAATGTTTCGCGCATTTGACGAATATATTTATTCACATCGGTGCTAGTATCGGTACCTTCAATCAAAATCGAAGCATCCGGAATGCTTGTAATCTCCAAAGCACACAACGCGCCTATTTCCATACCCTGCAAATCTTTAAAAAGCATTTCCCCTCCATATATATCGCAAGAAGCTACAGCAACGCTCTCTCTGCGCAGCTGTAGCTGTTGTTTTTTACGCCTCTTCTTTAACGAAGATCAGCATGTACATCCAAACGGTTTCGCCTTTTTTACCCATAAGCGACTGGAAGCAACCGGGTTCCATATCTACGGGCATGTGATATAAATTTAAAAATTTCCAACCGCCGACAGCCTCGGCACCGATCAATTCTGCTACAGAGCCAAGTGCCTCTGCAGGTTTAGCGTGCAAGGAAGTAACAATTCTCCCCATAGGCACTGCCTTATACTGAGTCATAGTAACACCTCCAAAGAAATTAATATACACGACGGAGAGAACGTCTATGTAACAATTAAGGATAATCTTTCCCTCCATTGGGAAAATGGCATCGTGAAATTCTACGGATACCTTTAAAAAATCCTCGCCAAAATCCATATTTTTTGATGGCTAACAACATATATTCCGAGCAAGTCGGTTCAAACAGACAAGCCATTCGCAAACGCATAGGAGCAATTTTTTGATATAGCAATACACTCAATACAACAATTGATTTCGCAAATACAAAGCATATTAACAGCACAGCCGCCACAGTTAAAAGCACATGAAAATCCAAAAATATGCTTGTAATGATTGCACATGCCACCAAAACGACGGGAAGCAGAAGTCCCAATATCCACGCCGAAAGCCCTATATGCGGACGCTTAAAGGCTTCTATTCGCTTTTGTTTTTTCTGCGCCTCTTGCATCATAAACAGCCGTACCGCCTCTGCCTGCGCTAATTCCGGGCTGCTCGCGGTAAATTCATATCGAACCACATGATCGCTCTCGCATGAAGAGTGCTCTTGTGCAGGTTCTTGTTCGAGTTTCTTTTTCAAAATATGCTCCTTCTGCACACCATCTTTAAAAGCTTTTTCTTACAGATATCTAACAAAAGATTTCATTTTTAGCATCATTTTATTTTTGACATTCACTGAATGTCTTTTTAAAAAAATAATAACATATAATAAAGAAAATGTCAAGCACTAAATGTCAATTTTTAAAGAAAAAGTGAACTCCTTGTATTTTTTATGTAAGGAAAGGCGCGTTATGTTTAAAACGAAATCCGAAAAAACAGGTAATAATTTATGCGGTAAAAACGTGTATCGCATTCGCAAAGCAAAGGTCCCCAAAATGTCTCAGCGCATTCTTGCCGAACGCCTTCAACTATACGGAATGGACGTAGATAAAAATGCCGTTCAGCGTATCGAGTGCGGCAAGCGTTTCGTTACGGACATTGAACTGGTTGCACTTTCTTTGGCACTAGAGATGCCGATTTCTGAACTCCTGAATACAGAAAGTGATAAGCGCCTCTCGGATTGATTCCATAAAAAAGCAAAGCATTTGGGCAGAAATAGATTTGTTAATCTTTTCTCATTTTTAAATGCTTTGCTTTTTTATATGTTCATAAATGCAAAAAACTCTTGCGGCAACTTACCGCAAGAGTTTTTTATGAATACCCTTCTTACATTTTTGTGATCTTAATATCATAAACCGAATAATTGGCGAGCTTCAAATACACTTTGAAGGAATCGGAGGTGAAGTATTCCTCCCTTACAAGCGTGTGATCGGAATGCTCATCGATAAGATAATATTCCACCTTATAAGCACCTTGGGGCTTTTTGAACTCGAGCGAGAGGAGTCTATCCTCAGCGTTATCATCGGGATCAAAATAAGTAAGCATCATCGCGTAGCTTTCGCCATCGGTCGCAGCACAGGTGTAGATCTTATCGTCCATATAAGGTGTGGGGACAACGGTACCGAGGCGGAGAAGGTCGCGGAATACGACGTAATCATAATAGGTTTTAAAGGGCGCATAGGTGCCCGGTGCAAAGATGCCGTTCATGCCGGTGCCGGGACGTGCGTCATAATACATCAGAATATCAACATCGAGTGCTTGCGATACACACATAGCCCCTGCCACAAAGGAGGCACCCTTGATCTCTTTACACTTTTTGAGGGAATAACTCCACTCTTCCCCCGCCCAACCGCGGATATAGTTCCACTCATTGAGGATACTTTCGCAGTTTTCATAGCCGAATTGTGCGAGAAGTTCCTTTACAAGGTTGATTTTTCGAGCAAACTCGGTTACATCGTGACCGTACATATGCCAAGAGAAGAAATCAAGGGGTGCGTGGCGGCCGTCACGGTTCAAATAAGTAAAGAAATCCTCAATGATGTCGCGGCTATCGGTAACGGAACAGAAAGCAGGACCGCCGATTTTGAGATGGGGGAACTTTTCTTTGAGATAATAAAGAGCTGTTTCAAAAAGGGCAAAGAACTCATCCATCGTACCGCCCCATGTGGGACTGTTGCCAAGTTTATAGTTGGTATCGGGCTCGTTCCAAATCTCCCAATATTCAATATTGTAATGGAAGCCGTTCGCCCAACCTTCGTTATAGTGGCGAATGATGTGCTCGCAAATGCGTGCCCATTTGGCATTGTCTTTGGGCGGAAGGGTACCAAACTTATATTCATGTTCAATGGATGCGCCAAGGCGATAAAAGGGTTTAACACCTGCCGCGACCATATTGGCGATATAGCCGTCGGTCGGGGCAAAGATATAAGATGCGGGATCGTTCTCATCTGCGTTAAAATCGCGGAAAATACGGTGCACGTCTACCGAAAATTCGCCGCCGTATCCGCCCGAAGAAAAGAAAGAAGTATCATGCGTTCTGGCGTAGGAAATACCTGCCTCCCGAAACAGATCAAAATTGGAAGGTGTTTTACGAACACCGCCCGAGGGAGAAACAGGCCCATTGTTGACAGCGTTCATGGGTTTGATTTTGCCGCCGCGTGCGTGCAGGTCAATACTGATATTTTGCATTTCGGATGATTCCCTCCATTTTTTCTTTATTATGCCATAAGTTTTTCTGTATGTCAAGCAATGCGTTAACGAAACATTTTCGATTTTTCCTTTACTGCAAGAGTAACGCTATGGGGCAATGGTCGCTACCCATAACATCGGTAAGAATCATACTGTCCGAAACGCGGGCAAGCAGACGTTCGGAGACGACGAAATAGTCAATGCGCCAGCCAACGTTTTTCTCGCGCGCGTGATACATATAACTCCACCAAGAATAGCGCACCGTATCGGGGTAGAGCGTACGAAAGGTATCAGCAAAGCCGGAGGCAAGAAGCTCTCTAAACTTCCCTCTTTCCTCGTCCGAAAATCCCGCACTCATGTGGTTGGTTTTGGGATTTTTAAGGTCAATTTCTTCATGCGCGACATTAAGATCGCCGCAATAAATAACGGGCTTTACCGCATCCAGCGAAAGAATATAGGCGCGAAGGGCATCCTCCCAACGCATGCGGTAATCAAGCCTCGCAAGTTCTCTTTGCGCGTTTGGAGTGTACACGCATAGAAGATAAAAGTCCTCATACTCGAGCGTTATGGCTCTTCCCTCGCTATCGTGCTCGGGAATGCCGATTCCGTATTTTACCGAAAGAGGCTTATGCTTCGTATAAACAGCGGTCCCCGAATAGCCTTTTTTCTCGGCATAATTAAAATAGGACTCATATCCTTCGGGTGAGAAATCCGCTTGCCCTTCTTGCATTTTGGTTTCCTGTATACAGAAAAAATCCGCATCTGCTTCGGCGAAAAACGCGGCGAAGCCTTTTCCGAGACAAGAACGGAAGCCGTTGACATTCCAAGAAATAAATTTCATATCTGTTTCCTCTATCCTAAAAAATACCGAGGGCTGCCGCTAAAAAACGACAGCCCCATGGCTTATTCAAAAAGCGGCGTGGAAAAATAGCGTTCCGCGGTATCGGGAAGAACGGTAACAACCGTTTTACCCTTGCCAAGCAGGTGTGCCAATCGAAGCGCGGCGGCGACGTTTGTGCCACTGCTGATACCGCACATAATACCCTCGCGCTTAGCGAGGTCTTTGGCAGCTTTGAGTGCCTCCTCGTCCTTCACGATGCAAACACCGTCATAGATCTCACGGTTGAGAATAGCGGGAATAACACCGTCTCCGATGCCCATTTGCACATGCGTGCCGATCGAACCGCCCGAAAGAATGGCGGCGTTTTCGGGTTCAACCGCCCAAATGGTCATATCGGGATTGGCGGCTTTCAACACCTCGCCGATGCCGGTAATGGTGCCGCCCGTACCGATGCCGGAACAAAATCCGTGGATGGGGCCATCAACCTGCTTTAAAATCTCTGCCCCCGTTCCCAATCGCTGAATGGCAGGATTGGCGGGATTTTCAAACTGTTGCGGTACAAAAACGTTTTTATCGTTTTCTTTCATTTCAAGTGCCAAGCGTAAGCATTCTTCGATGCAAAGCCCGATATTGCCGCTATCGTGCACCAAAATAACCTCGGCACCGTAATGCTCAACGAGCTTTCTGCGCTCTTCGCTGACCGAGTCGGGCATGATGATTTTCACTTGATAACCGCGCACCGCACCGACCAAGGCAAGTCCAATTCCCTGATTGCCGGAGGTAGGCTCTACGATAACCGTATTTTCGTGAATCAAGCCTTTTTCCTCGGCATCAAGAATCATGTTTAAAGCCGTGCGTGTTTTGATCGAGCCGCCGACGTTGAGCCCTTCAAATTTTACAAGGATATCGGCATCATCGGGGCCTGTCATATGGCGCAGGCGAATGATGGGGGTATTCCCCATCGCGTCGAGAATAGTATTGCAAATCATAAAATAGACCTTTCCGTATTAGGGGAGGATATTACCGTCGGAGCAAACGATGGTGACGGTTCTGCCAAGACTCCAGTTTTCATCCTTAAAGAGGGCATCAAATTCAGCAACGGTGCCGCGGAAGGTTACAGTTGCGTTTTCGGGGAGACCTGCAAACGCCGAAGCATCAATTTTCATAATTTGATTTCCCAAAGAAATGGAAGTGAGATTGGAGTCACAAAAGACATTCTCGTAAAGATGAACATTATAAGCCGTTGAATTTTCAGGCAAAACAAGCTCCGACAGCGGAGTATCCGCAAAGGCATAAGAGCCAAGTGCCATTAATTTGGATTTACTCTCGGCGAAGCGAACGTTAACGAGTGATGTGCAAGAAGCGAACGCTCGGTTCCCGACGGTTTGTACAGAAGCCGGGAAATAAACGCTTACAATGGAAGCACAGCCTTCAAAAGCCGAATCTTGGATTGTAGTAAGCGTTGCGGGTAATTGCATATCAGAAAGGACCGCACAACCTTTGAACGCATTCGGAGCAATCAAGGATACATAGCGAGGCATAGTAACCTTTTTAAGCGCGATGCAATTTTCGAAGGCAGACGTGGGAACCATTTTAAGTGTTGCTCCCAAATGCGCTTCTTTCAAAGAAGTACATCCCAAGAAAACTTCTTTGCCAAGGGAAGTCACCCCCGAAGGAAGCATCACGCTTTTCAAAGCAGTGCATCCTTTAAAGGCGCGTGCGCCGATGGAGGTGATACTGTCGGGAATGGTGATGGATGTCAAAGAAGTGTTGTCTTCAAAAACACCGTCCGCGATGGCGGTAACGGGCTTATCCATGTAGCGGGAAGGCACCGTGACGGCACCGATTGCGGTAGGATAGGCATCTACAATGGTATAAGAAACTTTATCCTCGTTGAGCGCAAAGGTAAAAGGCTCAAAACGGGCGTACAAGGTGAATTCACCGGTGTGAAATTCGCGATTCAAGAGGGTAATATCAAGGGGCTGTTCCCATTTGCCTTTATCATAATACCAGCCGTTGAAGGTGTACCCTTCTTTGGTGGGTGCCGCTTTGGGCGCGCCGATGCCACCGTTGGTTTGGTAGACATGTTCGGCGTATACCGTATCATCCACCATAAAAGTCAACTTCAAAACAGGCACCTCGGGTGTCGGCTCTTCCTCAGCACATGCGGTAAACGCCAAGAGCGCACCGACAAGAAGCAAGAGGAGAAACATATATTTTTTCATAAAACTCACCATGCCTTTCCACCGAAAGGCTTCCTTTAAACTGTTCGAAGAAGCTCGCACAAAACCTTGCGGTGCGTTTTCGCGCGTTTCTCCGAGAATCAATGATATGTGTTGTGGTAATAAATGTAGTCACTGAAATAGCCGTATGCAATCGTAAAATTGACATACCAGTAAAGACCGCCGTCCGGCTCAAATTTTGCTAAAATCTCCGCCTCGGTATACTCGGGATACATCCCTTTCAAGCGTTCTAAATATGCGGTGTATTCCGTATTCAGCTCCTCGGGTGTCAAACGATCACCCGTCAATTCAATAACACGGAAAATAAACAAGCGGTCCGTTACCGTCTCGAGTGCCACCTGCTCGGCATATGCCTGTAAGCTCGAAAACTCCGCGGGAGAATATTGCAAATAATCTATCGCATAATTATCGAGAGAATTATAAGGGAAGGTTTTTCCTTCGTTGAGCGCTTGTGCACGCTCCGTTTCATACGCCGCGCTGACCGTGTTTATGATGAAATCGATGTGTTCATAATAAACGCTTGCGGGAATTTGCTTGATGCGATCCAAGGTAAAAACGGTATTAGCAAACTTGGCCAGCATTTTTTCGGTGATCTGTGCTTTTCGGTCTGCTTCCAAAGCGAGGCGTTTACTTTCGTATGCGCGCTCATAAAAGCTTTCCACGGTTTCACCGTCTTGCAATGTGATGCCGCAATACTCCATGATGAAATTGACATCGAATTCGGGCACCGAATAATCGGAATAACCGTCTACCGTTACGGAAAGATAAACGCGCGTGCCGTTCAAAGCGCGAAGATCTTCGCGGTAGGTCTCATCAAACGCATCATCGGGAAGATCAATCGCAACGGTGGTGAAAGCCTCCTCCACCGCATACTCAACCGTGACCTCATAAGAAATCTTTTTCTCGGTTGTATTGCCCGAAGAATCGGCGATATCCATAACCGTGTCAACGGTATATTTTTCCCCGATGGAATGATCGAACAACGCTTCGACAAAATCCCAGCCATACCGTTCCACATACAAAGAATCCTCATCTAAGATATTCTTGGTATCGATACGGGCGCAAGCCGCTTGCATGTAAGTGCTGCCGTCTTCTAATTTTGCCGTATAAGTCACACGAAGCGAGTCTCCCTCCATAACCGTGCCTTGGGTACGCCTTGCGGAAGGTTTCACTTTCGTGAGTGCCTCAGAGATCTGTGCATTATCAAAAAGCGGATGGGGAGCAAGCATTTGCTCGGAAAATTCATAAAAACCGATCTTCACCGTCTGTCTGCCTTCGGTGGAATAGAGGTTGGAGCCGATCGACTCACCGCCCTCGGTTTTGGTAAGATCGTAAAAAACGAACACTTGATCGCCCCATTGAGGAATACTCAAGTATACGTCTTCGTTGCCCGGTTCAAGCTTTGCGTTATAAAGTCTCAAATAGCGAAACTCTTCTTCCACCATAGCTCGGTCGATTTCGGGAAAATCGCCTTCCAATTCAAGGTCAAGTCCTGTAAAATCCGCGAGGGAAAGATTGACGTACTTCGAAAGATCGGAGGCGTTATAATCAAATTTTTTGTCCTTCACAATGGGGATTCCGCCGGATGTTTGATCTTTAGAACACCCCACAGCGCACAACGAGAGCGCAAGGACGAAAATTGCCAAAAATACAGATATGATTCTTTTCATCAAAGCAAATAATAAGGAAGCGTCTGTCCAACGGAAACAGCGGTATTCGACGCTTTGGGTTCAGATTTTGCGGCAGGTGCTTTTTTGCTTTCTGCCGACTTTTTAGAAACATTTGCCGCTTTTTTGGCTGCAGGCTTTTTCGCCGCTTTGGCAGGTTCCGCCTTTGCGGTAACTTTTACCTCTGCTTCTTTTTTGGTTTCTTCCACCGCACCGGTGGCAACACGCTTAATGCTGGATTTTCCTACTGACATTTTCAAGTATCTCCTTTGCAAGTTCTGAGTATTCCTTCGCACTGCGAGAGGTTCGTTTATAGGCTAAAACAGGCTTAGAATTATCTTGTGACCATTCTACGGCACTATCGATACGAATAACATTTTTAAAAAGATAAACATTTTCAAGCTCACCGAGCGTTTCAAGCGTCTGATGGAAATAATTCTTTCTTTCATCTGCCTTGGTCACAGCAATGCCGAGCAAAGAAAGCGCAGGCGCGATGGTACGCACCTTTTCGGTGAACTCAAACATATTGGCAAGCCCGAAGAGCCCCCAAGGGCTCGCCTCCACGGGGATCACGATAAAGTCGGAGGCGCACATAATATTCATAACCCAACCGCCGAGGGTGGGAGGAGAATCGATCAAAATGTAATCATATTTGCCGGAAGCCACAACGCGCTCCAAGCACTTGCGAAGCACAAATTCCCTTTGCCACTTAGTGAAAAGCTCGACCTCAATACCACTCATGAGGGTAGAGGAGGGGATGATATCCAAATTCTCATAAGGAGTAGGAAGGATATAGTCTGAAAGATCGCGCTCATTTTTCACTGCGACATAGAGATTTTTTTCGCTCTTTGCCATCTGCAGTACCTCATCCTCCGAAAAGAAGGAGAGTGAGAGGTTTAACTGCATATCACCGTCAACAAGCAGGGTTTTCTTCCCTTCCGCGGCGAATGCATAGCCAACATTGGAACAAGTGGTTGATTTTCCGCTTCCGCCTTTGTTGTTGGCGAAGCAAATGACTTTGGTTTTAGACATCGGTGTCTTCCTTTCGGTCATCATCATTCAAGTAAGCAAGAATTTCGGGAATCCCTTCCCCCGTATAGGAGCTGACATGAAACACACGCTCACACCCCGCAAGGCGAAGCCAGCTTTCCACAAGATCAGGTCGACCGTCCGGCTTATCGATGCCCGTTACAATACCGATCACGGGGCGGTTTACCATGGAGGTGAGACAGGGATTAAAAATAGAATAGGGCTCGTTCGCGGATAGCACAAGTCCCACCACGTCCGCCTCGTAGGCATACAAGGCAAGAGCTCCGCCTGTTTCGCGGCGTTCGGTGTATTCTCCGGGAGTATCGATGATGGTATCCATATAATTGATGTACTGGGTTTTATAATAATGGATCTGTTCCCCCATGAGAGCTTGGGACAAGGTTGTTTTTCCGGCGGCAACGCGCCCAATGAGCATGAGCTTTTTCATACTTACGTACGCGTCTTTTCCACGACGCTGTATCCAAGCTTATCGCGCACGTAATTCATGATAGAGGTAAACGCCTCGTCTACGGCAGAAACGGTACCCGTGATAATCAGTGTACCGGTAAAGCGATCCACAAAGCCCACCTCCGCGTTGGAAGATTTCATAGAAATATCGGCGGCAATTACGGCGGTTTCGGCAGGCGAAACCGTCAGAATACCGATGGCGGATTTGGTATAATCCGTTTTGGGATCAAGACCAAGCTTTTTATACAAAAGCGGATCGGGATTGGCGATGATGTGCGCAAGAGTGACTTGTTTACCGGGAACAAGCTCTTGCACAATGCGCATTTTATCTTGAAGCTCCATGAGAATGAAGATTCCTTTCTATAGCGTTTTTATTCCCCGCCGATCAGGCAATGGAGTCCGCTTTCTTGCGCAACGGCAAGCAAGCGGCGCATTTTCTCTTCGGGAATAAGCGGCAATGAACCCATGCCGTAATCCATATCAAGTGCGGTATATTTATCCTGCCCAAGCCTGTGGTAAGGAAGTAAATGCAATTCATGGACACGGGGGAGAGAATTTGCGAATGAGGCAATGGCTCGAATTTCCTCATCGGTATCGTTGAAGGTGGGAATGACGGGAACACGAACCGTCATATGTCTTGCGTGCTCGGCGATATATTTCGCACGGGTAAGAACTTTCTCATTGCCTTTACCGATGAAAGCTTTATGTTTTTCGCTGTTCATATGTTTGATGTCCATTAAAACATAATCCACATGCGGTAAGATCTGATCAAGCACCTTCTCTTCGGCATAACCTGTGGTCTCAATGGCAGTGGTGATACCGCGCATATGTGCGAGACGCAGTAATGCCTCGGCAAAATCGGGTTGCAAAAGGCACTCACCGCCCGAAAGCGTAAGACCTCCGCCCGATCGGACATAATAGGCGGCGTCATGCATGACCGTCTCGATGATCTCACCCGCGCTGACATCCGTCCCTGCCACCTTGGCTTCTCTGCCATGCATGGCACGGAGTGTGACCGGCTCAAAAAGCTGACCTTCCGGATTACAGCACCAACGGCAACGGAACATACATCCCTTCAAAAATACGATGGTACGTATGCCCGGTCCGTCATGGACGGAATACCGCTGTATATCAAAGATACGTCCGCGAACAGAAGAATAATCTGACATATAGCGGTCTCCTTCCTTTGTTTTCACATCATTTCTTGAAGAAACGGTGTTTTACTGATCAAAAGCCCTGTTCGGTACGGCTGATGATATCATCCTGCAGAGAACGGGAAAGCGTGGTAAAGAGCGCGCTGTAGCCCGCTACGCGAACGACAAGATTGCGATACTTATCGGGGTTTGCTTGCGCATCAAGCAAGGTTTCACGGTTCACGACATTAAACTGCATATGCATGCCCTTTTGATCAAAGAAACCGCGAATAAGAGCAACGAACTTCAAAAGTCCGCCATTGCCTGCCAAAGCGGCAGGATGGAATTTCTGATTAAAGAGCGTACCGTTGGAGGCAATACCGTGGTCAAGCTTTGCAACCGAGTTCGCGGTTGCGGTGGGACCGGAAACGTCTCTGCCCGACACGGGACCGACACCGTCAGCAATGGGCGTAAAGGCAAGGCGTCCGTCCGGCGTTGCACCGGTCTGTGCGCCGAGAGGCACGTTGGCGGATACGGGATAAAGACCAGCTTGATATACGCCGCCGCGGGGATTTTTGTACTTTTCTACCTCTTTGGTATACGTATAAGCCACATCGCGTGCAAAAAGATCGGCAGGAACAATGTCGTTACCGTACTTGGGAAGCTCGGAGATCATTTGATAAATCTCTTCGTACCGCTTTTTCTTATCGGCGGGAATATTATCACCGTTTTTCACGGTTGCGTAGATCGCACGAATGCGATCCGCATCCACATCTGCCCCAGCTTTGGCAAGCATAGTAGCAATTTCGGCGGTGATCTTCTCTGCCGCTTTGCCCGTATAACCTTTGCCGAAGTTTGCGTCAAGCGCTTCGGCATATTCGGCAAGCGTTACCGCTTTTTTCTCGTAAACAAGGGTACGGATTGCAGAGAGCGCATCCGTCATATTAGCAATACCGAAACCTTGCGGGCCGGTAAAGTTGTGGACGGTGCCGCCCTCTTCTACGGCATAGCCGCTATCAATGCAACGGTCTACCATGGAAGATTCAAACGGCAGAGGACATCTGGTAGCGTGTGCTGCATCGACGGCATTATCCGCATTGACCATAAGAGAAATAAAATAAGCTTGCTGTGTTTTATAAGCTTCGTAGAATTTTTCAAAGGTATCAAGCTCTGCAAGCGTACCGGTCTTGGGACCGATCTGCTCACCTTTATCTACACCGTTTGAAAATACAAGCTCGATGGGACGGCACATGTTGAAGAATGCGGCGTCATGCCATCCGTCGGTGCGGTGAGGAGCTTGAGGCTCTACGCAACCGATGATGCAATAGTCACGCGCCTCTTCCATGGTGAGCCCTCTCGCCATGATGGAGGGGATGATAACCTCGTCGTTATAATAAGCGGGCACACCGTCGCCCAGACGGGTAAGGAATGCCGCTTTCATCAAAAGTTCCTGCGGTGAGCCGTTCCAAACGCGAACCGAAAGCGAAGGCTGAGGCAGACGCACATGAATAGAGGCTTCGATACACATGTAAGAAAGCTCATTGGTAGCATCAATGCCGTGGATGTCCTGACCGCCGACGATGAGGTTTTGGAAGAGGCCGTAGCCTGCAAATCCCTCAGCCGATGCGGCGTCACGAACTTTATTGAGATCATTGAGCTTAACCCAGATACAATCGATCAATTCTTGGGCTTGCTCATAAGTGATTTTACCCTCATCAATATCCTTACGGAAATAAGGATACATATATTGGTCAAAGCGACCGGGAGAAATCGAATGTCCGCTTCCCTCCGTTTGCATCAGCATTTGAACGAACCAGAAGGACTGGCAAGCTTCATGGAAATTGCGTGCACCCTTGGCGGGAACTTGCTTGCAGTTTTCCGCAATCTGCCAAAGCTCTTCTCTGCGAATGGGATCGGTAGAAGAAGCCGCCATTTCTTCGGCAAGCTTGGCATAACGCTTACCGTATT
Organism: Eubacteriales bacterium; assembly: GCA_045580085.1. Classification (GTDB taxonomy): domain Bacteria; phylum Bacillota; class Clostridia; order Oscillospirales; family CAG-272; genus UBA1740. The sequence goes on from JAZNND010000005.1 coordinate 54,170, forward strand.
CGGAAGCGGCATCACAGCATTCGATCACGGCATGCAAAAAGTGATATCGGCGTGCATGATCTCCGTCTGCAACCGAAAGCTTGGAGAGTGCCTCCTCGGCTTCCTTTTTAATACCTTCATACCCCTTTTCGAGCACTTTGCCGTAATCTACGCAAATATGTCCAACACCGTTATAAAAATAGTTACCAACGGTAAAAATACCGTGATTCATAAAGACATCGTATGCTTCGGGAGCCATGAGCGACGCGGCAAGATCGCTTGTGGTCTTGCCTTTGAAATAGCTGTTGGCTGCTTTTAAACGCGCTTTGGTGCTCTCTGCAATATAAAAGGGATCCGCCTCACGCGTTTCAACCGTATCAAATTCTGCCTCAAGCCATTCGAAGGAATATTCGGGAAAGGTCTGACAGCCGCGCGGTGTGACGGTATTACTGCCGACAACAAGTTCTCCTTCGCGAATGGTAATAGGAAGGTTTTTCAAAATATGAGCGAAAGCGGCACTGCGGCGACGGATGATGGGCAAGCCTTCCGTTGCGCGGTAGCTTTCGGCAAGAAGCTCTGCACGGTCTGCCTCTATGACAGGCATGTGATCGTAGAGCGCATGGATCAATTTGGGAATTCTGGCACTTTTTTCTGTGGTAAAGCGCGTAGGCTGATGTTCCATGGTTAAAGCCATTCCTTTCTAAAACAAGTAACATTCTGCGGCAAAAAAGCCGCAAAACTCAAGTGACGCCGATCTTTGCGTCAAAGCTTAAGTCAAATCTGCTCCCAAAGCTCTTTATGCGGTGCGGCGATAATGCTGCTTGCATGGAGCATGCCGAGATCCTTGGCATAAGCGGAACCTGCCTCTACTGCGGCGGTAACATCACCAACCTCACCCGTGAGAAGCACAATACCCTTTCCTCCCATGCCGCGTGAAATGCGCAGATCATAAATCTCCACGCGCGAAGTTTTAACGGCGATATCTGCCGCCTTGATGGCGGAGGAACCCGAATAAGTCTCAATCGCGCCGAGCGAGCCCTGCTTTACACCGCTTTGGGTACCGAAGAGCGCGGTGATAACCTGCTCATCGATGCGCCCCATAATGGAAGCGTCCACAATATACGAATCGAAACGGCCCTTAACGTGATCCAGTGCCGCGGTTACATCGGAGATGGAACCCGTGATTAAAATCTCAAATTTGCCGGGGCAGGTAGGATGGGCGGAAATCAAAGAAATCCCTGCGCTTTTCAATGCGTCATCGGTAGCTTCTACGCCCTTTGCAATACTCTTTAATTCAATTACACCAACTGCGTGTATCATTCTTTCTTATCCTTTCACATTAAGCTTTCGCCGTTTCGATGACAACCTTGGAAGCATCCGCGTAGGTGACGGTACCGTCTACCGACGCATAAGCGGGAACGGAAAGCCCGTTTGCCGCGTCACCGATTCGATCACCTTTTTTGACCTTGTCGCCAACCTTTACGGCAAGCACGGAGGGCGCGCCGATATGCCAATTAAGACCGATCTCGACCGCCGCTACTTTTTCGATGGGATCAATGAGGACGCCCTCACGGTCATACTTAGCGACGCCGAGAAGCTGCTTCCAACGAGAAATGGGAATGAGGCGGCTGTCGCGGTATTCATCCGGCGTTACATCCTCATTGCCAACATATTTCATGCGGTTTTTTGCAAGAATGGACTTAAACTCCAAAATAACATTTCGAGGAGAAATATTCTGGCAGCAAGCCGCTGTTTCACAAACACCGCAAGAACAACAAAGCGACGCGGAAAGAATCATATTGGGAGTCATTTCAGCAAGCTTGGTTGCGGTTCTGACCATTTTATGCGGATAAATGGGGTAACCCAAAAGATTTCTCGGACAAAGATCGGTGCAACGGGTGCACTGACAGCACATGGAAGAGGCGCGGGAGATCTGTGTTTTGAGATCGCCCTTTTTGCCTGAAACCGCAGGAATCAGCTCGGGGAGAATGAGAAGCCCCTTGGTGCTTTTTTTCACTACGGCAATATTGGGATTGATGATCTGCCCCATGGAAGGGCCGCCGTCGATCACGGCATATCCATCCGGCACGATAACACCGCACATGCGGAAAAGATCGCGCACGCGCATACCGATGGGCACACGAAGCACCATGGTTTTTTCCACGTCTCCACCGATGGTAAGCCATTTTTCGGTGACGGGGGCACCGGTTCTGACTGCAACAGAAACATTATAAAGGGTTTCTACGTTAAGAACGATCACGCCTTTGGTAATCGGCAAATTACCGGGGCGGACAATTCTGCCGGTTGCTTCATATATGGTTGCGATCTCATCGCCGACGGGATAAGCGTCGGGGAGCGTTTTGACAAAAATATGAGGAGCGAGCTGCTGCCCTTCCGTCAAAGAAAGACGATGCGCGTTATGCTTCTTCAAGCAAAGAAGTGTGCGCGGAATCTCTGCCGCCTCCATGACAAGTGCGGCACCGTCGAGCACCTTTTCCATATGATCTCGCATGAGCATATAGTCTGTCTCAAGCAAGGGTTCGCATTCCGAGGCATTGATCAAGAGCGTATCGGCACCCTCGGCAAGCTTAGCGTAGGCGGGAAAGCCCGCACCGCCGGCACCAACTACGGCAGCATCCTGTATTTTTTGTTTAATTTCGTTATTCATTTATGTATTTCCTTTTGATCAAACGGTATAGTCAACAATACCGACCACGGCGGCATCCGTCGGCGCATCGGTACGGTGCAAAGAAAGACGTGCGGAAGAACCGGTTGTGAGAAGCACGGTCTCACCGATGCCCGCACCTACGCCGCAATCAACGGCAATGAGATACTTCCCTGTTTTTTGCCCGTTTTCAATGATCTCAATTTCAAGAAACTTGGAGCCGACCAAGGCTTCATGCTTTCTTGTGGAAACGATGTTTCCAACAACAATACCCTTCAGCATTTATTCATTTCCTTTCTTGGGTGCGGATTATTTTACGATCTTTACTTTACTGCCGTTTGAAAGTCCGACAGCATTGGCATCATCGGTATCGAGATGCATTTCCAAACGGAACGCATCGCTGACACGCACTTGCACATCATAAAAACGAGTGCGGCGAGTGCCTTCGGCATCGACGGTTACATAATCTCCGTCCTTCACGCCGTAATAAGCCCCGTCTTCGGGAGCCATGTGGATATGGCGGTTGGCGATGATGCAGCCTTCCTTCAAGGTTACAACTCCCTTCGGACCGATGATGGTAATGGGAGCCGAGCCTTCAATCTTACCCGATTCTCTGACGGGAGGTTTTACCTTCAAGACATAGGAATCAGTTTTGGATATTTCAACTTGAGATGCCTTTCTCTCAGGGCCGAGCACGCGAACGTTTTCGATAGGGCGCAAAGAAGGACCGATGATGGTGAGCGTTTCCTTGCAAGCAAACTGCCCCGGCTGGCTGAGATCCTTCAAAAGAGTCAGCTCATAGCCTTCACCGAAAAGAATATCAACGTCACGGCGAGACAAATGAATATGGCGGTTAGAGATGCCGACGGGAACGCCATCCTCTCTGGCGACAGGTGCCGACTCCGTATTCAATTCCGCGATCACGTTTTTCACAAGCGCGGCGATTTGTTCTGCATTCATTTCCATGACAACATCCTTCCCTTTCGGAATTTTATAACAAGCGTTTTACGCAATATATACAAATTTAATTCTTGGTGTCACCGAGTGACAACGCATCATTTCCCGATGCGGTGGGTTTTTATGAGTGCCGTTTGAGAGCGCGTACGCGCTCTCAAACGGAAGCATCTTCCTCTTAGATCTTGGGAAGAAGCTTTTCCACATCTGCGTGGGGTCTGGGAATAACGTGGGTAGCGATCACTTCGCCAAGAGAAGAAGCGGCGGAAGAGCCTGCCTCAACTGCTGCCTTAACAGCACCAACGTCGCCGCGAACCATAACGGATACGAGGCCGGAACCGATCTTCTCGGAGCCGATCAGGATAACGTTAGCGGCCTTTACCATGGCATCTGCTGCCTCAATTGCGGCAACAAGACCTCTGGTTTCTACCATACCAAGTGCTTCCATGTTTGAATCCTCCATTTAAAATTGATTTTTAAAATAAACTTTTTTAGCCCGTTGTAAGAAATTTCATTACTTCGGGGTGCGGGCGGGCGATCACCTCGCACAGCTTGACCTTGCCGACCTCCGCAGCGGCAGCGGCACCTGCTTGGGCAGCCGCCTCTACGTCGGAGACCGTTCCTTCAACCACAACCGTGACAAGACGTCCGCCCAGACGCTTTTCTACGTGGATGAGCTTGACTTTGGCAGCCTTTACCATCGCATCAAGACCAGCGATGGCGGCAACCATTGCCTGCACCTCCAGCAACGCGATTGCATTTCCCATGTTTTCTATTATTTAATAGCAGGGAGAAGCTTTTCCACGTCTGCGTGAGGTCTGGGGATGACATGCGTTGCGATGACTTCGCCAAGAGATGCAGCGGCGGAAGAACCTGCCTCAACTGCTGCCTTTACTGCGCCAACATCGCCGCGAACCATAACGGATACGAGGCCGGAACCGATCTTCTCAGAACCGATCAATACTACATTTGCTGCCTTTACCATAGCATCTGCTGCCTCAATTGCGGCAACGAGACCTCTGGTTTCTACCATACCGAGTGCTTCCATCATTTTTGTAAATCTCCTTACATATTATATTTTTTAATTAACGTAATTTGTCTTTGCCAAGGGCGGACAGATGGGCGAACCATTCCATATCTTCCGATTGGCGCGAGATGATCTTCGAGGTGATGAAAAGTCCGCGATCTTCCGCTTCCTTGATTCCCGCCTGCATGCCTGCTTCGACAGCGGCGACATCGCCTTCGAATTTGACGACCATGACGAGGGGAACCTCAGCACTGTCGCCGTTTGCCGGCTTATTTTTGTCTATGGCGACAATTTCAACATCGGCAGCCTTCGCTACCTTATCCGCCACGACGATAGAGGTGGTAAAGCCGTAAACCTCAATCATTCCAAGTGCCATATCCTAAATCCTCACTTTGTGGGATCATTCATTGACATAGCAAATCTTGATTCCCTTTTGCGCTACGTTAACTTCCATAGCCTCATTCAGCTGATCAAGCGGGAAGGAGTGGGTGATGAGTTCCTTAATCGGAATGTTCATCTCACGAGCCTGCTTGAGGAAGGCAACAGTGGTGGGATAATCGTCGGCACTGTAGTCCCAAGAACCGACGAGATTAATCTCCTTTTGGCACATAGCGAAGTGGGGGTTGACGGTGTATTCACCGTTGTTAACAAAGAAGCCCATTTCGCAAAGTCCGCCGCCACGGCGAATATAGGAATAAATATCCGCAGCCGCAGGGGGCGCACCGGTGCACTGGAAGGCGAAGTCTGCGCCGATACCGCTTGTTACGCCCTTTACGATCGCAACACGCTCATCTAACGTGGTATGTTCACGGAAGTTGATCACGGTTTTAGCACCGAGCTTTTTCGCCATTTCAAGGCGCATGGGAGTACCGTCTACCGCAATGATATGATTGATGCCAGCAGCACGGAGAACCGAGATCATCACAAGACCTACAGGACCGAGACCTTGGATGAGAACCTTGGTGTTGAAGTTAATGAGTCCTGTACCGTTTGCGCGCTTAAGAGCATGTACGCAAACGCAAGCAAGCTCAAGGAGCATTCTTTCTTTGAGATCAAGTTCATTGACCACAAAATACGTTGCACCCTTTGCACGAATCAAAAGATGAGTTGCAAACCAACCGTTGAGGGGTTGCGCGTCATTATGACCGATCAAACCGAATACGCCTTGCTTATCGCAAAGATTGGTATTCGCGGGATGGTTGCGGCAGATCTGGCATTCGCCGCAAGAAATAACCGAGGTAACGATCTTATCGCCTACCTTGATGGGATTGCCCGCGGTATCGAACTTAACGTTCTTGCCGAGTGCAATGACCTCACCCGTACCCTCGTGACCGAGAACCACGGGAATGAGTCCGAAGGGATCGCCCTTCCACTCATGAACGTCTGTGCCGCAGACGCCGCATCCTTCCACCTTGACAAGGATATCATTATCCTCAAGCGTTTCGGGAATGGGGAATTCCTTGACTTCGATGTGTTTGGGGGAAGTCAGCATTGCTACCTTGGCAACCTTATCGGAGCATGCCGCGCTCTTCGCGCCGGTCATTTCACCGAGGACCTTGCGAACAATGCTTTCCACCTGCGTGGAGCTGATGTCCATTTGAAACACGTCCTTTCTTAAATAATACGGAAGCTATCCGCCATCACGCAACGGCGAAGGCGCGTAAAGCTTTTTGCCGATGTAATACCCTCGCCCGTAGGACCTGCGATGGTGAAGGTTGCGTGACCTTCTCCGCCGAAGCCGATACCGGCATAGGAGGGTGCGTTTTTCACAAAGATGGTGGTTTCCACCGCCTTGGCAAAACGGGAGAGATGATCGATGTTCTTGGAGTGCATGTGCGCGGTGTGGCGGTTGCCGTGCTCTGCCTTGACGGCGAGCTCGATCGCCTCATCGATGTTATGCACGCGAACGATCGGGAGAATGGGCATCATAAGTTCTTCTTGCACGAAGAGATGATCGAAGGAAGTTTCGCAGATGATACAGCGAATATCGCTTCCGACCTTGATACCGATCTTCTCGAGGAGCACGGCGGCATCTCTGCCGACGCAATCGCGAGAGACGGTCTTTTTTACGATACCCGTTTTGGGATTTTTGACATCAACGAGAACGATTTCGGCAAGCTTTGCCGCTTGTGCTTCATTGATGAGATAAGCCCCATTTTTCAACATGCCGGAGATGAGTTCGTCCGCAATATTATCGAAAGCGAACACTTCTTTTTCGGCAATGCAAGGAAGATTGTTGTCAAAGGTGCATCCATCGATGATATCCTTTGCCGCTTTTGCGATATCGGCGGTATCATCCACGATAACGGGGGGATTGCCCGCGCCCGCACCGATCGCCTTTTTGCCGGAAGAGAGCACCGCGCGAACAACGCCGGGGCCGCCCGTGCAAACCAAAAGGCGAATAGAGGGATGCTTGTACATAACACTTGCGGTATCAAGAGTCGGTTTCACAACCGATGCCACAAGGATCTTGGGACCGCCAACCTTTGCGCTGGCGCGGTTGATAAGGTCAACGGCATAGTTCGAGGTAGCGATCGCGCCGGGGTGGGGATTGAATACCACACCGTTGCCCGCGGCGATCATACCGATGCTGTTGCAAAGCACAGTCTCGCTGGGGTTGGTAGACGGAGTGATGGCACCGACAACGCCGAAGGGGGCAGGCTCGGTGAGCGTCAGACCGAAATCACCCGTACGGACGGTGGGAACAATGTCCTCCGTTCCGGGGGTTTTATCTGCAACGAGCAGATGCTTGGCGGTTTTGTGATCTACCCTGCCCATTTTTGTTTCGGCAACGCCGAGCGCCGCCATGGTGGGTGCCTCTTCGTGAATCATTTCACGAATGAGAGAGATCAGCTTTTCACGCTCTGCCACAGACATGGCGCGCACGGCACGGTATCCGTCCTCCGCCGCGGAAATAGCCTCTTCCATCGTTTCAAAAATACCGATGAGCTTTCTGCCGCAATAGGAAGTGGAGCTCCATGTGCCACTCGGTTTTTCTTCCGTCTTTACGTTGGCAATGACCGCTTTGACAATTTCTTCAATTTGAGCTTCTGTCCAATTGATAGCCATAGCCTTGCCTCACAAAATTATTTGCTGAGAGCTTCCATCACCTTTTTGGTGATTGCAGCTACAAGATCGGCATCGGGTGCGTTGCTCTTGCAGGTGCACTCGTGCTTTTCGCTGTTGTGCTTGCACTTGCAGTTCTCGGTGCCGAGATTCTTACAGGTCTTGCATCCGGGATGCTTACCGGGCAAGCGCATCTTCTTACGGAGATCCATGAGCTTTTCAAGCTGATCGCAGGGGATTTCCTGAACGTCGCCGAGCTCACGTGCATACTTGCAGATTTGAGCGTTGAACTCAACCTCTTCCATAACGAACTGAGCCTTGCGAAGATCGCAACCAACGGTAAGAGCACCGTGGTTCTTCAAAAGGAAAGCGTCGTGCTTCTGGATATAGGGCATAAGAGAATCGGGAATCTCCATGGTGGAGGGGGTACCGTACTCGCAGGTAGGTACATTACCGATGGTAAGTACTGCTTCGGGGAGGATGTACTGATCAAGCTCTACGCCGGCAACCGTGAAAGCGGTAGCAACGGGGGGATGTGCATGAACTACGGCGTTAACGTCGGGGCGTTCTTTGTAAACGCGCAAATGCATCTTGATCTCGGAGGAAGGATTGAGCTTGCCTTCCAGTTTCTTACCGGTTCCGTCGATGCGGATGATCATATCGGGGGTAAGGTCACCCTTGGATACACCGGTAGGAGTGCAATAGAATTCATTGTCACTTACCTTAACGGAAATGTTACCGTCGTTAGCGGCAACAAAGCCCTTATCATAGAGCTTATGACCGACTTCGCAAATTTGTTTTTTGATCTCGTAAGCAGATTGCATGATTTTGTGTCCTTTCAAAAAATATTTATTTTAATTTAATTCTTAGCAAGACGGGCGGTTTCCATCGCGATCATCATTTCCTCATCGGTGGGGATGACGAGGAGCTTCACGCGGGAATTTTCGGCTGTGATATCGGCAAACTCGCCTCTTTCGGAGTTGGCGTTTGCGTCTACGTCCATGCAAATGCCGAGCCACTCAAGGTCGCGGCAGATATTTTCGCGAACGATCTTATCGTTTTCACCGATACCCGCGGTAAAGACGATAACGTCAACACCGTTCATCTCGGCGATATAAGAACCGATGATCTTTTTGATGTTGTGATAGAGGATATCCATCGCAAGCTTGCAACGCTCGTTACCCTCCCCTGCGGCGATAAGCACCTTAAGGCAATCGCTCGAAAGGCCGGAAACGCCGAGAAGACCGGACTTGTTATTGAGGACATCTTCTACCTCGTCGGGCGTGTAGCCGAACTTCTTCATGAGGAAAGAGGGGATGGTGGGATCAATCGCGCCCGAACGGGTACCCATGGGAACGCCGTCCTGAGGAGTGAAGCCCATAGAAGTATCTACCGCTTTGCCGTACTTGGTAGCGGTGATGGAAGAGCCGGAGCCGATGTGGCAGGTGATGATCTTAAGCTCTTCAAGGGGTTTACCCAAAACCTTAGCCACCTGCGAGCAAACATAGCGGTGAGAAGTACCGTGGAAGCCGTAACGTCTTACCTGATGTTTTTCATAATACTCATAGGGGATGGGATATACATAGGATTCGGGGGGCATGGTGAAATAATAAGCGGTATCGGGAAGCACCACATTGGTCTTACCGGGCATAAGAGCCATAGCCGCCTTCATGCCCGCGATGGCAGGAGGTCCGTGCAAAGGATTGAGCTCGACGATGCTTTCCAAATATTTCAGCACCTTCTCGTCAACGACAGCGGCACCCGAAAGCTCCACACCGCCGTGCGCGGCTCTGTGACCGATGGCATCGATCTCGTCTACACTCGCGATAACGCCAAGCTCGGCATCGGTCAGCGTTTTCATAACGAGTGCAATTGCCTCGTCATGGTTCGCGATAGCGACATTTTCAAAATACTTTTCTTTTCCGGGGCGCTTATGTGTGATAGAGCTGCCCTCGATGCCGATGCGCTCGCAAACGCCCTTGGCAATGACAGCACTTGTGTCCATGTCAATGAGCTGATACTTCAGCGAAGAGCTTCCGGCATTGATAACCAAAACCTTCATGTTTGTTCCTCCGTTTATGAAACTTTCAACAAATATATTATACTATATCCGGGAAAGAATTGCAATAGAAAACACCGATAAAACGCAAAAAAATCGCAAAATTAACGCATTTTTTACCTGTTTTTTCATTTTTTTGCCCTTCTACCCCATTGTCACTTCCATTATACATTTTTTCATGCTATATTTCAATATCAAGCATTCTTTTTTTGGGCATCAAGATGATATAAAATATATCATTTATATCATTCTCGTGTATCATCCCGTCTTTTTTACAACATATATCGCCGCGCAAGTTCTGCACTGCTCGTCATCGACGTATAAAAAAACTCTCCCCTTGCCGCACAGCAAGGGGAGAGAAAAAATGTTTTAAATTCTTTTGTGCTTTTATTTATCAACAGAGTCGCCGAGCAAGGCGGTCAGAAGGAGACTTTTTCGCTTAAGGGCAACGCTGTATTTCATACTGCGAGCGAACAAACGGTAAAAGTGCAAAAATGTTCCGCTTGCTAAAGCTACCGAGGCGAGAAGATTTTGTGCAAATTTTGCCGCTTGCGAGCGACGCTGTATTTCATACTGCGAGTGAACAAACGGTAAAAGATGCCAAAATATTCCGCCTCCTCACACCATGCTGTAGACGGCGGAAGGCAAAGGCCATTCGGGCGCGTTTTCACGGTTTTCGGGCACGCGAAGCTTAGCAGAAATCGGACGTCCCACTTTGCCAAAGAAGGAAATGGGATAAATTTTAACGGTATAAAGACCGCTTTCCAGTTGATTCTTGACATTTACCGGGGAAACGAAGTACGGACGGTGTACCGAACGTGCATAATCGGAATGCCACTTTACGGTGAGGCAAGGTTCTTTTTCACCCTTGCGAATAAAATCAAAACGGTAATTGGGAACATCACTGTCGTCGTTGCCAAGCGTTTCGGGGCAAACTGCCTTATTGAACTTAAAGTAGGGGTTACCGTCGCGCCATTCGGCATGCACCTTAGTGCCTGCGGCGAAGGCGGGCGTTTTGGCGATGCGCTTGCGGCTGTCCGTATAGTACTGTGCGCCCTCGGGAGAAACATCCACTTCCCAAGGTTTCCCCTGCTCTTTTTCGCAAAGATTATCGATCTTGTGAATGGTGATTTTAGTGCCCTCAACCTCAAAGAACAGCGAACGAGAGTAGAAGAGCCCCGACTCATGAGACATATCGGCACCGCAGATACCAACATTACCGACAGCACTCATGGGAGCATGAATCACGGTAGCACCGCCTCGTCTCTGCCAGATGGTGGTGGGATCCTCGGGAGCTACGTGAGTATGTCCGACGATATTTACGATACGCTTTCCGGAAAGCAAAAACTTATGAAACGCCTCACTGTGTCTTGCATCATTCGAATGAGAAACCGTATTTTTTGGGGGAATGTGACACACCACAAAAACGGGAAGATCGCCCGAAGCGCGCAAAGCGCGGCGAATCTCGGTCATTGCCCATTTTTCAGCCTCGGGGGTAAATTCTCTGTCCCAGTTGTGAATACCGACGCTGATAAAATGATATCCGTTGAGCACCACGTGGTCAAGCTGCTTGTAGCCGTTTTTTTCATATACGGCACGTGCCTCGTCCATGAGTTCGGGCTCGTGTCTGTTCTGGGGATATTCATGATTGCCAAGCGTATAAATCAAGGGCACATCTTTAGCATAACGGTCAAGCGCAAGTCTCAAATAGGTATAAGGTTCCTCATAAACCGTCTCACATGTGCCGCCGCCCGAAAGGTCGATCTGATAGATAATATCCCCGGCAAAAACATGGGCGTCGATCGCAGGTGTCACGCGGGAATAAAGATCGAGGTATTGAGAAAGTTTTTGCAAGCCTTCGCCGCGGTGTGTCATATGCAAATCGCTGAGAACACCGAAGGCGAGATTAGCATTGGGATTACGGTTTGGAAACATAAGAATGATCCTCTCTTTTTATTATTTTTCCATTTTTATTGTAGGTCAAAAAAGAATAAAAGTCAAGAGTTATCTGCTCTTTTACCGAAAAAGTTTCATGTCCGCTGTATAAAGCCCCGTGCGGCAAATATGATACCGTTCTTTCAAAAGCGAACCGTTCAAAATACCCACGGTATTTTTCAAGTAGGTAATAAGATACTCGGGATTCAAAAAAGTTGCATTGTCCGCATTTAAAACCGCCTCTATTACGACAGCACCGTTTTCAAAAAAAGCATGCACATCTTTGATATAGGGGGCGATATCGGTGTCTTTATCACCGCTTTTCGAGCGTTTAAAGACGGTAACGGAAGGTGCATGCAGAGCCTGATTGCAAGCCGCCGCCAGCTCTTCCGAAGCACCCGATGTTTCAATTTCCATACGGTACGAGGAATACAGGATATCGGTAAACTTCGTTTCGGAAAAATACACTTCTTTTACGAAGCACTCCTCGGTTAAGCTTGCGCGCAAGGCATCCCTTGCGGCATCCGGATCCACGTTTTTATCAATACGAATATCGAGAAGCTCATATTGGCTTTCAAGTCCGATCGACATTGCCGTAGCAAACGAAAGACGGGGATGGGGATTAAAGCCTTCGCTGTAGCGAACGGGAATTCCCGCGCGCTTGATCGCTTTGGTTATGGTGCGCACAAGGTCAAGATGCGCGGTATATTGCAGTGCGCCCGTTTTGGAAAAGAGCACACGAATGGAGGCTGAGGGAGAGACCTCTCCCGGTTTTATCACTTGCACCATCTTGTTTTACCTCCCAACGCAGAAGCGCCGCACCCGCCGCAATGCTCCGAGCATGCGGGCGTTGTTTTTTCGGCGTACGCCTTCTCTCTCTCTTTTTTTAGAAACGCCTTGGTTACGCCGATGTCGATAACATCCCACGGAAGAATTTCTTCCACATCAAACGTACGGTTGGCATAAAAGGCAGGATCAATGCCCACACGCGCAAAGACGGAAAGCCATTTATCATAATCGAAGCATTCATCCCAAGCATCGAACATCATATTCTCGTTTGCCGCCAGCAAAAGAGCTTTGCCCAAGCGTCTGTCACCACGCGCGAATACGGCTTCGATACGGGAAACTTTGGCATCATGCCAATGATAGCGAATCTTTTTACGGTCCGGAAGGCACTCACATAAAAGTGCTTGTTTTTCCATCAAGGATTCAAGAGAATCCTGTGCTTCCCATTGAAAGGGAGTAAAGGGCTTGGGAATAAAGCATGAAACGCTGACAGTCACACTCACAGGGCGTGCTTTGTTGCGTTCGGGTGTTTTATAAAAACGGCCGACGACCTTGCTCGCTAAATCAGCAATGCCGCATACATCCTCCTTGGTTTCGGTTGGCAGTCCATTCATAAAGTAGAGCTTAACATTGTTCTTTCCGTTTTTAAAGGCGATACCGACCGCATGCATCAGATCCTCCTCGGTGACGTTTTTATTGATGACGTCACGCAGTCTCTGCGTACCGGCTTCGGGAGCAAAAGTAATACCGCCGGTGCGAACGGATGAAATCTTTTGCATCAGTTCTTCGGAAAAGCTATCGATGCGGAGCGAGGGGAGCGAAAGGCTGACATGCTCATCATCCGTCCAAGAAAGAAGTCCGTCCGTGAGCTCTCCTACACGAGAATAGTCGCTGATGCTGAGCGAGATCAAAGAAATCTCATCGTATCCGGTATTTTCATACAGACATTTGGCAAGATGGCAAAGCTTTTCGGGGGATTTTTCACGGATAGGACGGTAGACCATGCCTGCTTGACAAAAACGGCATCCGCGAATACAGCCTCGGTTGACCTCTAAGACGATACGGTCATGCACCGTTTCAATATACGGCATCACCAATTTTTCGGGATAGACCGCTTCGTCGAGATCGCGGATAATACGCTTTTTGACTTTGGCGGGAACGTCTTCATATTTAGGAGAAAAGCTTTGAATTTTGCCGTCTTCTCCGTATGTCACATCGTAAAGGGACGGAACATAGAACCCCTCGATATGGGATGCTTCACGCAAGAACGCCGCGCGAGTATAACTGCCGTCTTTTTTCATGCGCTTATAAAGAGCGCACAGCTCGGGCAAAGCCTCTTCCCCTTCTCCGATGCTGAAAATATCGAAGAAATCCGCAAGCGGTTCCGCGTTATAAGCGCACGGACCGCCGCCGAGAATAATGGGGCACTCTTCCCCACGGTCGGAGGAGAGGAGAGGAATGCCGCCAAGCTTCAGCATATGGAGTGCGGTGGTATAGCAAAGCTCATATTGCAGAGTAAATGCCACGATATCAAAACAGTCAAGCTCATCACCGCTTTCATGTGCGGTCAAGGGAATGCCGTATTCGCGCATTTTTTCATCCATATCGAGCCACGGCGCATAGACACGTTCGCACCAAACATCGGGAACGCGATTGAGTGCCTCGTAAAGAATGCGAACACCAAGATTGGACATGCCAATCTCATAGGTGTCGGGGAAGCAGAAAGCAAAGCGGACGGAAACGTCCGCTTTGTTTTTTATAATCTGACCAAATTCCCCGCCGGTATAACGTGCCGGTTTGGAGACTGATTTAAGAATTCCTGATATCTTTTCGTGATTCATTTTCTTTTCCTTTGTTTTTTTTCGGCATACGTATGCCAAAACGGGATATAGCAACCGCTATCATGATCCATAAAAGCTGATAAAGTGCAAGCAACGCCGACGGGACAGCCACATGGGCAGAGAAAAGGAATATGGACGCAAGTCCAAATCCCGTTCCGAAAATCGAAGCCGCAAGCTTGCATATCTTTTGCGCAAAGAGTACTCGGCGTGCGCCGTGACACATAAAGAACATACGCAAAAGCTTGGGAGCTTCCGAGGATGTGACCAAACCCGCTGCTACATGAGAAGCGGCAAAATCATTATACTGCACAACGCTCTTGTGCACCACGTGAATGCGGCAATCTCCAAGAGAGGAAATGCGTGCGATAAGTGTATCATTCAAAATGGGATCGTAGGTACGAATAACCGCGGCTACGCCCTTTTGATGCAAACGCTTGACATTTTCCTCAAAGGCAGGTGAAATGCGATAATCCAATACATATTTGATGGCAATGCAACCATTCACGGCCAGATAAAGAATATTCTTCCCTGCCGCGATACGTTTAGCATCACCGGAATCAAACTCCGGTTTGATTCCTCGTTTTTCCATATATTCACCGTTGCCAAGCGCAACATCCGCTTGGTCTACCTCCGCGCGAACACCATTGCGCACAGATTCCAAAAGTCTGACATTACCATAGCTGTCGGGGCGTTGCACGCTGGCGGCGATGAGATCGTAAAGAGGTCCCTTGATCTCATGCAAAAGCGAAAGCAGATAGTAAATAGCCGAACCCACATCTCCTACAAAGAGCTGTAAGCCGTCCAGTTTAATGCTGCCCTCAGGGAATGCCTCAACATCTTCAAAGGCGATCGCATCGACTCTCGCGCATTCAAAAACGGTTTTTTCGCCAAGGACGGTAGAATCGTTCCCCGCCACTTTTAAGACACGGTGCATGGAATAAAAATGAGATGCGCACATGGAAACAGGCACCGATATCAAAAGGGCAAAGAGCCCTGCCGCCACGATTTCATCAGCAGGCGCGTGCAAACATGCCTCTGCAATCATAGCGGAAACGGATGCCGCAAGTGCCAAAAGCAGAACGATCACATTCACATGCATATCCTCGCATACGCAAGTGGTGCGTGCGGTAAACTCATCCACAAACGCCGTCTTGCGCAAACGGTACAGCAAAGCATTCTTCTCATCAACGTTTTTGCCGATGGCATTGAGTTCCGCACGCATTTCGGCGGGAGCCATGGGGGCATACACCAATTTATTACCGTTCTCGGTGATAAAGCGGAAAGACGCCAAACGGCTCTCGGTATGCATCGTGCGGTAAAAAAGCATAAACACCACAGCAAGTGCCGAAGCAAAGCCAAAGTGCGCCACCTTAGCTCCGAGAATAGCAAAAATAAAGGTATAGAAGGTAGTACAAAGCATTAAGATAAGCATCATGCTTTCGGGAACGATACGGTTATGTAACAAGCCATGGAAGCCGATCTTCATACACGAAATGGAAGAAACAAATACGCCGAGCAACAAGATGACCGAAAGGTATCCCACGCTGATAGGATCGGTGAAGATCGAAGGCAAATCCGTGAAAACGAACGGCGCACTTTCAAGCAAGAGCAATAAGAGCGCAAAGACCGACGCAAAGATCAGCTTAATGCGGCTGTATTTTGCCGTCCGTTGCAAACGTGTACGGAAGGAGTCCGTACGTTCACGGGAGACGAATTCATCCTGCTGTTCCTCCGGAAAAAGAGCAAGCAAACGGCGTTCGTCTTTTTTCTCAAGCACATCCTTCGTGGGCTCTTCCGGCACGGAAACACGAATACGATCGGAAGGCACATGCCCACCAAAAGGCTTTGTGCCTAAGGGATGCTTACCGATTTTCTCAAAAATATCACGCGGAATGTTATAATCAAACTCTTCCACACCGTCTTTAAGTGCTTCAGAATTTGTTTTTGACGCTTCGCTTTCCGATGCGATGGTAACACGCGGTGCGCTGTATTTGGTTTTGGGAGATTTTTCTGTTTTGGAGAAAACACGGTTATCCTTGTCATCGCGTCGCTTTTGACGATATGCTTCGGGTGCCAAACGAATACGGGGCGAATGGGATGTTTTGTTCTCGTCCTTCGGGGCAATTTGGATACGTCTTGATGTTGTTGTATCCTGCAAAACCGAGTTTCCTGTCATTTCTGCGGAAGCGTTTGCTTCGCTTTTCACATCCGAAATATCTTTTTCTTCAGAGGACACTTCCTCGTTTTGGACAGAAACAACTTTTTCCTTCTCGCCACCCTGTCCCTTTTCAGCTTGATCATCTAGGGCAAGCATCACTTGAGAGACGGCACACGCATCGTCCTCAATGTTGCCGATGTCTTCATAATCAAACAGCACGGAATCCGGCGGACATTCCTCTATCGGAGGGCTATCGAGCTCTGCATTCTCAGCACATACCGATGCCAAAGCATCTGCACTCTCAGGTTCGGAAGAAAGCGTTTCCTCCATTAGCGGAAGATCCGGCAACACGGGCATTTCTTCGGCATGTTTTTCGGCATCCGCATCTTCGTTAGACTCCTCTTCAGCGGACACTTTTTCAGCATTTTCTTCGTTTTCACGCAACAAAAGCGCAAAATGCGCAATATTTTCCGCTTCTTGCGGCGGAATAGTTTCGAGTTCCTCTTCCTCCTCGGTTACGGTTTCTTCTGCAATTCCGGTTTCTTCCGCGATTGCGACTTCTTCCGCGATTGCAATCTCTTCTGCGATTGCAATCTCTTCTGCGATTGCAGTCTCTTCCGCGGTTGCAGTCTCTTCCGCAGTTGCGGATTCATCTACTGTTTCAAGATTCCCTGCGTGCTCCGTTTCTTCTACGGGCAAAGTCTCTTTCAACGCTTCGAATTCTTCCAAAACATTTTCTTCTGTTTCTTGTTCCGATAGAAGCTGTGGCTCTTCTTGGACAACACGGGCCCGCATTTCTTCCCATCGGGCAGGATCAAATCGTTCTTCTTCCGTCAAGGCAATTTCTTCTTGCACATGCCGATGAATTTCATTACTTTCATCATCGCCGCGCGATACGGAAGAACGCACTAAGAAGCTTTCAAAACCTTCTTCTTGCGGAATATCATGCTTTACCGTGGGGAAAACATCTGTATCATCACCAAGAATGGAAAATTGATAATAATTGTTTTTTTCGCTTATATCTTCTTGGGGAAGATCGGCAACATGTTCTTCGAATTCTTCAAACTCTTCGTGCTCTTCGTGCTCTTCGGACTCTTCGAACACTTCGGGTTCTTCGGACTCTTCGAGTTCTTCAAACTTTTCGGGCTCTTCGGGCTCTTCGGACTCTTCGGGTTCTTCGGACTCTTCGAACTCTTCGGGTTCTTCGGACTTTTCGAACTCTTCGGGTTCTTCGGACTTTTCGAACTCTTCGGGTTCTTCGAGCTCCTCATCTTCTTCAAAAACATTCAAAGGATACGAGGGCGCCTCCGAGGACGGAAGAGGGGCATCCGAAGCGGCAGCAGGCTCCTCAGTCGACGCGTATGCGGCGCGGAGTTGAGCGAGCATTTCTTTGACTTTATCGTTATCGATGGTACCGTCCGGCATACAGTCACCTTTCCTTTCGTTACTTCGTTTTATGATGTTGCCTTGCCGCTTCACAGAAAAGGACAGCGGCGGCGGCAGACACATTCATAGAGTTAATATTCCCATACAAAGGGATTGAGAGACGAAAATCGCATTTTTCTTCAACAAGACGAGAAAGTCCTTTTCCTTCATTCCCCATAACGATGGCAACAGGACCGGTCAAGTCAGTCTCGTAATAAATGCTTCCCTCCATATCGGCACCGTAAACCCAAACGCCTTTTTCTTTCAACTCTTCGATGGCAGTGGGAAGATTGGCTACTTTGGCAATGGGAAGATGCTCAATAGCACCGGCGGATGCTTTTGCCACGGTTGCGGTCAAGGTAGCACTGTGCCGTTTGGTGATAATCATACCGTGAAAACCCGCGCACTCGGCAGATCGAATCATTGCGCCGAGATTATGAGGATCCTCCACGCTGTCACAAACAGCAATCAAGGGAGCTTCGTTCTTTTCACGGGCGTATGCCAAAATATCATCGATCGAAACATAGTTGCGCATAGCTGCCATGGCAATGATACCTTGATGATTGCCGCCGCATGACATCTGATCTAACTTTTTACGGTCGATATCCATCACGGGAATCTTACGTGCAATAGCTTCCGAAACCAAAACGGAGATGGATCCGTCACGGTCACCGCGTGCCGTCAAAATTTTATCAATATCTCTGCCGGAAGCCAAGAGTTCCTTTACGGCATTTCTGCCAAAAACCATGCCTTCCGTTGAAATTTCATCCTCTAAAAAGCGAGGGCGAGGATTTTTTTGATATCGGTTGTTTTTTTGTTCTTTCACGTTCTGCTCTTTTCTGTTTATTTTTGTCAAGATATAACTATACAACTTTAATTATAACACATTTTATTTCTTTTGCAAAGGCTTTTTTCCAAAAAATATTATTATTTTTGAACAAAAAAACAGAGCCGACGCTTTCGCGCCGACTCTGCGGGAATTAAAATTAGTCATCCTCTGCGGGAGTGATGTCATTGCCGTCCTGATCGTAGAACTTCTGATCTTTGTCAAAGCTGTATACGGTAGTCTCGCCTGCATCCTTATCATTCAAGGAGAAGGTTACGTAGTACTTAACATCATACTGAGTTTGAGCTACTGCGGAGAACTTGGGATATACGCCCTTGCCCTCTGCGTTAGCAAGATAAGTGCCTGCGGCAACATTGTCGCCTTCCTTAGGATTGGTGATCTCATGGCAACCGGAGGTGCTATCAGAGAGCGTCGTCTGGTCAACCATCAGGTCGCAGACCTGGAGAGAGATACGGAAGAAGCAACCTGCGGTAAGCTTTTCACCTTCGGTGAACTTGTAGTTCTCTTCCTTCTTGAGTGCATCCTGATATGCCTTATCATTTCCGTAATCCTCTGCGGTACCGCCGATAAAGCCGGTAGCAGTATCGATGTCGGGATAGTTAGCAACGTCAGCCATACCCTCGGTCTTAGCGGGGATCTTGAACTCGATGCGGTAAGAAGGAGCAGTCTCACCCTTAGGATCAAGACCTCTTGCCGCAACGGTAGCGGGATCGTTCAATGCGCAATCTGCTTTAGCTTCGATCTCAGCATAGTGCGTAGAACGGCCACCGCCGATACCATTGGTACGAGTGATGGAGTACTTAGCAAGACCTGCTGCGTCCATACCAACCTTGGTGTTGTTTCTGGTGTTCGAGGTGGTTTGCTCCATGGTGTAGAAGAGCTCAACCGCGTCGTTGAGGTAAGCGTTTTCGATAGCCTTTACATAGAACTCGTTACGACCGGAAAGAGTCTTATCGTAGATCTCAGCAAGGATATAGATATAATCGCCGTCCCAGATGAGGTATGCGCCGCCGGTGGTCTTGGTTTCAAAACGCTGGCTGGTAGCAGTACCAACAACAGCGGGATTGTCAACGAACTGCTCGCCGCCCTCTGCCTGACGCTTATTGTTCAAAGGCAGATATGCTGCGTTAGCGTAAGCGTCATCCTTCGCACCGTCTACAACAACAGTGCCGCTTACAAGCGGAATAGTGCCCTGCGTGTCACCGTAAGTAGGCTTCCAAGCGCAGTTATCTCTGATGCAAGAGAAGATGGAGTCGGACTCTTGGTCAACGATCTGCCAATCTTTGAAATATTTACCCATAACAACGGGAGCATTGATCTTAGCTTCTGCCAAGAGTTCCTTGGTGATCTCGGAACCTTCGAGAACAGTGATGGAACCAACTTTGTTACCGTCAATGTCTACAAAATCAACCGTGCAATCTACTTTTTCACGGAAGAGACCTGCAATAACCATGTTGTTATCGGGCAAGTAATCCGAAATATCGTCAGCGATACCGTCGTTATCAATATCCCAACCGGTAAGAACGTACTTGTCGAACTTTGCAACATTGTCTACGTAGTTCTTGGGTGCCTGAAGCTTTCTGCCCTTTTTAACATCTCTCTTAACATCAACATCAAGCACTTCGCCCTTCAAAGTGATGAACTTAAAGACACATGTATAGGTCTTTGCGTTCGCACCTGCATCAGCAGGAGCTTCAATGTTAGGATTGTAGTTGGGGGTACCGGGAACAGGCTCGTCACCGCCGCCCTCACCGGGCTCGTCACCGCCACCCTCGCCGGGAGTATCATCGCCGGGAGTATCATCGCCGGGGGTATCATCGCCGGGAGTATCATCGCCGGGAGTATTGTCGCCTGCGGGAGTATCGTCTTTCTTGTCATCGTTACAAGCGACGAAAGCACCAACCAACAGGAAAACAACAAGCATCACAGCGAGAAGTTTGAAGATCTTCTTCATGGTTTTTTCTCCTTTTAGTTTTTTTCATGCCGAAGCATATTTGTTTATGTATTGTGAAACACAATACCTCACATAGACATTATAACAGAGGGCTTTTGATTTGTAAAGTCTTTTTGGTGTTAACAAATTGTGAATATGTGGTTCTTTTCGTCAATTGCAATAGGAAACAAGAGCTTTTTTTGTGCATTTTGCCTTTCGTCATGTTTCGAGCCGATTCTTCCCTTTTCATTGATAAAGAACGCGCACGTTATTCAGGAAAAAAACGCGAAGTGCTTCGCGTTTTTTTCTATGATCTCTTTTTACTTTATGCGGCGTAGTGAAATGTGTATCAAAGGAATAAGGATTTGATACCAAGAAAAACCTCCGAACCATATGCATTCATTCCTTTATCCAAAGCGACGGCGGAAATCAAAAATGCTCCCACACCGACAAGCCCCCCTACCAATATGCTGAAAACAAGTTCTTCCGTTTGCATCAAGCGAACATTTGCGCGGCACATGCCGGCAAGTCGGTAGAGATCAAATTCCGTTTTTCTCGTGCGCAAGGTTTCACAAAAAGTATTAGCCACACCAATTAAAGAAAAGATGAAAAATATAAAAAGCAATATTCTGCCTGCATCTATATAGCTCTCTATGAAATCACTTTTTTCTTCTACAAGCGCATCAACGGTGGAAACAAAAGCAAGCTCCGATGCGGTTGTTTCCGAAAGATCTGCCAAAAGTTCATCAGACGAAACGTCCGCCCCTCCCTCAACCAAAAGCGCGTTGTAGGGAATGCCGAGATCCTCACAGTTCAGCACAACGCAATTAACACTCACGTCCGCAATTTCAAGCAATTCAAGTTCATATACCGTTCCGTCAAGCGAAATGAGAAAATCATCCCCCTCTTTCAGATCATGCATGTGAGCAATTCCCGCGCTGACAATGGCCTGTTTGCCTTCGGGATGCTGCTCTGTCGGCAACCAATCGCCGTAAGCATTCGGATCGTCCGATGAAACAACCGTACCGAGTGCGCTTTGGCGAAAATAGAAACGGTATACCGCATTCACGCTCTTGCAAGCGCGCGTTTTCTTTAGCGATGTTAATGGGAGCGATAAGGATTCTTCCGATCTTACCGGAATCGCCACTCAATTTTGTATAAGCGTCTTAACTGATATACCGAGTTTTTACAAACAATTTCAACCAATACTCGGTTTCAGGACATTCTTTCAAGGCAATCTGCATTTTAGCGATGAAATCCGCTTTGCTGCTTTCACAATTGCCTTCATGGATATTTGCACCTATGCCCGTACCGCTGCGAAGGAGTTTGTTTGTCAAAACGCTCTTTTCTTTCAAAGAATCGCAAAGGTTTAGAGTATCAACCGCAAACTGCATGGAAAGATCAAGGACTAAATTTTCAAACTTGGTT
This sequence comes from Eubacteriales bacterium, assembly GCA_045580085.1. Classification (GTDB taxonomy): domain Bacteria; phylum Bacillota; class Clostridia; order Oscillospirales; family CAG-272; genus UBA1740. The sequence goes on from JAZNND010000005.1 coordinate 76,273, forward strand.
TAGCTCCAAAATGAAATGTGCTTTGAACATGAGATGATTGGAAATCATGAAATACGGGCTTCGCCCGCATGAAATAAAATTTTCCCTTTCCTAAAATCAGTGTGCCGCAGGCAAGCCTGCGGCACATTTCATACGGAACGCATTTTATTCGCCAAAGGCGAATTTCATTTTTCCGCGTCGTGGGAAATTTTCATTGTAATTCGCTTCGCGAATTACTTGCCAGCTTCTTCGATAGCAACTGCAACGGCTACAGTCATACTTAGCCTGTGGGTTGTTACCTGCGCCGATGAGACCCATCATCTCAACGCTATCCGCTTTTTTGAACCCTTATAAAAATATATAAGGAAGAAAAGCGGTTGCTAAACATCTTTTCCCTTCCTCCGATGGCCGTTTCACGAATGGTTACCTCCGCCAACCACTGCTCGACCGAGCTCCTTCGGCATAGCATTCCCCTTCTCTTTTCTCCACCGACATAGGGTAAACCGATTTTCATGGTTAAATAAGGGCGTTTGCTAACCTTGTCTTTTGAGCATGGATATCATACGCCATCTCTATACTCGGTGGGAGAAACACCCGTTTTCTTTTTAAAAAGCCGCGAAAAATATAATTGATCGCTATATCCGACCGAGTTGGAGATTTCCATAACGGTTGCCGCGCTTTCCCGCAATAATCTTTTTGCCGATTCTATCCGCTTCTCTATCAAATATTCTTTGGGAGAGATCTTATATTTCTCCGCAAATTGTCTGGTCAGATGCTCGGGGGAAATATAAAGCATACTCGCTATATCCTTCACGGCCATATTCTTGTCAAAATTATAGTCAATGATCCTTTTTACGCTTTCGGGAATATCAATGACCGTTTTACGGCTTGAGTTGCGCAATAAAAGCGAAAAAAACTGATAGATCAGCGCGATTTGACGGCACTTTGAATACTCATTTCGCTCTCCGATCAGCTGATACAGATCGTCAAGAATCCTTTCCATTTCATAATATTCGGTAACCGTCAAAGCAGGGCAGCTTCCGTCAATGGAAAGAAGATCCATATACTTTTCAACGGTTTTTCCATATAAGCCGATCCATTGAATGCTCCACGGTGTTCGTGCGACATAATGTATTTTTTCTCCGGGACACATAACGAGAAGATCGTGCTCCTTCAACCGTATCACACCGCTTTTATGAAAAAAATCAGCCTGTCCCTCATTGACAAGAACAAAAAGGTAATAATTTCTTACCTCCGGTCCGTATTCGTGATTCAGCGATCTTACTCTTTTGCCGCAATGATACATGCCAAGATCGTTATTTTCATATAGATCGCTTCCTAACTGAAATAAAGTCGTGTCCTTCATAACCTTGCCCCCTTGCGATGCATACAGTATATCACATAATATCATAAAAGTCCATATATTTGTCAAAAAATATCATTGATGAAAAGCAGTTACCATGATATACTTCGAGCATCAAGTTTTATTTTTGGAGGAATTCTATATGGCAGAGCTTACATCAAAGATGGTAAAGGACTACGCCAAAAGCATCGGCGCGGACCTTTGCGGAATCGCATCCATGGACCGTTTTGAAGGCGCACCCAAGCAGCAAGACCCGCGTTATATTATGCCGCGCGCCAAGGCGTGCATCGTTTTGGCCTTCCGCATTCCTCGCGGCTATTTTCGCGGCATAGAGGAGGGAACGTTTTTTGGCGCATACAACGGCTTGGGATACGGAAACATCAACCAAGTCGTATCCCCGTTGGCGTTAAGAGAGCTTTGCTGCTACATTGAAGACTTCGGCTATGAGGCAGCTCCCTGTCCGAATATTTTTAACGGCTGTAGTGTGCGCTTTGATACGCAAAAGCCCGATCCCGATCTCTCCCTCCCTGTCAGGGAAGGGTTACCCAATCCCGATATTTTGGTGGATTACCGCGTTGCGGCTTATGTGGCGGGGCTTGGTGAATTTGGCTATTCCAAGGTATTTTTAACCCCCGAATTCGGTCCTTTTCAGCGCTTTGTTATTCTTTTGACGGATGCCCCGCTGGAGGCGGATCCCATTTATGAGGGACATTTGTGCGACCGTTGTATGCGTTGCGCTCGCGCTTGCTCCGGCGGCGCCATCTCCACGACCGAGACGGAAACCGTTATCATCGCGGGACACAAGGTGGAATTCGGAAAGCTTGACGTGCAAAAATGCTCGGTCGCCTATATGGGCGGAAAGGTCGAATACAATCCGTTCTTAAGAAAGGATGCCGATCTCTCCACCGTTCCCGATACCTATCACGGCGGCGGTGTTCTTTCCAAGATGGTCGGATTGGGCGGTACATTCGGGCATAATCCGCCGATCGAGGGCGCGCGCGGATGCATGAGAGAATGCTACGCGCATTTGGAGGAGCGCGGTGTTTTAACGCGCGGATTCGTTAACCGTTTTCGCGAGAAGGGTACGACTCCCTGGAAGATCACCCCCGAAATGCGCCGTGCCTTTGTAGAGACAAGCGGCGTTGCGGAAGACAACGACGAGTAATTATGAAGCTTTTAGTAGGATATCGACTTCCGAACGAGGATGGCAGGAGCTTTTTTGAAGAGATAGAGCCTTATTTTTCACATATCGACGAGGTATTCTTTCCGTGGGTAGATATGCCGTCGGGAAGGAGCGCGCTGGGAAATTCAGACGGGTACATTGATTGGCGCGCGCAAGAGCACCTGGTAGAGGAGCTTTCTGCCATCAGAAAGCGCGGCATTCGCTTGGATCTTCTTCTTAACGCCAATTGCTACGGTGCGGAGGCGCTCTCCGAGCACTTTCGTAACCGTATCCTATCCGTTATCGACTATCTGTATTCCCGCACGGGAGGCGTGGACGTTGTAACCACAGCATCACCCTTTGTTGCCGAATGCGTAAAAAAGCATTTTCCCGATACGCGCGTGCGCGCTTCGGTCAACATGAGCATCGGCACGGTAAAGGCGATCGAATATCTTGACGACCTGTTTGATTCGTTCTATCTGCAAAGAGAATACAACCGCGATTTGACACGCGTGCGCCTTTTGAGCGAGGCGTGCCAAAAGCGAGGCAAGGAGCTGTTTATGCTTGCAAACAGCGGATGCCTAAACTTTTGCACGGGTCATGTTTTCCACGACAACCTCGTTGCTCATGAAAAGGAGATATGCGGCATGCAAAACGTCACGGATTTTGAGCCGCTGACCTGCGTGCGGCATTTCAGAAAAGCAGAAAACAGAAATAGCTTTTTGCAAGGAAGCTGGGTCAGACCCGAGGACATACACCATTATGAGGGGCTGATCTCGGGTGTAAAGCTTGCAACGCGTACGCACCACCGTCCCTCTCACGTTATTTCTGCCTATGCGCGCGGCAAGTTCGTTGGCAATCTTCTCGATTTGTGTGAACCGGGCTACGGTGCGCTCTTTGCCCCGTATGTGATCGATAATACTCTTTTGCCCGCAGATTTCTTTGAGCGCGTTACCTCTTGCGACAAGCAATGCCACGCGTGCAATTACTGCCGCGGTGTTTTTGATAAAGCCTGCATCCGCATCGAGAGTTGATGTAAGGTGCAAAACGTAGTCCTTATAAGTCTGCTCGTCGAAGTCCTCGACAGATCAAAAAAGTTATAGAACTGCGTGTAGCTCTCTATACAGGTCAACAGTTCCCTGCCCCATATTTTTTCTATCGCCAATATGCAAGGCGCTTATTACCGCCCTCCTCAAAAGCGAGGGTTACAGCTCTTGACATTTTATTCTTTTTCACCCTGAAAATCCTCCTTAAAAACAAAAAAATATTGGACACATCATGGGGGAAAATCCCAGAATGATGTGTCCAATTTTTATTAAACTTAATTTGCGCAAAAGCGGTTTTTGAGGGAGCAGATTTTGTGGGATAAGCGGCGTTCTTTCGACCGAAGGCGGCAAACGCTTTTATTTTTTGCCCGTCAGCGTAGAATCGCTTTGCGGATTCTTGACTTCTCTTCCGCTGCTTTGATTAAACGCAGCGTTGACATACCCCTCGTCCGCATTGAATTCGGCAAGATATTTCTCTCTCATTTCCTCGTAGACCTCGGCAGGAATTTCCGGGGTTCCCTCGGAGAAGGTGGGAAGCAGCATATCTCCCGCCACTTTAGGATCGGTACAAGCCGTATCATTTCGATAGGCATCTCTCTCCTCTTTGTTGCGAAGGTTCGGCAGCTTCATGGGAATACCGCCATTCAAGATGGAGCGATAGGCAAACAGACCGGCAATACCCATATCAAGAGCCTCGTAAACGTCGATCGTGTCGGCGTTTTCATCTCCCAAAATTCGCTCGATGAAATGGTACATGGAGTAAAAATCACTACCACCATGGCCGAAGATTTTGCCCACCCGATCGTCCAAAAATTGGTGTGGCTCGTAGGCTTCTACAGGGTGCTGCCCGTATTCTCCGGGATATTCGTCCGCATTTACGTAAATTTTGCAAATGTCACCCGATTCCGCATCCTCTCTGGCAGATTCCATCCGCCCCTTGGAGCCGTAAACCGAATACCAAATGGAGTTCTTATATAATCCGCCGTGCAGACTTTTCACGATACCGCCGTTTTCCAGCTCCACCAGCTCCATACCAAAAGCGCCCGACTTACTACCGCAACGCAAATTGCGCTCGTTCTTTTTACCCTCAAAACCAACAACGGAAACGGGGCGCAGACCTGTTATATGGAGAATCGGTCCTAAGGAATGAGTGCAGTAAAAGCAAGCGTGCGTCATATTCCGCCAATGATCCGGTTCACCGTAGGTAATGCTATGCCAAATCGGCGCACAGTTGTGAACGTATTCGCATTCACCGTATTCAAATTCACCGATTTTTCCCTCGCGATAAAGTCGCTTCATCTCGGCGGGGGCAGGCATATAACAATAATTCTCACCGTAAGCGTACACCAAACCGGATTTCTCAACAGCCTCCACCAGCTCCACGGCTTCCTTCATATTTTGGCAAGGCAGCACCTCCGAAAAAACGTGTTTTCCCTCCTCAAGGCAGCGCAAAGCAAACGGAACGTGCTCGTTGGCGTAATTAGCAAGAACAACGGCATCCATATCATGCTTGATAAACTCATCAAAGCTCGTATAGTACGCGATCCCATCCGTTCCGCAATACTGCTTTTGCTTTTCGAGAGCCGGCAGATACTTATCACAAATAGCAACCAGTTCAGCATTGTCTGCCACCTTACAGTAATTGATCATCCCGGTGCCGCGATAAGCGCCAAGGACACCTACTCTGACTTTTTTCATTTTTCCTCCTCGTTATTCATATCTATCCTATGGTAGTTTTTTATTATTGTATCATCTCTCCGTTTGAAAGTAAATAGAAATATGCCATATATTCATAGAAAAAAGTTTGATTCAATCCTATAAACAAAAAAATCGGACACACCACAAGCCCCCCCCACATGATGTGTCCAAGTTTTATTTTATTGATTTGCTTTTGCCGTATTGATTGAGGAAATCAGAATTCGTCTTATTTTACCGGAATCGTTGCTCAGCTTTGAATATTCTTCACCACTGATTATATTTGTCTTTGCAAAAAGCTTTAACCAATACTCCGTTTCATGACATTCCTTTAAAGCGATCTGCATTTTAGCGATGAAATCCGCTTTACTGCTTGCATAATTTGCCTCGTGAATATTGGCTCCAATACTCGTACCGCTACGAAGGAGTTGGTTGGTAAGAATACTTTTCCCTTTTAAGCTTTCGCAGAGTTTTACAATGTCGATAGCAAACTGCATTGATAAATCAAGGACAAGATTTTCTGACATAAAACCTCCGGAAAAATGAAATGCACTACGTGCATGAAATGATTAGCATCATGAAATGATGCGCTCTGCGCATCGTGAAATGATTGCTACGCAATCGTTAAATGAAATTTGCCTTCTGTAAAATATGTGCCTCGGAAGATTTCCGAGGCACATTTCACGCGTTAGCATTTCATGCGGCTTTGCCGCATTTCATTTGCCGAAGGCAAATTTCATTGTAATTCGCTCTGCGAATTACTTGCCTGCTTCTTCAATAGCTACAGCAACCGCAACGGTCATACCAACCATGGGGTTGTTGCCGGCGCCGATCAGACCCATCATCTCTACGTGTGCGGGAACGGAGGAAGAACCTGCGAACTGCGCATCGCCGTGCATTCTGCCGAGCGTATCGGTCATACCATAGGAAGCGGGGCCTGCTGCCATGTTATCGGGATGGAGCGTTCTGCCCGTACCGCCGCCGGAAGCAACGGAGAAATACTTCTTGCCGTTTTCGGTGCACCACTTCTTATAGGTACCTGCAACGGGGTGTTGGAAGCGAGTGGGGTTGGTAGAGTTACCGGTGATGGAAACGCCGACATTCTCAAGGCGCATGATTGCAACACCTTCGGGAACGCTGTCGGAGCCATAGCACTTAACCTTAGCTCTGTCACCCGTGGAATATGCAGTTTCAGAAAGAACGGCAACCTCCTCGGTGTAGGGATCGAACTCGGTCTGTACATAAGTAAAGCCGTTGATTCTGGAGATGATCATAGCGGCATCCTTGCCAAGACCGTTGAGGATAACGCGAAGGGGGTTGGTTCTTACCTTGTTTGCGTTAAGAGCGATCTTGATTGCGCCCTCAGCGGCAGCAAAGGACTCGTGACCGGCGAGGAAGCAGAAGCACTCAGTCTCCTCGGAGAGAAGCATCGAACCGAGGTTACCGTGACCGAGACCAACCTTACGGTTTTCAGCAACGGAACCGGGAATGCAGAATGCCTGCAAGCCGATACCAACTGCGGCAGCGGCGTCAGCTGCTTTCTTGCAGCCCTTCTTGATTGCGATGGCGGCACCGACGGTGTACGCCCATTTTGCATTTTCAAAGCAGATCGGCTGGGTTTCTTCAACGATCTTATAAGGATCGATGCCGTAAGCATCGCAGATATCCTTGCACTCATCGATGGAAGAAATGCCGTATTCTTTCAATGTAGCGAGGCTCTTCGCCTCGCGCCTTTCATAACCTTCAAACTTAGCCATGTTACACTCTCCTCCTTCTTATTCCTTACGGGGATCGATGTACTTCACAGCATCAGCAAAACGGCCGTAAGTACCCTTCGCCTTCTCATATGCCTCGTTCGGTTCCATACCCTTCTTGATGAAGTCGGTCATTTTGCCGAGCGAAACGAACTCATAGCCGATCACCTGATTGTCGGCGTCGAGTGCCATTCTGGTGCAATAGCCTTCGGTCATTTCGAGATAACGAACGCCCTTAGCCTTTGTACCGTACATGGTACCAACCATGGAACGCTCACCCTTACCGAGGTCTTCCATGCCTGCACCGATAACGAGACCGCCCTCGGAGAACGCAGACTGGCTTCTGCCGTATACGATCTGGAGGAAAAGCTCACGCATTGCGGTATTGATAGCATCGCAAACGAGGTCGGTGTTAAGAGCCTCAAGAAGCGTCTTGCCGGGAAGAATCTCTGCTGCCATAGCGGCAGAGTGAGTCATACCGGAGCAACCGATGGTCTCAACGAGTGCCTCTTCGATGATACCGTCCTTTACATTCAAGGACAGTTTGCACGCACCCTGCTGGGGAGCGCACCAGCCCACACCGTGGGTGTAAGCCGAGATGTCAGTGATTTCCTTTGCCTTTACCCATTTGCCTTCTTCGGGAATGGGAGCAGGACCGTGGTGGGGGCCCTTGGCAACTACGCACATGTTTTCCACTTCTTTGGAATAAACAAGTTCTGCCATTGTTAGTATCTCCTTTTTATAAAATTAACTGAATCAAATGAGTGCCTTAACGGCATCTGCATATACCTTGCCGATGAAACGGGCACCATTTTCATTGGGGTGCACACCGTCTGCGGAATAATACTGCGGATGGGGCTGTTTTTTCATTGCTTCCTCAAACAGCTCATCAAGCGGAATATAAACATCGGCAAATTCTTTGGCAAGCGAACGGATCATGGGAAGAATCCTTTGAAGATCCGCTTTGATTTGCTCTTTATTCTCGGTATCGAGAACATACGGCGAGAGCATAACGATTTTTGCCTTCGTAAACTGACGAAGATTGGTAAGAATAGTACGGTAATTGAGCTCAATCTGCGCATCGGTCGTCATGACGCGGCCTTCTCCGTAACGGTGCCAAACATCGTTTACGCCAATCAAAATCGAAATGATATCGGGTGCAAGCGCAATGGCATCGGGGTAAAGACGGTCAAACAGCTGACCGGTGCGATTGCCGCTTAAGCCGAGATTGATGAATTCAAGCTCTTTTTCGGGGCATACGGCACGCAAAGCTTCAGCGGCATAACGAGGATAACCGTTTCCGAGATGGAAATAATTGCGTTTGTCTCTCCCCGCATCCGTGATGCTGTCGCCTTGAAACAGAATTCTCATATCTCACACCTACCTTTTATTTCAAGATTTCTCCGTAAACCTCGCCGGCGGCACCTGCGGCATTGCATTCATCGGTATCGATGTGCATAGCGGCAGAGAAATTCTTATTGACACGGACAACAACGTCATCAAAAATAAGAGGACGGCCCGCATCAATCTTTACTTTAACAATCTCCTTATCGGAAACACCTGCTGCGGCAGCTTCTTCGGGAGTAAAGTGAATGTGACGCTTAGCAACAATGATACCTTCCGAAATCTCGACGGTATTGTCACCAACCTTGATGGTGCAACCGGGGGTACCGGCAATATCGCCACTCTCACGAACGGGAGCCTTTACACCGAGGGTGCGCGCATCGGAAAGAGAAATTTCAACCTGGCTTGCAGGGCGTGCGGGACCGAGAATGCTCATCTTAAGGCTTCCCTTCGGGCCGATGACCTCTACCTTCTCTTCACAAGCGAACTGGCCGGGTTGGCTGAGATCCTTTTTGTTGGTGAGGGTATAACCCTTGCCAAACAGAATGTCGATTGCCTCTTGGCTCAAGTGTACGTGACGAGCCGAGGTTTCCACGAGTACTTTGCTCATATGTATATCTCCTTTGTAAAATAATACCGTCATAAAGCATCTATAAATACGCTCATATTATTCTAACACAAATTTTCGTAAAAGTAAAGTTTAGAAGCAAAGAAATTTGTAAAAAATAAAAGAAATTCTTATTTTTTCGCTTGATGGTTCTTGTCCATGCCCTCAAAGCGATGAAAGGTGGCATAAAATGGAAGAAAGAAATGAAAAGCAAGAGGAACTCGAACGTTTTGGCGCCGCCAAGGCAGAAGGAAGAGACGGCAATTATTATTGCCTTTCCATCATCGGCGAGATTGAGGGGCATGTTGTTTTGGATCCTTCCAGAAAATCGACCAAATACGAGCACCTTCTCCCCCTTCTTTTCTCTTTGGAAGAGGACAGCGAGATTGACGGAATACTTCTTCTTTTGAATACACTCGGAGGAGACGTTGAAGCGGGGCTTGCGTTGGCAGAGGTGATTGCATCCATGCAAAAGCCAACGGTTTCCCTGGTGCTCGGTGGCGGTCATTCCATCGGAGTGCCGCTTGCAGTATCCGCCAAGAGATCCTTCATCGTTCCTTCGGCAACCATGACGGTGCATCCCGTCAGAACAGGAGGACTTGTACTTGCCGTTCCGCAAAGTTTTGACTATCTTGCGCGCATGCAAAATCGCATCATCCGATTTGTGACGGAGCACTCCCACATGGAGAGTGAGCAGCTTCGCCGCATGATGACAGCAACAGACACTTTGGCGAACGACATTGGTACTTTGCTCGAAGGAGAAGATGCCGTTCGATGCGGTCTTATTGACCAAGTTGGCGGCTTCAAAGATGCCATTGCCGCACTCAAGGCGATGCGAAAATAAAAAAACGTTGTCCCGCTTTCTTAAGGCGAGGACAACGTTTTTTTATACTCTATCCACCGTAATCACGGTATACAAACGCTCATCGACCGCACGGATTTCGTTTTCGATCGCTTGGATGAGCTCATCATCCTTTCGTTTACACTCAAACGGAACCGCAATATCAAAAACGAGATTGGAATGCGTGTGCCCTTTGACTGCGCGAAAATCGTGAATGGTGATGCTTTCATCCACCGAACGCACGGCAACAAGCGCGATGGCACGCCATCTATCGGTATCGGGATCGCCGACCGCAACGGGATCTAAGTGAACGGTGGCACGGATACGATGCTTTTCCCACAGCTCCCTTTCGATGTTATCTACGGTGTCATGCACCGCAAAAATATCCCGCGCACCGTCGACTTCGACATGGAACGAAGAAAGCACAACACCGCTTCCATATTCATGCACGGCAAGGTCATGCAGTCCAAGCATTTCGGGATATTTCGAAACGGTATGACGGATCACTTTCACCGTTTCTTCGGAAGGCGCGGTACCGAGAATGGAATTTTGCGCTTCTCTCAAAATCCCCGCGCCGGCATAAAGAATAAAGAGGGAGACGAAAATACCCATTGCGCTGTCGAGCGAAAACGGAAGGGTAACATAGCCTGCGACCACCGTTGCAACAAGAACCGCAGATGTAGAGGCAATATCGGCGAGACTATCGGTCATTGCGGCACGCATCACGGCGGAATCAATGCGCTTTCCGATGCCGCGATTCACAAAGACCAAAAACAGTTTTCCTAAGATCGAAACGGCAAGAACCGCGACGGTGATCCAAGAAAAGACCGTTTTTTCAGTCTCTTCGGAATGAACAACCGAGCTATGAAGTGTCAGTGCGGAATCTCTTAGCAGCTCAACGCCTATGAGCAAAATGAGAAAAGAGACCAAAAGACTTGCCACATACTCAATGCGCGCATGCCCGTAAGGATGCCCTCGATCGGCAGGCTTCGCCGAGATACGGAAACAAACAAAAGAAATGAGCGAAGAACCGGCATCGGAAAGATTATTGACCGCATCGGCACATACAGCTACCGAAGCAGAAAGAATACCCACGACGAGCTTGCCGATGGCGAGTAAAAAATTGACGGTAATGCCGATGATGCTCACCATAATGCCGTACGCGCGGCGCACAGTCGGTTCGTGAATATCTTTATAATTTTTGATGAAACGCTTACTGAGGAATTCTATCATATCAGGCTCTCCGTGCCTCCTTATCAAGACTTCTCTCCGGGAATAAAAGGAGAGGAACGCTTAACGCGCCCCTCCTTTTCCTTTGATCAGGGGAGATATATGTTTATAAATCACCAAAGTGATGAGTGTGCAAATGAGGCCCTTTACAAGTGTGAAGGGAAAATTGAAGATGACAAGTGCTTCAAAAATATTGTCGACAGAGGGCAATATTTTCTGATATAGCATCAATATCGTATCTTCGGGGAGAATTTTATAATAGGCGGGATATGTAATGAGATAATTGACAGGGATCGAAAAAAGTCCCATTGCAAAAGCACCGCATACACTGCCCATCATAGCACCGCGGCGGTTGCGAACAAAATAGTATACGACACCCGCAGTGATCACAAAAACGGAGGACAAAAGGAAATTGGCGAGCTCGCCAACACCGCCCGTAACAGTTGCGGTGATGAAATGGAAAAAGTTTTTGACAAAACAAACCGCAACAGCGGGAAGCGGACCGAGAGAAAACGCCGCGATCAAAGCGGGCAGGTCCGAAAAATCCATTTCAAGAAAAAACGGAATCAAAAAAGGGATCGGAAAATCAAGCAACTGGAGCACCACAGCAATCGCCGAAAACATAGCCGTAATGACGATACAACGTGTAGGGCTGATATTCTTTCTTCTTAACATAAAAATTCCTCACTTTCTGTTTGCAATTCTTTGCTCGGTACATCATATGCACAGGCTCAAAGCGAGGCAATATATGAAAGTCCCCACGGAAAACCGTGGGGACTTTTACCTACCAATTCTTTTCTCATCCGGACTTTACCGTCGGTATGGGAATTTCACCCATTCGGCGCAACAAATGCGTTCGCAGACTTATTTTCACTGCCGGTATGGAATTTCACCAATCCCCAAAGAAATGCAAGTTTTAGTTAAAATCAATCAGCGATCTCGGTAACGACGCCGGAACCAACGGTTCTACCACCCTCACGGATAGCGAAACGGAGGCCCTGCTCGATAGCGATAGGAGTGATGAGCTCAACGTTCATATCAACGTTGTCGCCGGGGCGGCACATCTCAACGCCTTCGGGAAGCTTGATGGTACCGGTAACGTCGGTAGTACTGAAGTAGAACTGAGGTCTGTAGCCGGAGAAGAAGGGCTTCTTACGGCCGCCTTCCTTTTCGGTAAGAACGTAAACCTGACCAACGAACTTGGTGTGAGGCTGAATGGAGCCGGGCTTGCAGAGAACCTGACCTCTTTCGATCTCGTTCTTCTGGATACCACGGAGAAGTGCACCGATGTTTTCGCCTGCTTCAGCTGCATCCATAAGCTTATGGAACATCTCGATACCGGTGATAACGGTCTGCTTCTTCTCGTCAGAAAGACCAACGATCTCAACAGTGTCGTTCATCTTAACAACGCCACTCTCAACACGACCGGTAGCAACAGTACCCCGGCCGGAGATGGAGAATACGTCCTCGACAGGCATAAGGAAGGGAGAATCCTCATTACGAGCAGGAGTAGGAATATAGGAGTCAACATTATCCATGAGCTCCTTAATGGGTGCGTAATCATCAGAGTTAGGATCGTTAGACTCGGAAAGAAGAGCTACACGAGCAGAACCGCGGATGATCGGAATATCGTCGCCGGGGAAATCGTACTCGCTGAGGAGCTCACGGATTTCCATCTCAACGAGGTCAAGAAGTTCCTCGTCAGCGATGTCGCACTTGTTCATGAATACAACGATTGCGGGAACGCCTACCTGACGAGCAAGAAGAACGTGCTCGCGAGTCTGCTGAAGAGGGCCGTCGGTGCCGGCAACTACGAGAATAGCACCGTCCATCTGAGCAGCACCGGTGATCATGTTCTTAACGTAGTCGGCGTGTCCGGGGCAGTCAACGTGAGCGTAGTGACGGTTTGCGGTCTCATACTCTACGTGACGGGTGTTGATCGTAATACCACGAGCTCTCTCTTCGGGAGCGTTGTCGATCTGGTCGTATGCGAGGAACTCTGCGCCCTGACCAAGGGAAAGGTACTTGGTGATAGCAGCGGTAAGGGTGGTCTTACCGTGGTCAACGTGACCGATGGTACCTACGTTGACATGGGGTTTGGTTCTTTCGAATTTTGCCTTTGCCATTGTTTTAATCTCCTTATAAAAAATATTTTTAATTTAATTGGATTTTGGTAGGCGGACACGGCGGCTATGCCGCTGTGTCCGAACGGTTAAGATCAGTCAGAAGTCTTTGCGCGCTTCTTAACGATCTCTTCCTGGATGCTGCGAGGAACTTCAGCAAAATGGCTGGGCTCCATCGCATAGTTTGCACGGCCTTGGGTATTGGAACGAAGGTCGGTTGCATAACCGAACATCTCAGCAAGCGGAACAACAGCAGTGATCTGCTGACCGCCGGTGATGGGTTCCATACCTTCAACCTGTCCGCGGCGAGAGTTGATACCGCCGAGAACATTACCGGTATAATCATCGGGGGTGATAACGTTAACCTTCATCATAGGCTCGGTAAGAACGGGATCTGCCTTACGCATTGCATCCTTAATTGCCATAGAACCGGCAATCTTGAACGCCATTTCGGAAGAGTCGACCTCGTGGTAAGAACCATCATAAAGGGTGACCTTAATGTCTACAACGTTATAGCCTGCCAAAACACCGCATTGGAGTGCGCCTTGGATACCTGCGTCAACAGCAGGGATATATTCCTTCGGAATTGCACCGCCGGTAACGGCGTTGATGAATTCGTAGCCCTTGCCCTTTTCGTTAGGCTCAACGGTGATCTTAACATGACCGTACTGACCTTTACCGCCGGACTGACGGGCATACTTGGTTTCCTGATCGACCTTCTTACGAATGGTCTCCTTGTAAGCAACCTGGGGTGCACCGACGTTTGCCTCTACCTTGAACTCACGAAGAAGTCTGTCAACGATGATCTCAAGGTGGAGCTCACCCATACCTGCGATGATGGTCTGACCGGTTTCATCGTCAGTATAGGTACGGAAGGTCGGGTCTTCCTCTGCGAGCTTCGCAAGAGCGATACCCATCTTCTCCTGACCGGCTTTGGTCTTGGGCTCGATGGCTACGCGGATAACGGGCTCGGGGAATTCCATGGACTCAAGGATAACGGGGTACTTCTCATCACAGAAGGTATCACCGGTGGTAGTGTAACGAACGCCGACAACGGCAGCGATATCGCCGCAGAAGCAGGTGTCAAGGTCTTCTCTGTTGTTAGAGTGCATCTGAAGAATACGGCCGAAGCGCTCTTCCTTACCCTTGGTAGAGTTGTAAACTGCGGTGCCATTATCGACAAAACCGAAGTATACACGGAAGAAGCAGAGCTTACCGACAAAGGGGTCGGTAGCAATCTTGAACGCGAGGGCTGCGAAGGGCTGATCGTCGCCTGCGCATCTCTCTTCCTCTTCCTCTGTATCGGGGTTTACACCCTTGATAGCGGGAATGTCAAGAGGAGAAGGCATATAATACACGACGTTATCGAGCATCTTCTGAACGCCCTTGTTCTTGTAAGAGGTACCGCAGCAAACGGGTACGATCTCATTGGCGATGGTTGCCTTACGAAGTGCTGCGCGAAGCTCTTCTACAGTGATTTCCTCACCTGCGAAGAATCTTTCGAGAAGCTCCTCGTCGGTTTCGCAAATTGATTCAACCATCTTGTCATGATACTCTTGTGCAAGCTCAAGCATATCCTCGGGAATAGGCTCAACACGCATGTCCTTGCCAAGGTCATCATAATAAACGTCAGCATTCATCTCCATCAAGTCGATGATACCGCGGAAGGTACCTTCAGCACCGATAGGGAGCTGAACGGGAACTGCATTGGCATGCAGTCTTTCCTTCATCATGGATACAACGCGATAGAAGTTCGCACCCGTAATGTCCATCTTATTGACGTACGCCATACGGGGAACGAAATACTTGTTAGCCTGACGCCATACGGTCTCCGTCTGAGGCTCAACGCCGCCCTTTGCGCAAAGAACGGTTACGGAACCGTCAAGTACGCGAAGCGAACGCTCTACCTCAACGGTAAAGTCAACGTGACCGGGGGTATCGATAATATTGATACGGTAGGTGTTTTCCTTTGCCTTCTCAGCATCGTCATGGAACTCCGAGGGAGCCCAGAAAGCTGTGGTAGCAGCAGAGGTAATGGTGATACCGCGCTCTTGCTCTTGGACCATCCAGTCCATGGTTGCGGCACCTTCGTGTGTTTCACCGATGCGGTGAATTTTACCCGTATAAAAAAGGATACGCTCGGTCGTGGTCGTTTTACCGGCGTCAATGTGTGCCATGATACCGATATTACGGGTCTTTTCGAGAGCTGTTTTTCTTACACCAAGTGGCATAGTTTCTTTCTCCTTATTTTAATTGGGGTAAAATCAATATCTGTAATGAGCAAAAGCCTTGTTAGCTTCAGCCATACGATGGGTTTCTTCTTTCTTCTTGAAAGCGCCGCCCATGCCCGCCTTCGCGTCCATGATCTCAGCAGCAAGTCTTTCAGCCATGGTTCTTTCACCACGGGTTCTGGAGTAGAGCGTGATCCAACGCAGACCGAGAGTCTGACGTCTTTCCGCGCGAACCTCCATAGGCACCTGATAGTTAGAACCGCCTACACGGCGAGCCTTAACCTCAAGGACCGGCATAACGTTCTCAAGAGCAGCGTTGAATACTTCGATGGGATCCTGACCGAGCTTCGCTTCAACCATAGCAAATGCATCGTATACGATCTTCTGAGCAACGCCCTTCTTGCCGTCCAACATGATATTGTTGATAAGCTTGGTTACAAGCTTAGAATGATACATAGGATCCGGCAATACGTCTCTTTTGGAAATTTGACCTCTTCTTGGCACTGTACTTCCCTCCTTCATTATTTTTCATGATATCACAGGTACTCGAAGATTTGTCTTCGTTAGTGCTCGCCAGGTGGGAATCAATAAATAAACATTTATGAATTCAGCTTTAAGCGAAACACTGTTTTGTCCGCTAAAATGCGAACCGATTACTTCTTCTTGGGACGCTTTGCGCCGTACTTGGAGCGAGATTGCAAACGGTTTGCAACGCCCTGTGCGTCAAGCGAACCACGAATGATGTGGTAACGGCAACCGGGAAGGTCACGTACACGTCCGCCGCGAATAAGAACAACGGAGTGCTCCTGAAGGTTATGACCGATACCGGGAATGTAGGTAGTACATTCCATACCGTTCGTCAAACGAACTCTGGCGATCTTACGAAGTGCGGAGTTCGGCTTCTTGGGGCTGGTTGTGGTAACCTTGGTGCATACGCCTCTTTTTTGAGGTGCACTCTGATCAGTCGCTCTGTTGGTAAGCGAGTTGAAACCCTTCTGAAGCACGGGAGCCTTAGACTTGTAAGTTGCCTTTGCACGTCCCTGCTTTACGAGCTGGTTAAAGGTTGGCATTTTTTTCCTCCTTTACTGAATTTTAAATGTTTATTTACACTGCGCCCGGTTGTCGGCACAAGCATAAACGCATCATGCGCTGTCAAATAGGCATAGTTATGCCATATATAACTCGCACCCTTGTATTATACATCTTTTGTTTTCGTTTGTCAATAGTTTCTCGAAAAATTGTTTTCGGATTTTGTGTTTGCCTTCTCCAAACATGAAAAGGGCCGCCTTGTTTGTAAGGCAGCCCTTTGGGGAGAAACAAAGATTATTCGTCAACGTCTTCTGTGTCATCGCCGTCTGCCACGATCTCATCGGGCGTCTCGCGGATTTCGACGTCTCTGTAATTGGCAAGACCGGTACCGGCAGGAATCAGCTTACCGATGATAACATTCTCTTTCAAGCCGAGCAAGTGATCGATCTTACCTGCAATAGCTGCCTCGGTAAGCACCTTGGTGGTTTCCTGGAAGGAAGCGGCCGAAAGGAAGGATTCGGTCATAAGAGCCGCCTTGGTAATACCGAGAAGCAAGGGTGTATAGGTAGCCGTGCGGAGAGTTTCCTCGCCTGCCGCTATACGTGCTTCCACAGCCTCGTTTTCGTTGCGCAGCTCAAGAATGTTAACACTCGTACCGGCAAGCAAATTGGTGTCGCCTGCGTCTTCAACGGTAACACGGCAAGTCATCTGACGGGTGATAACCTCGACGTGCTTGTCGTTTACTTCAACCTTCTCTCCGCGGTACACACGCTGCACCTCACGAACGATGTAGTCGTAAACCGCATCGATACCGTTGAGACGAAGAATATCTTGAGGATACAAGAAGCCCTTTGTCATGGGATCGCCCACGCGCACATGGTCGCCGTCTTTGACGGTGATTTCCATGCCGTAGGGAATGTCATAAACGGGTTCTTGTCCCTTGGGAACGTCGGGAGAAATGATAGAGATTCTGTTAATCTTCTTTTCGGTCGTGATCTCTACCGTACCCTCGTGTTCGGACATGATAGCACCCTTCTTAGGTCTGCGTGCCTCAAAGAGCTCTTCCACTCTGGGAAGACCTTGCGTGATGTCGGAACCGGCGACACCGCCCGTATGGAAAGTACGCATCGTCAGCTGTGTACCGGGCTCACCGATGGACTGTGCGGCAATAACGCCGACGGCTTCACCGATGTTGACACGTCTGCCGGAAGCGAGGTCGGCACCGTAGCAATGTGCGCAAACACCTCTCTTGGAAAGACATCTGAGAACGGTACGCACCTCGAGAGATTCGATGCCCGCAGCTTCGATGGCGGCAGCATCCTCTTCGGAAATCATGGTATCGGCTTCTACGATCACAGCACCGGTGTTGGGATCGATAACATCCTCAATGGTGTATCTGCCGATGATTCTCTCAGCAAATTCTTCCAAAACGTTTTCGCCGCTGACGATCTTGGACATCACGATACCGTTTTTCGAACCGCAGTTTTCTTCACGGATGATCACCTCTTGCGCAACATCAACGAGACGGCGGGTAAGGTATCCCGAGTCAGCGGTACGAAGTGCCGTATCGGACAGAGACTTACGGGAACCCTTTGCGCCCATGAAGTACTCAAGCATGGTAAGACCTTCACGGAAGTTAGACTTAATCGGGATTTCGATGGTCTTACCGTCCGTCGCGAACATCAGTCCGCGCATACCTGCCAGCTGACGAGTTTGCTTCATGGAACCACGGGCACCGGAAGTACAGATCATATTGATGGCGTTGTAGGGATCAAAGCCCGCAACGAGCTTATCGGAAAGAACCTTGGTAGCCTCTTCCCAAATCTTGATGGTCTTGGCGTAACGCTCCTCGTCGGAAAATTCACCTTCCATGTAAAGAGCCAAAGCCTCATCCACCTTTGCTTGCGCGTCGGCAAGAATCTGCTTCTTTTCGGTGGGAATACGCATATCGTAAATTGCGATGGAGATGGAGGAACGGGTGGAATATTTATAACCCATTGCCTTGATCTCATCGAGAACGAATGCGGCGGTCGCGAAATCGTGATGCTTAATGGTAAGGTCGACGATATTCTTAAGCTTGCCCGAATCGGTCAAGAAGTTGATCTCAAGATCGCACACAGCATCGGTAGGATCACCGTTTGCGTCAAGACGCTTAACGTAACCGAGGTCTTGAGGAATCTTGGAGTTGAAAATGAGTCTGCCGAGGGTAGCGTCGATGATGCGGGTATAGTCCTTTCCGCCGACATTCAGCGTACGGCGCACCTTGATGGGCGCATGCAAGCCGAGTTGCTTATTCTCATAAGCCATGACAGCTTCGTCAAAATTGCGGAAATAACGACCTTCGCCGCACTCATAACCGGGCTTTTCAAGCGTCAGATAATAAGAGCCGAGGACCATGTCCTGCGAAGGAACCGTAACGGCACGTCCGTTCAAAGGCTTCAAAAGGTTGTTGGCGGAAAGCATGAGGAAACGAGCCTCTGCCTGCGCCTCTGCGGAAAGCGGAACGTGAACAGGCATCTGGTCGCCGTCGAAGTCGGCGTTGAAAGCGGTACAAACCAGAGGATGAAGCTTAATGGCTCTTCCTTCCACGAGAACGGGCTCAAACGCCTGAATGGACAAACGGTGAAGGGTAGGCGCACGGTTAAGAAGAACGGGGTGCTCCTTGATGACATATTCAAGTGCGTCCCAAACCTCGGGCTGTACTTTCTCTACCTTCTTCTTTGCGTCCTTCACGGAGGTTGCCTTTTGGGTTTCAAGGAGTCTCTTCATGACGAAAGGCTTGAAGAGCTCGAGTGCCATTTCCTTCGGCAAACCACACTGATAGATCTTAAGATCAGGACCGACAACGATAACCGAACGGCCGGAATAGTCAACACGCTTACCAAGAAGGTTCTGACGGAAACGGCCTTGCTTACCGCGAAGCATTTCGGAGAGCGATTTCAGCGCACGGTTGGAGGGGCCGAGCACGGGCTTGCCGCGGCGGCCGTTATCGATGAGAGCATCGACAAACTCTTGGAGCATGCGCTTCTCGTTACGAATAATGATCTCGGGAGCATGAAGTTCGATCATCTTCTTCAAACGGTTGTTACGGTTGATCACGCGGCGGTAAAGCTCATTGAGGTCACTCGTTGCAAAGCGACCGCCGTCGAGTTGAACCATCGGACGGATATCCGGAGGAATAACGGGGATCACATCGAGAATCATCCACTCGGGACGGTTGCCCGACTTGCGGAAGGATTCGATGACTTCAAGACGCTTGATCAACTTTACTTTTTTCTGACCGGAGGTTGCGAGCAACTCTTCCTTGAGCTGCTTCGAAAGAGCGTCAACATCGATTTCGGCAAGGAGTTCCTTGATTGCCTCGGCACCCATACCTACTCTGAACTCGTTTCCGTAATACTCATACTTCTGGTTGTATTCCTGTTCGGTGAGAAGCTGCATCTTTTCAAGACCTGTAGCTTCACCGGGATCAATTACAATATACTGTGCAAAATAAAGCACTTTTTCGAGAAGTCTGGGAGATACGTCAAGCAAAAGTCCCATTCTTGAGGGAATTGCTCTGAAATACCAGATATGGGATACAGGACAAGCAAGTTCAATGTGTCCCATTCTTTCTCTTCTTACCTTGTTGGTTGTTATTTCAACGTGGCACTTTTCGCAGACCTTGCCCTTGTAGCGGACTCTCTTGTACTTTCCGCAATGACATTCCCAGTCCTTTGTCGGACCAAAGATTTTTTCGCAGAAGAGACCGTCTCTTTCGGGCTTTAATGTTCTATAGTTAATTGTTTCGGGCTTCTTTACCTCGCCGTGCGACCATGAGCGTATCATGTCGGAGGAAGCAAGACCGATTTTTATTTTGTCGAATTCATTATGTTCCATC
>JAZNND010000006.1:0-8532 GCA_045580085.1 Eubacteriales bacterium
AAACACAAAAAAGGCACCCGATCGGGTGCCTTTTTTGTGTTTGGTTTTGATGGTGCGATCAGAGCGATACCGCCTTCCGGGTTATGCCGACGAGCGTAGCATGTCCTCGGCTACGCCGAGCACGTGAGTTTGCCCTTGCAAACAGTCACCGTTGGAGGAGTGCGGTTGTGCGCTGCCGGTGGCAGATGAAGCGCAACCGCACGAGTGGCAGCGGTCGAAAAAATCAAGGAAAGCGCAAGCCTGCAGATTTTTTCGGGCACCGCAATAGGGGACGTTTGGGCCCGCCGCCGGTGGCGGAGAAAGGGAGCAAAAAGGAGTGGCAGCGGTCGCAGAGGGCAACCGAGCGCCGTCGAGGGCAGACCGATGCGGGCACCGCAACAGGGATATGTTCGCACACACTTTCCGTGCCGATCCCTGTGCAACCAGTGTTTGTGACCGAAATAGATGCAGGTCACGAAACCCCAGACGCCGCAAGGCATCCGGTTTTTTTCGAGCCATTTTTCAGAGTGAAAATAAAAAGATGGATGGGGTATTGCAAATTTATATTTATGATGATATAATTAAGCAAAACCGGTAAAAGCGATACGGTACACATTGTCTGAGGGAGGAAAGCCTATGCTGGAGATATATGATTTTTCCGTAGATCACGTGACAGCACCTTCGTTGGTGAGATGTGAAGATCTTTGCTTTGGATGGAAGATTCGTTCTGACCGAACGGGGGTAAGGCAAGCGTCATATCGCCTTTTGATCGAAGGGAGCGCGGGGGCCGTTTTTGACAGCGGCACAGTCGTGACAGAAAAAAGCATCGATATTTACCACGAGGGGCTTGTTCTTGCGCCGCGTGCGGACTATACGCTTACGCTCAGGGTGTTTGATACGCTGGGAGAGACGGCTGTGAAGCGCATCTGTGTTTCCAGCGCACTTTGTGATGAGGATTGGCAGGGGGCATGCTGGATCAAGCCGGCGGAGCTTATTACCGAATGGTCTCCCTTTTTGCGCACAAGCTTTTGTGCGAAGGAGGTCAAGCGCGCTGTGTTGTATGCCTGTGGGCTGGGTTATGCGGAATATTATATCAACGGGCAACGCGCGGACGATTTTTTCATTGATCCGCCCTTTTCCAACTATACGCAGGAGCTTTATTATCGCAGAATTGATGTTACAGACTTATTACAGGACGGCGAAAACGCGCTTGTTGCTTGGTTGGGTAATGGCTTTTGGGGACAGGGGCGCACACTTCCCGGCTCTCGTGGAAATCGCCGTTCCTATGGCGATCCCTGCCTTAAGCTAAAGCTGTTTTTGGATCTTGCCGACGGTACTACAAAAGAAATTGAAACGAACACGGCAGATTGGAAATGTCGGTACAGCCCCATTACAAGCAATAATGTCTATGCGGGCGAGGTGTATGATGCACGTATTGAAACGCCCGATTTTTCGCTTCCGGGCATTTCTATGCTTGGCTGGGGAGATGTGACAGAGGACAAAACCGAAAAGGGGAGAATGTTGCCCTCTCTGATCCCGCCGGTTCGCGTATTGCGCGAATTGCCCGCTGTATCTGTTACGCCCTGTAGCGGCACAAGTGACGGCGCGTGGCTATTTGATGTAGGAGAGAACATTGCCGGTGTACCCGAATTTCATTTACCCCCCTCTCCGAGCGGTGCGCTTTATACATTTCGCTACGCTGAGGTATTGAACGAGGGGGGCACGCCCGATTACCGCTCTACGGGCGGCTATGCGACGCAGTGTATTCAACAGGATATTTATATTTGTCGCGGAGATCCCGACGGAGAGGTGTATCGTCCTCGCTTTACGTATCACGGCTTCCGTTATGTGGAAATGACGGGCTTTTACGATGTTTCAAACGGATACGGAACACAGCCGACGGCTGAAATCTGTAAGGCATTGCAGCTAACGACAGATTTTGCAAAAAGCGCCACCTTTTCCTGCTCGGACGACTACCTGAACCGCCTGTACCGCGTGATGGATAACACCTATCGCTCTAATTTTCACGGATTTCCTGAGGATTGCCCTGTTCGTGAGCGTTGCGGCTGGCTTGGAGACGCCCAGGTTTTGATCAATTGGGGGCTGCTTTCCTACGATTCTCTCGCATGCTACGAAAAGTACATGCAGGATATCCGTTCCTCGGTGGATGCTCTGGGCTATTTCCCCAACATCGCCCCGGGGAAGCGCTCCGGTGGCAAGGCAGCGCCGCTTTGGGGCTGTGCGCAGATCGTCATTCCGTATTACATGTATAAGTACTGCGGCGATACACGAACGGTGAGAAAGCACTTTGACTTGATGCGCCGCTTTTATGAGGAGGAGCGTGCAGGCGCAAAGGATCACCTTCACTTTGACCGAGAGGACAGAACCACGTATGGGGATTGGAATCCCCCCTGCGGCCTTGAGTCAGAGCGCCGTATGCCAACGGTGCATTCCTCAACGATGATCTTTTATGAGATCAGCCTGATGATGGCAGAGCTTTGTGACAGACTTGGGTTAGATAACCCCGATTATTATTTGGAGCTGGCTCAAAAGACGAAGCTCGCGTTTATCGAGCGGTTTTATGATAAGGAATGCCACTCCTACGGTTATTGGGGGACGGACGGGATAGCGCTAAAGCTTGGCCTGTACCCCGGAGGGGAAGAAAAGCTGCTTCTTGCTGCCCTGACCGAGCGCATTGAGCGGGACGGTTACGACATGCCTACGGGCATCTATGCCAACAAATATCTGCTTCCCGCGCTGTTAGAGCAAGGATGCGGCGAAATTGCCTATCGCGTATTATTTAACAAGAATACGGATAACTTTGCCAGGTTGCTGGATGAAGGCGGAACCACTCTTTATGAGGAGTTGGATATGCGTATCACGATGCCGCGGGAGAAGCATGTAGGCTCGTATAATCATCCCATGCACGGCGGCTTTCTGTATATGTGTTACACGCATTTGGCAGGGATCGTGCCAAGCAAGCCCGGCTTTGCGGAATTTGAATTAAGCCCCTGCCACATCAAGGAAATAAGAGAGCTTTCGGCATCGCTTGATACGGCAATGGGTAAGATCTCTCTCTCTTTTGCATGTACAGAGCGAGGCTGGCGATACCGTTTATCCATCCCCGCCAATACCGTTTGCCGCCTTCGCTTGGATTTTGCCGACACGCTTTTGGTCAATGAGGCGCCGTGCGCCAATCTTTCCGTTCTCCCATCGGGAGAATATGATATTGAAGCAATTTACAGCGATGTATTTTGACAAATGCATCCAAATCGGTCACACTTGCCAAACGCAGAAGGCACCCCTTGTGGGTGCCTTTTTTGCGTTTGGTTGCAGGGACTGCGTTTTGAACCCTGCGGCGCGCAATTACTGTGAAAGCTGCAAGCATAACGCCGCCGCAGAAAAGGTTGCCGTTTTTGCAAAGCAAAATGGTCGGCGGTGCCGACAAGGCGACCTTTAAGCGTCGGCACTATGTGCCGAAAGCGGGGCAACATCCCACCTGTGCAACCATGTTGTGCATCCTAAATAGATGCCAACCCAAAAAACCCAGATGTCGTAAGGCTTCTGGGATTTTTTGTGCCTATTTTCGAAGCGCAATTCTAATAGATGCCAAACGTCAAAAACGCCGTGTGGATGGGATTTGAACTTAAATAATCGACTTTTCAGGGGAGATTTTTCGATTTTTAAGCCATAGTTTTTTCATTCTGTAGTATTTGCAGTCATTCACCTTCATTATTGACAATTCGTAAAAACCATGTTATACTGAATTCTAAATAAGGGACGGTGTTTATAATATGGGAAAAGCATCAGTTTTATCCTTTTGAAGAAGAAACAAGAGAAATAGGCAGTAAGGAGAATAACGACATGGACAAATCTTATTTTTTCAAAAATGCCGCGTGGGTCGGAAAAGCGGAAAGAACGGAAAAGACCTTTTCTGTGCTTCGTGGACGCTTTAATGTCTGCTCAATCAAAAGGGTTACTTTGAACGTCTTAGGACTCGGCTTCTTCAAGTGCTATATAAATGGCAAATGCATCAATCCAGACACTTTTTTACCGCTTTCGTCAGATTTTGAGGCTACCTGTGATCCGATAGGCGAGGTGCTGTCAGGGCACAGAATATACGTTCCAAGCTTCGATATCACTCCTTATGTAACGCCCGGCGAGAATGTGATTGCCATTCACTTTGGCGGCGGATGGTACACGCACAGGAATCGTGTTTTCGGTCTCCCGAAGGCAATCTATTGTATTTTTGCAGAAGATTATTATGGGAAAGTGAGCCATTTTGTTTCGGATCAATGCTGTCGCATAGGCGACGGTTACGTTTCGGACTATGATTTTGTATCGTACGAAAGCCATGATTACAATTTTTCAAGCGATTGCTTTGATGTAGATTTCGATGACGGCGGTTGGGAAAACGCCTCACTCACCGAAGTTCTTGATACCGATTATTGTTCCTCTGATTGCCCGACGGATAAACTTATATGCGAGCTCCCCGTAAAGGTGGTGGGAAGGACTGAACACGGCATCGTATACGATTGCGGCGAAAACACCACCGGATATCCTGTTCTTGGGTTACAAGCCAATCAGGGCGAAACGGTAAGCGTTCGTTTTTCGGAAGAGCTTCTTCCGGACGGAAATCTTGATCCGAGGCAGATTCAAAAACAGAGCTATTCGATAATATCGGACGGCAAGGATCGTAGGGTTCAACCTGAATTTACATGGTACTGTTTCAGATATTTCGAGATTACGGGAAACGCTGTTCCGAAATGCGTAAAGGTGATACACGCCGATGTTGCGCCGTCGTCTACATTTGAATGCGATAACGAAACGCTCAATTGGACGTACAATACCTTTAAACACACGATGCTCTGCAACATGCACACCGGTCACCCTTCCGATTGTCCACACCTTGAGCGCCGCGGCTATACAGGAGACGGTCAGCTCACTTGCCACGCGGCGCTTTCCGTACTTGACGCAAAACGCTTTTATGAAAAATGGCTTCAAGATATTGCCGACGGTCAGGATCAATTAAGCGGTCACGTACAGTATACAGCTCCTTATATCAGAAGCGGCGGCGGTCCCGGAGGATGGGGCTGCGCTATCGTTGAGGTGCCTTATCAGCTCTATAAGCATTATGGCGATAAAGAAATACTCTTAAAATATTACGGAAATATGCGCCGTTACATCGACTATCTTGAGGCGCATTCTGAATTTGGACTCGTCACAAGCGATAAGGAGGGCGAATGGTGTCTTGGAGATTGGTGCGGGCCTAATATCCTTTACACTGAAAAGGATATTACGTCACATAATCAGCAGGTCATAATTCCCGCACCTTACGTAAACACCTACTTTATGGTAAAGTCGCTTGAAACTATGCGGAAAATCGCAAAGATAGTAGGACGCGAGGAAGACGTAACGGAATATGATGAAAAAATCAAGCTACGCAAGAGCGCGATTCAAGCCGCTTATTTCAACGCCTTTGACGGGAACTTTGTTATGAATGTTCAAGGTTCTAACTCTTTTGCCGTTGACCTTGGACTCGGGGATAAGACCACATATAACAATATGGTAAATTATTATAGGAAGCTTGGGTATTTCGACACAGGTATCTTTGCTACCGACGTGCTGATCCGTACGTTGTTTGAGAACGATGATGCGGAGCTCGCGATTGATATTCTTACCAATGACGGTGATCAAGGCTATGAGCATTGGCGACAGAACGGCGCAACCACCTTCCATGAGTATTGGGACAGTAACAGAAGCCGTTCTCACTGTCACCCGATGTTTGGTGCACCCGTGGCATATTTTTTTGAATATCTCTTAGGTATCAAGCAAACAGAAGCGTCCTGCGGATATTCCGAATTGGTCATAAATCCCCAAGCAGTATCTAAATTTAACAGAATGTCGGGAAGTATGGCTACTCCCAAAGGTACCGTTTCAGTAAGCTACGAAAGAACGAGCGAGGGAGTGAATTTTAACATTTCGATTCCGGCAGGCTGCAAGGCAAGCTTCCAAGCTCTTTCACATATTCAAGAGCTTAGTGCAGGTAAAAACGAATTTTTCGTCTCGGAGCAGTAACGCATCACAAAAAGCGTGAATGTCACCCTTGTCAAGAATCATGGCATCTTTTTATCGGCATTGAAAATCACACACAGATCCGGATTTTATTGACTTTTTCAGGTTGGCATCTAAATTGGCTGTACAACACATGTTATGCACCCAATTTGGATGCCAACCCAAAAAACCCAGATGCCGCAAGGCTTCTGGGCTTTTTTGTGCCTATTTTCGAAGTGCAATTTTGGTAGATGCCAATGGATGAAATCGCCGTGTGGGTGGGATTTGAACTTAAATAATCGACTTTTCAGGGGAGATTTTGCAATTTTTCAGTTGCCGGGCATCCTCTTTTTTCGTTCGTTTCAAAAAATATTTGTTAATGATTTTTGTCTGATAATTAAGCTGTTTTCACAATGACAAAATAACATTCATTTTAGTTTACTTGGGATATGTGTACAGAAGGAGCGTATCCATAATACCGTTTGTATGCCCGACTGAATTGATAAACATCGGAATATCCGACTAGATGGGCAATCTCTCCAATGGGGCGTTTTTCATGGAGAAGCATCTGTGCTTTTTGCATTCTTATATCAGTAATATACCTAAAGGGAGATCTGCCGAGCTTATCTGAAAACAGTTTTCGCAAATAGCTTTCACTAATAAAGCAGTATTCACTGATGGATTTTACAGAAAATGAGGGCGAGGCATAATGATAACCTATATACTCAAGCGAGGTTCTCAAGACTTTTTCCGAGAGCGATACAGCAGGGACGGCAAAGAGTGCCGACATCAGATAATAAAGTTCTCCGATGGCCTTTGCTTCATCTCCAAACGACATAGAATGTCTTGCCGAGATGTGCTCAAATGCCTTTTTCACTTGAATCTCACCGGGGGCTGATAATGACATAGGTTGATGCTCATCTTTTGTCAGAAAATTAAACACATAGCTTTCTGCAGAGTCTAAGCACTCGTTACGGTAACAGGCTCCCTGTGGCAAGAATATGGGATGTTTCTTGTCACATATTATAATGCGATCACGAAAAGTAAAGCGTATTTTCCCTTTAACCGTAACAATGAAGCAAGCATATCTTCTTTGATTCATTTCTATTTCATGTCCGCGTGGATCTTTTGCAAAAAAGCAATCTGTCACGGAGGTTATAATTATTTTTTCCATACTCTATCTCCTTGAATAAAGTGTTTTTATTATAACATGAAAAACCGATACGGTCAACATTTTCATCAGTATTTCGCGTATTGGTATCGAAACAATCAAATATTGGAGTGCTTTTGCTATTGATTTGCTTTCGATTTAGTTTATAATTATATTGTACTATTATAATCATAAAAAGGAGTTTCGTATGTCTTTTCGTGGAAAAACAGTTGTTATTACCGGCGCGGCTGTGGGAATCGGATATGCTACCGCTATCAAATTTGCACTGAACGGTGCAAATCTGATTTTATTTGATTTGAACAAGGAGAAGCTGCATGAGCTTCAAAACAAGCTTCCAAGCACCGTGGGCAAGGTTAAATGCATTGTCGGTGACGTGTGTGATGAGGCATTTGTGAAAAGCTCTATGCAGGAATCTATTTCGGAATTCGAAGGCGTTGACGTTTTGGTCAACAACGCCGGCGTATGGCGTTCTTGGTCTTCGTTTGTAGAGACACCCTCTTCGGAATGGAGAAAATTTTGGGATATCAACGTTATGGGCAGCGTATATTTCTGTCAAGCCGTTCTTCCATATATGATCTCGCGTAACAGTGGACGGATTATTAACGTGGCATCCGTTGCCGGTGTATACGGAAATGCAAATATGGCACATTATTCAGCAACAAAGGGAGCGATTATTGCGTTTACAAAAGCTCTTGCAAAAGAGATGGCAGCTAATAATATTCTTGTTAACGCTGTAAGTCCGGGAAGCGTTAGTCCTTCTGAAAATGATGATTACAATTACTATTGCGAAACCCAGTTATCATTTCTTGGAAGGACCGGAACCGATATGGAAAATGCCAATCTCATCTATTTTCTTGCGAGCGATGAGGCAAGCTATATTTCAGGGCAAAATATTCAAATTGACGGTTGTCGAAAAAAACTATGATATAAAAACCCAAGACGCATCAATTAAGGATGCACTTAAAAACCTCAAAAAGTTCAAAATTCCTTGATTTTATTGAATTTCCCATGGTGGCATCTATTAAGGAAGCACAACACAAACGCAGAAGGCACCCCTTGTGGGTGCCTTTTTGCGTTTGGCTGCAGGGACTGCGTTTTGAAGCCTGCGGCGCGCAATTACTGTGAAAGCTGCAAGCATAACGCCGCCGCAGAAAAGGTTGCCGTTTTTGACTTTTAAAAAGTGAAACGCTTATGTCTGAAAGGGAAGTTGCATGTCGGTATATGGAAGGAGCTTTTCTGCATGCGCTCGACAACAAAAGGGGAATGTGGTATAATAGGGGCAAGGACTAAAAATCCGCAGAGGAGTAAGGGGAATAGAGAACCATGAA
>JAZNND010000007.1:0-5008 GCA_045580085.1 Eubacteriales bacterium
CTAATTGTGAGATCGTAGAAACCGAAAAGTTTTCACTTGTGATTTATTGCTCGTCAGACAAAAATATATTGGGTGCAAAGCTTTATCGTGGCTACGAAAATAAAAAACGTCTTGTTGCAATTTGCGAAAGAGACTTGGTGAGTGAAAAAACAGAATATGCATATTTTGTTGAAGATAGTGATCCTCATACAGCAATTTGTAATAGTGAATTGGCATCAGAATTGGGGGCGGCCTATGACCTGAATTTGAAAAAATCAATGCGACGTTTGGAGACCTTTGTGGTCGATCATAGTGGTACACCGCTACCAACTGTAAAAGAAGCCGGAATACCAAAATGTCTTACTTTGTGGAGAATGGCTGACAGTTATCATGCGACACATGATGATTTTAACTTTTTCTTGTGCACGGGTAAGACAGAGTACATTTTCTCGATAAAAGCAGAGAATACTAATATTTATTGCGGAGCGTCGTACAATATCGTTTTCGACCTCGGTTTGTTTAGCGGTGGGCAGTTCTTCAGAATACGAAACTATAAAGATAATAGCGAAAAATGGTGTAGATTCCATTGCGATTTTTCTTATGAGTCAAGAGACATAAAAATTCCGACAGAGCAATGTGAGCTTGGAAAGTGCCTTATGACAACAAAAGGTCTTATGTGGTGTGTTAAACGCTATACAGATGATGAGATTGTTTTGCAGGGATGCGGTGACGATGAATATACCTATCGCCGCACCGATAAAAGAACGGAGCAGTTTTCAACCATATAAAATATAAGGGTTCAAAATTGTTGGGCGAACTCAAAAACAAGGCGGAGTCCGGTCGGACTCCGCCTTGTTTTTCCCTTTCTATGATGCGAAGAGCCATACAAATTTGCACAGCAAATTTGCAGGTTTGCGGTAGGTTGATGCAGAGGTTTGCATGACTCCGGCAAATCATTGAGGCTTATTGCTCGATTCCATAAATTCTGCTTGTGCCGTACATACTGCTCCAATCGGCGTCGAAACGGTTGATGATGGAATCAACGGAGGGATTTTCAAACATCATACTGTAAAACTCAGGAGAAGCGGTTACCGCGGTTGCCCCCGAAAGCAATACCTTCATGATCTGATTGGTGTTTCTGAAGCTTGCCACAAGCAGCTTCGTGGGCTTGTTATGCATTTTGAATATGTTTGCCATATCCGCAATTTCGTCAAGCGCGTTGAAATTGTTTTCGGCCATACGGTTAAAATAAGGCGCGACGTAATCGGCACCAACGCTTGCCGCCATGACCGCCTGCTGGAGGGTATAAACGATGGTAGCGGTAACATGGTAACCGTTTTCCTTCAACACCTTAATGGTTTTAATGCCTTCTTCGTTTGTGGGGACTTTGATATACACGTTTTTATCAATGCGTTCCACAATGGCTTCCGCTTCTTTCACCATTTCTTCGCAGGTTTTTCCCGTCACCTGGACGTGCAGCTGTTTGTCTCCGATAATTTCACGAATCCGAATCAGCGTAGGGAAAAACTCACACTGCTCGCGGGAGAGAATGGTCGGATTTGACGTAACGCCTGCGATATTATAGATCTCGTTATACTTTCTGATTTTTTCAAGGTTAACCGTATCGAGGAAAAATTCCATCTTAAAACTCCTTTGTTTTGCAAACTGCCTTTATTATAGTACGGGCGCAGAATTTTGTCAATGAATTTTTCTTGCTTTTTGTATGGATTTTGGCTGTCTCCGGGTCCGGAAGGCTTTTGTTAAATGGAGCTTGATCACAAAGATTTGAAGCGTTTTTCGAGATATCGCTTGCAATTACACGGGGGCTATGCTATACTTATTATGTAAGCAAATGCCCCCGGTTGATCCATGCGCCGGCGGGCAGAATCACCCGCCGACGTCGGTTGGCGGAAATAAGAAAGGAACCCGATCATTATGAAGGAAATCGGAATTCAGAGACTGAAGGAAAGCTTCGCGATCGAGGCGGAATGCCTGAAAGACGCACTCGCGTACATCGATGAGGCATCGTTTGCCAAAGCGGTCGACCTGCTCGCTACGGCGGAAAGAATCGGTACGTCCGGATGCGGACATTCCGGCATCATTTGTCAGCACGCGGCACATCTGCTCTGCTGCATTGAGCGTCCCACACGCTTTATCTCCCCGGCCGAGGCGGTGCATGGTGCAACCGGTTACCTCCAGAAGGATGATGTGATGATTTTTGCATCCCGGGGCGGCAAGACAAAAGAGCTTCTCCCCATCCTGGATATCTGCAAGGCAAAGGGCGTTAAGGTCATTACCATCACCGAGAACACCGAGTCTCCCCTTGCCACCGGTGCCGATGTTGTTCTGCGCCAGTACGTCAACCGCGAGACCGATAAGTACAATTCCCAGGGCACCACGAGCACGACATCCCTGTGCGTGATCATCCACGCACTGCAGTCTGCACTCATCGAGGAGACGGATTACAAAAACGAACAGTTCGCGCTGATTCATCCGGGCGGAGCTGTCGGCGAGAGACTGAACAAGAAATAATCCCGCAGAAAACCCCATCACCAAAGGGGAATATACCGCGCCAACGCGGAAAACGTAAATAACGGTTTGGCAGAAATACATTAAAGTATAGAAAGAAAAGCGGTTTTCGTTAAGATGCAGCCCTTGATTTGGGGGCTGCATCTTGTTTTTTGGGGGCTACCACTTCTCGCTTTTGCACCTTTCACAACCTGAGGTTGTGTTTATAACAATTCGAAATCTCTTTACAGCGTTATGGAAAAGAGGTAAAATATAAATACAATACATTCACTTGCATGGGGAGGCAATATGGAGCTTGGGCAATCGATTTATCAGATACGCAATCACGCAAAATTGACGCAGGAACAGTTTGCGGAAATATTTGGCGTTTCACAGCAGGCTGTTCAAAAATGGGAAAGAGGTTCTGCGGTACCCGATATGGAAAAGATCATCAGGATTGCCAAATATTTTGATGTGTCTCTTGATTCTTTGGTTATGGGCAATGACAACCGGGTGGTAGAGGAAATGAATAAGAGGGGGACGTTAAAGCCTCAGTACAAAAATATCCATGACTGGGAGTTCTATTCGTCAAATTTGGAAACCGAGTATCGGCAATCAATCGAGGAAGGCCTTGACCTCGAAGCGTACAGGGAAGTTTTCTATGCGGTATCAAGGCTGCCCAAGGGGGAGATTAAGAAAAAATTCGGAGATGTTTTGTTTGACATCGTTGCATCTGCCAAAACAAGGGAAGGCTATGCCTATATAGAGCCGTCGGAACTGGATCAGATTCAAAGGATGCGTCGTGGGTCTGACGGGCGATATTCTTATGATAAAGACAGGATCAAGGATAAGATATATGGGGCATGGCTGGGGCGTATCTGCGGTTGTATGCTGGGAAAGAGCGTTGAGGGGGTTCGAACCAATGATCTGATCCCCTTTTTACAGGAAACAAAGAACTATCCCATGTACAGATATATTTATCGCAGTGACCTGCAAAACGTCGACCCGGCAAAATATAAGTTCAATTTTGCAGGCAGAGTTTATGCGGATGAAATCGACGGAATGCCTGTGGATGATGACACGAATTACGTTGTCCTGGCGCAAAAAATCATTGAAAAGTACGGCAGAGATTTCACCCCGTATGATGTATCAAGGGCTTGGCTCGCCTATCAGAGCAAAGATGCATACTGTACGGCGGAGAGAGTTGCATTCTGCAATTTTGTCAAGGGATACGCACCTCCGCAATCGGCGATCTATAAAAACCCTTACCGCGAGTGGATAGGGGCGCAGATCAGGGGTGATTACTTCGGATATATCAATCCGGGTGATCCCAAGCTTGCTGCGGAAATGGCTTGGAGAGACGCATCTGTCTCTCATGTGAAAAACGGAATCTACGGAGAAATGTTTGCAGCCGCCATGATTGCGATCGCGGCGGCTACAAACAGTATCGAAGAGATCATCATCGGGGGGCTTGCGGAGATCCCGCAGACATCAAGGCTTTACGAAAGCGTGATGTGGGTATTCGATGCGTACCGGAACGGCGTACCGAAGAAGGATTGTTTTACGACGATTCATGAAAAATATGACGAACATAGCGGTCATGATTGGTGCCATACGATCTCGAATGCTATGATCGTTGCAGCAACGCTATTGTACGGCGAAGGTGATTTCTCCAAGTCAGTCTGCATGGCGGTGGAAACGGGGTTTGATACCGACTGCAACGGTGCAACCGTGGGATCCATATTGGGCATGGCAAACGGAAGCGGGACTGTTTCTGAAGCTTGGCGTGCTCCGATCAACAATAAACTGCACACGTCTATCTTTGGGGTTGGGACGGTCAGTATTGCGGATTGCGTAGAAAAAACACTGTCGCATATCGAAAAAACTTAAACTGTGTGATTATATTACACCCCGGGAAAAAGCAGGCCGCAAACGCGGACTTCTCATAAGGAAGTTAAAACCCCGGCAGACAAAACTGTCGGGGTCAGTTTATTCAGTTCGACAAATTGGAATTTATCAATAACTATCTTAATTCCTTAGCATACAAGCGGTCAATATCTCCACCGTAATTCACTATATCTTTTATGTAGGCGTAGCCGTACTTCTCATATAACCCGATATGTACCGATGGGATATACGTTTTATCAAAGCCAATACCTTTCGCATACTCATTTGCAAAATCAATTAGCTTTTTACTGATCCTCTTGCCGCGATATTCTTCGGAAACAAACAGCGTTGATATCCATGGAAATATCTCGGGCAAGGGATAATAATCCGACTCCATAATGGTTACCATTCCGACAATGAAACCGTCTGCCATTGCTACGAATGGCGTTTCCCATTCCTTAAACTCCCAATTTTTGATCACGCGAACCGTATGCTCTTTCACTTCTTCCCAAGAGAAGCTTTTTACAAATCCAAGCAATGCTTCTGCTGTTTCTGTATCTTTATCAACTTTTTGGATTGTTATGATCAAACTATCTTCCGTCATCACAATCACCTCGTCAAATTCTTATTTATC
>JAZNND010000008.1:0-23535 GCA_045580085.1 Eubacteriales bacterium
TCGTTTGTGTATCTCTACTATTTTCTTCTTGAATGCATAATCGTATTTATACATAAAAAATCCCCTTAAAGTATTCTCGAAAACTTTTTTGTTTTTTCGAGTGTATACTCTAAGGGGATTATATCATAATGAGCTAGCCCCCTAATTTATCACTGACCGTTATCTTTGGTATATGCAAGAAGACCGCCTGATTTGAGAATTGCCTTCTGTCTTTCGGTGAAAGAACAAACAAGAGGGATTTTGTTGCCCGTGCTTTCATCCACAAGCGTCATTTTGCCGCTGTCCATACCTTCATATACGCCTTTAACCGAAAGCATCGCGCCTTGGGTAAGCTTATCGTAATCATCGGCATTGGCAAAGGTGAGAGGCATAATACCCGCATTGATGAGGTTTGCCGCGTGAATACGGGCAAAGCTCTTAGCAATCACGGCGCGAACGCCCAGATAAAGAGGAACCAGTGCCGCATGTTCGCGGGAAGAACCCTGACCGTAGTTTGTACCGCCGACAACAATGCTTTCACCCGCTGCCTTCGCTCTTTCGGGGAAGGTGCTGTCGCATACGCCGAAGCAGTACTGTGAAAGATGGGGAATATTCGAACGGTACGGCAAAATCTTAGCACCGGCAGGCATGATATGGTCGGTAGTAATATTATCGCCCACTTTGAGAACCAGCTCCGCACGCAAAGTATCGCCTTGGGGCTTGCTGTCGGGGAATTTTTTAATATTGGGACCGCGCAAGACTTCAAGCGTCTTGGCTTCTTCCACAGAGGCAGGAGCCAAAACCGCGCTGTCATCGATGCGGAACACCTCGGGCATTACGATCTCGGGCATTTCGCCAAGAAGCATGGGATTGGTGATCTCTCCCGTAAGAGCAGCCGCAACCGCAGTCTCGGGAGAAACGAGGTATACTTTTGCATCCGCAGTGCCGCTTCTGCCTTCAAAGTTTCGGTTGAAGGTACGAAGGCTGACACCGGCAGAATTAGGTGAGAAGCCCATGCCGATGCAAGGACCGCATGCACATTCAAGCACACGTGCACCGGAGGCAAGAATATCGGTCAAAGCACCGCACTCGGAAAGCATGGAGAGCACCTGCTTCGATCCGGGCGAAATAGAAAGACTGACATCGGGAGAAATGGTTTTTCCTTTCAGAAGAGACGCCACCTTCAAAAGGTCAAGAAGCGAAGAGTTGGTACAAGAACCGATGCAAACTTGATCTACCTTAGTTCCTTTGAGACTTCCAACCGTCACCACATTATCCGGCATATGAGGGCAAGCGATCAAAGGCTCCAGGGTGGAAAGGTTGATATCAATCACGCGGTCATATACCGCATCGGGATCGGAGGCAAGAGGCGTATATACCTCTTCTCTGCCCTCTGCCTTAAGAAAAGCTCTTGTTATTTCGTCCGAAGGGAAAATAGATGTGGTTGCACCAAGCTCGGTACCCATATTGGTAATGGTTGCTCTTTCGGGAACAGAAAGCGTTTTAATACCTTCACCGCCCCACTCAATAATAGATCCGACACCGCCCTTGACAGAAAGAATGCGAAGAATCTCAAGGCTGACATCCTTAGCGGTGACAAACGGACGAAGCTTACCTGTAAGGTTGACTTTGATCATCTTTGGCATGGTGATGTAATACGCACCGCCGCCCATTGCCACGGCAACGTCAAGACCGCCCGCGCCGAAGGCGAGCATGCCGATACCGCCGCCCGTAGGTGTATGACTGTCCGAACCGATCAGAGTTTTTCCGGGAATACCGAAACGCTCCAAATGAACTTGATGGCAGATACCGTTACCGGGGCGTGAAAAATAAATACCGTATTTTTTAGCAATCGATTGAATAAAACGGTGATCATCCGCATTTTCGAAACCGGATTGCAAGGTATTGTGATCAATATAAGCAACACTGCGCTCCGTACGAACGCGATCAATACCCATCGTCTCAAACTCAAGATATGCCATTGTTCCCGTGGCATCTTGCGTCAAGGTTTGGTCGATTTTAAGCGCGATTTCATTTCCCACGGTCATATCACCGCTGACAAGATGCGCTTTGATGATTTTTTGTGCAAGAGTAAGTCCCATTGCTTTTTATCCTTTCATTTGATAATGTGGTTTCGCGCATTTTCAACATGCGCAATCATGGCGCGACGCGCATTGGGAGCATCGTGATTGGCAATGGCATCGTAAATCTTACGATGTTCTTCCAAAGAGCTCTGTGCACGGCTGTTGTTTTCAACGGATTTTTTACGATGCTTTTGCACCTTTTTGTGAAGCGGCATCAAAGTATCATAATACACCGCGCTTCCCGTGAAACGGTAAACAAGCTGATGAAATTGGCTGTCAAGCGCACGGATATGTTCCGCATCTTTCTTAGAAACGTAAAATTCTTGCAATTCAAGAACCGAACGCATTTCCTCAATTTCTTCTTCTGTGATTCTTTCCGCCGTTTTAAATGCGGCATCGCCTTCAATCTCACGGCGAATATCATAAATATCATGAAGGTCCTGCTCGGTTACACCAAGCACAACGATGCCCTTTCCCGACATTTCAATAATATGCTCCTGCTCAAGACGGCGAAGGGCCTCACGAACAGGCGTACGGCTGACACCGAGATCGGTGCAAAGACGCATTTCCGTCAAGATCTCTCCGCGTTGGTAAATACCGCTGAGAATTTCGTGTTCGAGACGTTCAAACACCTGGTCCGCAAGCGAAATAGTCTTGTGTTCCATAGTTATGACCTCTTCATTAAAGTTTTTTAAACTGTCCACCCGACAGTTCTTCAATCTTCTCTTCCAACTCATAAGTCGAGAGCGTTGTCTGTCTGCCATCGGCATATTCCGCGTCAATCCACTCTTTTAGCGAAACGACAAGCGGAGATTTCTTATCGACTGCCTCCGAAGGAGACAACGAATAGTTCTCATTGATCCAATATGCGATACCGGCAAGTCCCGATGCCTTTCCGATCATAACAGACGGTTTTTTACCGAGAAGCTTCTCCGTATCAAAAATATTGTATATTTCTTGATCTTTGAGAAGTCCATCCGCATGAATACCTGCGCGGGTGACATTAAAGTTTTTACCGACGAAAGGTGTCATAACGGGAATTTTGTAACCGATTTCATGACGGAAATATTCGGCAATCTCGGTGATAACCGTAGTATCCATGCCATCGAGCGAACCGCGAAGCGAAGCATACTCAAACACCATAGCTTCAAGCGGAATATTGCCCGTACGCTCACCAATGCCGAGCAAAGAACAGTTGACAGCGGAAGCACCGTAAAGCCATGCGGTCGAAGCATTGGCGACAGCCTTATAAAAATCGTTATGACCGTGCCACTCAAGCATCTCACTCGGCACATCGGAATAATGCTGCAAACCGTAAATAATACCGGGAACACTTCTGGGCAACGCGACCTCGGTGTAAGGAACACCGTAGCCCATTGTGTCACAAGCACGAATCTTAACGGGAATGCCCGCATCCTCCGACATTTTCATCAACTCGTTTACAAAAGGAACCACGAAGCCGTAGAAATCGGCTCTGGTAATGTCCTCCAAGTGGCATCTTGGCATGACACCCGCTTCAAATGCTTCGGCAACCGTGGCGAGATAGAAATTCATACACTCACGGCGGGACATCTTCATTTTTTTGAATATGTGATAATCACTGCAAGAAACAAGAATACCCGTTTCACGAACCCCTAAATCCTTGACGAGTTTGAAATCCTGCTTACTCGCGCGAATCCAAGTTGTGATTTCGGGGAATTTGAGACCGAGCGACTGGCATTCATGCAGTGCTTCTTTATCTTTTTCACTGTATACAAAAAATTCCGTTTGACGGATTACGCCGTAAGGACCGCTTAACTTTGACATCAGCTTATACAGATCAACGATCTGTTTCACGGTGTAAGGCTCTACGGATTGCTGCCCGTCGCGGAATGATGTATCTGTGATCCAAATATCCTTTGGCATACCAAGTGGCACACGGCGATGGTTAAATGCGATACGCGGAACCTCTGTATACGGAAAAATACCGCGATACAAATTCGGCTCTTCCACGTCTTGCAAAGAATATTTGTAGCTTTTTACTTCCAATAGGTTGGTTTTGGGTGAAGTTTCTACCATAAAAAACTACCTTCCTTTCTCACTCTGTATGATTGTATACAATTATACTCGATTTCTTGCATTCTGTCAAGTGTTTTTCAAAATATTTTTATATAAAAAGGAACTTCGAAATCCAAAGTTCCTTTTTACGTTATGCAAACTCAATCAAACCAAACCGACATCGAAAGAAAGGCGCGGTACCGCCGTCTGTTTTCGCGAATTTCATGATTGCGAAAGAGACTGACATCAACCGACTCCCAAAGAAGCACCCATGCAATGATATCCACGACCTCAGTCCATATGGCACTTCCTGTTTTTATTTCGGTCAAGATGGCAAAAGCAAGCGTTAAAACACCTAAAAATGCCAAAATCAGCGAAACAAAAAGATTGCGGCGAAAAGAGTATGTTTCCGAAAGATACCGTTCGGTGTAATAACTCTTTATCGCCTTTCGGTACACTTCCTGTTCTCTATGATCAATACACGCTCCGTGCATATGCAAGGAAAGAGGCGTTTTGGAGGGCAAAGCCTCCGTTTGACTTTCTAAAAAATCCGCGACCTCCGAAGAAATAACAGGCGTGGCATCTTTAGAAAAAGGCGAAAGAATACCATCGTCATCCGTTACGGTCATATGAAGGATCACATTCCCTTTTTCATCACGTTCGAATAACTGTTTTTGCCATAAGTCCGATGAAATGCGTTTCATTTTTTAAATCAATCCTTTCTATGCAAAGCAACCATAAGCTACATCGAATCGTATACAAAGAAAGCATAACATAAAATATCTAAAAAGACAAGCGGGCGAGCCAAAAAGACTTACCCGCTATTGAGAAAATCAAACGGTGACACAAAGGCCGTTTTCATCCAAATCAATTTTTAGCACAGAACCGGGGGCAGGATCTTCCGCAATGACCTTACGGGCAAGCAGTGTCTCCACCTTCGATTGTAAAAAGCGCTTCAAAGGTCGTGCACCGAATGCAGGATCAAACGCTTTTTCTATGATATAATCCTTGGCAGAATCGGAAACGGAAACCTCAAGAGACTTTTCTTTTAACCGTTTTGCGAGATCCAAAGTCAAAAGATCCACGATAGCGCGAACATTCTCTTTGCTAAGCGGTTTATAGTAAATAATCTCATCTAAACGGTTGAGAAACTCGGGGCGGAAAGAACGGCGCAAAAGCGCACCTACTGCCTCGCGTGCGGAGGGAGAGATTTCTCCCTGTTCGATTCCGTCAAGAATAATATCCGAGCCAAGATTAGAAGTCAAAATGATCACGGTGTTTTTAAAATCTACCGTCCTTCCCTGACTGTCGGTAATTCTTCCGTCATCAAGAACCTGCAAAAGAACATTGAATACATCGGGGTGTGCTTTTTCCACCTCGTCAAACAAAACCACCGAATAAGGGCGTCGACGCACCGCTTCGGTCAGCTGTCCGCCCTCATCGTAGCCCACATAACCGGGAGGCGCGCCGATCAAACGGGATACAGAATATTTTTCCATATATTCGCTCATATCAATGCGAACGATCGCACTTTCCTCGTCAAACAAAGCCTCAGCGAGTGCCTTTGCAAGCTCCGTTTTACCTACACCTGTGGGACCGAGGAACATAAAGGAACCCACAGGTCTTTTGGGATCGCGGATGCCCGCACGTGAGCGTAAAATAGCGTCCGAAACGCCTTTGACAGCTTCATCCTGTCCGACAACACGGCGATGAAGAATTTCTTCCATGCGTAAAAGCTTTTCTCTTTCACCTTCCATCAGCTTGGCGACCGGAACGCCCGTCCATCTCGCCACAATACGGGCGATCTCTTCTTCCGTTACCTTATCGCGCAAAAGCGTGGCATTTTTGGCACGCTCCTCCGCTTTTGCTTCTGCCGCTTCGAGACGAGCTTGGAGTGCGGGGAGCTTTCCGTATTTCAATTCCGCCGCAAGCGTCAAATCATATTTGTCCTGTGCTTTTTCAATCTCTGCTTTCACGCTTTCGATCTCTTCGCGTATTTTTTGCGCTTCGCCTATGGAGCTCTTCTCGTTTTCCCACTTCGCTTTCATCTCGGCGAAAGAGGCGCGCAATTCGGAAAGCTCGGCCACAGTTTCCGACAAATGCTCGGCAGAAAGCTTATCCGTTTCTTTTTTCAAAGCTGCCTCTTCAATTTCAAGCTGCATAATCTTGCGTGAAATCTCATCCAATTCTGTGGGCATGGAATTCATTTCGGTCCGTATTACCGCACAAGCCTCATCTACAAGGTCAATGGCTTTGTCCGGTAGGAAGCGATCTGTGATATACCGTGAAGAAAGTGTCGCCGCGGCAATGAGTGCCGCATCTTGAATTTTTACGCCATGATAGATTTCATACCGTTCTTTAATACCGCGCAAGATAGATACCGTATCTTCCACCGAAGGTTCGGGCACCAAAACCGGTTGAAAACGCCGTTCGAGTGCCGCATCCTTTTCGATATATTGGCGATATTCATTCAGCGTTGTCGCACCGATGCAGTGAAGCTCACCTCTGGCGAGCATCGGTTTTAAAAGATTCCCCGCATCCATCGCACCGTCGCTCTTCCCTGCGCCGACAATGGTATGAAGCTCGTCTATGAAGAGAATGATATCCCCGTTCGAGGATTTGATCTCTCCAAGCACGGCTTTGAGTCTCTCCTCAAATTCACCGCGATATTTGGCACCGGCAACCAAGGAGCCCATGTCAAGCGAAAAAAGGGTTTTATTTTTTAAATTTTCCGGCACATCACCGCGCACGATACGAAGAGCCAATCCCTCAGCGATCGCGGTTTTTCCGACGCCGGGTTCGCCAATCAAACAAGGATTGTTTTTGCTCTTTCTGGAAAGAATGCGGATGACATTACGAATTTCTTCATCGCGCCCGATCACGGGATCCAGTTTTTGATTACGCGCAAGATCCGTCAAATCCTGCCCGTATTTTTTTAATGCGTCATAGGTTTCCTCGGGATTTTCGGAATCAACTCGCTTGTTACCACGCACAGATCGCAACGCCTCCAAAAAGGCGGACGCGGTAATGCCATGCTTTTCAAACAATGCTTTCAAAGCATTGGTCGGATGCGAAAGGATACCTAACATCAAGTGTTCCACCGAAATATAAGAATCCTTCATTTTTTCCGCTTCGCGTTCTGCCGCTTTTAGAGCGCGGTCAAGATCTGCGGACAAAAAAAGCTTATCGGCACCGACACCCGAAATTTTTGGAAATTTATCAATGAGCGCTATCATCTCTGTCAAAAGTATTCGCGTATCCGCGCCGAGCTTTTCTATCAATTCGGGAATCAATCCGTTTTCCTGATGAAGCAATGCATATAAAAGATGCTCGCATTTAACTTCTTGATTCCCGTATTCAACGGCAGTATCTTGCGAAGAACGCAAAGCATCAATGCTTTTTTGAGTCATTTTTTGCAAATTCATATTTTCTATTCCTTTCTTATAAGTCTGATATTACACATATAGTATGCGACAAACACTAAATAATTTGCTCACATTCAGAAAGATAAGCACGATAAATCCCCTCAACCAATTGGGTGGCAAGTGCTGTGTTTTCCATGGCTGAAAAATATGCTTTTAATGCTTTATCAAAGGTTTCGATGTACCTTGCAATCATGCGTCCGACATCTTGTGCGCTTAGCATCGCCTCCAAGCCTCTGTTGTTCGCACGGATGAAAAAAACACGCAAAAATTTCCCATCCTCTATTTGATATCGAGTGGTGCCGATATATTTTTCTTCGATCGATGCGAACAACGCATAAAAGCGCATAGCCGCAAGGAGCAAAGCCGCATTTTGCGTACGAAGAGACACACGCAATGCCCCCAACGCCTCTCCGCTTCGATACAACTCTAAATGGTATCGAACGGAAGGATTGTATTTATACGCCAAAGAAGAACGCATGGATAAGGCTGTTTCAGAAGGAGCAGCCAAGCGAAAAGCCGAAGCTTCAAAAAGCGTTCCTATGCTTTCAAAAATATCATGAATACGCATTTCCGGCGTTGTATAAGAAAGATATTCGGCAAGAATGCGATTGATAAGTGCGGAACGGTTGGTACCTTCTCGGTAAGCAAGCGCATCCACTGCATTCACAACACCTTCCGATAAAACAAGTGAGTATACATTTTTCTTCATGATAAAATCCTTCCATTATGGGGTAGAATTCATTCCACCTATTTTTATTATACACAAAATATATAACTTGTCAAGCAATTTATATAAATTTTAATACGAGTTTATTTTTTAAAAAAAAGAAGAGCTGAGTTTTTCACTCAGCCCGTCAAATTAAATTATATTTTCTTACACACAAGACGAACGCCCTCTACAGCAATAATTTCCACGCGTTCACCGACCTCCGCCGTGATTTCATCCGAAACGGTTCTTGTTGCCCATTCCTTGCCATGCAAAATCACAGCACCGCGCCCGGCAAGATTATCAATACGTTCCGCGACCGTGCATTTTTCGCCAATGGCAGATTCGATGCCGCCCCTTTCCCTTCTCTCTTTGACAGCAAAACGGAATACCCACCTAAAAAAGAAGAAAAATAAAAGGCTTGAACCCAAAAAAGCAGCTATTTGAAGAAGCGTATCCACATAAAAGAAAGCAAGAATCATCGAAACGATCGCACTCGGCAAAAAAGAAAGCGCGATTCGCTTGCACGTAAATGCCTCAACACCTGCCGCCAAAAGTGCCAAAAGCAACCATAAATATATCATAAACATCTCCGTAAAACTTTTTAAGTCAGTATATCACATCTTTAACCGATTGTCAATCAAAAGTGTGTTTTTTGATGATTTTTATGTTTTTAAGGTCATGCATGCGCAACCGCGCATCCTCGCTTGGAAATTGGTACTTGACAAAAGAACTTTTTTCGATTA
Source organism: Eubacteriales bacterium (assembly GCA_045580085.1). GTDB lineage: Bacteria > Bacillota > Clostridia > Oscillospirales > CAG-272 > UBA1740. Next base: position 8,978 of record JAZNND010000008.1, read on the forward strand.
TAATGAATTAGTAAACTGCTGAGTTTCTTCTTTTGGACTTTCTTGGTATGTTTCGATGCAAAAGATGATATAATTATTATTGCTATTTATTTTAGGAGGATATTCTCATGTTAGAAGAAATCAAAAATCTGCTGGTATCCGAGCTCAATATCGAAAACCCGGACGAAATCACCATGGAGGCAAGCCTTGCCAACGACCTTGGCATCAACTCCTTGGAGCTTGCAGATCTCGTACTTCTTTGCGAAGAGAAATTTGATCTCGAAATTGACGAGGAAGATCTTCGTGAGCTCATCACTGTTGGTGATGTTGTTCATTACTTAGAAGAAAAAGTCGGTAAAAACTGATGAAACGATAGAAAGCGCACGGCTGTTGCCGTGCGCTTTCTGTTTTATGTAACGAAACAACCTTCTTAAAAAGCATGTACTCATTTCTTTTCTGCGATAAAGAAATAAGGGGATGTGGGAGAATTCATAATATTAAAACGAGAAACGCATATTTTTCTGCGGTCCAGTGTTGCAAAATATTCGGCAAGCATCTGCCCTTCCAAATTCCCTTCCTCGTGCCCCGGATATACCGCAACGAGAAGAATACCATCGTCTGCCAAAAGATCTAAGGCCGCCTCGACCGCCGGCATTGTGGTTTCGCGCAGGGTGGTAACCGTTTTTCTGCCACTTCTCGGCAAATAGCCCAAATTAAACATGCCCGCCTTAATCGGTTCTTTTACATACTCCTTCACCAAATGGTGAGATGCACAAATCAGCGTATAGTTTTCGGGAGCACCCTCTTCTTCCAAATGAGCACGAGTCGAGATGAGTGCCTCCTCTTGAATATCAAAGGCGTATACACGACCGTTTGCCCCTACGGTCTCGGAAAGAAATAGCGTATCATTTCCGTTTCCCATAGTGAAATCGACCGCAACGTCGCCATCCCCCAAATGCTGTAACATAAAATATTTTTGAAGCGATAATAAATCTACCATAATATCCTCTTTTTATTTCTGCCTGAAATTAAATCAATTATTTAAGTGAACATATGCCGTATAATTGGTTTTGTAAGTGACATAGCCCGGTTTAGATGCAGGCGGTTTTTTGACGTTTTTAACACGCGTATAATCCACCGCAACCAACCCTCCGTTTGCCGAAGAATGCTTTGCCGCGATTTCGGCTGCTTCGGTATAATCCTTCTCATCGGGCTCTTCCCCATCGCATAGGAGAATGACGTGCGAACCGGGAAAGCCTTTTACGTGAAACCACAAATCCCCTTTGGAAGCCATGCGGAAGGTCAAAAGATCGTTTTGCAAATTATTTCTGCCGCAAAGCACCTTATATCCCCCACTTGTTGTAAACTCCAAGGGGCGCATTTTCACTTGCTTTTGAGGAGTGTATTTTTTCATGCGTGAAGCGTAACCGGATCGATAAAGTTCATCGCGAATTTCCGCAAGATCCACTTCTGTTTCTGCGCGAGCCAAAAAAACGGCAACACTTTCTATATACGCCAATTCTTTTTCTGTCAAAGTGAGTTGTGTTGTCAATACCTCTCGTGCTTTTTTTGCCTTGCTGTACAGCTTATAATATTTTTGTGCGTTTTGCGCCGGCGTCAAACGCGAATCCAACTCAACCTTCACCAAACAAGGGGGATCCGCCGTATAATCGGTTGCCTCAAAGCATGTCGCACCGCGTTTGATACGGTATATTTCCCCGGTAATAAGATCACCCATGCGGCGATAATCCTCGCTCTTTTCCGAAGAGGCAAGCTCTTCCCTTTGCAACGCAAGCTTTTTGCGCAAGCGCGCTTCCGTATGTGCAACCAGCCTCACCAAATCGGATGCCCGCGAACGAATGCGCTCCATGCGATCTCTTTCTCCGAAAAAGCTGTCGAAGAGCTCGGAAAGCGAAGCAAGACGCTCTATAGCGGATGTGGGAATATGATGCAACTCACGGTATCCGTATGCAACAGCCTCACCCTTTTCATCACGTACTATGGTCGGCACGATGCGATATTCTCTGAGTGCGCCAAACCATGCATCAAAACTTTGCCACAAAGTCTCGGCGGAACATTCACGCACCAACATATCCGTCCTGCCATACGCATTAAAAACAATCTCTTTGGCAACGAGAGCCGCAGTGCCGGCAAATGCTCCCGTAAGCATATTCACCGCGCTTTTATCGGGAGAAGCCTTGGCAAAAGCATCTGCAAAGTCTGTTTTATCTGTCATAAGCGGATCTTTTTTCTCGGGAATCGGCGGTAATTGATATACAATATTCGGCAAAAGCTGTCGAATCTCACTGTCAGAAAAATCAATGGGTTTCGCAACCGCAATAATCTTATCATTTTTATCGGTGAGAATCAAATTGCTGTATTTTCCCATGAGCTCTGCATAAAGCCGTTTTTCTGTGGGATAGCCCATCTCATCATACCCGGCGAAAGACAAACGTACCACGCGGTCAAAACCGCATTGTTTCAGTTCTGCCAAAACAGCACCGGATAAATGCTTGCGCAAAAGCATGCAAAACATAGGAGGGGTTTGAGGGTTATCCTTAGAAAGACTTGTCATAGCGATACGCGGGCAGGTGGAACCGATATTGATGGATAAACGCTTTCCGCGCAAAAGAAAAATAATCTCATCACGCGTTGGCTCATAAACCTTTTCTACACGCGCGCCAAGGCACGCATTCTTTATTTCATGTAAAACGGCATAAAGCATGCCGGCATCGAATGCCATAACAATCCTCCGAACAAAACATTACGATTATTGTAGCACAAAAAAATGAAAAAGTAAATATTTTTTCATTCTCTTATTGCCTTTTCTCACAAAAAACCTGCTTCAAACGTTTGATCTTTGAAGCAGGCTTCTTTTTTATTCGGCAAGGTGTGCTACAGCAACACCTCTGTATTCGTTTAAAAAGTTTTCCGCGGTGCTCATCATCGAGATCGTTGCCTCATCCCCTTTGAAACCAAAGATAGCGGAACCGTTTCCAAAATAGCGGTCAATGATTTGGAAAATAATCATGATTTTTTTCTCTTCCACCCACGCGCCGGAAACAGCGGCATCATAAAGGAAGCCGTCATTTGTCACAAGTCCGCCGTGTTCATCGGAATAACCGTACTCCGGGAACTTGCAAAAAGCGTTTTCGCACATGCGGAAAGGTAAAACTTTATCCCCTTGGGCGTTGGTATATAGGAATTCTCCTCCATCTTCCGTAAAATGGAAAGAAAAGCGAGTGATTCCCATGGGATTCTTTTTACAAACATAAATCTTACCGTCAAGCTCCTCAGCAAAAGAAGAGGTTTTTGCACCATGTGCCGCACGAAGTTTCAAATCACATGTTGCATCCAAAAGCTTCTTTTCCGCTACACCGTCCAAAGCAAGAGGTTCTTTCTGCATGGGATAAACAATATAGTCAAAAAAGGCGTTGATTAATATTTTTCTGGCGGCAGGATACCCTTGGTTATCTGCCGTACAAACAAAGATAAGGTCTTGCTCGGGCAAGCAAACGGTCAACTGATCACCCATACCGACAAAGGCAAAACCTCCGCACTCGGTGCGCCAGATCTGATATCCGTAACCGTCACGGAACACGCCGCCCCAACCGTCCACATTGTTACATACAAGCGCGCTGGTCGCTTCTCGAATGTACGCTTCATTCATGAGTCGCTCACCGTTCCATGTACCGTAATTCATCAAGAAACGGGCAAAAGAAGCCATATCCCGTGCGGTGCAAAGGAGAGCCGAATCGCCCCAAGAGTCATCCGTTTTTGTTTTTAAGATCGTTGCGGTGCGGAAGGTTCCAAGCTTATCGAATATCCTTTCGTAGAGGAAAGAAAAGAGTGATTTTCCAGAAACTTTTTCCACCAAAGCCGCGAGTACTTGCGAGCCTGCACTATCATACTCCCAAATCGTCCCCGAAGCACGAGGTATGTAACCTCTTTTTTCCATATAAAGGCGTGTACGGTCGGGTTCGTCGTCCGCCGTAAACCAATTGCGGGGGAGTCCGAGTGTTTCCATCATCAGCATTTCGCGCACGGTCTGCTCTGCTAAGAAAGGATCAATTTCCCCGGGACATTTATCCGGGAAATGAGACACAATTTTATCATCCAAAGAGATTTTTCCGTCTTCCACGAGGAGTCCGATCGCAATCGAAACATAGCTCTTGGTCTCGGAATACATTCTATGGCAAAAATCCTTGTGGAAAGGTGCCCAATAATACTCCGCGAAAAGCTTGTCGCCTTTCATCATGAGAATACTGTGCATCGCCATTCCGCGTCGGTTTAAAAGCGAAACAAACTCCGCAACTTTTTCGGAAGAGATACCCGCTTGCTCGGGCGCAATTTTTTCAAACATGATGAGTACAACCTTTCATTCTGTTTTTGACAATGAAAACGATCATTTTGTTTTCGAAGTCATGGATCAATACGATACTTATCGTAACGCAAAAAAGAAAAAAAGTCAAGCCTCTTCACTGTCATTTTTTTCACACATGGCGGAAAACAAATGCCACGGACTCTCAAATGAAAGCGGAGAAAGAAACGTATACCGTTTTCCGTTGGGATGTATAAACGAGAGCGAGTAGGCATGAAGTGCCAGGGGGTACGCAGAAAGACCGCCATACTTACCGTCGCCGAGCAAAGGGTGCTTTCGCGATGAAAACTGAACGCGTATTTGATGTGTTCTTCCGGTGTGAAGCCTTATTCCCACAAGAGAAACCGCACCGTGTTCAGTAAGCGCGCTTCCCAAGCATTCATAAGAAAGACTAGCTTCACGCACGCCACGACGCATCCTTTTTACCACATAGGTTTTATTTTTAGAAGAGTCCTTAAAAAGAAGGTCTTTGAATATCCCTTTTTCGTCTTCAAGAGTACCCGATACTATCGCACGGTATTCTTTGATGCATTTCTCATGATCTGAGATTTCTGCCGAAAGAAAAGCGGCGGATTTTTTGTTTTTTGCCAATAGCATAACCCCGCCCACATTTCGATCAAGCCTTGTAACGGGTACAAGCGGAAAGTCCTTTAAGGCATGTTCCGAAAGCATGGACGGAACAGACAAAGAATCACTCGGCGCATCCTCCGAAAGAACCCCTTCCGGTTTATCCACCACAAGAACATCTCTGTCCTCATAGAGAATTTTTATGATTTTTTTCATCCGTCCTTCCCTCCTTTCTTTCCCCGTCTCCAATACCGAGATCATTACCGATCACCGCCCCTTTTTTCAAAGAAGCATGTCCAAAACGAGAGCGTATTTCATCTACGGTGTTTTCAAGCATTCCGCGACGTGTTCGTTTCTCATCCTCTGCAGCACCAAAAAAATCGATTTGCTCCACCGCCTCATTTTCACGTATCAACTGTAATGCGGCAACGGTAAGCATACGCACAGCTTTTCCGGCAGGAACGGAAGCTTCCGCGAGCGCATATGCCGCATCGGCAATCTCCGAAGAAAGATTGGTCGGTAACGGCACAGGTGCTTGGCGCGTGAAACTTTTTAGCGCGGTATCCTTGACCGTAATGGCTACGGTGGTGCATTTCATTCCTTTTTTACGCAAACGGTACGCAACATCTTCGGAAAGCGAGGCAATGCCAAGCCTCATTTCGTCCCTTGTTGTAATATCATGCCGAAATGTCATGCCGTTACTCACGCTTTTTACATCACTCGTTTCGTATATGTTAGCAACGGGACTCTCATCTTCTCCGCGCGCATATACGGACAGCATTTCTCCCATTTTACCGAAGCGAGAAGCTAAAAATGAGGGACTTGCCGCGGCAAGTTCGCCAATCGTACGAATATTACAGGCGTTTAATGCTTGCGCTGTCTGCTTGCCCACAAACAAAAGCGTACCGACCGGCATCGGATACAGAATGGTTTTATAATTGGAACGGTCAATAACCGTTACCGCATCGGGCTTTTTATAATCACTGCCCATTTTAGCAAATACTTTATTGAAGGAGACGCCGACCGAAACGGTAATCCCCACTTCTCTCTTGACTGTCTCACGGATTTTATGCGCAATACTAACACCGTCTCCGAAAAGCGCACGGCTGGCTGTTACATCAAGCCATGCCTCATCCATGCCAAAGGGCTCTATTTGATCGGTATAGCGTTCGTAGATACGGCGTACTTTGGCAGAAAAAACGCCGTATTCTCTATGATGCGGCGGAACCAAAACAAGGTCGGGGCATTTTCTTTTGGCCGAATAAATGGTTTCGGCAGTCTCAATACCGTATTTTTTCGCAAGTTCGTTTTTGGCAAGAATGATCCCGTGACGTGCTTCCGCATCTCCCGCAACTGCCATGGGAACTTTTTTTAGTTCCGGACGAAAAACCGTTTCCACGGAGGCAAAAAAGCTGTTACAATCACAGTGCAATACGATTCTATCACTCATTTTTCGTGATACCTCGGCAACTTCAAAGTGAATTTGCAGTACTTTCCTTCTTCACTTTCCACCGATATCTCACCGCCGTGTGCCGTAACGATGGTTTTCACAAAATAAAGACCTAACCCCACACCTTTTTTATCCTGCCCACGGCTCTTGTCGCTTTTGTAAAAACGATCAAAAACATGTGGAAGATCTTCGGCAGAAATACCAATCCCTTCGTTATACACCTCTAAGACAACATCCTTGCTCTTGTTTTCGTAAATACGGATTTTCAGCTTTGCGCCCTCATGCGAAAACTTAATGGCGTTTTCGCAAAGATTATAAATGACACGGTGCAACGCATCCTCATCGGCTCGTACAAACAAAGAATCCGCTTGTGAATCAAATTCCACATCCAGCTTTTTGTCTTCGATGCGTTTTTCGAGAGAAACCAGAACAAAAAACGCCTTATCGCAAAGATCGCTCTTCACAAAATTCAATTTTTGATCACCCATTTCAAGGCGGGAAACGTCTAACAGATCCGCAACCAAACGAGAAAGTCTTTTTACCTCATCGACAGTGATATCCAAATAATACGCCTGTTTATCGGCAGGAACCGCCCCCGAACGAATACCGTCCACAAAACCGAGAATTGCCATCATAGGTGAACGAAGCTCGTGAGACACATCGGAAAGAAATTGATTTCTTTTTTTCTCCAAAAGATCCAATTCATTCGCCATATTATTAAATGCGGTGGAAAGCTCAGCTACCTCGTCATGTCCGATGACATCAATGCGCGCATCGAAACGGCCTTGCGCATAATTCTTGGTTACAACGCTCATTCTCTTGATGGGATCAACGATACGTTCTGTCAAAATATACATCGCGATCAGCATGGCAAGCATGATCCAAAGGCACGCCAAAATAACCGCCTGCGCGGTGGTACTGACCAGTCTCGCCGTGCTCATATTGGAAGAAACAGCAAAGGAAACGCCTACAGTTTTTCCGTTTTCATCCAAAATGTTCATCGCGTAAACGATCTGCTCTTCCGCGCCTATACCGGGAATCACGCGCGTTTTTCTGTACACGCCGTCATCGCTAAGCTCCGACGAAACCTCATTCCAAAGCTCTTCATCCGATACGATTTGTTTAGCTTTTTCTTCAAAAGCATCACTGACCAAAAGAAGTTCTCCATCCAGTTCCAAAATAAAAAGTCCAACGCTCGCATCGTCATGTGTAACACGGTTGATGGCATACTCCGCATCGGGATGATTTTCTAAATGCTCTTTTAAATCGGTTGCCGTACCGCTGATATATCCATGGCCGGCGATATCGGCACCGATATCCGCCATATGCTCCACCGCGACCATTTTTCGATCAATAGAGTCGTTTTTGATGATAGAGGAAACGATGGATGCCAAAATACAAAAGCTGATAAGAACAATAACCGTGACCGCCGTTATGTATTTTGCGAAAATACTCTTAAACATTATTTATCTTTCTCCGCAGTATGCGGATTTCTCCTTTTTCACATGATAAAAGCCGAGATCAAAGCACCCCAACTCTTATTATACATTTTTTTACCGCCATAAGTCAATTATTTTTTAAATTTTTATTGACTGCTTTCTCATTTTGTGCTATTATATATATTGATTTACTATGCAATATTAGGAGAAACACGTATGAACAGAAAAACAGTTACCCGTTTTGCCCCCAGCCCTACAGGCTATATGCACATCGGAAATTTGCGCACCGCGCTTTATTCATACCTCATTTCAAAGCACGAAGACGGTGTCTTTGTGCTTCGCATTGAAGATACTGACCGTGAGCGTCTGGTAGAAGGCGCGACGGATGTCATCAAATCCACGCTCGCAGTAACAGGGCTCGCTTATGATGAAGGCCCCGATGTCGGCGGCGAACACGGTCCTTATGTACAAAGCGAAAGAAAAAACATCTACATGGAATATGCCAAAAAGCTGATCGATATGGGTGCGGCATACTATTGTTTCTGCTCCAAAGAGCGTTTGGAGCAACTTCACGAAGAAGACTCGGTCGGCGGGTATGACCGTCATTGCCGCGATCTTTCCGCCGAAGAGGTGCAAAAGAATTTGGATGCAGGCATTCCTTTTGTTATCCGTCAAAAAATGCCGCTTGAAGGCCGTACCTCCTATACCGACGCTGTTTTCGGAGAGATCGGTTGCGATAACAGCGAGTTGCAAGATCAAATTTTGATGAAAGCCGATGGCTATCCCACCTATAACTTCGCGCATGTCATTGACGACTATTTGATGGGTGTCACACATGTTGTGCGCGGCAGCGAATATCTCACCAGCACACCGAAGTATGTTCTTTTGTATGACGCTTTCGGTTGGGAACGCCCCACTTATGTACACCTCCCTCTTTTGATGGGCAAAAATGCAGATGGCACCGTTTCGAAGCTTTCCAAGCGTCACGGCGCGGTTTCGTTCCAAGATTTGGTTGCTGACGGCTATCTTCCCGAAGCCATTGTCAACTATATTGCATTGCTCGGTTGGTGTCCCAAAGGTGAAAACAGTGAGGATGAATTCTTTACGCTTGAAACACTCAAGGAGGCTTTCACCATTGCCGCTATCAATAAATCGCCCTCTGTCTTCGATTTTGACAAGCTTCTTTGGTTTAACGGCGAATATATCAAAGCCCTTTCGGATGAAGAATATCTCGCCAAAGTCACGCCATTCTTGCACAAGGAACTTCCTTCCCATATCGATAGAGAAAAAATGCTTCTCCTTTTGCACGGAAGAATCTCCAAGCTATCCGAAATTGACGAGAAGATCGACTTTTTTGTAAATCTCCCCGAATACGACGCCTCTCTCTTCCCCAACAAAAAGAATAAAGTAACGGAAGAGAGTGCCAAAGCGATTCTTGCGGAAGTTCTTCCCGCGCTGACCGCTGTTGAACAGTGGGATAACGACACGCTTTACAGTGTCCTTCTCGGCATTGCCGAAAAATTGGGTGTAAAATCCGGCGCTGTCATGTGGGCAGTCCGTATCGCCGTTGCCGGTCTTGCGGTAACGCCCGGCGGTGCAACCGAAATCATGGAGGTACTCGGCAAGGAAGAAACGCTTCGCCGTATCGCCATCGCGCAAACAAAATAAAACCAAAGCAGGTATTTACCTATGAAAGATATCGCCTCCCGCATTTCTTCCTCCATGTCCGACTTTTCCAAAGGGCAAAAGCGCATTGCCAACGCTATTTTGACATGCTATGAAAAAGTCGCATATATGACCGCCGCAAAAATCGGAGAATTTTGCGACGTTTCGGAGTCCACCGTGGTTCGTTTTGCTACCGACCTCGGTTTTAAGGGATATCCCGAAATGCAACGCGCTGTACAAGAGCTTGTCAGAGCCAAGCTCACCCCCAATCAGCGCATCGAGGTCAGTGACTTGCGCATGGGAGATAAAGAGCTTCTTGAAACCGTTCTAACGGAAGATATGGAGCGCATCAAGTATACACTGGAGCACATCAATAAAGAAATGTTTCAAAAAGCGGCAGATGCCGTCGTTAATGCCGGGCATATCTATATTTTCGGCGCACGTTCTTCGGCGTCACTCGCTTGCTTTTTAAACTATAATCTTGAGCTGATCCAAGACAATATCAAGCTGATCCAACCCTCTTCCGCAAGTGAAGTTTTTGAGCAACTTTTGTCTATTCACGAAGGGGATGTCCTTTTTGCCATTTCCTTCCCGCGCTATTCCAAAAAAGTGGTGGATGCTGTCAAGTATGCGCACGAAAGAAAGGCAACCGTAATTGCACTGAGCGATTCCGAAACCTCGCCTCTTGCCGCCTATGCCGATTATCTTCTGGCAGCCCAAAGCGATATGGCATCTTTTGCTGATTCTCTTGTTGCGCCCTTGAGCATTTTAAATGCACTGCTTGCCACCATTGCAAAAAGATGCAGATCACAAATCAAAGAACGCTTCGACACGCTCGAACGTGTCTGGGACGAATACGAAATTTATGACAAACACTAAAAAAATCGCCGTCGTCGGCGGCGGCGCCGCAGGCATGATGGCGGCCGGAACGGCTTTGCTTTACGGTGCTGAAGTCACGGTTTATGAGCATCAAAACAGACCTCTTCGCAAGCTTCGCATTACGGGAAAAGGCAGATGCAATGTCACAAACAACTGCACGTCGGAAGAATTTATTGCCAATGTCATTCACAATCCGCGTTTCATGTATGCGCCCTTTTCTCATTTTTCCGCCGAAGACACCATGGCACTTTTTGAAAGTCTCGGTGTTCCTTTAAAAACCGAACGAGGTCGCCGTGTTTTTCCCGTCTCGGACAAGGCGGAGGATATTGCTTCCGCCTTAATGCGGTATGCAAGCGGCGCACAAATTCGTCGTGAACATGTTCGAGAGCTTATCCTCCAAGACGGAGCAGTCATTGGTGTCCGCGCAGATAAAGATGCCTTTTTTGATGCCGTCATCCTGGCGACCGGCGGCAAATCCTATCCTTTGACCGGTTCCGACGGTTCGGGTTATGGCATTGCTCAAAAAGCGGGGCACACCGTAACAGAACTCTCCCCTTCTCTCGTGCCCCTCACTTCCCCTTCGCCCTATTGCCCCGCCATGCAAGGGCTTTCTCTCAAGAATGTATCACTTCGCATCACGAACAAGAACGGAAAGACGCTTTATGAGGATTTTGGCGAAATGATGTTTACTCATTTCGGCATCACAGGTCCGATGGTTCTTTCCGCCTCTGCCCATTTGCAGGGGGAAAAAATTAACGAGCTGAACGCGGAAATCGACCTAAAACCGGCACTGGATGAAAAAACACTCGACAACCGCCTTTTATCCGATTTTTCTAAATTCTCCAACCGTAATTTTGAAAATGCCCTTTCGGGGCTTCTACCCGCCAAAATGATTCCCATCATGATCTCTTATGCCGGCATCGACGGAGCGAAGAAGGTCCACGATATTAGCAAAGAAGAACGAAAAATCTTGCTCGCTTCTTTGAAATCCTTTGTTATTCCTCTTTCCGGCTTCCGTCCTATCGCGGAAGCAATCGTCACAGCCGGAGGTGTCTCGGTATCCGAAATTCAACCCAAAACCATGATGTCAAAAAAAGCAGCACACCTGTTTTTCGCAGGTGAGATCATTGATGTAGATGCTTATACAGGCGGTTACAATTTGCAAATTGCATTCTCAACAGGATATCTCGCAGGAAAAAGTGCGGCAGAAGAATAAAATCACACGGAGGTCCCCATGATATATAAAATAGCCCTTGATGGTCCAAGCGGTGCCGGCAAAAGCACCATGGCAAAGCAAACAGCGCAAAAACTTGGCATTCTCTATGTTGACACGGGTGCCATGTACCGCACCGTCGGTCTTTATATGAAAAATCACGGCATCGAAAAGGACGATGAAAACGCTGTCACAGCCGCACTTTCGTCCGTGCATCTGGATATCAGATTTGAAAACGGCGAACAGCATATTTACCTTGATGGCGAAGATGTCGGCAATCGCATTCGCACACCCGAAATTTCCATGTATGCGTCTCGCGTTTCGGCGATTCCCGCCGTTCGCGCATTCCTTTTGGATGCACAGCGATCCCTTGCCCAAAAAACAAGCGTTATCATGGACGGAAGAGATATCGGCACCGTTATTTTTCCGGATGCCGATGTCAAGATCTTTCTTACCGCATCCGCAGAGGCACGTGCCATGCGCCGCGTCCGCGAGCTCGAAGAAAAAGGCATGCCCACTTCCTATGAAGAAGTTTTGCGCGATATGATTGAGCGCGACAAAAATGACCGCGAGCGTACAATTGCGCCCGCCGTTGCCGCTGAAGATGCCGTGATTCTTGACAACTCGGAACTTAGTGCGGAAGAAACGCTGTGTGCCATCCTCAAGATCATTCAAGACAAGCTTGCCGCAAAGGTGGGAAATTAAATTATGTCGGTTACCATTGCCAAAAACGCTGGCTTTTGCTTTGGCGTCAAGCGTGCTACCGACTTTGTGGAAGCACTGCTTCGAAAACATGGCAAAAACGCTCGTGTTTTTACCATTGGCTCTTTGATCCACAACCGTCTGTATAACGAAACACTCGCCCAAGCAGGTGTAAAAGCTGTAACGGTAGAAGAAGCGGAAAAAGAAGTTTTCAACCGCAAAGAATCTTCTCTTCCTTACATCTTTGTCATTCGGACACACGGGCTTATGAAAGAAGAAGAAGCAAAACTCCGCGCACTCGAAAAAGCATATCCGAATGTAACGGTGGAGGATTTAACCTGCCCCTTTGTCAAACGCATTCATAAAATCGCCGCCGAAGAAACGGGCGACAATACTCGCTTTATTTTGCTTGGCACTCCAACACATCCCGAGGTGCTTGGCATCATGAGCTATGCCAACGGTGAAAAAACAGCTCTCTCTACCAAGGATGAGATAGAATCCTATTTAAAGATTCGTCAAAATGACGAAAAAACGCTTGTTTTCGCCGCCCAAACTACGCAAAATCTTCAAGAATGGAAAAAAAGTCAAAAATTTCTCGAAAAACTATATACAAATTCAAAAATTTTTGATACAATATGTAGTGTGACTGAAAATCGCCAGACGGAAGCATTGGCTCTTGCCGCCGCTTCCGACCGCATGATTGTGGTCGGCGGAAAGGACAGCTCCAACACAGCAAAGCTATTCGAACTTTGCAGCGAAAACTGTCCTGACACCGTGTGGGTAGAATCGGCATCCGAGATTCCCGCACACTATAAAAAGGATGCCACAAAAAAAGTTGGAATAGCCGCAGGTGCTTCCACCCCAAGCGGCATAATATTGGAGGTATATAAAACTATGGAAAATTTTGAGCAAATGTTGGAAGAATCTCTCGAGACATTACATACAGGAGACACGGTGACCGGTATTGTTGCTGCTATTGCAAACAATGTTGTCTATGTAGACCTCGGCGTTAAGCAGACCGGTAAGATTGACTACGATCAGATCACTGACGAAGCCGGCGTTGATCTTAAAACCCTCTTTAAAGTCGGTGATGAGATTCGCGTGTTCGTCATTCGTGTAAACGACGGTGACGGCTTCGTTACGCTTTCCAAGAAGCGTGTCGACTCTGACAAGGCATGGGACTCTGTTGTAGCTCTCGGCGAGTCAGGCGAAATCTTCGAAGGCAAAGTAACAGATGCAATCAAGGGCGGTGTTCTTCTCTCCCTCGATGGCTTCAAAGTATTCGTTCCCGCATCCCAGACCGGCTTTGCTAAGGGCGAAGATTTCTCTTCTCTCGTAGGCACTACCCAAAAGGCTCGCATCATCGAAGTTGATAAGTTCAAGAAGCGTGCCATCGCTTCCATCCGTTCCGTACAGAGAGAGGAACGCAAGGCAGCTGAGGCAGCCATCCGTGCAACGCTCGAGGTTGGTCAGCACTTCACCGGTACTGTAAAGAATCTCACCAACTACGGCGCATTCGTTGATATCGGCGGCATCGACGGTATGGTACACAATTCCGAGCTTTCTTGGAAGCGCATCAGCCATCCTTCCAAGGTTGTTTCCGTAGGTCAGCAGATTGAAGTCTTTATCAAAGAGCTTGACGCTGAGACCGGTCGCATCTCTCTTGGTTACAAAACCGAAGAGATGGACGATTTCTACCAGTTCACCAAGAATCACAGCGTTGGCGATATCGTTTCCGCTAAGATCGTAAACATGATGCCCTTCGGCGCATTTGCAGAGGTTGCTCCCGGTGTTGACGGACTTATCCACATTTCCAAGATCTCCCTTGACAAAATCGCAAAGCCCGAAGACGCGCTTGCAATCGGTCAGGTCGTTGATGTTAAGATCACCGAGATTGACAAGGAAAACCGCAAGCTTTCTCTCTCCATCCGCGCTCTTCTTGATGAGGCACGCCGTGCAGAGGAAAAGGCAGCTTACGAGGCTGAAAAGGCAGAAAGACTTGCCGCTAAGCAGGCAGCTGATGCAGAAGAGGCTCAGCTCCGCGCTGAAATGGCTCCCTATATCGTTAAGACCATCGACTAAGTTTTAAATTAAATACATCCCGCGCGAAAGCGCGGGATGTATCACTTCCCTTCGGGATGTAGCGCAGTTGGTAGCGCGCCTGGTTTGGGACCAGGATGTCGCAGGTTCAAATCCTGTCATTCCGACCAATAAAAAAGCACCCTCACGGGTGTTTTTCTATTGGTTAAAATGATGTGGTAAGCCTGCGTGCAAGAATGCACG
>JAZNND010000009.1:0-4546 GCA_045580085.1 Eubacteriales bacterium
GGTGCGGGCGACAGGACTTAGAACCTAAGCGTTGCGCCAATGCTATTCTTTTTCTTTGCCCTGCGATATGCGCAACGCCCATTCCGCGCTTTGCGCGGAGAGGCTCTTCGTCGGTAAAATCGAACAAAAGAAAGAGATGACGAGGACAAGCCTCATCATCTCTTTCTTTGGTGCACCACTTAAAACCTAAATTGAACCAAGTGTTCAGTTTGGGTTTTTTGTTTTTTGTGGGTTTCGTCGTCGGTGCTGACGGCGGTTTATGCCGCGAAAGGCTCTTGACACGAGAAGGAGCGTGGTAGGCTATCCGCCAAGGCAAACAAACAAGCCCCTCGGGGCTTGGCGGGTTGGCTCTCAAGTGGCACCGTGGGTCATTCCCATTGGCTAATAAAACAAGCGGCGATTGCTACCATACAATCGCCGCTTGCTTTTAGATTAACAGCCTCAAAGACAGCTTTCATGAACAAAAATAAGCACATTTTTAAGAAAGGCTATAGGGCTATCGCTCTCTCGCTTATTCCAAAAGAAAACGATAGGTATTTTCTACGCTTGCCTCTTTTGTAACGGAGTAGCCCGGGAAGGAAAAGCTACACGATATGCTTGCGGGAGCTGTTACAACATAAGAAAAGCTATCGCCAGCGCGCTCCCATGCCACCGTAATTCTGCCATAGGGCGTATCGTAATGTCCCTCCGCCCGGGTTATTTTACCGGTTGGATCTAAGAAGGGGGCAAAGGTGACGTTTGCGAAGCCGCCCGAGGAGGACGGACGAATACCCAAACAGTATTCATACATCCATTCCGTGCAGGAACCAAAGGAGTAGTGATTGAAGGAATTCATACCGGTGCGAATGCCATGCTCCTCGGTATAGCTGTCCCAATGCTCCCAGATTGTCGTCGCGCCGTTTTTGATTGAATAGCCCCATCCGGGGAACTCTGTGCTTGTGAGCATGGCGTAGGCAATATCTGCGCGGCCAAGCTCGCACAGGGCGGGTAAAAGAAAACGGACTCCCAAAAATCCCGTTGTTAATTTACCGCCGTTTTCATCTATCGTTCGTACAAGATGCTTTTTGGCTGTGTCAGCATCCATCACGCCGAACATATATGCCATAGCATAAAGGCTTTGCGTGTCGGAAAGAATCCTTCCCTCACTGTCCACAAAGCGGCGGTAAAAAGCCGCTTTGATCCTCGCCGCGACAGAGGCGTAGTATGCTTCCTCGGTATCGCCGATGATGCGGCACATTGTCTCGGCAAGAATTGCCGCGCGCGCGTAATAAAGGGTAGCAACAGCGGAAACATCCGAGGGGGTACCGAGGGAGAGCCAATCGCCGTACGAGCCTTCGCCCGAACGGACTCCGTCGGGGCTCTCCGTTTCATAATAGGCCAGCAGTCGCTTCAAGGCGGGGAGATTGTCGCGCAAGATTTTGGGATCACCGTACATGCAAAAATGCGCGTAAGGAATTTCGGCAATCGCTTCGCACCAACCTGCCGATGCCCCACGTCCCGTATAGGCATAGTTTCCGATGGGAGGCACGGGAGCAACTGCCGGAATCACGCCGTTGCCAAACTGCGCGTCGCGCACGTCTGCCAGGTATTTGTCATAAAAGGCGCGGCAATCCATATTCCACATGGCGCTTTTGGCGAATATTTGCGCGTCTGCCGTCCATCCGAGTCTCTCATCACGTTGCGGACAGTCGGTGGGGAGCCCCAGAAAGTTGTCTCTTTGACTCCAGAGCGCATTTTGATATATGCGATTGACGATGGCATCGGAGCAGGAAAATTCGCCTGTTGCGGTGAGATCCGTGTACATTGCCTCGGCAAGGATGGATACGATCATGGCGTCTCCCTCTACCGTAATCTCAGCATATTGAAAGCCATGATAGGTAAAAAGGGGGCGAAAATGCTCATCGCCTGCGCCGGAAAGAATATAGGTGTCAGTCGCCTCTGCCTTGCGCAGGTTCTCGGTATAGAGCTTGCCGTTCACGCAAAGCTCGCCATGACGCAAAACAACCTTTGCGCCCGCCGCGCCGCGCAAGGTGAGAGAAAGAACGCCCGCAATATTTTGCCCCACGTCATAAAGATATGTGTTTTCGACTTTTTTGACAAGCTTGGGGACAAAGGTATGTTTTGTCACGATAGGCGGGATTTTGACTTCGTCCAAAAACAGGTTTCTTGAAAACTTGAATACAGGTACCTCGGCGTAATCCCAAAGAGAGTCATCGTAATCGGGATTTGAAAAATCGCCAAGCGAGAGTCGGGCATCCACGTATTCACCCATGTAGATATCCGAACGGCGAATGGCTCCCATTGCCGCGCGCCAGCTCTCATCGGTAGGGAGCTCCTCCGTATGTCCGTCTGTGTACTCAATGCGCAAGAGCGCGGTGAACTCAATTCTATTACTGTAGCCGCAACGCTTGAAGGCGTAGGTTGATCCGAGATGACCTACCGCCCAACCGTCACCCAAAACTGCGCCGATCGCGTTTTTTTCGTGTAACCGTCCCGTAAGATCATAGCGCATAAAGGGGAGTCTTTTGCGATAATCTACCCATCCGGGCGAAAGATAATCGTTTGATAGCTCTTCGCCGTTTAAATAAAGCTTGAAGACCCCAAGCGCGCTTGCGAAAAGCGTTGCTTTTTTAACTTCGCCTTGCAGATGAAAGGTACGTCTGAAATAGGGCGATGGATTACCGTATTTATCGTCGGGCGCATTATTTTCCCCTGTTTTGTAGGTAATCCATTTTGAGTTAAAAATCATGATTTTTCCTCCGTTTTTTGCCCCATTATACCACCAAAGGTCGAATTTGTCAAGCATGCTCATCGCTAAAAGCGCTAAAAGCGAAGCACTGCTCGTGGCGCTTGCTTTGCTGTATAATTAGATCACCGCAAATAATCCCTACAACAAACACAGTTTTGTTTTTGCGTGATTTTTATTGACAAAGACAAGAAGCCATATTATAATATAGGTATTAGTTCGAAATTCTTAAAAGCCAGAGGAGAATTCTAATGAAGAAATATGACATTGCGGCATATGTTTGGCCGGCGTATACCGGTACGGAAATACGCGCTCGTCAGTTTTGGCCCGATGGCATAGGCGAGTGGCAGACCGTTATGTCGGTGTCCTCTCGCATGCCCTTAAAGCCTGCTGATTACGAGTGGGATCGCACGCCTGTATGGGGATGCTGTGATGAGGCTGATCCAAAGGTCATGGAAATGCAGATCAATGAGGCTACTCGCTACGGTGTCAACGTATTTATTTACGACTGGTATTGGTATGATCGCCGACCTTTCCTTGAACAATGCCTTGATAACGGTTTTCTCGGCGCATCCAACAACCAAAAGATGAAATTTTACGTTATGTGGGCAAACCACGATGCGAACTATACTTGGGACGTTCGTTTATCCGATTTTGCAAGAAGAGAAAAAGGCGGTACGGTTTGGAGCGGACAGGTAGATCGCAAGGAATTTGAGATCGTAGCGCATCGCATCATTGAAAAATACTTTTCCCGCCCAAACTACTACCGTATCAACGGTAAGCCCGTGTTTATGATATACGACGTGGATAATTTGGTGAAGGGCTTAGGCGGACTCGATGCTACTCGTGACGCATTGGAGTGGTTTCGTGAGGAAGCTGTCAAGGCGGGGCATAGCGGTCTTGAGCTCCAGCTCACAGGCTGGGGGGAGCGGGTCTCCAACGTAAGCGGTGTGGACGGCATACACGCTTTCTCCACGAAGGAGCTGGTAAGTGCGTTGGGCTTTGACAGCATGACCAACTATCAGTTTGTCCATTTCTGCGATATGAATCGCGATTATACCGACATTCTCCACGATGCCTATGCCGAATGGGCGCGTATGGATAGAGACTATACTATTCCATACTATCCTCACGTTTCTATCGGGTGGGACAACAATCCAAGGTTCCGAGGCTTCATCCCTAAGGTGTGCAAGAATAACACACCCGAAATGTTTGAGAGGGCTCTGCGCAAAGCAAAGGAATATGTAGACAGTCATGAATTACCCGTCCCGTTGATCACGGTTAACAGCTGGAACGAGTGGACCGAGACGTCGTATCTTGAACCGGATACCAAGCATGGCTATGGATACTTGGAGGCGATCGGGCGAGTATTTCTTGATTGATTCTCCACCGAGCGTGACGGTATGTCGCTGATGTGACGTCGCTATCGGCTTCTCCGTCAGCTCGCAAGCGCAACCGTCTTTCGCGCGCCGAGCTCGGCGGCTGAAGCTCTGCGAGCTTCATTCCTTCGGGGTTCCGCTTCGCTCCACCCCTCATCCATTCACCTCGCAGAGCATTATTCTAACATCCAATTTCTTTTTTAACTTTTTTGGTCTCACATCATTGACAAATGTTCACATACGAACTTGGGCAAAAACAAAAAGCGCAAGCTTCACCTTTCGGTTCAACTTACGCTCATAGTGGTGCGGGCGACAGGAACTTGATGTGACTTTGCGCCGAGCCTCTACGCAAGATGGTTACACATCACGCAAAGTCTGTTCATTCCGTAAAGCGGAATGAACGAGGTTCAAGTCGGCAAGT
>JAZNND010000010.1:0-5905 GCA_045580085.1 Eubacteriales bacterium
TTGACTTTTGTAGATGATTTCGAAACGATATTCGCTGAATATCCGAAGATGTTTGTGCTGACTCTTAGCCTTCCTCCGGGAGGAAGGGGGACCACGGAAGTGGTGGAAGGAGCCCGCGCAACTTCATTTTATTGCCAATTCCACCAAGGGAAAAATAATTTTATTTTGTATGTTCTATTATAATCTATCCTAATGAGCCGATCTCTTGTTATTTTATTGAAACGGCACCCCGAACAGCGTCACCATAAGGGCGTAGATGAGGGGGATCGTGATGACGCAGAGGGTGTGCGAGATCATTGCCATGCTTGCGCCGGTCTCGGGGTTGCCGCCGAAAGCTTCGGGGAAGATGACGGTGTTCAGCCCCAGCGCGGGCGCGGTGGCAAAAAAGGTCAGAAAGAGCACGTCGTTGCCGATCTCGAGCCCAAACGCCGCGTTTGCGAGCGTTTTAAGGCCGAATGTGAACGACACGATCATCGCGGGCAGCAAGGTGAGCCGCAGTGCGGTCGCTATGTAAACCTTTTTGTTTTTCAGCATCGAAAGGAAGTCGTATTTAGCGATCGTTACGCCCGCAAGCAGCATTGCCACGGGTCCCATGCAGACCTTGAGCGTGTCGAGCGAGTTTGTCAGAAATCCGGGAATGTATTTGCCGACGCCGCTGATCCCGACAACTATACCGAGAAGCATCGCGATCGTGGGTGCATTAAGCAGACGCCGCCACGAGCCGCCCTTTTTTTCCGAGCTCGGCGTCATAACGCTGATACCCCAGGAATAGATCATAAGCTGGATCGGCAGGCAGTAGAGCTTGTAATAGGAAAGCGCCACCTCGCCAAACAGCGCAAGCACGATGGGGTCGCCCATATATCCGCTGTTCGCGAACGCCAGGGCATAGTGATAGACTCCGCGCTCGGCGCCTTTTTCCTTGACGAAATAGCGGGCGAGAAAGATCGATATTCCCACGGCAAGCAGAACGCCGAAGGATGAGAGAATGATATTGATAAAATGCTCGCCAATCGAATCGACCGTGCAAAAGTATGCCATTGTGGTAAAATTGAGCGCGGGACAGAAGATCCAGGTCTCCATTTTAGCCATAACCTTGCCCGACCCCTCGGGCAGGATCCTGCACTTGCTGAGTATGAATCCAAGCGCAATGCAGGCAAACAGCGTCAGCATAGGCGTCAGCGTAGCGGTAAAGGTTGTCATTGTTGTGCCTCGAAAAATAAATTATTCATCAGTTTATTATGAATTTGGCTGATCGGGACCGATATACTCATCCTTTTCAAACCATCCGATTTGTTTGGTACCGTCGGGCAGGGTCATCACGCCTTTTCCGTGGCGGTAACCCATGTCGTGTTCGCCTTCGTAGCGGCTGCCGTCGGGAAGCTCCCACACTCCCTTGCCGTGAACAAGACCGTTGTGACTCAGCCCGCCCTTATAAACGCCGCCGTCACTAAAATACTTTTCTCCCTCGCCGACGATCACTCCGTCGGCATAAGTGCAGATAATGCGTGTACCGTCGGCGAGAGTCCAGACACCCTTACCCTGCTTTTTGTCGTTTTCATAGAGTCCTTCGTAAACATCACCGTTTTTTAAGCGCAAGATGCCCTGTCCGTGACGTTTTCCGTTCACGAATTCTCCTTCAAAGTCGTGCTTGGAGTGGGAATATTTGACGTGACCGTGCAGTTTACCAAACTGCCACTCGCCTTCACAGCGCGTTCCCTTTGAATTGAACATAATACCGTAGCCATGCCGCATATCGTTTTTCCATTCGCCTTCGTAATGGCGACCGTCATCCCAATCCGCTACGCCGTAGCCTTCCCACAAGCCCTCGCGGAAGCCGCCCTCATAACGGTATTTGACGTATTCCCGCTTGCCTTCGCCGGTGAAGTAGAATTGGCTGCCGGGTTTGGGAGCTTTTTTGTTAAAGAGCAGTCTGCCGTTTAGCCAAAGACCGCGGTATTGCTTTCCGCTCGTGTCGGTGTAGGTACCCCAGCCGGTGAAATCGCCTTTGATGCGGGTACCGACGTAGGATTCACCGTTTGGCCAGGTCGTCACGCCTTTTCCGTGTATAAGATCTTTCCGCCACTCGCCGTCGTATGTGGAAAAGTCGTGATTTCGTATGACACCCTTGCCCCATCTACCGTCTTTTTTCCACTCGCCTTCGTAGCGGCTTCCGTCGTTGTAGATGTAGACACCGTAGCCGCTGCGCACGTCTTTTGCAAACGCGCCCTCATAATGATCTCCGTCAGGCCAGTCAAAGACGCCTTGCCCGCCTTTTTCGCCGTTGAGAAATTCACCTTCATAGCGGCAACCGTCGCCGTAAGTGACTGTTCCTTGACCCTGCAGCAGGTCATCCACGAACTTGCCCTGATAACAGGTGCCGTCCCCGGCTGTGTAGGTACCGCTCCCGCCCCGCAGATCATTGCACCAATAGCCTGTGTAGGTACTTCCGTCGGGATAGCGCATGGTTCCGTATCCGTGACGCTTGCCGTCCGAGTAGCTTCCTTCGTATGTGATGCCGTCGGGCCATCTTTCAGAGCCCTTGCCGTTGGGTTTGTCGTTACTAAACTCGCATTCGAGGCGGTATCCGTCCGGATTTTCCAAAATGGTATGTCCGTGAATCGTGCCGAAGTAGTAGCTTGTGACCATAAGGCTGCCGTCGGGGAATTTGATCGTCATCTTGCCGTGGGGGATGCCTTCGCGCCATTCTCCATCATAAACTACACCGTCGCGGTTCTCCCATCTGACAGAACCGTTGAGGGGACCGCAGTCGTCCGTAGCCGGGCCATTAGCTTTGTTGATACGTGACATGAACTTCTCCTCCTTGCAAAATACTATCTTTATTTTATCATAAAGCCCCGGCAAAGTCAATATGCGGCACCGAAATAATAAAGCATAGTGTTTTCCAAAAAAGACTTTACATCGGCAGTTGGTTGTGATATAATTAATCAGAAGAATTACCGATAGGAGTTTTTGCTATGATAAACGTATCTTTGAAGGACAGGGAAATACTGCGCGAGCTGGCGGCGCGTAAGGCGGCGCTTGCAAACTGTCCGCGCAACGACGAGATCCTTGCGATGTGGGATAAGCAGGCGAAGGGCTTGCGCGACACGCCGACGGTGAGACTGCTGTTCTCAAATTTTACGCGCGAGGTCATCACCCCGCGTATGCGTTGCGAGGGCAAGGAGGCGCGACGGCTCGAGTGGCAGCTTCTGTCCTCGATGGTCGGACGCGAGCTTTTTGACGACGACACTCCCGTTTCGGACAGATTTGACGTAAATGTTTTTGTGAAAGGCTCGCCCTTCGGCGCACAGCCCGTCATCACCAAAGCAAAGGACTCGATCGGCTTTCATATCGAGCCTCTGACCGACGATATTGAAGCTGATTTCGACATTTTCCTCGGCGGCGGAATTACGGTCGATATGGATGGAACGCGGGAATGGTGCGCTTTTGCGGACAGCATTTTCGGCGACATTCTCCCGTCGCGCATAATGCAGGCGTCCCTGCGCGGCGCGATCACAAATCCGCTTGTGAAGCTCGTCAGCATGGAGACCTACTATATGTCGATGTACGACTGCCCCGAAAAGCTGCACGAGCTGATGGATATGGCGACGAAGGTGTACGAGCGGTACTATGATTATCTGGAAGAGAACAAGCTGCTTCTCCCGACGAACGGATTCTCAAGCGTGGCGCAGGAGTCCTTCGCCTTTACCGACGAGCTCCCCTCCGAGGGCGAGATCACGTCCACAAAGCAGATCTGGGGCTTCCTTGAATCGCAGGAAACCACCGCGGTCTCTCCCGCGATGTACGGGGAATTCGTCTATCCCTATTTTGACCGCATGGTCAGGCGCTTCGGCTTGCTCTCCTACGGCTGTTGCGAAAGAGTGGATAACATCTGGGTCGATTATCTTTCCAAGTGGGACAACTTGCGCAAGCTTTCGGTGTCGCCCTTCAACAACGAAGAGCAGATCGGCGAGTACCTGCGCGGCAGCAGAGTTGTATATTACAGCAAACCGCGCGCCGAATTCGTGACCGATCCGGGCCCCCTTGATGAGGACGCGATAAGAAAATGCTTCAAAGGCATCAGCCAAGCCGCGAGCGGCTGCCTGTTCGAGGTAGCGCAAAGAGAAGTTGGCACCATCTTCGGCGACTACGCCCGCGGCAAGCGGTATGTTCAGCTTGCGAAGGAAACGATTGCGGAGTATTGGAGGCCGTAATCCACATCACGCCGAAGGCGTGTATATCATCGATGCGAAGCATCGTATATCATCAATTCCGAAGGAATTGTATATCATCAACGGTTTGCCGTTGTATATCATCAAGCCGCAGAGATGCACGCTTTGCGTGATGATATACGCCTTCGGCGATGATATACACGCTTACGCGTGATGATATGCCAAGCCTACGGCTTGGATAAAAAAATCCGAAAGCTTTCGCTTTCGGATTTTTTGGCACACCCTTTCAAAATCGATCCATACCGCAAGTTTTTTCGAAATCGATCCGTGTTTCAAGGTCAGCGGATAGACTTATCCCTTGGCGCTGATGGGAGTTGCACTATGCCGCTGTCTTCCGGGGTGCTACTCCATGCTTGCAAACGAATCTATGTAGTATTATTTATTATTACGGAATCATACCGAGTTCTTTCATTGCTTTCATAAAAGTGTCTGCTTCTCCATGAGGATTAGCCTTTGTTGTGGCTTCAATGTCATACCATGCATATTCCAAGCCATGCACAATTATAGGAATCTTTTTGCCGAAGTGTTGTTCAATATATCCCTCCGACTGCAATTTGTTGGCAACTTCCGAAACGATTTGCAATAATTCATAATGACCAATAGGTCCTTTCCCAATGTAATTAAAATTGCTGTCATAGCAATCGTCATCTTCTTTACCTATGTCGGAAATGCCGTTTTCTTTATACCAATCAAAGAGAAGTTTGGTCATCTCAGGTTCTTCATCGGGATCGATGATGGGAGTTTCGTCCTGCCTCCAAAACGCATAATTCCAGCGTTCTTCATCATACAGATCCGCACCATCGCAATCCTCCTCTGTATTATAACTGATGGCAAATGTGGATATGTTACTATAATTTTTGTATTGATATGCTTCGTTGGAATAAACAAAAAACGAAATAGCATAAATACCATTTTCAAACCACGAGTCTATGGTCGATTTTATTTTAGAACAAATAGCTTCTGAAAGGTTACTCATAAGATTTTCTCCTTTTTCTTTTATTGTAACACAATTATGTGAACATTTCAACCGTTGCGCAACCAAATCACGCCGCAGAGATGCACGCTTCGCGTGATGATATACGCCTTCGGCGATGATATACACGCTGACGCGTGATGATATACCAAGCCGTAGGCTTGGATAAAAAAATCCGAAAGCTTTCGCTTTCGGATTTTTTGGCAGGGGCGGAAGGACTCTGAACCCGAAGCTCGCGCATAATTGGGTGGGAAAGTTGCGCGCGGTGGTAGCGCGAGCTCTATTATTGTTTCGCTTTGCGAAACAATAAGGGGTTCATCGTCGATCAGCAACTACAAAAAATAACGGATAGCCTGAAGGCTATCGGTTATTTTTGTGAAGGGCGGACAAAAAAGATATTTTTCGTTGTTTTGATATGGACTTGAACCCGTGTATTTAATTACGACGTTCAACAAAACGTTTTAGATCACCTAACGGTATATTCCAATCCAGTACAACAGGTTGGCTTGGCGTGCTTTCAAGAATGATTGCTTTGCCCTCTTTTGAACTTTTGATTATGCTTTCCATTATCTCAAGCACGTGAAGAGCTAGTAGACCAGAAGCATTGTTTGCTCTTCCTTCGCTTATTGCGAGTACCATCTCTGATAGACCTATCCCTCTTGAATTGTCATAATAAGGAGAACACAGTTCAACGTCCTCA
>JAZNND010000011.1:0-1722 GCA_045580085.1 Eubacteriales bacterium
TGCCATATCGGGGTCCTCCGTTGATTTCTTTATTATTGTGTCTTTATTCTATCCGTTTTACCCGCTTTTGTCAATGCTTTTTTCAAACTTTTCACAATTTACCCTCTTCCGCAGGCTTTTGTTCATTTCGTGTTCAAAAAAAAGTTACAACTAAGTGCCAATTGTATTGCGACAAGTGCTTGCAAGTATCCCAAAAATGTGGTATACTGTATCTGTAAGATCCCACCTGAAAGGAACGACATCCATGATCACCATCGGCATTGACGTGGGCGGAAGCACCACAAAGATCGTCGGCTTTCGCCGTGAGGAAGGGCTATGTACTTTGATGTCGCCGCTTTTTGTGCGTGCAACGGATCCCATCACCTCTATTTACGGTGCGTTCGGCAGATTTACCGCCGAAAACGACCTTGCACTGTCGGATATTGATTCCGTTGTGACAACGGGCGTCGGCTCGTCTTATATCACAAAGCCCATCTATAATTTGCCTTGCGATACCGTGCCCGAGTTCCGTTCCATCGGCCTTGGAGGGCTGTATCTTTCGGGGCTTGAAAAAGCGGTTATCGTCAGCCTCGGAACGGGCACGGCCTTGGTCTATGCCGAAAAGGGCAAGGAACCGGAGTATCTCGGCGGTACGGGTGTCGGAGGCGGCACCTTGGTCGGTCTTTCCAAGAAGATATTGGGTGCGGAAGATATGGATTATATCCAAGAGCTTGCTATGGAGGGGGATTTGTCGCACATCGACTTGCGCATCGGCGATATCACCAAGAAGGACCACGGATTAACCATGCCCGACCATATGACCGCGTCCAATTTCGGCAAAGTCACCGATACCGCAACCAACGCGGATTTCGCGCTCGGCATTCTCAACATGGTTTTTGAAACCGTGGGCATGCTTGCGCTGTTTGCCGCGCGCGCACGCGGCGTGAAGGATATTGTTCTCATCGGCAACTTGGCGGGTGTTTCTTACGCCAAGACGGCTTTTGAGGGGCTTTCTAATATGTTTGATGTGAATTTTACCATTCCCGAAAACGCGCAATTTGGCACCGTCATCGGCACTGCCATTGGTGTTATGAAGGAATTTAAAAGCTAATTTGTAAACAATACTTGGCATTATGCCAAAAAGGAAGGTATAAACATGAATAAAAATCTCTCTCGCGCACGGACGATCAATACGGTGGGGAAAATCTTTTTCTTCCTTGCCATGCTTTTTGCGGTTCTTTTGTTTGCGATTGCCGTCACCTCGGTCGGCGTTGCGGGCAAAGAAGATACCGCGCTCTTCGGCTTTGTGCTCGGCGGCGGTGCTTTGATCTTTTCCGTTTTCGGTGTTTTTCTGTTTTCACAGATTGAGGCGGTGTTTCTCGGCTTTGCCGAAGCGGATGCCAAAAAAGCCATGGAGGAGTTCCCGGGTGAGGACGGCATGACGGGCGACTTTTGCCGCGAAATGTTTTCCTACACGCCCGCACAGCTTCGCTTGATTCTTGATGAGCAAAAAGAGGACTACACCCCCGAGGAATACGCCTATATCGAGAAAGTCCTCGCGCGCAAGACACAGAAAAAATAAAAATCAAACCGTATTTATTCATAGTGAATTGTCAATAGAAGTGCAACACTTTTAGGAAAGATTTTGCAATTCTAAATTCCAAGAATCCTGAGCAGAAATATAATTTAAGCATTTGCGGGGTCTGTTGTTAATTAACGACAGATTCCGCAAAAGTGTTTTAG
>JAZNND010000012.1:0-50592 GCA_045580085.1 Eubacteriales bacterium
GCGTTTCTGCCAGTCTTTCATGACCGAGCTTGAGCGTCACATCGGTGCTGACACCGACGTTCCCGCAGGCGAGATCAGCGTAGGCGCACGTGAGATCGGCTATCTCTTCGGTCAGTATAAGAGACTTCGCAACGAATTCACCGGCGTTCTCACCGGCAAGGGCCGCCCCTATGGCGGTTCGCTGATCCGTCCCGAGGCAACCGGCTTCGGTGCTGTTTACTACACCGTCGAGATGCTCAAGACGCTCGGCGAGGACATCAAGGGCAAAACCTTCGCCATCTCCGGCTTCGGTAACGTTGCTTGGGGTGCTGTACAGAAGATCAACGAGCTTGGCGGTAAAGTGCTTACCATCTCGGGTCCTGACGGCTATATCTACGATGAAGACGGCGTTTCCACGCCCGAAAAGATCGCTTACATGCTTGAAATGCGTGAATCCTGCCGCAACCGCGTAGAGGATTACGCAGACAAGTTCGGCGTTCCTTTCTTCAAGGGCGAAAAGCCCTGGGGCATCAAGGCTGACATCATGATGCCTTGCGCAACCCAGAATGAGGTTGGCATGAAGGAAGCTGAGGCTATGGTTGCAAACGGCCTTAAGTACTACGTTGAGGTTGCGAACATGCCTACCACCAACGAAGCGGTTGCTTATCTCAAAGCAAACGGCGTTGTTGTTGCTCCTTCCAAGGCAGTTAACGCCGGCGGTGTTGCCGTTTCCGGTCTTGAAATGTCTCAGAACTCCATGCGTTACAGCTGGGAAGCAGAAGAGGTTGACGCAAAGCTCAAGATGATCATGAAGAACATCTACGCCGCTTCTTATGCCGCAGCCAAAGAATACGGTATGGAGGGCGACCTCGTTGCAGGTGCTAACATTGCAGGCTTCCTTAAGGTTGCCGAGGCTATGAAAGCACAAGGTTGCGTTTAAGATAATCAAAGGGGCTGAGTTAAAGACTCAGCCCCGCGTCAATTTGTGCCATGGGCGGCGCAAATTGGCGATTTTTTCGCAGAAAGTGACAGGTTGTGTTACGTATGTAATGCTTCACAACAAGTGAAGAAACCCCTGTCAGCGAATGATAAATATAAATAATGAAAAGTGAACAGCAAAAATGAACACAAGTCTCTTCTCCGCTACGCTTTGGCAGATGTTTTTTCTCGTTGCTTTTTTGGGTGCGGGGTATCTGCTCGCAAAAATCAAATTCTTACCCGATGGCTCGGACAAAGTGCTCTCGCGCCTTGAAAATGCGCTGTTTGTGCCCGCACTGATCTTGGTTACCTTTTTCGATTCCTTTACGGTCGAGAATCTTTCTAAAACATGGAAGATCTTTACTCTAAGCTTTGCCATCGTGCTTCTGCTCTTCCCTCTCGTGCGGTTGCTCGCCAAGCTTTGCGACAAGGACGCATATCAAAGAAACATCTACACCTATGGGCTTTGGTTTGCCAACTTCGGCTTTATGGGCAACGCCGTAGTCAAAGCACTCTTTCCCGCAATCTTCTATGAATATCTGATTTTTACCATTCCGCTTTACATCTGCATTTACGGCTTCGCCGTTCCCTTTTTGCTCTTGCCGCCCGAAGGAGAAAAGCGCGGTGTCAAAAGTATTGCCAAGTCATTCCTCAATCCCATGTTTATTTGCATGTTGCTCGGTGCCGTCATCGGACTTTCGGGGCTTCGCCTGCCGGAGGGGGTGCTTGCCCCCATTTCGGTTGCCGCCGATTGCATGTCTCCCGTTGCCATGATCTTAACCGGTATCACCGTGGCATCTTGCGATCTCGGCAAGGTACTGAAACAAAAAGGCATCTATCTTGCCACCGTCCTTCGCTTGATTCTCTTTCCTGCCGCCGTCATAGCGGTTTTGGCGTTGGTTCGCACGCTTTTTGCATGGCAAGACAATGCCTTCTTCACCACCTTTGCCACGCTGACAGTATGCGCCATGTCGATGCCTCTCGGGCTTAACACCGTGGTTATCCCCGCCGCATACGGAAAAGACACATCCACCGCGGCAGGCATGGCACTGGTTTCGCATCTTTGTTCTGTCATCACCATTCCCCTCGTTTTCGCGGTGATGGAAATGATATTTTAAAAAGAAATGGGGCTGAGTCATTCACTCAGCCCCATGGCAATTTGTGCCATAGGCGGCGCAAATTGCCGAAATTTTCGCAAAAAATTTGTAAGTTGTGTTGCGTTTTTCAAAATACAACCATCGGGAGCAAAAAAACAACTGCTTTAGGTTGTTTTCGGTGCTTCACGGCAAGTGAAGCAGCCCCTCTTAGCACTATGATTCTTCTTTTTTAAAAACAAGGTTTTCTCTGTTCTCTTTGCGCGCCAGTTCTCCGGGAGGCATGCCGTAACGCGCCTTAAACACCTTGGAAAAATAAAGCGCATCGCGATAGCCCGACGCCACGGCGACTTCCGAAACAGAGAGCACACCGTGCGACAAAAGCCCCTTGGCGTACGCAAGACGCAAAGAACCGAGATATTGGCTAAAACCGACTTTCATATGCTTTTTAAAAACGGTAGAAAGATATTTTTCGGTATAGCAAAATGCGGAAGCGATCTTGCCGAGCGAAAGATCGGGCTCCGTAAAATGATTGCCGATATAGTCCACGAGCATATGGCTCAGTGCCTCGACATTATCAAATGAAGCATTTCTTTCCGCAGGCAGAAAGTAGGAAAGGGTATAAAAAAGAACGCTTTCAGACAAGAAATTCGCGTTTTCGCCGTTCACACGCACGATAGCGGAAAACCAAAAATCAATCAACTCTGTTAAATTTCGGCGCAAAACGAAGGGTTGCTCGGCATGCAAAGGTTTTAAGCAAGCAGCCGCCCCCTCACCCGTAAAGCTGACGTACATATAGCGAAAGTCTTCGCTCGCCTCCACCGTGTAAAAAACAGCTGGCGGAAGAAGGTAAGCACAGCCCCGTTCCACCGAAAAAGAACCGTCGCCGCTATGCACCGTCGCCTCACCGCTGGTTACCAAAAAAAGATAATAAATCGGATGTAAAAAGGGCTGGGCAAGCTCATGAAAATCCGTTTCATAAACGAAATGGACCGTGCGCCATTCCCCATATCTCTTCGGCGGCACAAAATTGCAAATGCTGTCCGACATACGGTTTCCTTCCTTTCCATACCTCAATAACTTCGGTATTATTATGCCATATCCAAGCTGAAAAAGCAAGAAGATACGGCATTTTTACATATAAAAAACGAAAAAATCCATTTCCTTCCGATCAAAAAGGACGTATACTAAAAAAGAAAGCGAGGCAGTTATGATTCCTTTTCTTTTAATTCTCCTATCCTCCGCCATCGGGCTTTTCGAGGGTATTTTCATCAAAAAATACAACGCCCGTCACGGCAAAGGCGGTTTTCTCTTCACCGCAATCGTCTCCCTCTTCTCTATGCTCTTTTTCATTTTAAAGGACCTCACCGTCGGTGACGGCACGCTCACCTTCGCACCTGCCATCCTTCCCTACGCGATCGCCGCAGGCATCTTTTACTGCTCGGCATCCTTCCTTACATACGTGGCACTCGGATGCGGTTCCTTTACGCTTTCCATGCTCATTCTCTCCTACTCGGGAGTGTTCAGCATCCTTTACGGTCTCTTATTTTTAAAAGAAAAACTTTCGGTCTTTGCCTACATCGGACTTGCTCTCATTATGATCTCTCTTTTTCTTACCCGTGCGGAAAAGAAAAAAGGGGCGGAAGAGAAAAAACTTTCTCTCACATGGTTTATCACCATTGGTCTTTCCTTCATCGGAAGCGGCATGTTCGGGGTGCTTATGCGTATGCAACAAGTGCGTTTCAAGGCAACGCTCGACAACGAGTTTATGGCAGTCGCGCTTGCCTTCTCGGCACTCGTTCTCTTTGTCATCGGTCTGATCAAAAACGGTAAGGACCTCACCTATCTTTTGCGCCACGGTGGGCTTTACGCCGCCCTGTCGGGGCTCTCAAACGGTGCGACCAACGCACTTTCTCTCATCGTCACCACCATGATGGCAGTCTCTCTTGCCTCTCCCATCAAGGCAGGCACCAAAATTCTGCTCTCCTTCCTCGTTTCCCTGCTTCTGTTCCGTGAAAAATTCTCCAAGCGCCAGCTGACGGGTGTCGCGCTGGGCACACTCGCCTTGGTGCTTCTAAACATTTAGAAAGGAAAATGCTCATGTCCGAAAAAATTTTAAAAATAGGTGTGATCGGTCTTGTTCGCGGCGCGTCGGTCGCTTCCCAAGCATTTTACCACAAAAAAGCGCGCATCACGGCGGTTTGTGATATCAACCCCGAAAAAGTCAAAGAAACCCAAAATCTCTATGCTAAGCACGGGCATGTCGCCGAAGGGTTTACCGATGCGGACGAATTTCTCGCCAAGGGCGATTTTGAAGCGGTCGTCGTTGCCAATTACGCCACCGAGCATGTGCCCATGGTAGTAAAATGCCTTGAGGCAGGCAAGCATGTGCTTAGCGAAATTCCCGCCGTCAACACCGTCGAAGAGATCAAAATCCTGCGCGATGCCGTTGCCGCCCATCCGAAGCAAAAATACATGCTGGCGGAAAACTGCAATTTTTGGGCTTTTGTACGCGCTTGGAAAAAGATGTATGAGGACGGTACGCTCGGCGAAGCCGTTTATTGCGAAGCGGAATATCTACATTCCGCAGATTACCGCGATCATAAGCCCTACGCCGATCCGAATCACTGGCGGCTTCACAATCCCGCCATCAAATACTGCACCCATGAATTAGGCCCACTGCTTCAGATTCTTGACGACCGTTGCGTCAGCGTTTCTTGCATGATGCCAACTGTTGTTTACAATCCTTATCGCTCACCGCAAAAGAACGCAGTCGCGCTCTTCCGCACCGCCAAAGGGGCGGTGATCCGTTTGCTGATCGTCTTTGACGCTTACGTCGGATACGACCATAACTATTCCATCATCGGAACACGCGGTTATATCCACACCGATAAAAACAAGTGTGTGGATGACGAAGCGCATTCCTTCGCCTCTCTCTCCTCGGTTCCCGATTCTATGCAAAAGCAGATCGAGATTCCTGTTTCCACTCATTTTTCGAATGAAAGTACCGCCGGCCACGGCGGCGGCGACGTCAAAATGATGCACGCGTTCATCGATTGCGTTCTGAACGATGAAAAGCCGCCCATCGACATCGACCTTGCCATACGCATGACACTGCCCGGCATCATCGCCGCTGAGAGTGCGATGAAAGGCGGGGTATTGCTCGAAATCCCGGATCTTTAATTTTAATAAAAAAATCGGTTGCCCCCTTTTCGGGAATGCAACCGATTTTTATTTTTCATAAGATGAAAGGAAGTCCTTCGCAAGGGCTTCGATCCCTGCGTAAGTGGTTTCCTTGTTGATCGCGCAACGCATAGCCGTAGCACCGCGCATACCGCGCAAATATTCGCAAAACTGCTTGCGCGCTTCGTTCACGCCAACCGCTTCCCCCTTGTCCTCTATGGCAAGGCGAAGTTGGTAAAGTGCCGTTTCCACACGCTCCCGCGGTGTGGGAGGCGTGTATTTTTTTCCGTCCAGCGCGGCGGCAATCTCTTCAAACACGAAGGGATTTCCAACCGCCCCTCTGCCGATCATGATGCCATCGCATCCGGTTTCTTCTTTCATACGCAACGCATCGGCGGCACAGCGAATGTCTCCGTTGCCAACCACA
The DNA here is from genome assembly GCA_045580085.1 of Eubacteriales bacterium. Taxonomy (GTDB): domain Bacteria; phylum Bacillota; class Clostridia; order Oscillospirales; family CAG-272; genus UBA1740. The sequence continues at coordinate 5,662 of JAZNND010000012.1, forward strand.
GGAATCCGCACCGCGTTTTTCACAGCGGCGATGACCGCAAGGTCCGCCTTTCCGCTGTACATATCCGCACGGGTACGCCCGTGTACGGCAAGCAAGGAAGCACCGCCCGCTTCGGCAGCCTTTGCCACTTCCACGGCATTTTTATGTTGCGCATCCCACCCCGCGCGAATCTTGACCGTCACGGGAACAGAAACCGCCTTCACAACCGCCTCCACAATGGCAAACACCAAAGACGGATCCTTCATCAGTGCCGATCCGTCCCCCGCAGAAACGATTTTTTTCACAGGGCATCCCATATTGATATCAATGGCGGAAGGCGGAAGCCCGCCGCCCATTCCTGCCGCCACCATTTTTGCCGCTTCCGCCATAAACCGAGGTTCGGAGCCGAAAATCTGCACCGCCATAGGCAGCTCTTCTCTACCCACACGGGCAAGAAAGGGGGTTTTGGTGTCATGATAACAAAGCGCACGCGAGGATACCATTTCGGAAACCTCGTATTCCGCGCCGTGCAAACGGCAAACGCGGCGCATGGCATAATCGGTATAGCCCGCAAGCGGTGCGAGCATCAGCCCATGGCGCAGGGTAACATTGCCAAAGGTGAGCATCAGCGAATCTTTCTCGCTTCGAGATAATAGCGTTTTTCTCTCGCACTGCCCATCGAGAAGGTCTTGCGAGGCAAGGAACCGTCACAGTCAACCGCCGAGAAGAGCTCGCTCTTCTCCATGCCGTCAAACAGGAAACCAACGGCATTCGGTTTCATGGCAAGTGCTTCAAGAGAGGCAACATCGTGAATATAATCCACTTCAATTTCGCTGTGTGCCGCCGCGTATTCATCCAAAAACATTTGCAAACTGCCCACCGTCAAGCTGTGGGGAGCCGCGTCAAATATAAATACTTCTTTGCATTTTTCGCCATTTTCGGCATAAACAATCTCAAGTCTCTGTCTGCCGCCTTCTCCTTTATGTGAAAGCGCAAATTCAGAAAGAGCCGAAAGCAGATCCTTTCGATCCGCGCCGAACACCACACGGTAGATAGGTTCAAAAGCCAAAGCCTCGGAATGGATATTGACGATCTCAACCAAAGCGTATCTTGCGGGATGGTCCTTGGCTTTTTCACCAAGGCTTTCCTTCAGTTCTTCGTAATAAGCCTTTGCGGAGGCAAGCGAATGGTTACCGTCACCCACAGCAAAAACCAAGGGATCTTTTTGGCCTTCATGCAAGCCCATAAGCACATGAAGTGCCTCTTCTTGCGTCTTTTCATCCAAAAAATAACCGCTGACCGCACCGCCGCCTTGCATCAGCGAAAAATCGTACGCCTTTTTCAAACCATCCTTTTTAGTGTTAAGGAGAGAGAAAAGCGTGTTTTGAGCATCATCCACCAAAAGCATAACGTGGGGAAGCTCCAGTGCTGCGCCGCGGCGCACACGCACGCGGGGAGGAATACGGGAAAGAACCGTTCCCTCGGTAGCACGGATGGGGGCTGTGGTCTCCTTATGATAATCATAAGCGTCAAGATCGATCTTGCCGATCAACCCCTCGCGAACCTTACCGGTCGGGCAAAGGCGGCGCAGGTAGATCATGGCGTTTTTATATTCCTTCAAGACCGTCTTTTCATATGCATCCATGGATTGATGAATGTTTTCGATACGCTCCTCATCCCCCTGTCCGAGATAAAGCTCGGGAAGAACCAAGCGAAGCGCGGAAGGCGATGCACCGACCACACGTTCCGTTTCATTCCAATATTCCGGCTCGGAGGTAAACTGATCGCAAGCAATGCAAGCCCATTTCTCACCCGCAACCGCATCAAAGTCGGGCAAAAGGATGTCTGCCGCACCAAAGCAAAATTCGTTTTTCATCATTTATTCCTTTCAAAGTTAGCAAAATTCTCTTTTATTTTTTCTTTGCACGCATACGGACGGTTTCGGCAAGTGCCGAGACCAAAAGCTCCGCCTCTTCTTCCGTATTGCGGTAAGAGAGGCTGACACGAACCGTGGAATCGGCCTCATCCGCCGTTTTTCCAAAGGCAAGAAGCGCGGTGGAAAGATGCGCGTCATGCGAAGAACAGGCACTTCCCGAGGAAACATAAATGCCCTTACCCGAAAGATCGTTGAGCACCGTCTCACTCTTCATTCCCTGCACCGTCACACTGAGAATATGCGGTGCGTATTCTCCTTTGGGAATATTGAGAGAAATTCCCTCTATCACGGAGAGCTTTTGGATTAAGAAAGAGCGCAAAGCATTGATTTTTTCTTTCCTTGCGGCAAAATCCGCGAAATACACCTCCGCCGCTTTTCCGAACGCGCACGCTCCCGGCACGTTTTCGGTACCGGAACGAAGCCCTTCCTCCTGACCGCCGCCGATGAGAATGGGGGCAAGCCCCTTGGTACGCAAAACAGTGTCGGATATCCATAACGCACCGACGCCCTTCGGCCCTTCGATCTTATGTGAGCTGAGCGTGATCATATCCGCGCCGATGCTCTTGGGGGTAAAAGGCACTTTCATATAACTTTGGGTGGCATCAACATGGAAAAGTGCTTCCGAAGAAACGCGGTGCAAAAGCTCCGAGATTCGCTTCAAGGGATAAAGCGCACCCGTCTCATTGTTGACCGCCATCACGGAGACCAGAAACGTCTTGGGTGTCAATGCCGCCCAAAATGCCTCTTGATCAAAAATACCATCCTTGGTTGGGATTTCAATCACGTCAAAGCCCTCCGCGCGCAATGCGGCAAGGGTATGAGAGACCGAAGAATGCTCTCCCGCCGTGGTGATGATGCGCCCTCCCTTAAAGCGGCTCTTGGCATGCGCCCTGCCTAAGATGGCAAGATTGTTTCCCTCTGTACCGCCCGAGGTGAAAAGAATCCGCCCCTCTTTGGTTCCCAGTGACGTTAAAACAGCTCGCTTGGCTCTCGCCAGTGCCTCCTCCGCGAGAAAGCCGAGACGGTGGCGGGAGGAGGGGTTGCCGTATATCTCGCGTGAGACACGGACGTATTCCTCAAGTGCCTCTTCGCAAACACGTGTTGTAGCACTGTTGTCAAAATAAACTTCTTTCATAGAACCTCTCGAAAACTCAATCCCAAGTGATATAGGAAAGAATCTCATTGACTGCCTCAAGATGGGTGTCGTAATGATCGGAAGCGGCGGTGTAGGTAAAGACGTACAGCTCCGCCGATGTCAATGTCGTTTTCGGTACAAACACCTGCATGAACTTATAGTCCTTGCCGCCATGCTTGGCGGTAAAGGTGTAGCGGAAACCGTTCACGCCGCCAACGCCCACAACCGTTCCCTGCTCCTCTTCGCAAACGGCATATCCCTCGGGGAAGGTAGCGGCATATTCCGCCTGCAATCCCTCCCAGTGTGCCGCCATGGTGCCATCGCCGAGAATTTCGGGCACGATCATAAAGCTGACCTCGCAAGAATCACTGTTGGAAATATTGGCTTTGGTAAAGGTAGAGCCGCTGTCCATCGCAATATAGTTTTCCGGAACGAAGAAAGAATAAGCGCAAGCCTCCGCATTGGAGATAAGCTTGTACCCATCGGGAACAACCGTATCCTCCGAACAAGCCGTAAAAGCAAAAAGCATCACGAGAGCGAAAAGCAAAGCAACGATCTTTTTCATATTTTTATACCATTCCTTTTTTATTTTTCAAGAGCCAATACAGCACGTGCCGCGGAAAGTACTCCGATTTTTCCCGATTCATAGGTGAGACCCCCTTGGAAATAAGCGATATAAGGCGCGCGAATCGGACCGTCTGCGGAAAGCTCTAAGGAAGCACCCTGTGTAAAGGTGCCCGCCGCCATAATGACGGGATCGCCATACCCCGGCATTGCCCAAGGCTCACACGTGACGTACGCATCCACGGGAGACCCCCACTGAATGCCGCGGCAAAAGGCGATCAGCACCTCGGGACTGCCGCATTTGACGGATTGAATAATGTCATGTCTCTCCTCCGACCAGTGCGGTTCGGTGGCATAGCCGAGCTTCTCGAATATATAAGCGGCAAGATGTGCCGTTTTAATTGCCTGTGCAACGGTGTGAGGCGCATAGAAGAAGCCTTTGTAAAGGCTCTTGTTATTGCCGAGCGAAGCACCGATCTCAAGTCCGACACCGGGTGCCGAAAAACGGTATCCGCAAAGCGAAACCGCCTTTTCCGTGCCGGCAAGATAGCCGCCCGATTCCGCCATGCCGCCGCCGGGATTCTTGATCAAAGAGCCCACCATAAGATCCGCCCCCACGGCGCAAGGCTCTACGGTTTCCACAAACTCACCGTAACAGTTATCCACCATCACAAAGGCATCCGAAACCTCGTGCACCGTTTGCGCGAGCTTGCCAATCTCCTCCACCGAAAGAGTCGGGCGGTCAAGATAGCCCTTCGAACGCTGAATAAACGCCACGCGGATGCTCGAATCAGCAAGCAGTGCCGCGCGAATGGCGTCATAATCGGGCGTACCGTCGGCTCTAAGATCCACTTTTTGATACTTCACTCCAAAATCGGCAAGCGAACCTCTGCCTTTTTCGCCGGAAATCCCAATGACCTCATCCAAGGTATCGTACGGCTTACCCGTCAAAGAAAGAAGCGTATCGCCCGGACGCAAAAGCCCGAAAAGACCGATGGTTAAGGCATGGGTGCCCGAAAGAATGGAATGGCGCACGAACGCCGCCTCCGCGCCGAACACGCGGGCGTAAATCTTATCGAGCGTATCTCTGCCGCGGTCATCATAACCGTAACCGTCGGTAGAGGCAAACATGCCCGCATCCACGCGAAACTCGGCAAACGCGTCCATCACCTTTTCGGTGTTGATCTGTGAAATCTTATCGATCGCGGCAAAGCGAGACGTAAGCTTCTCTTCCGCTTCTGCCACAAGCTGTTTCAAATCCATGATGATCACCATGCCTTTATGCAAAGGCTTCCTTTTGTAAACTTTATTTTACTTTTCTTTTATTTTACCAACCAAATAACGAAATGCTTCGCCCCTCGCTTCAAAATCCGCAAAGGCATCGAAAGAGGTGCAAGCGGGAGACAAAAGAACCGCATCTCCCCCTTTGGCATCACCGTATGCCGTTAAAGCGGCATTTTGCATACTGCCTGAGGAGGTGTAGCTTATACCGTGCGCGCGCAAAGTGCTCGCGATTTTTTCCTCCGCCTCTCCAAAAAGATAAACCCGCGCCTTTGTTTGCCGAATCAATTCCGCAAGGGGAGCAAAAGACAGCCCCTTATCCTTACCGCCGCACAAAAGCAAAATGCGACCGCCCATATCCTTCAAGGCATTCACCGTAACGGCGGTGCGCGCAGGCGTGGTATCGATAGAAGAGTTATAAAAGCGCACCCCCGCAACCGTACGCACCCATTCCATACGATGCGCGGCACCGCGAAAGCGGCGTGCGGTTTCTTTGACCTGCCAAGGTGTCACATATTCCTCAGCACAAGCGGCGGCAGCAAGCAAATTTTCCACGTTGTGAATGCCCGAAAGGCAAAGATCGCTTCGATGGCAAAGTGCAACGCCTCTGCCGTAAAGCGTATGCCCTTTCAAGGTGTAGTCGCCCGTACCGCAAGAAGAAAAACGAACGGCATCCCACCCTTCGAACAAGCCCCCTCGAAGCACGCGGCGCGCCGACAGCTGTAAAAGCCGTTCTTTGGCGGCGGCATATTCCGCCATATCGGTGTGCCAGTTGAGGTGGTTTTCCGTCAAATTGGTTATGGCACCCGTATGAATAGGTGCCGAACATGCCATAAGCTGAAAGCTTGAAAGCTCCATCACGCAAAAATCATGTTCTGTCATATCATCGAGCAGCGGCAAAAGACATCTGCCGATGTTACCGCCCAGATGAATCCGCCGCCCCGTGTGAGAAAGCAGATCGGCAAGATAGGATGAAGTAGTGGTTTTTCCGTCACTCCCCGTCACGGCAAACACGCGTGAAGGGGAAAGCAACATCACATATTCCGCCTCCGTCAAAACATACGCTCCGCGCAAAGCGGCGCGCACCAAACGCGGGGTGTCCGGGCGGACGGCGGGTGCGCGGAAAACATATTCTCCGCGGAGTTCTCCCTTACCGTGTGTGAAAAGCGGCACGCCGAGAGAAGCAAGATACGCTTTTTTTTCATCCGATACCGCGCCGTCATCAAAAGCATACAGCGAAACTCCGCGCCTCGCAAAATACGAAATCACCGCCATCCCCGAACGGCCAAGCCCCAAAACGGAAACGGTGGCACCTTTTTTGATCGGTAAATCCATGGCAAAAGCTCCTTACGTTTCTTTTGCCATTATATGCAAAAAAGCCATGATAGGCGCAAACCGCGCGTCAGACGCGAAGTTTTACACTCCACCATTTTACTATTATACCAAATATCCTAAAAAAAGCAAGGGTATGCAAAAAAGTTTCTCTTCTTATTTACAAAAAACGTGCTTTTTTCTTGACTTCACGCTTTTTCGGGTTTATAATGAGACTGTATTAAACAAAAGGAGGCAAGACTATGCTTTTCGGCAAGCATATCAATCAGTACTATCTGCGATACCTCCCCATGCTTCTTTTGGGTATCGCGGCATTGGTTTTAGTTGATATATTCCAACTTGAGATCCCCGAACTCTATCGTTTGCTGATCGACGGAATCAATCATGGCGAGGTAACGATAGACGGTGTTCGTCATGTCTTTGATTTGAATTTTATCTTAGACTTGGTCTGCCGCCCCATGATCTTTATCATTTTAGCTCTCGTATTCGGGCGTTTTTTGTGGCGTATCTGCTTTTTCGGTTCGGCGCGCCGTGTGGAAGCGGACCTCAGACGCCGCATGTTTTCTCATTCGTTGACTCTTCCTGTTTCTTATTATCACAAAAACAAAGTCGGTGCCATGATGAGCCTTTTCACCAACGATATCGAAACGGTGCAAGAGTGCTACGGTTCGGGCGTTATGATGTTCTTTGATGCGCTTCTTTTGGGCATCCTCGCTTTGCGCAAAATGTTCACCATGGATATCGCTTTAACACTTCTCGCGCTCATCCCTATGACATTTTTGCTCATAATCTCCACCGTGCTCGGCAAATATTTAAAAAAGAAATGGGCGGAGCGTCAAGAGGCATTCGCCTCCCTCTCGGACTTCGCGCAGGAAAGCTTTTCGGGCATCTCGGTCGTCAAGGCCTTCGTGAAGGAAACGCTTGAGCTACTTGCCTTCCGCCGTCGCAACCGCGACAATGAAGACAAAAACGTCACCTACACGCGCATGTCCACGCTTTTGAACATATGTGTTACGCTTTTGATTGAATCGGTCATCTGCATCATCCTCGGCTACGGCGGGTATCTCGTCTACACCGATGTCTTTACCGCAGGTGCTTTGGTGGAATTCATCGGTTATTTCAACACCATCATATGGCCCATCATGGCAGTCTCGCAAATCATCGAAATGCAATCTCGCGGCAAAGCATCACTCGGCCGCATCGGCGAATTGCTTGATACGGAAACCGATATCAAAGACAGAGAGAACGCCGTTCCCTTGACGGATGCCAAGGGTGAAATCGAGTTCTGTTCCCTCTCCTTCGCTTATCCCGATACCGAACGGTACGCTCTCAAAGACCTTTCTTTCAAAATCGAAGCCGGAGAGCGCATCGGCATCATCGGCAAAACAGGTTCCGGAAAAACCACGCTGGTGGATCTTCTTTTGCGCACCTATCCTTTGCCTGAAGAAAACGGAATGATTAAGATCGACGGCAAGGACATTTGCGATTATACCATAAGCTCGGTCCGTGCCTCCATCGGCTACGTACCGCAAGACAATTTCCTTTTCAGCGATACCGTCGCTGAAAACATCGCCTTTTCCCTGCCGGGCGGCGCGCAAAAGAACGGCGATGCCATTAAAAATGCCGCAGTGCTCGCGGATGTAGATTCCAACATTGCCGCCTTTTCCGAAGGGTATGAAACGCTGCTCGGCGAGCGCGGTGTCACAGTCTCGGGCGGACAAAAGCAGCGCATCTCCATTGCACGCGCGTTGCTCAAGGATGCTCCTATTTTGATTTTGGATGACTCGCTTTCCGCTGTAGATACTGCGACCGAACGCGCGATTCTCGACAATCTGACCGAAGAACGCGAGGGCAAAACCACTCTTTTGATTGCTCACCGTATTTCCACCGTTAAAGACCTTGACCGCGTTTTGGTTTTAGAGGACGGCAAAATCGCCGCCTTCGGTACACACGATGAATTGATTGAAAGCTCTCCCATCTACCGCGACATGGTAGAACTTCAGAAATTAGAGGGGGAAAATTAAAATGCAAACCTTGTACAACTATTATCCCATCCTCATCGTCGGCGCAATCCTCGGTACCCTCTCTGTGTTGCTTGTGCTCGCATTCGTGCTGATGAAAAACAAAAAAGAAGCCTTCGGCTTCGAACGCACCATGCCCGATCGCGAGATCTTAAAACGCCTCCTCGTCTACGCCAAACCCTATCGCATGCGCTTTGTCGCCATAGGTCTCTTGGTGTGCTTTTCCGTCGCCTACGATATTGTCTCCCCTTGGCTGATCGGCAGAGTGCAGGAAATGATCAAGACCGATTTTGAAATGACACCCTTGCTTATCATGGTGTTCACCTACGTCGGCATCCTTATCGTATCCATGCTATCGAGTTATGTACAAGCCATTCTCTTGCAAAAAACAGGGCAACGCATTGTATCCGAAGTGCGCGAAGACCTTTTCACCCACATCGAAACTCTCTCGCACGAAACCCACCATCACACCTTTGTGGGCACCTTGGTTACGCGTGTGGCAAACGATACCAACTCCATTTCCATGATGTTCACCCATCTTTTGGTCAATCTCATCAAGAACATCGTGATGATCTTAGCCATCCTCGGTGCCATGCTGTGTCTCAACTACGCACTCACCCTGCTCGTGCTTTGCTTTGTGCCCTTCATTCTTCTTTTCACGATCATATTCCGCAAATTTTTACGCCGAGCCTTCCGTCACGTGCGCGATGCCACCACGGAAATCAACGCCTTCCTCGCGGAAAACCTCTCGGGCATGAAAATCATTCAGGTGTTCGGCAGGGAGGATATTAAAGATCGCGCCTTCAGTGAGCGCAACCAAAAGCTCAACCGCGCGAAAAACGAACGGCTTTTCACCATGTCGCTCTTCCGTCCGCTGATCTATATGCTGTTTGTCATGTCCGTGCTTTGCCTTTTCTACTTCGGCGGCAAGGGCTATCTTGACGGAAGCTTCCTCGGCATACCTATCACAAGCGGCGTGATCGTCTCGTTTTATCTCTATGTTTCCAAATTCTTCACTCCCATCCAAAGCATTGCCGAGCAATTCAATGTCATGCAAGCCGCTTTTGCAGGTGCCGAAAAGATCTTCACGGTCCTCGACATTGAACCCACCGTCAAGGACGGGGAGGATGCATTCGATATGCCCGAGATCAAAGGCGAAATCGAATTCAAAAACGTCTGGTTTGCGTATAAGGATGAGGAGTGGGTACTTAAGGACGTCTCCTTCCATATCGCGCCCGGTGAAACGGTTGCCCTGTGCGGTGCGACCGGCTCGGGTAAAACCACCATTCTCTCGCTTCTCACCCGCAACTACGATATCCAAAAAGGCGAGATTTTGGTCGACGGTGTCAACATCCGCAAAATCAAGCTTTCCTCGCTCCGCCGCCACTTTGGCTGTATGCTTCAGGATGTCTTTCTCTTCGCGGGCAGTGTTCGCTCCAACATCACACTGCGCGCAGGCGAATGTGAGGAATCCGAAAAACCGTTGCTCAAATACGAAGCCGATCGCACAGGCTTCAGCGAAGAAGAGATCATGGATGCCTGCCGCTATGTCAACGCCGATCGCTTGATCGCACGGCTTCCCCACGGTCTGGACGAAGAAGTCCGCGAAAGAGGCAACAATTTCTCCGCCGGTGAGCGTCAGCTTTTGTCCTTTGCTCGCACGGTGGTGCATAAACCCTCCGTAATGATTCTCGACGAAGCCACCGCCAACATCGATACCGAAACCGAGCTTCTCATCCAAAACTCGCTTGAAAAGATGATGAACATCGGCACGATGATCATGGTCGCGCACCGTCTCTCCACCATTCAGCATGCCGACTGCATCTACGTGCTTTCGCACGGTGAAATCATCGAGCGCGGCAATCACGAAGAGCTCTTATCCCTTCGCGGTGCCTATTACGGGCTTTACGAGCTTCAATACAAAAAGGAAGCCATAAAAAACAAATAAAAGTTTACATCAACTCACATTGGCATAGTTTCGCATAGAACAAGAGCATGGCCTCAAAGCCATGCTCTTGTTAAATTATGTCAAAACGTCAATCCGCCGCGTATTCGTATTCGGTGACAGTTTTACTATTTGCTGTGCCATCAGTGTTGTAAGAAGTATATGTTTGTTTTACTTTGTCGCCATCACTGTCGTACGCATAATCATATACAGATTTACTGCTTACTGTGCCGTCGGCAGTGTAAGAAGTATACGTATACTTCACTTGATTTCCCGCGTTATCATACTCGTATTCATTCATATAACTCCAACTCACGGATCCATCAGCATCATATTCGGTATAAATGAGTTTTATTACTTTTTCCGTATTGTTGTACACAGATTCGGTGATGCGTGTACTATACACCGTACCGTCGGCATTGTATATGATATATGTATCTTTTATCTGCTTTCCGAAAGCACTATACTCATATTCATGGAAATATGTTTTTCCTTTCCCACCGTCTGCATTATAAGAAATATCTGTGCTTTTTACTCTATTACCCAGATCATCGTATTCATATTCATAAACAGACTTAGCCGCCATTGTGCCATCCGGATAGTAAGAAGTCTCTGTGTGCTTCATCTCATTTCCCGCACTGTCGTACTCATATTCGGTAATTTCCGTTGCTTCCACTGTGCCGTCAGCATTATATCCGGTTCCGGTGGTTTTTATCAGCTTACCTATATCATTATATTCGCTTTCATAAATACGCTTATCGCTTATTGCGCCGGAATAATCATACCAAATAGCCGTTTCTTTTACTAAGTTTCCGGCGCCATCATATCCGTATTCGAAAACAGTTATAATGGGTTTCTCTGCAAATATACTGAAAAAGGCATGCGTGTATTTTACCTGATTTCCCTTGCCGTCATACTCATATTCTTCAACCGTTTTTCCACTTTCAGCTCCGGTGCTGTTATAAGATGTACTCGTCCTTTTTATCTGGTTTCCGGCACTGTCATATTCGTATTCAACAATTTGCGTATTGCCCACCTCGCCGGTTGCTTTGTAAGAAGTTTCGGAAGTTTTGATCAACTTTTTCCCGATTTTGGAATCATCCTTGCCATCATCGGTATTATCGTTGGTATCACTATCCCCGTTTTTTTCGCCGTCCTCCGACTTATCACATGCCGAAAAGGCGAAAACGAAACCGAAAGAAAGTGCAAACACAAGTAAAAGTGCAAATATTCTTTTCATAACTACATCCTCTTTCATTACATCAATTTATTAAATTCTCTTGCTCGCAAAAATCAAGCGAGACATGCCGCAAACGGTATCGCCGCTTACGCCTTGAAGCAGTATACGTCTCCAAAATGGAAAGGCACACTCTCCCCCTCAATCTGTGCCTGCACCATCTCGTAATGCGCATCGCTCCAGAAGAACTCGGTGTCGCGCCGATGGTCGTTCAGATGAGAGACGAGAACATGGGCAGCGTGATGAGAATTGACAAAGCGGCAAAAAGCCGCGGGATCACATGCGTCGGGATCGCACGCGGTGGCTCTGCCAAGCCAAAGATGCGAGACAAGCACCTCGGTGTTGGGAAACACGGCGTGAGGTGCATCGTAAAGACGCACATCCGCGGGGAAAACATAGTTCTTTCCGCCGCGCGTTAAGGCAAATCCGCATTCGCGCAGACTCCGATCCTTATAATGCAAACTCTCAAAAAAGGTAAACGTCACATCCCCTTGGGTTTTGACCGTACCGTCGTCACACCGAATGACATTCTCTCCTTCATACGCAACAAACGAAGGAATATAGAGGGAAATGTTTGACGGAAGTGCCTTCAAAAGCGAGGGCGTATAATGGTCGCTGTGGGCATGGGTAATGACAACGGCATCGCATTCCGAAAGGAGCGACACAAGCGCCTTAAAACACTCTTCCCTTTCAGGTGTCAGCCACAAATTGGGATCCACAGCAATGCGAAGATCGCCCAAGCGCACAAGATAGGCGGCGTGGGCTATGGCGCAAATGCATTCTTTCTCCGCTATACTTTTTCGTACATGTGCCAAAATCTCACCGTAGTTTTTTTCGTACTTTTCGCGTTCGGCAACTTTTTCCGCCTCAAGGCGCGCACGGATATCGGACATTACGCAAACTCCTTTTTTAGCTTTCTACCGGCAAAAACGCAAGTCACGCAGTGAAAGAGCGATGTCATTGCCCAGGAAATGGGGAAGGACAGAAGAAGACCTACGGGTGTCGGGAAGATCGGGAAAATAAAGAATACCCACATCACGCGGATGGCGCAAACACCGAACACACAAGTGAACATCGGAATGAGCGAATACCCCACGCCGCGTAAATATCCCGTCAAAACATCCATGATGCCGCATAACACATAGGTCGCAAGCATAAGCCGCATACGTTCCACGGCGGCATCGATGATTAACCCAGCCTCGGGCAAAGAGGTATCCACGAATACCGACGCCAACTGTCGGACAAAGATCAACTCAATCCCCGCCACCAAAAGCCCTGCCACCGTTACTTGAAGCAGTGAATACAAAAGCGCAAGGCGGATACGCCCTCTCTTGTGCGCCCCGTAATTCTGCCCCACAACCGTCAATGCCGCGTGGTGGAAGCTGTTCATGGCAATATAGGTAAAGCCCTCCACCGTGTTGCCGACGGCAAATGCCGAAACTGTGGGCGTTGGAAAGGTATTGGTTGCGCTTTGGATGATGACATTCGAGAAAGAAAACAAGCATCCTTGAAGCGCACTCGGCACGCCGACGCGCAACACCGGAGCCAGTGTCTCCCACCGAATCCCAAGGTGACGGAAATAAAAGCGATGCGGACCGTCGGTCCTCGCTAACACGACAATGACCGCCGTGGCGGAAATATACTGCGCGATGATCGTAGCGAGAGCAACGCCTGCCACACTCATATGAAGCACGATAACAAAAAACAAATTCAAACCAACGTTGACAAGCCCCGAAAGAGACAAAATGATCAACGGTGTGCGCGAGTTACCCATCGATCTTAGAGACGCCGCACCAAAGTTATACACCGCAAGCGCAGGCAATCCGCCAAAAATAATGCGGATATAAAGCGTTGCCAAATCCAAAACCTCGGGCTTGGTATCAATGAGCATCAAAAGCGGGCGCGCGGTAAAAAAGCCAAATGCACCGACGACAATTCCCCCGATAAACGCAAAGGTGATGGAGGTATGTACCGCATCTCCGATGCGATCGAGTTTTTTCGCGCCGAACAGTTGGGCTACGAGAACGCCCGTACCCGTACTGATACCAATAAGGAAATTAACGATCAAATTGGTCAAAGAGCTGGTAGAACCAACAGCGGCAAGTGCGTTTACATCTCCCGAAAAACGGCCGACAACCACTTGGTCCGCCATGTTATAAAGAAGCTGCAAAACGCCCGTTACCATAATGGGAAGAGCAAAAAACAAAATGGGAAGAAAAAGTTTTCCTTGCGTAAAATCCGCTTTTCCCTTTTGAGTTTTAACCAAGAAAAGTCACCTCTTTTTGTCAAAAAGCAAACTTTTGTTTACGGTAGATCAAAAATTAAAATAATCCTTTGCATTTTGATAGCATACACCGCGCACGATTTTTTCGAGATATTCTTCGCATGCGGGATATTCGCCATCCTCTACCCACGTACCGATGATATTGCAGAAGATGCGGCGGAAATACTCATGGCGAGGATAAGAAACAAAGGAACGGCTGTCGGTCAGCATACCCACAAAATGAGCAATCATGCCGAGATTGGCAAGCGTTTTCATCTGGGTTTCCATGCCGTCACGCTGGTCGTTAAACCACCAACCGGAGCCGAACTGAATCTTACCCGCGAAGGGAGCACGTTGGAAATTGCCGAGCATGGTGCCGAGCACGTAGTTATCGCAGGGATTGAGATTGTAAAGAATGGTTTTCGGAAGGGCATCCTCTCTGTCAAGCGAATCGAGAAGCTTCGAGAGCGCGAGTGCCTCGGGATAGTCGGCAACCGAATCGCATCCGACATCGGGGCCGATGGCGTTATAAAGGCGGCTGTTGTTGTTGCGAAGCACGCCCATATGGATCTGCATAGCGAATCCTTTTTCGGCATATCTCTTGGCGAGGTGGCGAATCACAGCCGTCTTATAGGCATCCTCTTCCTCGCGCGTGAGCGTTTTACCCGTCATCTTTTTATCAAAAATGAGCGAAGCATCGCCCTCGGCATAAGGCACGTAGTCTACGCCGTGGTCGGAAAGCTTACAGCCTGCCGCGGCAAAGAAATCAACGCGTGCGTCCAACCAATTCAACAAATCCTTGAAGGTGGTGACTCCCGTCTTTTCGATATAATCCATAAAGGGTGCTTTGTGAATATCCACGCATTTATCGGGGCGGAAGGTGGGAAGCACCTTTACGGGGAAGGAAGCAAGTTCTTTGTGATAGCGAAGATCGTCAAGAGGATCGTCGGTGGTGCAAAGCGTCTCCACATTCGAACGGAGAATGAGATTCTTTGCGCTATATTCTTCTTTCTGCAAAAGTGCGCCGATCTTCTCATAAACCTCCATGGCGTTTTTGGGGGTAACAAGCTCATTGATGCCGAAATAGCGACAGAGTTCAAGCGCATTCCAATGAAGAAGAGGGTTGCCGATAAGAAGAGGCAACGTCTCTGCCCATTTCATAAATTTTTCTTCGGGAGAAGCGTCTCCGGTGATATACTTTTCCTCCACGCCGTGGGTGCGCATCTGACGCCATTTGTAATGGTCGCCGCCGAGGAAGAGATCCGTCGCATCGGTAAAGCGGTGATCGCGCGCGATCATCTCGGGCGACAGATGGCAGTGATAGTCGATGATGGGCAGATCCTTCGCGTAATCCGCAAAAAGATGCTCTGCCGTCTTGTTTTTGAGCATAAAGTTTTCTTTGATCATTTCCATAACAGCCTCCAAAGCAGAATTGTTATTATTACCTCATTTATTATAATATTTTTTGCGGCGTATTTCAAGTGCCGCCGACAAAACGGGCAAGTTTCGCTATATCTTTTTTGCCAAAAGCTTTCTTTTTTCAAAACTTTCGCAAAAAAAGAGGGTGACAAATCGAAAAAAATGTGTTATACTGAGAATGAATCTCCTCACCGTCCTCTTAAAAGAGCAATTTTTGCAAACATTTTTTCGAGACTGTACAAGAAAAACTATTGCAAATTTCCCATTTGGGCGGTACAATAAAATCGTAAAATAAACGGCGAACAGCCAAAACGAAAGGAATAAAAAACATGGCAAAAGTTGTAACCTTTGGCGAGCTGATGCTGCGCCTGTGCCCCTACGATTACCTGCGTTTCGTGCAGGCACAAGAATTTGAAGCCACCTTCGGCGGCGGTGAGGCAAACGTTTCCGTTTCGCTCGCCAACTACGGCATGGAAAGCGTTTTCGTTTCCAAGCTGCCCAAGCACGAGATCGGTCAGATGGCAGTCAATTCCTTGCGCCGCTACGGTGTTGACACTTCCGCGATCACGCGCGGCGGTGACCGTGTCGGTATTTATTACATCGAAAAAGGTGCTTCCCAGCGTCCCTCCAAGGTCATTTACGACCGTGCACACTCCGCGATTTCTGAGGCAAAGAGCGAAGACTTTGACTGGGACAAGATCTTTGAAGGTGCCGATTGGTTCCACTTCACCGGCATCACTCCCGCATTAAGCAAAAATGTTGCCGCTATTTGCTTGGAGGCTTGCAAAGCAGCCAAAGCGCATGGCGTTACCGTTTCTTGTGACCTCAACTACCGCAAAAAGCTCTGGACCAGAGAAGAGGCTCACGAAACCATGACCGAGCTTGTAAAATATGTTGATGTTTGCATCTCCAACGAAGAGGACGCACACGACGTATTCGGCATCGATGCCGAAAACACCGATATCGACGGCGGCAAGCTCAACCACGAAGGTTACAAGAGCGTTGCAAAACAGCTTGCCGACAAGTACGGCTTCAAAAAAGTTGCTATTACGTTGCGCACCTCCATTTCCGCCAACGATAACGACTGGGCAGCGCTTCTTTACGACGGCGAGAACTATTGCTTCTCCAAGAGCTACCACATGCACATCGTTGACCGTGTCGGCGGTGGTGACTCCTTCGGCGGCGGTCTTATCTACTCTCAGCTGATGGGCTACTCCACGCAGGATTCCATTGAGTTTGCGGTTGCCGCATCCTGTCTCAAGCACTCCATTGAGGGCGACTATAACTTTGTCTCGGTTGACGAGGTAAAGGCTCTCGCAGGCGGCTCCGGCAGCGGCAGAGTACAGAGATAAATCCCTTAGCTAATCAGCGAACAACAATTTGAAAGGAATGATACTATGTTAAAAGGTATTCCCTCTATTCTTTCTCCCGAGCTTCTGAAGGTTCTTTGCGAAATGGGCCACTCCGACCGCATTTGCATCGCAGACGGCAACTTCCCTTCCGAAACCATGGGTAAGGATGCCATTGTCATCCGTTGCGACGGTCACGGTGTTCCCGAGATTCTCGACGCTATTCTGACGGTATTCCCTCTCGATACCTACGTAGAAAAGCCCGTCACGCTCATGCAGTTGATGGATTGCGATATCGGCAAGGTTCCCACCCCCATTTGGGATGAGTACAAAGCCATCGTCGCAAAGCACGACGAAAGAGGCGCCGCCGCCGTCGGCAACATCGACCGTTTCGACTTTTACGACGAGGCAAAAAAATGCTACGCCATTATCGCCACGGGTGAGGGCGCGGTTTACGCCAATGTCATGCTTCAAAAGGGCGTTGTGAAATAATCCTTCATGTCTACGGGGCTGCTTCGCTTGTCGTGAAGCACCGGAAAACAACCTAAAGCAGTTGTTTTTCTGCCCTCTTTGGTTGCATTTTGCAAAAAATGCAACACAACCTACAAATTTTCTGCGCAAATTGCAACAATTTCCCCCGCCCATGGCACAAATTGCCGCGGGGCTGAGTTGATGTCTCGGCCCCGCTTTTTTTATTTAATCGAACTTTGAAGCGCAACAGCCCTGCCGATGATCTTGATGTTTTCCAATTCTTCCCCCACAAAAACCATAGGCTCATACTTGGTGTTTTCGGGCATGAGAACCAACTTTTCGCTTTCGGGATAATAATAAACACGTTTGAGCGTCGCCTCGTCTTGAATGACAACCACGCCGATGTCGCCATTCTCCACCGCGTCTTGCGCGTGCACAAAAACGATGTCTCCGTCATGAATGTGCGCCCCCGTCATGCTGTCGCCCTTGGCACGTAGGCAAAAATTAACCTCGGCGTTTTCTCCCACATAGTTAAAGGTCGCACGGTCCTCATCCGCATAAATGGGCATACCGCAAGCAATATCTCCCAGCATGGGAACCGCGCGGCTCGGCGCAGGCATAACTCCGTCATAGACCAGCTCCTCTGCCACAAAGCCCATCAAAACAGCTTCGCTGACCTCAAAAATCTGTGCCATCTGGCGAAGTTTTTCGCGCGGGATATTGGCAATCGCACCCGTCTCATAACGGAAGATCGTCTGACGGCTCACACCGAGCATAGCGGCAATCTCCTCCATACCGATCTTCTTTTTCTTTCGGAACATGCGAATGCGTGCACCCAATTCGATTTCGTTGCTTTTCATGTATACACCTCTTTCGTGATTTTTCGACTTTATTGTTTATATTATAACACAATACATCATAAAATGCAACACCTTTTGACGAAAAATTTTATTTTGTATCTTGACAAGCAACATTTTATCTGTTATACTATCTTTGTCAATGACCACCGAGATGTTCTCCGCGCTTTTTCTCCGAGCGTTTTTCGCATCCCCGTTTTGCGGAGGAGGCATTCTCGGTTTCATAGCATTCAATAAGTTGCGTTTAGTGCAACGAAGTAAAAAAGGAGAAAAGCGATGTATTTACTGTCACAAAACGGCTATACCCGTCCGAATATGTTGCCTGCCGAGCCTCATTTAACGCATGTCAAAAGGCGATACGTCTCGGCGCTTGCGGTGCAAGAGCGACAAGCAGAACCAAACATAAGCCACGGCATCCTTTTCCGCACAAAAGGAGGGTTGCCTCTATGACGAATACATATCAAACCCTGCCGCTGTCTGTGGATCATGCGGTGCGTGCCATGTGTGAAGATTACGAACGGCGCGCCAGCGAGATCAAGCGAGACAAGCTTTCCCGCCTTGTGATTGGGCATTATATGATGCTTAACGCCAAGATCGACGGTGCCATCGCCTCGGTGTGCGAAGCGGGCATATGTGAAGAAATGCGCCGCGATATCGGAAACGGAACCGGGCACCGCTTCACACAGCTCTACTATCTCACGCCCAAAACCTACAAGGCACGCAAAAAAGAAAGTAAGCTCGCCATCGCACGAGCATTGGGACTTATGGAATAAAAAGAAGAAGGGGCTAGCTCATTAAGAGCTAGCCCCGTTCGCTATTCCGACCGAAATCGTTTTTTATTTGGCGGCCCACCGTCAGCGAGCCGTTTTCTTATCGGTTCTCTTTTTTCTCTTTGCGCTTGCGGAAGAAGCGGCCGAGAAGAATGGAGAAGATGGAGACGCCGTAAACCACGCCGATCATGATCAAAACGACAATGAAGATACCAACCCAGCCAAGTCCTGCTTGAGGGAGCGTTTCCAACAAATGTTCAGGGAAAAATCCAAGTTCCATATTCCGTTTCCTCCATTAGAAAAAGTTGAGGATCATACCGCCCGCGATAACCGAGGCGATCTGACCTGCGACGTTAGCACCTGCCGCGGGCATGAGAAGGAAGTTTTGAGGATCCTCTTCAAGGCCCATCTTATGCACAATACGCGAGGACATCGGGAATGCCGAAATACCCGCCGCACCGATCATGGGATTGATCTTTTCTTTGGAGAAGAGGTTCATCAGCTTTGCGAAGAACACGCCGCCCGCCGTATCTGCCATAAAGGCGATCAAGCCGAGACCAAGAATTACGAAAGTCTCTACGCGCAAGAATTTATCGGCTTGCATGGTAAAGGCAACGGTGATACCGAGAAGAAGAGTGATGAGGTTGGCGAGCACCTTTTGTGCCGTTTCGGAAAGCGAATCCAAAACGCCGCACTCACGAATCAGGTTACCGAACATAAGGAAGCCAACCAAGGAAACCGCATTGGGTGCCACGATACCCGTGATGATCGTAACGAGAATGGGGAAAAGGATCTTTGTGAGCTTCGAAACCTTGCCGCCGTGGTCGGTCATACGGATTTGTCTTTCTTTCTTTGTGGTGCAAAGACGGATAATGGGCGGCTGAATAATAGGCACCAACGCCATATAGGAATACGCCGCCACGATGATAGCCGAGGTGTAGCTCGAACCTAAGAAGTTAGCAACAAAGATGGAAGTAGGACCATCTGCCGCGCCAATGATGGCAATGGATGCCGCATCTTTGAGGTGGGGGAAGAACAGCGAAGCCAAACAAAATGTAAAGAAAATACCGAACTGGGCGGCTGCGCCGAACAGCATAAGTTTGGGGTTTCGGAGCAGGGGCTCAAAGTCGATCATCGCACCGATACCGATGAACAAAAGCAAGGGGAAGAGCTCACCGTGCGCAAGGCCTGCGTTATAAAGAACCTCAATCGCACCCTCTTCACCGATCGCACCGGAGTTCGGAAGGTTTACCAAGATCGCGCCGAAGCCCATGGGCAAAAGGAGCGTCGGTTCCATCTGTTTTTTGATGGCAAGAAAGATGAGCAAACCGCCAATCAACCACATGATAGCTTGCGGAATGGTCAAATGGGTAACATTTTCAAAGAGTTTCGCAAATTGTTCCATTACGGATTCCTTTCTTATCTGTTTGTGCACAGTATATTCTAACACATTTAAAAGGGCAAGTCAACCAAAAATGGGTATTTTTAACTGTTTTTTCACAAAGAAATCAGATCGACAAAACCCGATATCCCGCATCCTCCACCGTTTTTTGAAGCAGGGATTTATCCGCGCCTTCTGTCACAGTGACGATCGCCTCACCGCTTTCGTGGCTGACGTCGGCGTTCGTAACAAAAGGAAGTGCCGAAAGTGCTTCCTTCACTCTGCCCGAACAATGAGGGCACATCATGCCTTGAATCTTAATTGTTACTTTCATAGTTTGATTTTCTCCTTTGTTTTGTATATTTTTATTTACATTTTCATATATCTTGGCAAAACGCAAACGAAGTGCATTGGAAACAACGGTTACACTCGAAAGGCTCATTGCGGCGGCACCGATCATGGGAGAAAGCGAAAAGCCGAGAGGAACCAACGCGCCCGCCGCGATCGGAATACCGATGACATTGTAGAAAAACGCCCAGAAAAGATTTTGTTTTACATGGCGCAAGGTAGCGCGGGAAAGTGCGATGGCGGAAGGCACATCCCCGAGCGTCGACCTTACCAACACCACGTCGGCGGAGTCAATGGCAATATCCGTTCCCGCGCCGATGGCGATACCGATATCCGCGGAAGCAAGCGCGGGGGCATCGTTGATGCCGTCTCCCACCATGATGACCTTGCCCGTTTTTCGCTTTTCGAGAACGAACGCCGCCTTTTCTTCGGGAAGCACACCTGCGCGCACCTCACGGATGCCGACCTTCTCGGCAATCGCTTTGGCGGTTTTCTCATTGTCACCCGTCAGCATGACAGGCTCAATCTTCATCCGTTTGAGCCAAGCGATGGCGGCGGCACTGTCCTCTTTGACGGTGTCTGCAACGGCAATCATGCCGTAAAAACTGCCGTTTTGAGAAAACCAAAGCGGTGTTTTTCCTTCTTCCGAAAGGCGTTCCGCCGCCTTTTCCATTTCATTCGGTAAAGAAACATTTACAAAATCGCGTTTTCCGCCGCGGCATTCGCCTGTTTCCGATGTAGCACTGACACCGTTTCCCGCATGGGCGCGGAAGGCTGTCACCGGCAAAGCGGAAATGCCTTTTTCCTCCGCATGCGTCACCACAGCGCGGCCAAGCGGATGTTCGCTTCCCCTCTCTAACGCATAGGCAAGAGAAAGAAGCTCCGCTTCCGAAATATTTGGCGCAGGCAAAACATCCGTTACACGCGGCTTACCCTCGGTAACGGTTCCCGTTTTATCCAAAACAACAATACTTGCTCTCCCCGTTTCTTCCAAGGAAGCCGCCGTTTTAAAGAGGATGCCGTTTTTCGCACCCATGCCGCTTCCCACCATGACGGCAACGGGCGTTGCCAATCCCAAAGCGCACGGGCAGCTGATCACCAACACGGCAATGGCATGCTCAAGTGCTTTGGCAAAAGTCTCACCCAAGAACATCCAAAGCGCAAAAGTGGCAAGCGAGATCAAAAGCACCGCCGGCACGAAAATGCCCGAAACGCGATCGGCAAGCTTGGCAATGGGGGCTTTGGTGGCGGATGCCTCCTTGACCGTTTCGATGATTCTGCCAAGTGCTGTATCCTCTCCCACCCCCGTCGCACGGAAACGAAGTGTCCCCGAAAGTCCGACCGAGGCGGCGTACAGGCGGTCGCCTTCTTTTTTATCCACGGGAATGCTCTCTCCCGTCAAAGCCGATTCGTCAAACGCGCCCTCACCGTCAAGCACCGTTCCGTCCACGGGTACACGCTCACCGGGGCGCAAAACGACCGTATCTCCCACAAGAACTTGCGAAACAGGCAGACGGACTTCCTTGCCGTCTCTCAAAACGCTTGCCTCTTCGGGCGCGAGTGCCAAAAGCGATCGAATGGCATCGGTAGTTTTGCCCTTGGCGCGCGCTTCCAGCCATTTACCGACGGTGATAAGCGTCAAAATCATACCTGCAGATTCAAAATAATACGCATGCGAAAGCGAAAGCAACCTTTCGGCATCCCCTCTTCCCATCGCGTCGATGACCGCAAAAAGCACGTAAACGCTCCAAAGATAAGAAACGCCCGCACCAAGCGACACCAAGGTGTCCATATTGGGAGCACGGTGCCATACACCTTTCGCACCGTTTATAAAAAAGCGGCGGTTGATCACAAGGAGAATGCCCGAAAGGAGCAGCTCAGCCACACCCCTTGCGGCGATATTGCCGTGAAAAAGCGGAGGAAGCGGCAAACCGATCATATGCCCCATGGAAAGATACATCAAAAGCACAAGGAAAAAGAGCGAGGAAAACAGTCTCTTTTTAAAATCCGCGGCGGCATCATCCTTTTCCTGCGGCATCGCCGTGGGCGTTTTTTCACCCTTCGCTGTGCATCCGTACCCGGCGGCAACCACCGAACGGATCACCGTGTCGGCAGTGATCTCTCCCTCCACACGCAAATCTCCCGTTAAAAGATTGACGGCGCAATCCGACACGCCCGCAAGCCCGCGTACCGCTTTTTCCACACGTGCCGAGCAGGCGGCACAGCTCATTCCCGTTACTTTGTAATTCTGAATCACGTTATTCTCAATGCCTTTCTATTCCTTTTAAAATCCACCGAAAAAGGGACTATCTCCAAGTTTTTCAACCCGAGCTAGCCCCGCCGCGGTTTGCGCCTTTTTCGGCGCAAACTGCGAAAATTTACTCTGAAAATTACGTATTTCTTGTCATGTTCCGCAACGTCACAAAAACCGGGGCAACAACTTCACGACCGACAAAAATCCCTTCTACTCGCCCACTGTAAACGCGGTGAAACCGTAATCGGCAAGGGTAAGCCCCGTTCCGTGCTTTTGAAGTGCTGCGGCAAATTCAACCAGCAAGCTCTTCAAAACCTCCGTCGACTGTTGCACCAGATACTTTTCATCAATATCGCCCGGGGTAAAGCCCGTGACGGAATCGTAAGGAAGCACGATCGTCTCATTTTTCAAGGTAACCGCTGTAAAACTGCCAACCAATTTGTGTTCCGTATGATCGCGGTAAGCCAGCACGTTCCATTCATAAACACTCTTTTCAACGGACTCCTTGGTGATTTTCAAGGAAACACCCATCACCATTTTTTGCTCTGTGCGCGTTTCGGTGCGATGAAGCAAAATATGCCCGTCTTTTTGATACATATAGCTGTTTTCCCCAATGGCAAGAGCCATGTTCGAATCCTTTTCTTCGCCCTTTTCCGCGATCAGCTCACTGAGCACATCGTAATTGGTTTTTCCGCAAGCGGTCAACGAAAACAGAGCAACAACAGCCAAAAACAGTGCAATCGTTCTTTTCATATAAAATCCTTTCTTAAGAGCACTCAGTTTTCACCGAGCTTTTGCTCCATAACGGTCTTTAACGGCTGCATGCCGCATTTTTCGTAAAAACGCAACGCGCTTTCATTGAAGCACCAAACATTGAGGGTGATATGGTATGCCCCCTTCTCTTTCGCGTATTGCACGACATGCCGATACAAAAGCGAACCGATGCCCTTCCCTCTTTGCGCACTGTCTATGCAAATATCGTCGATATAAAGGCTCTTGCGATCGGACAAAGAGGCATCGTTTTTCACCTCTTCCCAAACGCAAAAAGCATACCCGACGGGAACATCGTCCTCACCCACGGCAACGAAAACAGGCTTTTCGTCCGTCGATAGTATTTCCTTCAACTGTTCATCGTTATACTTTCGTGCGCCGCGTTTAAAAATATCGGGGCGGTGCTCGGAATGCACGGCGTGCACCTGTAAAAGCAATTCACCGATGCGCGGAATGTCCGCCGTATTCGCTCGTCTGACGGTCATATATTACTTCCTACTTTTAAAATATATACAATTATACATCAAAAAAAGAGCAAAGTCAAGAAGCTATTTCTTTTCTTCCCGATTTTTCCGCCGCATGCTTTAAATTTTCAAGAAAACCACCGCGCAAACGCCGGCTAAGAGGGCAAAAGCATGCGAAAGCCGAAGCTTTTCATGAAAGATAAAAAAGCCGCACAAAAGGCTCGCCAAAACGGTTCCTGCCGAAATCGCGGGAAAAAGAACCGACGCATTCTCCGCCCCCGCCAAAGCCAGCGTGGCATATCCCGCCGCCCCATTCGCGCCTCCGGAAAGAACGCCGAGATATTTATCGCGCGTCTGCTTCCAAAGACGGAAGGATTTTCGGAACAGAGCCCATAAAGCGAAAGCGAAAACGGGAAAAAGCATGGAGAAAAGCATAAACTCCGCCCTATATGCCCCCGGAAATAATCTTTGATGCTGTTTTTGCAGGATGGAACAAAAACCGTTGGTCAAAAAAGTCAAGGCAACGAAAAGAAACCAAAGGGAACTGATTTCTTTTTTCTCTCCG
Source organism: Eubacteriales bacterium (assembly GCA_045580085.1). GTDB lineage: Bacteria > Bacillota > Clostridia > Oscillospirales > CAG-272 > UBA1740. The sequence continues at coordinate 30,004 of JAZNND010000012.1, forward strand.
CGCTTTCCGCCCCAAGCAACAAGCAAAATGGCACAAACCAATGCCACAAGCCCAAGCACGCGAAAAGCAGTCAGCGTTTCATCCAAAAAGAAAATGCCAAACAAAACAGGAAGCACCACCGAAAAAGAGACCAGCATACCGGTCAAAGCCATCGGACCGAGAAGAAGAGCGCGATATCCCGAAAACATAGACACCGTCAAGGAAACGCCGTAAATCAAAGCGTAAAGCAACGTGGGCAGGTGAAAGGAAAAATTCCATAAAGAGAACATGGCGAACAGCAAAAGCGCGCTCGTCGATTTGATGGCGTTAAACAGCACCGTATCTCCTTTTTTTCTGCCGTAAAGCTTGGTGGTAACAGATTGCGTCACAGCAAAAAGAACCGCGCAAGCGTAAAGCAAAACTTCCATCACGCGATTACCCCAACCTCATGCTTTGCCCATCCCGCCGTGCGATAATCTCCGTCCGTGAAAAAGACTTTACGAAGCAATGCCGCCGCCGCAGTATTGCATATCATACCGTCGGTATAGCCGCCTTGTATAGCGAGGATGGCGGTGCGAAGCACCTGTGCCGTGTGCGCGGAAAGGGTATGCCACGTAGTGTGCATGATGCCGAAAAGCCCGTTTTCGGCAACGGTTTTTACACAGTTCTCCACATCCGCGGTCTTTTCCCACGGACAGCACATTACATCAAATCCCGCATCACGGAACAAGAAAGAGGTTTCAACGGGATACTTTTGAATATTATACTGCCAATCCGCAATCAAAAGGCGGCGGTCAAGAAGAGAGAGCATTTGTTTTTCCGCCTCGGCTGTGGGGGCGTTGGCATCATATCTGTTTTCTTGGATGTACTCGGGATGGCGGTAAAGGAACATATCCCCCCAGATAATAGCACGTCTCCCCTCTTTTTCAAGATCATCGGCAAGCGCGGAAAAATAATCGCACATCTCTTGCATGCTCTGCGCGGAAAAGCGGAAGCCGTATGCCTCATCACAGCCGATGTGAAAATAACTGCCCTCTCCGCAAAGATCGATGAGCTCTCGGCGCAGTTGCTTCAAAAGAAGACGGGTTTCCTCTCGCTCAATGGACCAACGCCATCCGTCAGCATTGAAAAGATACGCAAGCGTCGGATCGCTGTCAAGTGCGGAATGCTTGCCATGCATAACACGGCTGCCCGACGCATGCCCCCAATGGTTGAGCATGGGTACAATTTCCATGCCAAGCTCGCGCGCCTCGCGCAGGATGGGAGCGAGCAACTCTTTGGTATAAGCATGCCGCCAAGAAAGCTTAGGCTCCGCCTCAAAGCGGAACATCCCCCAAAACTCAAGAATCAAATGGGTATAGCGAAGCGCACCCGCATACCGAACGAATTTTTTGAGCTCCCAAAGCTCTGTGTCCGGAAAAACGCAAAAATGCACCATACGGCAAGAAAGCGCGGGTGTCTCGGCGGCGTAAAAGCAGGGGATCTTCACCTTACCCTTTTCTTCGCACACAATGCTGTCTATAAGAAGCATAAAACCGTAAATCAGATCTTTTTCGGTTTTCCCCACAAGGCAAATGCCGTTTTTGTCTACCTGCACGGCATAGTCATGCTCCCCAAGAGCAGGTGTTTCGGCTTCCCCAACGCGAAAAATAAGTTCCTTGGTGCGGCAAACCGAAAGAGAGGACAAACGAAACGCATGCCCATAGAAAAATTCCTTCAAAACGGGGGTATCAAGAACAGCATTCGCTTGGGCTTTGGTTTCGGATTCGAGAAAAAAGAACCCTTCTTTCTTCTCATAATTCTTTGGACGGTATATCATTTGGATGATTCCTTTCTTTAAAAATATTTGATTGATCGCTTCGATTATAAATCGGAAAGAAAAAAAAGAAAACCCTTTTTTCTATCAAAAGGGTGGACTTTTCGCTCATATTGTGTTATCATAAAGAAAATTACCGAAACGAGGTGTTTCCCATGATATATCACCAAGAAGATCTCATTTTCCAAATGGTATCGGCAAGCGTCATTTATCACAAAAAGGGAAAGTTTTCGGTCAAAGCACGCCCTTACGCGGCGTTCGCCTTGCGATTGAATGGAAACGTTAACTTTCAAATCGGCGAACGCTCCTTCACCTCTCATCCCGGTGACATCACCTTCATCCCCGACGGCGTTGCCTACGAGGCAGATTACAGCGACGGCGAAAGCATGGTCTTACATTTGGCAAACTGCAATTACCGTGTTTCCGAAAACATCTCTATGGGCATGGAATCCTATCTGAAAACCCGATTCGAAGAAATGCTCGGTGCCTACGCCAAGCACCAAACCCATCAAACCAAGTCGCTCTTCTACCATCTGTTGCAGGTTCTGAAAGAGCGCGAAAAGGAAAAAAGCGAGCCTGACCGCGCCTTCACCGCCTGCTTGCACTATATGGAATCGCACTACAAAGATCCCGCCCTCTCGCTGGCGGCTATCGCCGAAGCAGGCTTTATCAGTGAAGCCACTCTCCGGCGCAAATGCGTGAAGCATCTCTCGCTCTCTCCCAAGGAATACGTCATCAAACTGCGCCTTGCACACGGCGTCGCTCTGTTATGCGGCGGTGTCTCCGTGCGCGAAGCGGCAAGGGAATGCGGCTTTTCGGATGAAAAATTCTTTTCCCGCACGGTCAAAGCGCATTACGGTGTTCCGCCATCCGCTTTCCGTTTTACCTAATGTCATAAAAAAGAGAGTGGGGCTGAGTCGTGAACTCAGCCCCACTCGGTCGGCGAACCCGCCTATCGATCATCCTACAAGGAACGCGCCGATGCGAATATAGGTCCCCTCGGATTGTTCGGGACGCTCGGCGCAAACGCGCAAGCGAAGGGTGTGATGCCCTTTGGGAAGATCTTCCTTTAAAATACAATAATGAACGCGGTTGAATTGGAGCGCGTAAACATCCCATGTCGAGCGTCTCTCCCACGCGCCGCCATCCACGGAAAACTCAAAATCACCCGAATCCTTCTCGATGGTGTTATAAATACCGATCACCGAACCGTCGAACGCAAATGTCAATTCCGCGCCCGGCGTATAAGCGTAAAAATACGTAGAAAATCTGCCATAGAAAGAATTAAAGGACTTTCGAAACTCCGAGAAAGTAAAATCCTCCTCCGCCGTATACATGCGCGGATTTTCGCAAACCGCAGGGCAAAGGGGATCCGGTGTGGGAAAAGAAAACTCTGCCGTCTCCAAGGCCTCCGCAATCGCCTCGGCATAAACAAGATGCCCTTTGCTATTGGGATGAACACCGTCCGACATAAAATCACCGTAATGACTCTCATCTCCCATCGCGCGGCAAAGCGGAATCGCCACGGGAACGGTGGGAATGCCGTAAGATGCGGCAACCTTTTCAAGCTCTGCTGCGATGGGTGCTAAAATTCCCTTCGCATAATAATCGGCATAAACAGGGCGATTAAGCGTGTAAACAAACACAATGGGAAGATCGGCTTTGTAAGCCCGAAGCTCACGTACCATCGCCTCATGATACCGTGCCGAAAACGAAAGGCTGTCATTAACCGAGAATTCGATAAATACCATATCGGGAGAGTAAGCGATCAAGTCGCGCTTCATGCGAAAAACGCCGAGATTGGAGCCTGTTCCGCCAATACCCGCATTGATCTCACGGAAATCGACCGAGGGATATTTGTCCCCCAAAAGCTCTACTGTTTTCGAGCTGTAACGCTCTTTTCGGGTAGCGGCATGCGCGCCCTCGGTAATCGAACCGCCGATAAATCCAACGGTAAATTCTTTTTTATCCTTTAAAATTTCGGAAAGCAGCATATTAGTCCTCTCATTCATCAAACAGCTGTATCGCCAATTACGGCTTCATTATATCACACCAAAAAAGAAAAGTCAATCGCACTTTTTCCATTTAACTATTGCAAATGCAAGCAAAATCATGTATAATAAAAACAGAAATGATCATTTCGTACAGAAAGGAACGGCAAAGTTATGAAAAAAATAACCACTTGTCTGCTTTTGCTCGCCACCATGCTCACACTTTTTTCGTCTTGCGGAAACAAGGACGGTACGATCGGTGAAGATCGGCTTCCTTTTACCGATATCTACGCAAGCGATTACAACACATCCGCTTCCGAATGCTATCAAAACGTAAGCGATTTTTCTTTTCCGGAAGGAGCCGAAAGAATCACCCAAACGGGTGCGCTGGTGCAATACACGCTTGACGGAAAATACTGTTTTTACAATGTAGATCTTGATCGCGTGGTTCTTGAGATCGACGCATCGAGCATTCCCTCCGAAGAAAATATCATGGGTTCGGAAAATGTTTTGAAGGTGGTCCGTTTCACGGAAAACGGCGAAGAAACTTTCGTTTACAGCAATAGCGGCAACCTCCTTGCCCAATCCCACGGCAAAAAAGCGGTTGCTTTTCATAAAAATGGTTTTATGCTCAATGAAACTTTTTATTATGTCAAAAACGGCGAATGCACCAATACCTATAAATTTCCTCCTGTTGTCTATTCCCTTGACTACTATTATTTCACCGAAAACTATCTGATTCAAAGAAGTGATAATCATACCGCTGTTTTTTATGACAAAAATGCAAATGAAGTCTTTTCCTACCGCTTACCCGGTTATGCCCGTAATACCAGCACCTTTGTCATCGGTGACAAAATGTTGATTCAATATTCCGTCCTGCGAGATGTGGATGAGGATTGCGACTATACGGATGGGGCAGCTCGTTACACCATACACCACCTGCTCCTCAACCCCGATAAGCAAAAAGCGGAAGAACTTGATCTCGGCATAGTCATAAATCAGGTTTCCACACCGAATGACCGAGATGACCGATATGAATATTATACCGATGCCGTTGAAAATGTCCTGAATTATTACACCATTCGCGAAAAATGTATCGACAGAACCACTCTTCACGGTGTACTCATGGACAACGAAGGGAAAATCGGTGCTTCGCTCGACGGCTACGCGGAAGGGCAAAACGCCTTGGTTTCCCCCCTCAACAAAGATTACTATTATGTAAGAACGGCAACCGGTGCCGCTGTTTTGGATAAAGAAGGAAATACCGTAAAAAAGCTGGCAGCTTACCTTTTGCCCAAAGATTACGGCTTTACGACCGATAAACTTATCTATAATACCGCAGGCGAACTGGTTCTCAACTTAGATCATCCCTCTATTTATGTATATTCTTTCTCTTCTTTTGCCTGCTTCTACCGTGAAAGCGGAACGCTTTACCGCTACGACAAAAACGGTATACACGAAATAACCCCCCTGCAAGAAACCAACTCTTACGTTTATTTTAATCTGCAAAACGGTTTTTATTTCTTGTACCACTCCATGCCCAACTCACAGTGGGACCGAAATGAAATCTATACGTATACAGGCACCTATGTCGGCGCAAGCATGACTCTTAATTACTCTAATGATGAGGCCTTCACCGTTGTGCAAGAAGGAGACGACGCAATTTTAATTCGTTACACCGATGCCGACAGCAACGAAGTTGTATACAAACGCATCACAAAATGAAGAATAGCTTTTGCATTTATGAAAAAAATGTAAAGTCCTCTTGACGATTTTGAAAATATATGCTATAATATAGTGGCAGAGAGCCGTGTGCTTTTCTGCCACTATTTAAATTTTGGAGGACTTTATGAAAAAACTGATTGCATGCATCCTACTCCTTGCCACGATGCTCACTCTTCTCGTTTCCTGCGGCAATGCAGACGGTTCCATCGGCAAAGATGCACTGCCCTTTAACGATGTTTACCGTTCCGATATTGAAATGGAAGGCACGGGGATTTACAAGAAAACCTCATCTGTAAGCTTCCCCTCTTCGCTTTCGTCAGCTCACGAATACTACAACAACGGCAAATACTTCGTTTATTACAACGCATCCAGATACTACATCTACAACGTAGAATTAGACCGCACTGTCCTTGAAGTATCAACGGACATTGCAAACAGCTCCGGCATCTCTTGCGCAGAAAACTACATCCAAATCTATGACCACAGTGCTTTCGTCACTAAAGTTTATCTGCCCGACGGTACCTTCTTAGCAGAAACCGCCGGAAACGTATCGGTTTCTACCAATTACTCGGAGGATGATACCTTCGTATTCGCGGACAAGCTCTATGTTATGAAAAACGGCACACTTGACAAAACCATTTCACTCCCGCCTCTCGTCCATGCCTCGGACTGCATCATCACCGACAATTATATCGTTCTTACAAACGAATCCAATTCCGTTGTTTATTACGACAAAGATTTTAAAAAAGTAGCCTCCTATTCCATCCCCGGCACCGCTTCTGATTTTGACATCTACTTCATCGGCGACAAACTCTTTGTGCAATATGAGTTAGAGTGCAAGGCTGACGCTTGGAGTTACACCTACATCAAGGACGGCTGCAAATATATGCTTCAACATGTCCTCTTTGATCCCGCAACCCAAAAAGCAAAAGCTATGAACCTCGATGTTTATGTGCAAGAGCTTGTATCCAAAAGAGAAATAGAAAAGCAAGACACCAAGTTTTTCACCGATCAAGTGCAAAACGTACTTTTGTATCAGGCAATCATCAATCACCGCATCGACGAGTCCGCTTATCACGGTGTTCTGATGGACGATGAGGGCAAAATAGGTGCCTCTTTGGGCGGGTATATCGAAGGTCAAAAATCTATTATTTATCCCGTAAACCAAAAATATTACAGTGCTCTTACCACCTCGGGTTACGCTTTGCTGAACGCAAACGGTGAACTGGTTGCGGAATTACCCTCTTTGGGTTCCGTCAAGGACTACGGTCTCTATTCCAACAACAAAATCTACGGTTTTGACCTCAAGACCAAGCTTGATCTTTCAGGCTCGGATTACAATCTCATCTCCTCTTCCAACGACCACTCGCTTCTTTATTCCAAAACGGTGAACGGCAGTACACGGTATTATAGATACGATGCCGCCGGCGAGCACGAGCTTTTCGCCCCCTCGGGCAATATCTCCTACGTATCCGCAACGGAGGATTACTACTACATAAATTACTACGAAAGCACGAATTATTCATCCCGCACCGCTTTTTACAGCTTTGACGGTACTTTGCTCTTTACCTCCTCCGGCAGCTACGCCAACACCGTTGCAAGAAGCGACGATGCGATTCTCGTTTCTTACACCGATCCCAACACCTATTCCACTACATACATCCGCATCGCAAAATAATTTTCACAGCAACCAAACAGGGGCTGTCGCAAATGCGACAGCCCCGCATCATTTTGCACTGTCAAAAGCGCAAAACGTTAGAATTTTTATCAAAGCCAAGCTTCACCTATTCTTCGGCATTAAAAACGCGGAGAAGCATTCTTACGCGCCGTTAATTCTTTGCTCTTCGCCGTTAGCATTTCTGCTTTTTCCGTGTCCTTTTCCACATGATGCCCGCACGAATAGAACGCCGCAAGATGGTTTATGGCAGATATGCTACCCATTTCCATGCCTTTTTCCATCCAACGGATGCATTCTCGATCATCTGTAGCGTGACGCTTATCGCAAACGAATTCACCGGCATAAAAATTGCCGAGTGCGACACAAGCTTCGGCACAACCGCCCTCTACGCTTTTTTTAAGCATTCGTGTATACGCAAGGGGGTCTTTCCCAAATTGCAAAACTCCTTCCGCATACCAATAATACCCCTCGGCATTTTCTTTTTGGCAGAGATACTCTACATATTTCTTCCGTTTGCGCCGAGAAATATATCCGGCATAGCGAGAAAGCAATTCTAAGCAAGCTTTCACGTGCCCTTGATTGGCTGCCTTGATCAACCACTTTTTCTTTTCGTTGAAACTCTTCTCCACCTTCTTGCACGTACCGGGACAGACACCCATTATAAACTGTGCTTCCGCATAACCCATCTTTGCGGCGCGCCTAAACAGATCGATCGCTTCCAACTCATCTTTTTCCACGCCGTCCCTGCCATAGTAGAGCTTTTTGCCCCGTTCCACCATCACCTCGGCAGAGTGATCGAACGCAGACGAATCCGCTTCCGTTTTTTTCGGAGGCTCGGGAGCAACATCCTCGGCAACCTTTTCTTTTTTCTCCGGCGAAGGCTTTTTGACAGCCTCTCCCTTCACACGAAGCAAATGCTCGGATGCCGCAAGCTCTTTATAAAAATCATCGAAGCTACGCGCGCGATAATAATAGAGTGCATGGAAAGAAGCCAGCTGAAGCCCCATACCGTGTGCCAACTCAACGTCCTCTAAATATACCACAAGGATGGGCTTACGCATGTTAAGTGCATACGTAACCTCATTACGGCAGTTGATGGAATCCAAAGAAGCACGAGAGATAAAAGCAATCACCGAATGCGCACCCTTTAAGTATTTTTCAATATCTTGTGCCCACTCACTGCCAACTTCCAACCCCGAATCATACCAAATGCGGTAACCGTCTTCATATAAACGATTTAAAATAGGAATGACATGATCCGAATTTTTATGAGCATAGCTGATAAAAGCGTATTTTTCATCGGGTGCATATTGATACATAGCCAAATTCTCCGTCGTTTGTATTTTATTCTATTATAGTACTTCTTGCATTTTTTGTCAATCTATGCAAATAAAATTCTTATTTTTTCTTTGCAGGGTTACAATTATTGTGAGCCTGCGCCCAAGAATGCAAAAATATCTTTATACTCTTGACGAACAGAAAATTCTTTGCTATAATAATTTTACTACCTTAATGCGATATTTATATGAGAGGAGACATGCTATGTCTAAATCTGTACAGGATATTTTAGCGCTTATTGAAGAAAAAGGGATCAAAATGGTCGACTTTAAGATGGTCGATATCAACGGTCAGTACAGACACGTGACCATTCCCGCCGCCAACTTTTCCGAGGATACCATGAAAAGCGGCATCGGATTCGATGCTTCCAACTACGGTTATGCCGTAGTAGAAAAGAGTGACATGGTGTTCATTCCCGATCCCGACACCGCCGTGGTTGATCCCTTCTGCGAAATTCCCACGCTTTCTATGACGGGTAACGCCATGATCATCGCCTCTCCCGAAAACCGTCCCCTCGCGCAATACCCCCGTAACATTGTGCTTGCCGCCGAGCAATACATGAAAGACAGCGGCATTGCCGATACCATGCTCATTCTCCCCGAGTTTGAATTCTATCTCTTCGATCAGGTGGGATGGGAAGTAGCTCCCAATTCCATCGGCGTCAACCTGGACACCGAGCAATCGTATTGGAACAGCGCATGCGAAGGCAAAGGCGTGGTTGTTCCCAAGCAAAAAGCTTATCACATCGCAAAGCCCTTTGACAAGGCATACGAAGCCAGAAGCGAAATGTGCTTGCACATGAAAGACATGGGCATTGATATCAACTATCACCACCCCGAAGTTGCCGCATCCGGTCAGTTTGAGATTGAGCCTCAGCTCGGCAAGATGTCCGAAATGGCTGACGCGACCATGATGATTAAATATATCATTCACAACACCGCGCTGAAGTACGGCAAAACCGCAACCTTTATGCCCAAGCCCATCTACGGCGAAGCCGGCAGCGGTATGCACGTGCATATGTTGCTCTTAAAGGACGGCGAGCCCGTATTCTCGAAGGACGGCGCATACGCCAACTTGAGTGAAACAGCGCACTACTTCATGGGCGGTTTGCTCAAGCATATCGCTTCTCTTTGCGCCCTGACCAACCCCAGCACCAACTCCTTCAAGCGTTTGGTGGCCGGCTTTGAGGCTCCCGTTACCGTTGGTTACGCCACCTCCAACCGCAGTGCCGTCATCCGTATTCCCGCATACGCAAAAACGCCCTCCAAGCGTCGCTTTGAATTGCGCAACCCCGATGCGACCTGCAACCCCTATTTCTGCTATGCCGCCATCTTGATGGCAGGTCTTGACGGCGTTAAGAACAAGATCGATCCTCACGCAAACGGTTGGGGCCCCTATGACGTTAACCTCTACCATCTGCCCGAAGAGGAAAAAGCAAAACTCAAGCATCTTCCCACATCCTTGGAAGAAGCGCTCGACGCGCTCGAAGCGGATCACGATTATCTGACCGCAGGCGGAGTATTCCCCGAAGAGTTGCTTAAGAACTTCATCAAGTCAAAGAGAGAAGAATGCCGCGAGCTTTCCAAGATCCCTCATCCCGCAGAATTTGACAAGTACTACAATCTTTAATTCCTATTGCAGGGCTGTCCACGGTCGGTGAGACAGCCCTCACCTTTCGCGGCGTTTGCCGCAAAAGGCAACTTTGCACAGAAAGGAATGATCATAAAAATGACGGTCACAAAAGACATCCCCTACGGCACCGATGAACGCCAAAAATACGATCTTTATCTGCCCGAAACGCTCCGCGACGGCTATCCCACCGTCTTTCATTTTCACGGCGGAAGCTTAACGGGCGGCGCACGCACCGAGCATAAATACATTCACGATCTTTTAAAGCTCGGTTATGTTTACGTCGATTGCGACTACCGTTTGCTCCCCCACGTCACGGTGGATGAGATTTTAAAGGATTCCGCCTCCGCCATAGCCAAAGCCCTCACATCGCTTCCCTGTGAAAAAAAGCACGGAAAGCTCTTCATCTCGGGCGACTCGGCAGGCGGATATATCGCCATGATGCTCTGCTTTAATCGAAAATATCTTGCAGATGCGGGCGTGGACGTCCAAAAAATCGACGGCTTTGTGTTTGACGATCCGATGTCTATTTCGGGCTTTGAAAAGATCGTGAACGATGAAAAATTCTTTATCACGGATCTTCTTGAAATGCCCGAGTGCCCTTTGTATTACCTTGATCCCTCCGTCTCTTATCCGCCCATGCTGTTTTTGACCTACGGCAAAGGGCTTCACGGCTTCCCCGAATTCACCCATCTTTCCGTCGGCACGCTTTTGCGCCACGGCTTTGGTGATCGGGTAAAGCTCGAATACTTCGCGGGCTACGGGCATTGCGGAAACTTCGGTGCGCCCGACATTGACGGTATGGTTCCTCACGCCTATTACACCCATCGGTTTTATTCTTCACTTTAAAGAAACAAATAAAGGAGATTTACCATGTCTTTTTTGAAACGCGATCCCAACGCTTCCCTCGCCTTTGCGGTACTCAGCGACTTACATATGACGCATCGCGGCGAAGGCTTGCAAAAGCTCTCTCAGCACCTTGCCCTCTATTCCCGCATGGAACCCAAGCTCGATGCCCATGTTTTCTCGGGTGATATCATCTATCAGCACGATCTTTCGGGCGGCGGTTGTTCCCCCGATGTTTACGAAGAACCCTACACCTATTTGAAACTGGCACTTGACCGCTACGCTTCGGATATCCCTCTCGTGTACGCCATCGGCAATCACGAATATCCGCAAGGCCGCCACGAGCCCGAGCTTTTGGAAAAAGCCCGCGCTTTACATGAATCTCACTATCCCATCCACACTCATAAAGTCATCAAAGGCTATCACTTCATCACCTTAGGGCTCTCCGTCAATGAGGAGCAGGAAAAATGGGTGATGCATGAGGTGCGCTCCGCGCTTCGTGTCTCGGGCAAGAATCCCGTTTTTGTGGTATATCACATTCCGATCGACGGCACCGTTTGGGGCAGCAATGAGCACCCCGGATACAGCGAAAAACTCTCCTCCTTCTTGCTTTCCTCCCGCCGCATCGTCAACATCTGCGGGCATATACACACCGCCGTGGAATTTCCCTCCACCCTCTACCAGCGCACAGGCGGTGCCACCGTCATCCACGCCCCCATGTCGGGCGTGGGCTATATCTATGCCGGCGGCGATAATGCTCCATATTTGACACCTTACCAATCCCGTTCGCTCTTCTTCGAGGTCAAAGGTTCAACCGTGCTTGTACATAAGATAGACAACCTTGCCGAAAAAGAAATCGGCAAGCCTTGGGTGATCGAGCCGGAAGGCAAACAATATTACACAGCATCCCGCGAAAAGCGCGCCAAAAAGCCCGCCTTCCCGAAAGGCACCTGCGCCAAGGCAAGCGTTACCTTCGGCGGTGTTGCCTTCTTCTTCGATAAAGCCATCTGCCCCGAAACGGAAGGGCAAGATGACAGTGCCGTGCCGACCTATCGCTTTGATTTTATCAAGGGCGGCGAAAAAGTCAAAACGGTTTCCTGGCACAGCGATTTTTGCGATTCCTTCCCGGGTGACCGTTTTGAAGCGATCGTTAAGGTTGCCTTGGACGACGGACTCTACACCGTTCGCATCACCCCCGTCTCCTTCTTCGGCAAGGAAGGGCGTTCCATTTCGGCAAAGCTCCGCGTCTCGGGCGGCATCCCCGCACCTCTGCACAATCCCTATGCCAACGTCTTTGCTATGATCTGATCTCTAAAACAGAAAAAGCGGTTGTTCGATACCATTCGGTAAAGAACAACCGCTTTTTTATAAATGATTTAAACACTAAGATGTTGACAATAATCAGTTGTCGTTTTTCTTCACACCTGCCAAAGCAGCTGCCATTTGCTCAGCGTTTACCTTCGCCTGGTTTACCTTAACCTCGTCGATCTGCTTCATGATCGAACGCTTCAAGGCCTCACCGTCCATAACGTTGACAAAGGTGTAAGAATCGAAACCGCCAAGGCTGATCTCGATTTTGTAGTAATTGAAGATCTTGCCGAAAAGACCGCTGGAAAGCTTGATGTTATCGATCTTCTCAAGGGGAGCATCGATCGACTCCGTCTTGAAAACACCGACTTTACCGATAATACGTTTATCGGTTAAACCAAACTCCGTGTTGATGTAAGCGAGGAAGGCAAAGAGGAACTTCAAGAGCGAATATGCTATAACAACCCATGCAACAACTGTCAAAGGAGTAGCGATCGCCTCGACAATTTCCTCAAAAAAGCTGTCATCCGCCGTCTCATCAAGAGCTTCTGCAGCATATCCGCCGTAGCTCTTATCAACTGCATCAACAACGATTTCCTTTGCATTATTTTTTACGTTAGAGATTACAACCAACGCAACAATGGCAAGAATGATCGCGATTCCGCCACAAACAGCTTTAACAATCAACGAAGCAGGGTTCAACTTTGCCTTCAAAACCAAGGTTTCGTTGGTTGTCAAATTTTGTTCAACATAATTTCCCATGTCAAACACCTCCTTAAAATGTCGAAATATACATTTCGCAGACATATTATAACCTATTTCAGGTTAAAAGTCAATACCCTGAAATAGATTATTTATAATATTTTTAGAAATGAAAAAAAGGAGAAAAACCGTGTATCCCCGATTAAGAGATCTGCGCGAGGATAAAGAAATGAACCAAACTCAACTCGCAAAGATACTTGGCATGTCTCAAACCGGGTATTCCAAATACGAAACGGGAGAGAACGATGTTCCCACCCAAATACTCATTAAGTTAGCTCGCTTTTATGGCACAAGCATTGACTATTTATTGGGAGAGACCAACACCACAAAGAGATATCCGTAAAAGAAAAAAACAAGTCCACTCGACGGCAATCTTGCCGCGCGCTGGGGCTTGTTTTTCTTTTTGCAAGCTTTTATTTATATTTTAGCATTCAGCTGCCCAATTCTTCGCCGTTACAAAAACTCATTTCCACAAAAACAGGAAAATGATCGGATGCTTCAGAGTCCGTTCCGACAGAAAAGGAATGTACATCAAAAGCACCTGCGGTAACAAAGCAATAATCAAGAATCGTGCCTTCGGAATCGGGATCGGTCAGTTCACCGCGATAGCCGTCAAAAAAGGTGCAAGCATTACTGCTTTGAGAAGCCACGGTGCGAGTGTCCTCATAATCCCATGCCATAATCTCTTCATAGCCCGCGGAAGTGGGCGGTTCATTGAAATCACCCGTCAAAATAGCGGGAACGCCTTCTTCCAAAACGCCGTTCGTCAGCTCCAACAAAATCAGCGTTTGTTCAAAATTAAGCTCTGTATCGGGATGCGTCCATTCAAGATGGGTGCTGACATGTAAAAAGCGTTCTCCGTCACTCTTGCGCTCCAAAAACGCATAACTCATAATACGGTAATAATCGGAATCATCCAGCTTAGAAATCTCCTCGGGGTGATAAGAAAGCCAATAAGTTCCGCTGTCGATCAAATCAAAGCTTGCCGTTTTATAAAAAACACAGCTGTATTCGTTTCCCGCAATCTGCTCATCCCCCTGCCGCGCCTCACCGATCATGGTATACGTTTCAAAAAATCCGAGCTCCTCGAGCTCTGCGATCCAAAAACAATTCACCTCTTGTGCACCGATCACATCGGCGTCAAAGCCCATAATCGTCTCCAGCGCAAACGGTGCTCTCTCTTTTACGCTCGCAGATCCGCCGGTTTGCATATTAAAAGACATCACCTTTAACGGCGCATTGGGGGACAAATTGTCATCCGGAGTTTCTACGCCCGTATCCGGCGATTCCGCACCCGTGTCAGGCGTGTCTGCCGCGGGGAGCGTTTCATCCCCCACGCACGCTGTCAAAGAAAAGAGCAAAAGCCAAATTAAAAGAAAACACAGTATTCGTTTCACTTTGATTCTAATCCTTTCTTTCAAGTCTCTTCATTCAAAAGGATGTTTTTGCATCACACATTGCAAAATCAATCATTCTTCTCAAAAAATTCCACCATTATTATACCAAACAAAGAAGGGCATGTCAAGGTTTTTCATTTCTTGAAAAGGAGGAAAAAAAACGTGATTTTTTTTGCAAAAAATATTGAAAAAAAGAAAAAAATATGATATCCTATCTATATTAAAATTTAAGATGAAAAATCAGGAGGAAACCATTATGGAACTTAAAAAGAGACCGGATTCCATGGCACGTATCGAAACTGCCGCGCAGGCAAACGCTTTCATCGCAGAGCAGATTGCCGCCATCCGCGCACAAGTGGGCGACAAAAAGGTGTTGCTCGCGCTTTCGGGCGGTGTAGACAGCTCTGTCGTTGCCGCACTTCTCATCAAAGCCATCGGCAAGCAGCTCATTTCCGTCCATGTAAACCACGGACTGATGCGCAAAGGCGAAAGCGAGGACGTTGTCCGCGTATTCCGCGACGAACTCAATGCAAACCTCGTATACGTAGACGCAACCGACCGTTTCCTCAACAAACTGGCAAACGTTTCCGAGCCTGAGAAAAAGAGAAAAATCATCGGTAAAGAATTTATTGAAGTATTCGCCGATGAAGCGCGCAAGCTTGAGGGCGTAACCTTCCTTGCACAAGGCACCATCTATCCCGATATCTTGGAAAGCATTGAGCAAGCCGCAGGCAAAAAAGCCGTTAAATCTCACCATAACGTCGGCGGTCTGCCCGATGACCTGCAATTTGACCTCGTTGAACCCCTTAAGTTCCTTTATAAAGACGAGGTGCGCGTGGTCGGCGAAGCACTCGGACTTCCCCACGCCATGGTATACCGTCAGCCCTTCCCCGGCCCCGGTCTCGGTGTCCGTTGTCTCGGAGCCATCACGCGTGACCGTCTTGAAGCTCTGCGCGAAGCAGACGCCATCTTGCGTGAAGAATTTGACAAAAACGGGCTTGCGGGCAAGGTTTGGCAGTACTTCATTGCCATCCCCGACATTAAGAGCGTTGGTGTTAAGAACGGCGGCAGATACGAAGGCTGGCCCGCTATCATCCGCGCGGTCAACACCTCCGATGCCATGACCGCCACCATCGAGGAGATCCCCTATACCCTCCTCCACCGCATCACCGACCGCATCACCCACGAGGTAGAAGCTATCTACCGCGTTCTCTACGATCTCACACCCAAGCCCATCGGCACGATCGAGTGGGAATAATGCCAAAAACTGCGAAAAGCCTTGCTGCATAAGGACTTTTGAGTTTCAATATCCCCTCGTGGCAACGTTTTGGCAACATTCGAGTATTATTCATAAATAAAAAATTTGAGCTAACAGATTTCTGTTTGAAGTCTGTTAGCTCTTTTTGTTTGATTTTGAACTACTTATTTAGTCATCGTCCATAGCTGCACTTATATAATTGATTGCTTTTTCATAATCAATTTGATTGAAAGGCAATTCAACTATATTGCGTTTGGTTTTTTGTTCCATTTGGCAAAATTCATTAATCATTCTATTAAGTTCAATTGCCATATCCAAATCGTCATCGTCCTCTGTCTTAAAAAAAGCTTTAATAAGTTCATATTTGGATATATACATAACATTTTGCTTTCTGTGCATAACTCTACTCACCATTTTAAATTACTAACCCTCCTTAGATTATATGCAGTTTATTACGAAATTATATTTGACAATTCGAAATCTTTGTCAATTTTTTTGATTTCTGAACACAAGAGAATTATGTAATTCTCAATGATGATATCAAAATTCAAAAATGCCAAAGCAATTAAATATGGTGCATATTTCTTATTAAATTCTTTTTCAATAGATATGCCCATACTCATCAACGGATTAGCCGTATTACACAAGTCTTTGAATTTGAGTGCAGAAGTTATGTAGTCAACATATATATCATCGTGTGTAGCTTTATCATGAAATCTTTCGTTTTTCGATTTTATGAGAGGTGCATTTAGCTCGCCAGAATGATAGATCATGCCACTGGTTGTTGACATAGGAGTAATTCTTTTTGCCCAATTACAGTTAATGTAATTGTTATCTTTTTTTGCTTTTCCATCAACAACAACAAAACCGACATATTGATCTTTATTTTTGTTCAAAACTCTAAAGTGAACTCTAACACCGATATCTCTAAACAACCACTCGCGAGTAGACATACTTATATCCAATAAAAAAGATTTAAATCTGTCATGCCTAAATTTATCCATGTTAACATTCTTTTTAGCTTTATTGAAGTCTTTTTTGTATTGCATTATGCAATGAATTAATTTCTCCGTTGTTATTTTATGGAATTGATTAATTCGTTGTTTTATGGTGTTTATTATTTGCCAGGTATCATCATCAATTACATAGGGCATTTCTTTACCATCTTGGTAAAGATTTATGGATATAGGTGCAGCAGGCTCTTTCACCGAAGGTTTTCTTGTATCAACAAACATTGTGTCAATCAGCTGCTTTATTTTTGCAAGCGCATTTACATAACCATTATTTTGTGGTCTAAATTTCTGTATTGGTTTACCATCTTCGGGTACTCGCATCAGGTTTGCAAAAGACAAATCATCATCTATAATGCTTTCGGATAGTATTACTGGAATAACAATACACTGTGCATCGTTGTGTTTTTGAATGGCCTGTTTTAGTTCCACATCAATACAATAAGATGATGCCAAAAAGTTGGGAGAAACCAATAGTAAGACTACATCTGAACTGCTAAGTTGGGTTAATACTTCAGCATCAATTTTATCTCCAGGCAAAATTTTACCATCATGCCAAACATCAATGTTATGAGTTAACTCAAGAGACTTTAAATGAGAAAGTAATTCTTTTTTGTACTTTGAGTCTTTATGAGAATAGGATATAAAAATTTTGAGCCTATCTTTTTTCGGCATAGCATTATCTCCTTTATAATAGAATTGTCAACCTGTATATTGTATCACATATTTTAAATGCTGTCAACGAAATGTTGTAATAAACGATTAAAAATTAAAATTTTGTTTTTATCATAATCTTTTATCCCCAAGTCTTTCTCTTGTACGCTTCACCTCATATTCGGGGTATGTATAACGCCAAGCGTCATACTCGTCTCTTGTTATCTCTCCGTTGCGGTATTTCTCAGCTTCTTTTTGCCAAGCGGACAAATCTTCAAACAAGGACACGGACATACTCCCCCTATTTTTGTCAAGACGGATACAAACCTCATTGTCGAGCTTGTCTATCTTAAAGCCGTAAATATCCTCTAATGCAAAAAGAGTGTGCATTAGTCCGATATACGAATCAATATCGGGAACGTCAAGTGCAACGGGGCAAACATCAAGTACCTCAGCGAGCTTTTCAATCAAGTCTGCCTTGGGCGTTCTCGTTCCTGCCTCGTATTGAGCCAAACGAATATCAGCGGTCTTTTCGGGAAATCCGACAGCCGTTCCAAGATATTTTTGTGTCATGCCACGCAAGTTGCGTATAAAGCGGATTCTTTCTCCGATAGCCATAATTTCACCTCATTTTTATGTGATAGATATAGTATAAGAACCCGTCAAGCATCGGGTAGTATTTTCTACGAAAATCTCCACCCTATCCTGCTTGACAGAACCTTGAAATTGGTGTCAACTAAGTTTACACCAATTATAACACATTTGTTTATGTCTTGTCAATAGGACTACAACAAAAAAAGTTTAACTTTTTTCAAAAAACCTCTTGACATAAACAAAAATGTTTAGTATAATATAGATACATTAAACATATTTGCTTAACGTCGCGACAATAAAGCTACATAGGCTTGCCAAAAAATCTGAGCTTGTGAAAGGAGGGATGCGATGATAAAACACAGCTTTTTGAGAGTGGACGAAGTGGCTGAAATCTTGGGAATATCCAAGTCCTACGCCTACAAAATCGTTCAAAAACTAAACGCAGAATTAAAAGAACAAGGATTCATCACGATTGCAGGTAGAGTAAACAAGCAATATTTCTTGGAAAAGACCTGCTACGGTGTGGCAAAAGAAAAGGAGGTGAACTAATGGCTGTTTACAAAGAAACAAAAACAAACACTTGGCGGGCGGTCTATCGCTACACCGATTGGATGGGCGAGAAGAAGCAAACGCAAAAACGAGGATTTGCAACCAAGCGAGAAGCTCTTGCTTGGGAGCGAGAACAACTGAACAAGGTCACGGCGGATTTGGATATGACCTTTGGGAGCTTCGTGGATATTTATATTGCCGATATGAAAAATCGCATTAAGGAAAACACTTGGCACACCAAAGATCACATCATACGCACGAAAATCTTACCGTATTTTGCAAAACGTAAAATTTGCGAGATACAACCGAAAGACATTATAGCTTGGCAAAATGAAATGATCAAGGAAACGACAAAAAGCGGAAAGCCGTATTCCCCCGTGTATCTTAAAACCTTGCACAACCAATTAAGCGCCATATTCAACCACGCAGTACGCTTTTATAGCTTAAAGGAAAATCCCGCCGCAAAGGTTGGCAATATGGGAAAACCGCGCAATCGGGAAATGTTATTCTGGACGCAGGCGGAATATCAAAAATTCTCCTTTGCCGTGATGGACAAGCCCATATCATTTTACGCTTTTGAAATGCTTTATTGGTGCGGAATCCGAGAAGGCGAGTTGTTGGCTCTTACGCTTGCGGATTTCGATTTTGAAAAAGGCACCGTTTCCATTTCAAAATCCTATCAGAGAATGGATAAACGTGACGTGATTACCGAACCGAAAACACCCAAGAGCAACCGAGTAATTAAAATGCCCGATTTTCTCACTGAAGAAATTCAAGAGTATGTTAAGCAGCTTTACGGAGTTGGCAAACACGAAAGGCTCTTTCCGATCTCAAAAAATTATCTTCACAGAGAAATGACGAGAGGTGCGGACGAGGCGGGAGTGAAACGCATTCGCATTCACGATCTGCGACACAGCCATATTTCGCTTCTGATAGAAATGGGATATTCGACGGTGGCAATCGCAGACCGAGTAGGTCACGAAAGCATCAACATCACGTACAATTACGCTCATCTTTTTCCGTCAACACAACACGATATGGCGGACAAATTAAATCAATTCAGAAAGGCAGGCGATTAAAAATGTCGGCAAAAAATTTAGACAAGCACCAACGCTTCAGAAGTATTACCGTGGGATTCAGAGTATCCCCCGAAGAAAGCATTACGCTCAACAAAATCGTTGCCCTATCGGGAATGACAAAACAAGAATATTGCTACCAAAAATGTATGAACCGAGAAATCGTCGTACAAGGCAATCCGAGAGTTTACAAAGTGCTTTATACGGAATTGAAAAACATCCTTTCCGAGCTTCAAAGAATCGAAGCGGGCGGGAGCGTCGATCCCGATTTGTTGGAGGTTATCGACCAAATAAACGTAACGTTTTACGGAATGAGTAAGGCAGAAAATTAAATCTATACGGGCGACGGAAAAGTGCTGTCGCAGAGTATAGCGAGCATAGGAAATGTACTGCCACGGCGTAATGCCACGGCAGACATTCCCTGCGAAAAATCAGAGCTTTTTCGATTGGGGACACCCCTATAACCCCGTTGAAACATCGCTAAACACTAAGGAGGAATGTATTGAGTTATAATCAAAAAACGATAAAACAACACGTGAAAAAGCCGCAACGAAAGCGGGAGACGCCGCTTCAAATTCGTCTGACGGCACAGGAGAAAAAGAAGATAGAAGGACTTGCTAAGGCGTGTAAGCTGTCTATGTCGGAGATGGCAAGGCAGTTGATTATGGGTGCAAAAGTGCGTGCCGTACCGCCCGAGGAGTTCTATAAAATCCTTGAAGAAATGCAGCTTATCTCAGAGAAAATCGAGTTCTACGCCGATACTCCACAGCTATATGAATGCTCGGATGAGGTGACAAACTGTATCACGGATTTCAAAAAATTCGTGATGGATTTCTATGGAGGTGCGTATGGCAACGACTAAAATATGGCCTGTTTACGATAGTTTGCGCCGTGTACTTGACTATGCAAACAATCCCGAAAAGACCGAATATAGTTCGCTAAGAGATGTGATTCACTATGCCGAAAACGGAGAGAAAAC
>JAZNND010000013.1:0-27017 GCA_045580085.1 Eubacteriales bacterium
GTTGTCGATAAGTGCGTCAACAGCTTCCTGGAGCATTCTCTTTTCATTTCTGATGATGATTTCGGGGGAACCGAGCTCCATAAGCTTTGCAAGACGGTTGTTTCTGTTGATAACTCGTCTGTAAAGGTCGTTAAGGTCGGATGTTGCGAATCTGCCGCCTTCCAGCTGAACCATAGGTCTGATTTCGGGAGGAATAACGGGAACAACGTCGAGAATCATCCACTCGGGTCTGTTGCCCGACTGTCTGAATGCTTCAACAACCTCAAGACGCTTGAGAGCCTTTGCTTTCTTCTGACCCGAAGCAGTTTCCATTTCAGCTTTGAGCTCTTCCGAAAGAGCATCGAGGTCAATTTCAGCAAGAAGTTCCTTTATTGCTTCGGCACCCATACCTGCCTTGAAATCATCGTCATACTTCTCTCTTGCCTGGCGATATTCCGCCTCGGTCAAAAGCTGTTTCTTTTCGAGCCCGGTATCACCGGGATCGATAACAATATATCTGGCAAAATAAAGCACACGCTCGAGAAGTCTGGGTTGGATATCAAGAACCGCGCCCATACGGGACGGGATGGCTTTAAAATACCAAATGTGAGACACGGGAGCCGCAAGCTCTACGTGGCCCATGCGCTCACGGCGCACTTTTTTACTGGTTACTTCTACGCCGCACTTTTCGCAGACTTTGCCCTTGAAACGCGCGCGTTTATATTTTCCGCAAAGACACTCCCAATCCTTGGTAGGGCCAAAGATCTGTTCGCAGAACAGACCTCCCTTTTCGGCTTTGAGTGTGCGGTAATTGATGGTTTCTGCCTTGGTGACCTCACCGTGTGACCACTTACGAATCATCTCGGGAGATGCAAGACCGATCTTGACAGAATCAAATACTTTCATCGGATATATAATACCCCTCTCTCAAATTTATAGGTTTCCCTCTCGCGGGCGACTGTGCGCCCTCGGAGCCTGACCGAATCAGTTGTCTTCGCCGTCGTAAGAGTCGTCAAAGTCGTCGCCGTCGAACGCGCTGTCGTCTTCATAGACATCCTCGTATTCGTCGTCGTCTTCGCCCTCTTCCGCATCATAGTCATCGAGTTCCTCGGTCGCGTTATCTACAGCGGCCTCTACCTCCTCGATGGTGGCATAGGTGGGCACCTCATCGTCAATAAGCTCGGAAAGCTCGATTTCCTCACCCTTATCATCCAGCACGCGGATATCGAGTGCCAAGGATTGAAGTTCCTTCACGAGCACCTTGAAGGACTCGGGGATACCGGGAGTAGGAATGTTTTCACCCTTGACGATGGCTTCAAACGCCTTGGTACGGCCGGTGATATCGTCACTCTTAACCGTCAAGATTTCTTGGAGCGTATAAGCGGCACCGTATGCCTCAAGTGCCCAAACCTCCATCTCGCCGAAACGCTGACCGCCGAACTGGGCTTTACCGCCGAGAGGCTGCTGCGTGACGAGGGAGTAAGGACCGTTGGAACGGGCGTGGATTTTATCGTCAACCAGATGGTGAAGCTTGAGATAGTACATGATACCGACAGTAACGGGGTTATCGAAGAGCTCACCCGTTCTGCCGTCATAGAGGTCACTCTTACCGTCGATGACACGAACAACATCGGCAGCAAGAAGCTTCGCGTATTCTTCGGGATTATTTCTGACGGCATCGTCCAGTCTTTGCAGATCCTTCTTGCCGTTTTCGTCCTCAACCTCAATAAAGAGAGCCTTACCGTCCACATTTTCACCGGAACGGATCTTACGGCAAATACCGGCATCGCGCAAGCACTCAATAATGTCGGTCTCTTTCGCGCCGTCAAAGACGGGAGTCATGACCTTCAAGCCGAGCTCACGTGCGGCGATACCGAGATGCACCTCGAGCACCTGACCGATGTTCATACGGGAAGGAACGCCCAGAGGGTTCAAAACGATATCAAGAGGCGTACCGTCTGCAAGGAACGGCATATCTTCCGGAGGAAGGATACGGGAAACGACACCCTTATTACCGTGACGGCCTGCCATTTTGTCGCCGACGGAGATTTTTCTCTTCTGTGCGACATAAACGCGAACAACTTTATTGACACCGGGCGCAAGATCGGTGGAATTGTCTCTGTTAAAGACTTTTACATCCACAACGATACCCGACGCGCCATGAGGCATACGGAGCGAAGAATCCTTGACCTCTCTCGCCTTATCACCGAAGATGGCGCGGAGCAAACGCTCCTCGGGCGTCAAGTCGGTCTCACCCTTAGGTGTTACCTTACCGACAAGGATGTCACCGGCACGAACCTCGGTACCGATGCGAATGATACCCTCTTGGTCGAGATCCTTCAAAGCATCTTCACCGACGTTGGGAATTTCGCGCGTGATGGTCTGAGGACCGAGCTTGGTATCGCGTTCTTCGATCGAATGCTCTTCAATATGAATGGAGGTATAGATATCCTCACGAACGAGGCGTTCATTCAAAAGAACGGCGTCCTCGTAGTTATAACCTTCCCAAGTCATAAAGCCGATAAGCGCATTCTTACCGAGAGCAATTTCACCGTTGGCGGTTGCGGGACCGTCTGCGATTACCTGCCCTTTTGCTACGCGATCGCCTTCGTTGACGATGGGACGTTGGTTTACACAAGTGCTTTGGTTAGAGCGTTTGAATTTAATAAGATGGTAAGCATCTTTTCTGCCCTCATCGTTGAGAATCACGATGAGATCGGCACATACCTTTTCAACAACACCGCTTTCGCGTGCCACAACAACGGCACCGGAGTCAACGGCTGCCTTATATTCCATACCCGTACCGACAAAAGGTGCGTCGGTCACCATCAAAGGCACAGCCTGCTTCTGCATGTTCGAGCCCATGAGTGCACGGGTATTGTCATCGTTCTCAAGGAACGGAATCATGGCGGTAGCAACCGAAACGAGCATACGGGGGGATGCGTCCATATAGTCGATCTGCTCGGCATCAAATTCACCGATCTCAGACTTATTGCGCGCGATAACACGCTTGTTGATGAATCTGCCATCCTCACCGATGGGCTCATTTGCCTGAGCAACAATATAGTTGTCCTCGACATCGGCAGTCATATATTCTACTTCGCTTGTAACGATGCCGGTTTCCTTGTCGACCTTGCGGTAAGGTGCTTCCAAGAAACCGTATTCGCTGATGCGAGCATAGGTGGAAAGGTAGGAAATAAGACCGATGTTAGGACCTTCGGGCGTCTCGATAGGACACATTCTACCGTATTGGGTATAGTGAACGTCACGAACGTCAAAGGAAGCACGGTCACGGGAAAGACCGCCCGGGCCGAGTGCGGAAAGACGACGTTTATGCGTCAGCTCGGCAAGGGGGTTGTTCTGGTCCATAAACTGCGAAAGGGGCGAAGAACCGAAGAATTCGCGGATCGCAGTGGTTACAGGACGGGAGTTGATTAAGGAAGCGGGAGTCATTTCGGATGCATCATGCACCGACATGCGCTCCTTCACGTTTTTGTCCATACGGGACATACCAATGCGCAACTGGTTCTGGAGAAGCTCACCGACACAACGCAAACGGCGGTTGCCGAGATGGTCGATATCATCCACCGTACCGATACCGTGGGTGAGGTTCAAGAGATAGTTGATGGAAGCTAAGATATCATCCTTGGTGATGTGGCGAGGCGCAAGCTCGTACGCACGCTCACGGCAGATCTTTTTAACAGCATCCATATCGCCTGCTGCCGCTTCGAGAATCTCGGTTAAAACAGCATAGCGAACCTTACCGCTGATGCCACAATCCGAAAGATCCAAGCCAAGGTCCTTGGGGTATACGGTGTTGTTAGAGAAAATCTTGACTTCCTTGCCGTTTTCGTCCGAAACGAAGGCTTCATTGACGGCATTGGCTTCAATGAGCAAAGCAAGCTCACGGTTCACAACCGTTCCCTCTTCGGCGAGGATCTCGCCGGTCAGCATGCTGACAACGGGACGGGAAAGCTTTTGTCCGCGCAAACGGTTGGAAATGGCAAGCTTTTTATCAAACTTGTAGCGGCCAACGGGTGCCAAAGCATAACGCTTGGGATCAAAGAAGGTCATATTGACCAACATTTGAGCACTCTCTACCAAAGGAGGCTCGCCGGGACGCATCTTTTTATAGATGGTTTTCAGTGCCTCGTCGCCAAGAGTTGTTCCGAACTCCTCGGCAAGTTTGCGGCTGTCATCCTTCTCAATGGTGGGCATGAGAGTATCGTCATCCGCAAAAAGAGCACTGATCTCATCATCGCTCTCTACGCCAAGGGCGCGGATGAGGATGGTGAGGGGGATCTTTCTGTTTTTATCAATTTTAACATAGAAAACATCAGCAGCATCGGTCTCATATTCGAGCCATGCGCCGCGATAAGGAATTACTTGAGCACTGAAGCTGTGCTTGCCGACCTTATCCACAGCGGTGCTGTAATAGATGCCGGGGGAACGGACGATCTGCGAAACGATGACACGCTCGGCACCGTTAATGACAAAGGTACCGTTTTCGGTCATAAGCGGGAAGTTGCCCATGAAGATCTCGGAAGATTTGATCTCACCCGTTTCCTTATTGGTCAGGCGGACCATCATACGCAAAGGTGCCTCATAGGTAGCGTCACGCTCCTTGCATTCCTCTACCGAATATTTGGGATTCGGATCAATGGAATACGAGACGAAATCAACCGACAGATTGCCGGAATAGTCGACGATCGGGGATACATCGTGAAGCACTTCGTTGAGACCTTCCGCAAGGAACCACTCGTAGGACTTCTTCTGTACCTCGATCAAGTTTGGCATTTCGAGAGAGTCGTCGATTCTCGCGAAACTCATTCTGGTCGTTGTGCCAAGCTTTTTCGGTTTGAGCTGCATAATGTGAAATCACTCCATTTCTTTCAGATTCGGTGACTTTAATAATAAACAGTAGAAAAATAGTTAAATTTACAAAACATTTACGTTTCATCCTAAAAATGTTTACACGATTTCTGTAAACATTTTGTAAATTCTGCCTAAAAATACGCATAGCTTTCCCGAAGGAAAGCCAAACTTGCGCAGTTTAGTATTATACACCAACTTTTGTCATTTGTCAAGCCTTTTTTAAAAAAATGTTTTTTTCAAAAAAAGATTGTTTTTCGGAACAAGTTATGCTAAAATAAATATATCAATCATGAAGGAGACTGTTATGCAAGGCAAATTTGAAATCAAGATCGCCCAAAACGGCGAATACATGTTTAATCTTTTCGCGCCCAACGGCCGTGTAATTGCGACCTCCGAGACCTATACGACTTTACAGAACTGCAAAAAAGGGGTAGAAAGCGTCAGAGCAAACGCAAAGGTTCACATCGAAGACATGACAACGGGCAAAGAAGCTCTTTTGTGCCCCAAATTTGAGCTTTATCTTGACAAAGAAGAAAAATTCCGTTTTCGTCTGCGCGCCTCGAACGGTGAGATCATTTGCGCTTCACAAGGCTACACTGCAAAGCAAAGTGCGCTTGACGGTATTGCAAGCGTCGGAGAAAACGCTCCTGCGGCAGATCTTGTGACTGCGGAATAAAACAAAGAAAAAAGTTTTATTTTTCGCATAAAAAATCCCTTTTAGCTCTTGACAAAACAAGAAAAATTATGTATAATGATGTGTACGACTGCGAAAACGACACTGCAGTCGCAGAAATCGGGAGTCCTACATGAAACTTGATTTGAGAGCCTTACTCGCGGACGAGTGCCGCACCGTTCCCGTTCACTTCGAACTGGAAGCAAAAGCAGACTCGAAAAACCATTTTTCGGGACTGAATGACATTCGTTTCACATCCCCCGTGTGCGTGGAGGGTACCATCACCAACACCGCCGGCTATATACGGATGTCACTGACCTTGTCGGTTGAATACACCGCGACATGTGCGCGGTGCCTTGAGGATGTTTTGGGCAGCTTCTCCTTCGATGTGGAGCGCACGGTTGTCACCCCCGCTATGACGGAAGGGCTGACCGAAGACCGCATCGACGAGCTTGTCGTCGTGGAAGACGGTTTCCTCGATATTGACGAGCTCCTGCTTGAAGTTCTCGAGCTTTCGATTCCCTTCCGCTTTTTGTGCCGTGAGGACTGCAAGGGGCTTTGCTCCAAGTGCGGTAAAAACCTCAACGAAGGCCCCTGCGGATGCGACACGAAGGAATTTGACCCCCGCTTGGAGCCTTTGCGCGCGCTCCTTGAGAAGATGAAAGCGGAGGACAGCAACAAATAACCGATTTCACATCCATAAAGAAATAAAAAAATAAAGTTCTGTTACAGGAGGTTGCAACCATGGCAGTACCAAAGACTAAAACTTCGAAGGCTCGCAGAGACAAGCGCCGTTCCAGCGTTTGGAAGCTCGACGCACCCAGCATGGCTAAGTGCCCTAACTGCGGTGAATACAATCTTGCTTACCGCGTTTGCAAGAAGTGCGGTTTCTATGACGGCGAGAAGATCATCGAGAAGTAATGAATCAAGAGACGGGGCTTTCGCACTTAGGCGACAGCCCCATTTCTTTTTAAAAGCGAGGTTTTGAAGATGAAAGCGGCACTTTTCGATTTTGACGGCACTTTAGTGGACTCTATGCCCACATGGGGAAAAAAGATTTTGCGCATCTTGGAACTTTCGGGAATCACACCGCCCGAAGGAATCTTACGCACATTGACACCGTTAGGCGATACGGGATCCATGCGCTATTTTAAAGAGCATTTCGGAGTTACGATGACAGAGGAAGAAATGCTTCGCGAGATGGACGCTTACGCCATTCCCAAATACGCGAACGATATCCTTTTAAAAGAAGGCGTGCTTCCCTATCTGACGGCTTTGCGGGAGAACGGTATCAGGCTTTTTGTTTTGACTGCCAGCCCCCGTCAGTGCTTTGTTCCCTGCCTTGAACATGTCGGCGTGTTACATTTATTTGAAGAAACATGGTCTTGCGAAGATTTTAAGACAGTCAAGAGCAATCCCGAGATCTATCGCATGGCGGCAGAGCGCATGGGCGTCGGCACGGGTGAGATCACCTTTTTCGACGATAATATCATTGCCTTAAAAACAGCCAAAGAAGCGGGGCTCCGCACGGTAGGCGTGTTTGACGAAAGCTCTTCGGAGGATGAAGAGGCAATCAGGGCTTTGACCGATGAATACGTGTACGCATTGGATCAAGCAAAAATATGAAATAAGTGTCAAAAGGGGCTGTCTTGTAAGACAGCCCCTTTTTGGGAAGCAACGCGTCCTACGCATTTATGGGGGACGCGCTTTTTATTTTAATATCCGAGATTTTTAAGAGCTTTTACCACATCGGTAATGTTGGAAAGCAGTGTCCCCGATGTGAAAAACACACCTCTTTCCGGAGATTTCGAAGTGAGTGACACAAAGCCGTCCTCCGACACGGAAAGCGCAAGCTTATCCGCCCGATGCATCACAAGGGGCACGATATGCCCTTTATAGCGAAAAAGAAACGTAATCTTATCCCCGGTTGCGCAAATGCGCGCAGGGTAGCTTTTTTTACTTGTCAAAATCAAGATCGGTTCATTCAAAGCAAGCTCACCCAGCTTCTCCGCTTCCGCGTGAAAAACACGGTCTTTGGCATGAAAATGCGAAGGAATCACAAAAAAGGCAAGAAGCGCAACCGCAACTCCGATACTCAAAGACTGCCAAGGATGCAAGAAAAAGGATGCCGCGATGCCTGCGGCAACACCCGAAAAGAGGGCTGCCAAGGTTGTAACAAGAGAAATGTAGCGTTTCATGCGTGATAGAGTTTCTTGGTTTGGTATTTCGGCTCACATGTGATGTTGATACCAAGCTTTTTCATCACATTTTCATCGACGGGTGCGAGGATGACGGAGGAGTGCGCATCGGTTCCTCTGAGTTTATCCAACTGCAAAAGTGCCGCTTTGGCGATGGGATTGGTTACCGCGCAAATAGAAAGCGCAACGAGAACCTCATCGGTATGAAGGCGCGGATTGTGATTGCCGAGATGGCGAATCTTCAATTCCTGCACAGGCTCAATGATTTCGGGAGACATCAAAAGCGCATCGTCGGGAATGTTGGCAAGATGCTTCAATGCATTAAGAAGCATCGCGGCAGACGCGCCGAGAAGCCCCGATGTTTTACCCGTGATAACGGTACCGTCGGGAAGCTCAATGGCGGAAGCCGGATTCCCTCCCTCCGCCTCGGATTTGGCAAGAGCCGCGGGAATGACGCGGCGCATTTCGGGCACAATACCGAGGGTGTTCATCAAAAGCTTGATTTTTTCAATATCGTCTCCGTCGGAAAGCCCTTTTCTCTTATTGCAAAGAGCACCGTAGTAACGGCGAATAATTTCCATATAGGAGGCTTCCTTGCAGGCGTCATCGTCCACAATACAATTCCCCGCCATATTCACGCCCATATCGGTCGGCGATTTATAGGGGCAAGCTCCGCTGATGCGTTCCATCATAGCACGCAAGACGGGAAAAATTTCAACGTCGCGGTTATAGTTAACGGTGGTCACGCCATACGCCTCTAAATGCCAAGGATCAATCATGTTGACATCATTTAAATCCGCCGTTGCCGCCTCATACGCAACATTGACGGGATGGCGCAAAGGCAAATTCCATATAGGGAATGTTTCGAATTTGGCATATCCCGAGGCAATCCCCCTTTTATGGTCATGGTAAAGCTGGGAAAGGCAGGTCGCCATTTTTCCGCTTCCGGGGCCGGGGGCTGTGACGACCACAAGAGGACGGGTGGTCTCGATATACTCATTTTTACCGTAACCATTGTCGCTAACAATGCGAGCGATATCCGAAGGATAGCCTTCGATGGGATAGTGACGGTATACGCGAACGCCGAGGGATTCAAGACGCTTATGAAATGCCTCTGCTGAGGGCTGGTCATTATAACAAGTAAGCACCACGCTTCCGACATAAAGACCGAAGCCGCGGAAAGCGTCGATCAAACGGAGGACATCCTGATCATAGGTAATACCAAGGTCACCTCTGACTTTATTTTTCTCAATGTCGGCGGCGTTGATGACGATAACGACCTCTGCCGTTTCCTTCAACTCCACCAGCATTTTGATCTTACTGTCCGGTGCAAAGCCTGGAAGCACACGCGAAGCATGAAAATCATCAAAAAGCTTGCCGCCGAACTCAAGGTACAGCTTGCCACCAAAGGCATCAATACGCTCCCTGATATGCGAGGACTGCATTTTGATATATTTTTCATTGTCGAAACCGATCTTGCACATGACTCTTCCCTCTCAAGTCTTTAAAAATACACTGTTATTATAGCACATGTTTTCCTTTTTTTCAACACTATTTTATCTTTTTACGAAAATTTCGTTTTGTCCATTTTTTTATGAAACCTCTTGTCAAAAAGCAAAAGATATGCTATACTATATAATACAGTAAAAAGACGACTTGAAAGAAAAGGAAGGATCACACCTTGATCATTGCATTAGAAGAAGCAAAATATAAGTTATGCGGCATGCGCGAGGATCTTGAAGAGCTCGGCAGATCTTTACACGTGGAGGAGCTTCGTGCCAAGGCGAAAGAGATGGAAGAGCTGACATATGCCGAAAATTTCTGGAACGACCAGGCAAAGAGCAGCAAGATCGCAAAAGAGCTTGCCGATTATAAAAGCACCATCGAAAGCTATGATAATTTGGTCAGCCGCTTGGAGGACGCTATCGTGCTTGCCGAAATGGCAATCGAAGAAAATGACGAGAGCTCTCTTGCTGATGTGGAAGAAGAGCTTGCTTTTATCGAAAAAGAAGAGGAAAAACAGCGCATTTCGGTTCTCCTTTCGGGCGAATACGACAAAAACAACGCCATCCTCTCTTTCCACCCCGGTGCGGGCGGAACCGAAGCACAAGACTGGGCTTCCATGCTCTATCGCATGTACTGCCGTTGGGGCGAACAGCATGACTTTAAGGTTAAGCTGATCGACTGGCTTGACGGCGACGAGGCAGGCCTCAAAAGCGCAACCATCATGATCGAAGGGCTTCACGCCTACGGCTATCTTAAGAGTGAAAACGGCGTTCACCGTTTGGTGCGTGTTTCTCCCTTTGATGCTTCCGGCAGACGTCAAACATCCTTTGCCTCCGTCGAAGTCATGCCCGAATTTACCGATGACGACGATACCATTGAACTGCGTGATGAAGATCTTGAGATCACGGCGCACCGTTCTTCCGGTGCAGGCGGTCAGCACATCAACAAAACCGACTCTGCCATTCGCATCGTGCATATCCCCACGGGTATCGTAGTCGGATGTCAAACCGAAAGAAGCCAGCTTCAAAACAAAGAAACCGCGCTTAAGATGCTCAAATCCAAGCTGATGGAGATCAAGGCGCGTGAAAAGCTCGACCGTATTGAGGACATTCAAGGCGTAAAAACCAACATCGAATGGGGTGCTCAAATCCGAAGCTACGTATTTATGCCCTACACGTTGGTCAAAGACACCCGTACGGGACATGAAACGGGTGACGTCAGTGCTGTTATGGACGGCGATCTTGACGGTTTTATCAACGCTTATCTGCGCATGGAATCGAAATAATCAAACAACCAAATAAGAAAGGAGCTTTGCTATGTTAAAAAAATCGAAGCTTATTTTGGCCCTTTCCCTCATCGCCCAATCCTTTTCCTTTTTGCTGATGTTCTTTATGCTTTGGCGCAAAAAGAAAAGTCTTGCAAACGCCTTTCTTGCCGTTGCCGCCATGGGTGGTGCAACGGGTGCGGTATTGCTTGCCAAGATGAAAAAGGAGATCGCGGCAACCTCTCTTGAGTTTGACGATGATCTTCCCGTGAAGGACAGCGACACGCACGAAGAGATCGGCGAAGAACTTTTTGAGTTAGACGGGGAGGATTAATTTCCGTTAATCCCTCCTAAGAATGGAAAAAACGGCAGTTTCCTGCCGTTTTTTTCTTTTCGCGGTTTTTCTTTGCACTATCTTTTCACGCTTTTTTCACATATAATGAAGAAAAAAGAAGAAAGGATACATCTATCTTGGAGATCATACGCATTGGAAACGACAAGTTAAAACTGATACTGACGGAAGGTGATCTTGCCAAATACAGCTTAAAGCCGGAAGGGTGCCGTTACGACAACACCGAAACCAGGCGTGTGCTTTGGCAGATCCTTGATGAAGCAAAAAAAGAAACCGGCTTTGACGCTGCCGCGGAACGCACGCTGGTGCAAGCCTATCCCGGCAGGCGCGGAGGATGTGAAATCTATGTGACACGCGTCGCGCCGCATTCCCACGCCTCCTCACGGGAAACTTTATACCGTTTTGATGAGATCGACTCCTTGCTCTCGGTTGCTAAGCAAAGCGCCCTTCACCCTGAGATCACAAACAGTATGCTATACAAAGCCGATGGAGGATATTATCTTTTGCTTCTTACAAAAAAAGACAGCAAAGAATCGCCCTTCTCTTCTCTTTCCTTTATCGAAGAATATGCCGAACGAATGAAGGGAGACGGATTTCTCTCTTACATAAAAGAGCACGGAGAGTGCCTTTGGGCACAAGATGCCTTGAAACAAATCGAAAAGTTTACCGCATACGTGTATAAAAAAGGAACGCTTGAGGAACAGTAAGAAAAAAACGGAAAGGAAAAGAAAACCATGCCTCTTACCCAAAAGGAAACCACACTTTTAAAGGACTTAAAAGACGGAGAACAGCTTTGCATCGACAAATATACCAAGCACGCCTCTTGCGCACATGACGCACAGCTCAAAAATCTTTTTTCCACACTCGCCTCCGACGAGCAAAAGCACCTTCAGACCTTGACCGAGATCGAACAAGGCACCGTACCCTCCCCTTCCGCCTCATCCTCCGCCATGCCCACTTTCACTGCTACCTACAAGCCCGGTGACACTTCCACGGAAGCCAAGGAAGATATGTATCTTTGCCAAGATCTTCTTTCAGGAGAAAAGCACGTATCTCACCTTTATGACACCTGTATTTTCGAATTTGAAAACGAACAGGTTCGCGAGGTTTTAAACGGCATCCAAAAGCGCGAGCAGATGCACGGGAAAATGATCTACGATTATATGAAGACCAACGGCATGTATTCTTGAAAAGGTCTTTTATCGCTTTAAAAAGGGCTGCCTCACGAGGCAGCCCTTTTGGGGAAACCATTCAGTTTACCGTTTCTCCGGAAATATCTTCTTTCATAAAAGATAGCAGTTTTTCACCCGTATATCCGAGAGAAAGCGCAAAAGCAAGTTTGACATACGCAAACTCAAAAGTCATGGCAAGCGGAACGGCAAAGCCGTTCTCCACAGCGTCCGCGGTGGAGGAATACTTATCTCCGTCATACACGCAAGAGGAAAGAAACAGGGGAATCCCTTTGTCTCGGCATCTTTCCGCCAAGGAGAGGAAGGAAGATGAAGTATAAGCGGTATCGGCGTCTTTGAAACTTCTTTCCACGCAAACCGTTCCCGAATGATAGGTGGCGTGAAGAATCGCCGAAAGCCCATCCAAAGACAAACGCGCGTAATCAAGTCCGACAAAGGGGGTAATGGCAAGGAGCGACGCGGCATCGACAGTCGCAGGACACGCATCAAGAGCCTTTCTGCTCTGCGAAAAAGCGCGGCATGCGGCAAAGATCTTTTCCTTAGCATCTTCTTGCCATAGGAAACATTTGCTCCGATCGGCGTTGTGAAAATCCGCACTGAACGCATGACATGGCAGAAGTGTGGAGCCGATGTGCAAATACATTTTTCCGTCAGCATTGCGATACGGAACGTAGATATTCGGTGCGATATCCGCCATCACAAGAGAGACAGCGACAGAAAAATTTTCATTGGCATTGCTGTTTGCATCATTCGGAGGTCGGTCGCCTGCCACCAACATAACGGGCACAGATGCCCGAGAAAGATACAAAGAAAGAAGCGCAGCCGTGTAAGCCAAGGTGTCCGTTCCGTGCAAAAGGATCACGCCGCGATAAGCGGAAAGATCAAAGGAAGCGAGATGAGACAAGAGCTTATTCCACTTATCGACCGTCATATTTTCGCTGAGCGTTTCATAGGGGAATTTCACATCCTCGAAAAGCGCATCGGAAAGGGCGGCATACGGAGAAGCGGAAGCGGCAAAATTCTCAAAAAGGATCTTTTTTGCTGCGGTTACATTGACTTCTCTTCTGTCGAGCTCGGGGACGGAACCGATGGTTCCGCCCGTGTGCACAATGAGTATTTTTTTCATGAGCATTCCTTATAAACGATTGATATAGGCAAGAAGCACTTCGCGGAGCGTATCGGGCTTACAGTTGCCGCGAAGCTCCTTCATGCACTTGCCGAAAAGTGCCATCAGTGCTTTTTCTTTACCGCCCTTAAAATCGGCAACCGATTTGGGATCGGCATCCACAACCGCCTTGACGACAGCCTCAATAGCACCTACGTCACCCGAAACGATAAATCCGTTTTCTTTTGCATAAGCAAGGGGTTCAATATCCGCCTCAAACATAGCGGCAAGAATCTTCTTGGCGTTAGGGCGGCTGACCTTTTCTTCCACAACGAGAGTGATCAACTCCCCGAGTGCTTTTCCGCTGATATGAAGCATATCAAAGGTCATTTGTTTTTTATTCAAGATATTGGCGCAATCGGAAAGCAAGTAGTTGGCAACCTCTTTGGCGTTGCGGCAAACCGCGTATGCCTCTTCAAAGCAATCCGCGAAAGCACGGCTGGAAACGATGCCGTCGGCATCGTACTCCGAAAGTCCAAGCTCACCGATATAGCGCGCACGCTTGACCTCGGGAAGCTCGGGCAAAGAATCCTCCACCTTTTTGTACCAAGCATCGTCAATGACGATCGGCATGATGTTGGGATCGGGGAAATAACGGTAATCGCCTGCCGTCTCTTTGTTACGCATGGCATAGCTCTTGCCCTTTACATCATCCCAACGGCGGGTTTCCTGCACAAGTTCCTCGGTGCCGTTTTCGATCGCGTCGATATGACGCGCGGTTTCGTATTCAATAGCGCGGGTGATGGCAGAAATGGAGTTCATATTCTTCATTTCGGTGCGTACACCAAGCTTATCACTGCCTTCGGGGCGCACCGACAGGTTGACATCGCAACGCATAGAACCTTGCTCCATGCGGCATTCGGAAACCTTAGCGAAACGCAAAAGATCTCTCAGTCTTTCAAGGTAAGCAACCACTTCCTCCGCGCTTGAAAGATCGGGACGGCTGACGATTTCGATCAGCGGCACGCTGGTACGGTTGAAGTCAACCAACGTGGTATCGGTCCAATCATCATGCACGAGTTTGCCCGCATCCTCCTCCATATGGATCTGCTTAATGCCGATCTTTTTCTTACCTTTGGAGGTTTCGATCTCCACGGTACCGTTGACGGCAACGGGAGGAAACCACTGCGTGGTTTGATAAGAGCAGGGGAGGTCGGGATAATAATAGCTCTTTTTGTCAAACGTGGTCACACGGTTGATCTCGCAGTTGAGCATTCTGCCCGCCGTCATACCGAGCTCAACGACACGGCGGTTTACAATGGGAAGCATGCCGGGCATACCCGAGCAAGCAGGGCAAACATGGTCATTTTGCTCACCGCCGAACTTGGCAGAGCAAGAGCAAAAAATCTTGGATTCGGTCGCAAGCTCAATGTGAACTTCAAGGCCGATGACGGTTTCGTATCTCATTTATTTGCCCTCCTTTTCATAAACACTTGCGAGCGCAACAAGCGATGCATCGGAAAGGGGTTTTCCGATAAATTGGCAACCGCCGAATACGATCGCGGGCATGCCCGTGATCGATGCGGGAGCTGTATAGCGGTTTTCGTCGAAAGCAAGAGTGAGAGAGACATCCGAAGGCGCGTATGCGATGCGAGAGCATGCGGGCAAAAGCAAAGCGTCATACTCCGCAAAAAGGGAATTCAGCTTTTCCGCCATCACGCGGCGCACGCGCAAAGCTTTATCATAGATCTTCATATAATTGTCGGTAGAAAGCGATTCCGAGCCATAGAGAATAGCGGTTTTGAGAAGCTCGCCGAACGCCTCGGTGCGGCTACCGGTATAAAGCTCACCGATGGTTTTGTATTGCGAAGTGCGGTAACCGTATTTCACACCGTCATAACGGGAAACATTGTTACAAAGTTCAGCACACATCAAAACATTCCAAGCTTTGTTGGCATGCGTCAGCGTACCGTCCGAAACCTCTTCTACCGAAATGCCCATTTTGCCGAGCGTTTCTTTCATGGCATTGATGCGGCTGACAGTCTCTTCATCCGTGCCTTCAAGGAAGGCGGTCAAGAGGGCTACTTTGGTTATTTTCTTGTTTTCGAGAGCCTTTAAAACGGTCTCTTCGGGAAGGCTGGTACCGTCCTTATCATCATGTCCGAGGATGCTTTTCCATACGCCGTCAAGCGCGGAGGCTTCCTTTGCCATCACACCGACGCACTCGCCCGAGCACGCGGCGGGAATGGTTCCGTAACGGGAAACCGTGCCATAGGTAGACTTGAGATAGACGAGCCCCGAAAGGGCGGCGGCACGGCGGGGCATGCCGTTCACATCAAGTGAGAGAGCCGCTTGTGCATCGCCTTGGCGCAAAATCTCCGCCACAGCGGCAGAGAGCTTACCTTCGGCATCGGTGACGGCACCGTAATAGGAGCTTTCGCCGAGAAGATCGATAGAAAACTCACCGACATTTGCCTTACCCGAAACAGCATAACCGCATTCTTCTAACTTTTCAATAACAGACGCGCCAAAGAGGCTTTTATAGCCGTCAAGCATGCGCGAACCTGCGGAGGAAGGCATATCCGCGGTCAAAAACATATCGTCAAGAACGACAATGGGGGAGGAGACTCCCTCTTTTTGAGCGATATAAAGTTTCATACATATCCTCCCTTATTCCACAAGGCGCGGCACCTGCCAATAGCCCTCGTAGGTTTCGGGGGCGGAGGCTTGGAGCTCGTCACGGGTGAAAATCTTTTTCGCAATGTCGTCGCGAACAACCGTCTCGATGGGCATAACATGCACCATACGCTCGACATTTTCCGTATCTATTGCGGCAAGCGTTTCAAACTTTGCACCTTCACGGGCAAAGAAATCAAGCACACGTGCCGACTCTTCTTCGGTAAGGCTGAGTTGGTTAAGCTTTAAGAGCCTTACTAAGGTTTCTTCATTCATGAAGTACACTTCCCTTCAAACTTATTTGATTTAATCTCTGACCTTGATATGAACCTCACGAAGCTGCTGCTCGGTTACTTCGCCGGGAGCACCCATCATAAGGTCTTGCGCGTTGCCGTTGAGGGGGAAAGCAATGACATCGCGGATGGTCTCTTCGCCTGCGATCAGCATAATCATACGGTCGACACCCGGTGCCATACCCGCATGAGGCGGTGCGCCAAAGGAGAAGGCGGTATAAAGTGCGCCGAACTTCGCTTTGACGTCCTCTTCGCCATAGCCTGCGATCTCGAAAGCTTTTTTCATGATCTCGGGATTGTGGTTACGAACGGCACCCGAGGAAAGCTCAACGCCGTTGCAGACAATATCGTATTGGTATGCAAAGATGTCAAGAGGATCCTTGGTGAGCAAAGCATCCATGCCACCTTGAGGCATGGAGAAGGGGTTATGCGTAAAGTCAATTTTGCCCGTTTCTTCATTCTTTTCATACATCGGGAAATCAACGATGAAGCAGAATTCATAAGAGTCGGTACGGATCACACCGAGTGTCTCACCGAGCCATGTGCGAATCTCACCCGCAAGGCGGTTGACAACAGCAGGAGCGTCACAGATAAAGAAGAGGGTTTCGCCTTCTTTGATACCGACAAGAGCAGTGAGCTCTGCCTTCTGCTCGGGGGAAAGGAACTTTGCGATAGGACCTTTGTATTCTCCCTCGGAGAGCGTGAGATAGCCCAAGCCCTTCATACCGATGCTCATAGCAAATTTAAGGGAGTCTTCAAAGAACTTTTTGCTTCTGCCCGAACAATCGGCAACGATACCGCGCACGGGCTTACCCTTGAAGAGGGGAAATTCGACGTGCGAGAAGAACTCAGTCAAGTCGTTGATGATAAGAGGATTGCGCAAGTCAGGCTTATCCGAACCGTAATTCATCATGGCATCGGCAAAGGTGATGCGGCGGAAGGGGGGCTCGGAAACCTTTTTATCGGTAAACTTTTTGAAGGTATTGTAAACAACCTTTTCGGCAACGGCAAAAACATCCTCTTGGGTGGCAAATGCCATTTCAAAGTCAAGCTGATAGAATTCTCCGGGAGAACGGTCTTGGCGGGCATCCTCGTCACGGAAGCAGGGGGCGATTTGGAAATAACGGTCAAAACCGGACGCCATCAAAAGCTGCTTGAACTGTTGAGGTGCTTGAGGCAAAGCGTAGAACTTACCCTTATGCTTTCTGCTGGGAACGAGGTAGTCACGTGCGCCCTCGGGAGAGGAAGCGGTCAAGATGGGTGTTTGGATTTCAAGGAAGCCGAGCTCTTCCATTTGAGAGCGCAGATAGCTTAAAATCTTAGAACGCAAAACAATATTGTCGTGGATCTTTTTGTTGCGAAGGTCGAGATAACGGTATTTGAGTCTGACCTCTTCACGCGTTTGGGTGGAAGCATCGATCTCAAAGGGGAGACCGAGGCGGCAAGGACCGAGCACCTCTAACTTTTCGGCACGAACCTCAATCTTACCGGTTTCGAGCTTAGCGTTGACGGTTTCGGCATCTCTTTCGGTAACATTACCTTCGATGAGAACAACGGTTTCCTTAGCGATACCGGAAAGCATTTTATCGTCGGAGAGGACGATTTGGGTAACACCGTAATGGTCACGCAAGTCAACGAACAAAACGCCGCCATGGTCACGAACGGTTTCGATCCAACCGGTGAGCGTAACGCGCTCTCCGATATTTTCGGTGCGAAGTTGGTTACAAGTATGTGTTCTGAGCATTTCTTTTTCCTCCAAAAGATTCTCTTTTTTAAACGTGTCTTGGGGTTAGTATACCGTTTTTTGCACTGTAAAAAACAAAAAAACGCCATTCGCCCATTCATGGGACGAAAGACGTCTTCCGCGATACCACCCATATTGGCGCACAGCGCCCTCTTCATTCCGTCTTTACGCGACGCACGGGCGGTTCTACTCGCATACGCTTTCTTCCGCCGACTCCGAAGTGTTCTTTCGCAAAAATCCTTCCGCGCGGCTCTCAGCCACCCGCGCTCTCTGTGGGGGTACTTTTGCTACTTCTCTTCCTCATAGCCTTTTTTACAAGATACATCATAACATATTTTATAGTAATTGTCAAGATATTTTAAGAAAAAAGATGTGCCTTATACGAACCAAAGCACATCTTTTAAAAAAATTATTTTCCGAGCGCGAGCGTTTTTTCATAGGCGGCGGCGACGGCATCCATGACCGTGCCGCGGAGCGCGCCCTCCTCAAGGGCTCGTACGCCCTCGATGGTCGTACCGCCGGGGGAGCAGACGGCATCCTTGAGAACCCCCGGATGCTTGCCGCTTTCAAGGAGCAGCTTTGCCGTACCGAGCAGGGTTTGCGCGGCATAAAGATTAGCTTTATCGCGCGGGAGTCCGCACAAAACACCGCCATCGGCAAGTGCTTCCGCGAAAAGGCAAACGAAGGCGGGACCGCATCCCGAAAGGGCGGACGCGGCATCAATGAATTTTTCGTCTAACTTATCAAGCTTCCCTGCCGCCGAAAAGGCATGGAGGAAGAAATCTTCGGCATCTGCCGAAACATCCGCCGCGGTATAAAGAATCATCCCTTCTCCGACCGACGCGGGGGTGTTGGGCATGATACGAATAACGGGAGCTTTTATCCCCAACATATCCCGAAGCGATGCAAGGGACACGCCTGCCGCCATGCTGATGAGTGTGTATCCCTCTCTTTTTGCCAAGTGTACGGAGAGCGCGGAAAGCGTTTCTGCCATGACTTGGGGTTTCACTCCGAGAACGATATAATCGCATAATGCAATCCGGGCGAGCGTGGCGGGAAGAACGCCGAGCGTTTTCTGATAAAAGGCGGTTTTTGCCTCATCCAAATCACAAACCAGAATATTCGAGCTTTCAAGCGTTTTTGCCACGGCAGAAATGAGCGCACCGCCCATATTGCCGCAACCGATAAAGCCTATTTGATTCGACATACTGTTTCTCCTTATCTGACGTGTCCGTTGCCGCGGACGATGTATTTATAGGTGCAAAGCTCGGCGAGCCCCATCGGGCCTCTTGCATGAAGCTTTTGCGTTGAAATTCCCATTTCGCAACCCAGCCCGAACTCACCGCCGTCGGTAAAGCGGGTGGAAGCGTTGACATACACGGCGGCACTGTCAACCGCCGAGGTGAATCGATCGGCAACGGCGGCGTTTTCGGTGACGATGGCTTCGCTGTGATGGGTGGAATGACAAGCGATATGGCGGATGGCGTCCTCAACACCGTTTACGACTTTAACAGCCAGAATATAATCCAAAAATTCGGTATCAAAATCCTCTTCCTTTGCCGTCTCACCCTCAATGATGGCGGCGGCGCGCGCGTCAAGACGCAACGTGACGGGATTCTGTTCTCTTTGCTCGCAAAGACGTTCTTTCAGCAAAGGCAAAAAGAGAGGGGCCACCCCTTCGTCCACCAAGCAAACCTCAGCGGCATTGCAGACAGACGGACGGCTTGTTTTAGCGTTTTCAATGATCGCAAGCGCCTTTTCAAGATCGGCGTCCCGATCGATATAAACATGACAAATACCTGTGCCCGTTTCGATGCAAGGAACTTTGGCTTGATCGACACAAGCTTTGATCAAACCTTTTCCGCCGCGCGGAATCAAAAGATCGACCTTGCCGACGGCGCGCATAATCTCACCCGCGCTCTCACGCGTTGTATCCTCAATGAGCAGAATAAGATTTTCTTCCAGTCCCTCCTTGCGTAAAGCACCTCGCATCGCCTCGGTGATGGCGGCGGCAGTCTTGTGCGCCTCCTTGCCTGCACGAAGAACGCACACATTGCCACTCTTAAAGGCAAGCGCGGCGGCGTCGGAGGTTACGTTGGGGCGGCTTTCGTAGATGATGGAAACCACACCCATGGGGGTTGCGGTTTTTTGAATCGAAAGCCCATCCTCACGCTCGGTTACGGCAAGCACACGCCCGACAGGATCGGGAAGTCCCGCAACGGCACGCACGCCGTCTGCCATACCGCGGATACGGCTTTCACTCAAAAGAAGACGGTCCATCATGACGGGTGAAAGCGTTGCTTTCGCCGCCGCGGCATCACATGCGTTAGCCTCTAAAATAGCGACAGTATTTTCTTCAAGTGCATCCGCCATGGAAAGAAGGGCTTTATTTTTAATCTCTGTCGTCAGAGAAGAAAGAACGTTTTTTGCCTTTACGGCAAGATCGAGAATCTCTTGCGTGGTCATGATCATGCTCCTTTTATTTTTTCGCCAAAAAGCGGGTGCCGATGCTTTTCCCCTCTACGATATCATAGAGATGCTCAGGATGAGAACCGTTGGCAATCACCATATCGCAACCGTTTTCGGTGCAAAGGCGCGCGGCGGAAAGCTTGGTTGCCATGCCGCCCGTACCGAGAGAAGAACCCGCGTTTCCGCCGAGTGCCATGATTTCTTCGGTCACTTCGGGAACGGTATCGATCAAATGTGCCGAAGCATCTTTGTGCGGATCTGCGGTATAGAGCCCGTCAATGTCCGAAAGAAGAATAAGAAGCTCTGCCTCGGCACTGACGGCAACGAGGGCGGAAAGCGTATCGTTATCGCCTACTTTAATCTCTTCGGTGGCAACGGTATCGTTTTCATTCACAACGGGAAGCGCGCCAAGCTCCAAAAGACGAAGCACGGTGTTTCGGAAATTTTCATGGCGTTCTTCGCTCGTAAAGTCACTGCCCGTTAAAAGAAGTTGGGCAACATTGTGATGATACATGGAAAAAAGGCGGTCATACGTATACATGAGCTCACACTGCCCAACCGCCGCCGCCGCTTGCTTGGTGGGGATATCGGTGGGGCGTTCCTTGAGGGAAAGCTTACCGATGCCCATGCCGATAGCGCCCGAGGAAACAAGGATCAGCTCGTGTCCCGCATTTTTGAGGTCGGAAAGCACCTTGCAAAGCTCCTCGGCGTGGCGGATATTAAGATGACCGCTTGCGTGCGCAAGGGTGGACGTGCCGACTTTTACTACAATACGCATATATATGACCATTCCTTTCTGTACAAAGTTGCCTTTTGCGGCGATTTGCCTGCGGCAAATCTGTGTCATACTCTACGGCACAGAAGCCACAAAAGGCGAGTTTGAAAATTTATTTTCAAACTTGTTCTCTTCCCAAATTAATTTAATATCTTTTACATTTTATCACACAAAAGAAAAAAATACAAGAGAAAGCAGAAAAAAAGAACGATTTCTCTTGAAAAAAACGCATGTAAAGTGTATAATGAGGGCGAAGAAAAAAGGGAGAACTACCATGGAACATTGTTTTAAAGGAAAATGGATCAC
Organism: Eubacteriales bacterium; assembly: GCA_045580085.1. Taxonomy (GTDB): domain Bacteria; phylum Bacillota; class Clostridia; order Oscillospirales; family CAG-272; genus UBA1740. The sequence continues at coordinate 21,406 of JAZNND010000013.1, forward strand.
AAACGAAGAATTTGCCGCGCTTCCGGCACGCTCTGTCTTTCACCCTCAGCTTGTCAAGGTAGATCTGCCTTGCCAAGAACACAGAAACCGCCATCTTTTATTCCGCAAGAGCTTTTTGCTTGAAAGCCATATTAAAAATGCCCAACTTTATATCACTGCCGACGATTATTACAAGCTTTACATCAACGGCGTTTTCGTTGGACAGGGCCCAGCCCCTTCTTACCATTTCAGCTACAATTACAACGTTATTGATATTACGTCTTTTTTGAAAAAAGGCAAAAACGTCATTGCTGTGCACACCCTTTACCAAGGGCTGATCAACCGTGTTTGGCAAAGCGGAGATTGGCGTCACGGATTGCTCCTTGATTTAGAGGCGGACGGAAAAACGCTTCTTTGCAGTGACGAAAGCTTTAAGGTTGCTTTGCACACAGGTTATACCGAAACAGGCACTTGCGGCTATGAAACACAATTTTTGGAACGCTACGACGCGGGAGCGCCCGAGGCGGATTTTGCCGCATTGGATTTTGACGACAGCACATGGAAAAATGCTTCCGTCAAGCAAAACGACGATCATGTAACAGTGGAGCAAAAGAGCGCATCCCTCGTATTTGAAACCAAAAAGCCCACGGTTATTTTAAAAGAAAAAGGTCGGATCATTTTAGACTTCGGTGCTTGTTACGTCGGCTATTTGCAAGCATCTGCCAAAGGCAAAAAAGGAGACATCATCACGGTGCGCTGTGCGCAAGAACGCGCGGAAGCAGGCATTCGTTTCGATCTTCGCGCCAACTGTCGGTATGAAGAGGAATGGGTGCTTAGGGACGGAGAGAGCCGATTGGATTGGTTTGATTACAAATCCTTCCGTTACGCCGAGCTCCTTTTTCCCGAAGAGGTAGCCCTCTTTGATATCACTCTTACCGCAAGGCATTACCCTTTTCACCTTGCCGCGAAACTCAAAGATTCGTATGCGAATGATGAGGATCTAAAGCGCATATGGGAGCTCTGTGTAAACACGCAAAAATACGGCGTACAAGAGGTCATCCAAGATTGCATGGAACGCGAAAAAGGCTTCTACTTGGGCGACGGATGCTACACGGCACTGACGCACATGCTTCTTTGCGGCGAAGACAGCATGGTAAAAAAGCTGATCGACGACGCATTCTCCACCGATTTCATCAGCGATACGTTGGTAACATGCATGGACTGCTCTTTTATGCAAGAGATTGCGGAATATCCGTTGATGCTTATTTCTCTTGTGCTTTGGCACTATCGCATAACCAAAGACGCGGGCTATTTAAAAAACAACTATCCCAAAGTCATAAAACTTCTTGAAGCATACAGATCCCATTACGAAAAAGAATTTTTGCTGCGCGATTTGGACAAATGGTGTGTTGTGGAATGGCCCGCCAACTTCCGCCACGGCTACGATGTGGATATTGCCGAAGGGAAGGTCTGCCATGAAGCACACGTTTCCATCAATGCGTATTACATTGAAGCCATCCGCAACGCCAACCGCATGGCATCTGCGCTCGCACTTCCGCCCTACCGAGAGGAAGAGAAACTGTTAAACACCTTTTACGATACCTTCTATAACAAGCAAGAGCATTTATTCCGTGACGGTGAAAACACGGATCATATCAGTCTTGTGGGCAACAGCTTCGCCTATGCATTCGATCTTTTCCCCGACGAAACAGGCGTGCAAAATTTTCTTGCGCTGTTAGAGAAACACGGAATCAGCTCCCTCTCCTTTTTCTGTACCTTCCCCATTTTGGCAAGGCACGCGAAAGACGGACGAGAAGAACTGCTTTTGCGCGCATTAAAGGATGAGGGGGCGTGGAAGAGAATGCTCCGAGAAGATACAAGCACGACCTTTGAAGGATGGGGCAAAGATACCAAATGGAACACCTCTTTGTTTCACCTCACCATGTCTTTCGGTGCGCTCTTTCTGCTTGATACCGATTTGAAAGATATTTTTTAACACCCGCATTTTTCATTGCAACGAAAGGGCTGTCTTTGGGAGAGTGTACGCTAAAGGACAGCTTTCGGAATTCAACAGAATACGTTATTTAGCGAAAGGAAAAGGACGAAGAGTCAAAGCTCTTCGTCCTTTTCTGTTGACAGGTGCTGCAGCACATATCGAACGTGCAAGCGTATATCGACGCGCAGTTTTCTTGAGGGCTCTACAACCGATCTATTATGAAAAGATGCTTTCTAAGATCTCAAGCGTGCGGAATTTGAGCATATAGCCGGAGGAGGTAACAAGCTTTGCTTCCCCTTCACTTAATTCACCCTCCCGAAGTTCTACCGTGCCGCCCATGGCAACGTCGGTGCAAAGCGACGGATAAAGCACGCACCACCAGTTTTGCCCCTTGCCCTCTCCGAGCTTCACGGTGAGAGCGTGATAGTTACCGCGCGGCAAGGTAATATCTCCGTAAGTACGCGTTTCAAAATACTTTTCCTCCAAAGCAACCGAAACCGACGCATCGATCCCCTTCTCTTTCAAAAAGTTTGAAACAAATACCTCAATTTCGGGAAGCTTTTCGGTGAGCAATGCCTTGGCTTCAGCGGCGTTTTCCACTCCTCCGAGCATCTCGCCGTACTCGGTGAGAATGGCATCGCGCACCAAAATTTTGGTATTTTGTGCTTCAGCGGTATCGGCAGAGGGGAGAATATGCAAACGCACAACATCCTCATATACCTTTTCTTCACCGCTGACGGGAAGTGCCAAAAAGAGAAATACGATAAGTACAAACGTTAAAAATGAGGCAACAATAGGTTTTAATTTTGCGATTTTCATGATATAAATTCCTTTCTTTTTTGCATGTAAAAAACCGACGGCAGTTACACTGTCGCCGGTTTTTGGAAAAATTATGCAAAAAAGGGAGTTTTTTTATCGCTTTCTTCCGACAAATTTCGAAGGAATCATGCCTGTATGTTCGCAAAAAATCTTGGAAAAATAAGAAAGGTTATTATAACCCGAAGCCAACGCCGCTTCCTTCACCGAAATCCCGCCTTGCGAAAGAAGAGACTTGGCTTTTTCAATGCGCATAATATTAAGGTAGGTGACAACCGTATAAGAAGTCATCCGTTTAAATTCTCTGGCAAAATGGAATTTGCTGAAACCGGCAACCGCGGCAAGTTCATCCATGGAAAGAGGTTCTGCCAAATGCTCTCGGATATAACGCAAAACCTTTTTTATACCTTCAAGTGAACGGGGTTCACGGTCAAAATCCTCTACGGCGTAATGACGGCAGAGATACGCCAAAAAGGAAAGTACCGCACCTCTCACCGCGCATACGCGATAGCGGCTGTCACCCGCTTCCACCGCATCGGCAACCTTTCGGTAAAGATCGGCAAGCGTTCTGTCACGCACAAGAGTGGGAAACGAAAGTGCGCTGGTATCGACGCCCGCGGAAAGGCAAAAACCGCGATCCAAGATCAAGCAATCATACAGCGTTTTTTCGGCGGTAACACCGTGCATGCAGTTGGCGGAAAAGATCAAAATATCGCCTGCTTTTGCCTTTGTTTCTTCGGCGTTATGATGCACGGTGGCTTCGCCTTCTTTGAAAAAAAGGATCTCGATATTCTCATGCCAGTTTAAAAATTTGGTAGAACGCTGTTCCACGCGGTCGGTGTGAAAAATGACCGCAAGCTCCGACATGATGTGGGTTTCATACGTTTCAAGGTTTTCGGTCGTGGGAGAAGAATTCTTCATTGCACTGTCCTCTTTTTCGAAAAATGGTGTTTTAAGCGTCAAATTTCTTTTTCAGCAAGATTATGTTATTTTGTGGCAAGATTATCCCTTGACTATCCTGCCACTTTATTATAAAATAAAAATTAGGAAAAAGCAAGTATCTTTTGATTTTTCTGCCAAAAAAATTATAATGAGGGTTCTTATGAGCATAAAAGTTGTTGTTTGCGAAAATTACGAGGACATGTCATTTCGCGCCGCGAAAATGTTCGAAGCACAAATTAAGGAAAAACCGAACTCGGTATTGGGGCTTGCCACGGGCTCAACTCCCATCGGCACCTATCGAAACCTGATTGAAATGCACAAAAAAGGTCTGGACTTTTCCTGCGTTTGCTCCTACAATTTAGATGAATACTATCCCCTTTCCCCCGACAATGAGCAAAGCTACCGCTATTTTATGGACAAGCAGCTCTTCGAACACATTAACATCATGCGCGAAAACACGCATGTTCCAAGCGGCATTGCCGAAGATCCCGTCAGCGAATGTGACAGGTACGACGACGCCATTGAAAAAGCGGGAGGGATCGACCTTCAGCTTTTGGGCATCGGTATCAACGGCCACATCGGCTTCAACGAGCCGGATGAAGCACTCACCGCCGCTACGCACTTGACCGATTTAACGGAAAGCACCGTCAATGCAAATGCACGTTTTTTTGCCTCAAAAGAGGAGGTTCCCACAAAGGCAATCACAATGGGTGTCGGTTCCATCTTGAGGGCCAAAAAAATTATTCTCCTTGCTTCTGGCAAAAACAAGCACGAAGCGATCAAGACGCTTCTTTCGGGCAAGGTCACGACCGCATGCCCCGCAACCGTTCTCAATTTGCATGCGAATACTGTTCTTTTGTGCGACAAAGAAGCTTATAACGGCTAAAAACTTTTAAAAATCATAAATTGAAAGGAAGATATAACAATGTATTCTTTTCCCATCGGAGCTATCGTGGAGTCCTTCCGCACCGACACTTATGAAGCGGTCAAAAAAGCCGCCGCAATCGGTATCAAGGGGCTTCAAATGTACTGTACCAAAGGCGAACACGCACCCGAAAATTTCAGCGGTTCGGAACGCCGCCGTCTTTTGAATTTCGTTAAGGACCAGGGGCTGTGCTTCTCCGCTATTTGCGGCGACCTCGGCATGGGCTTCGGATATCCCGAAAAGAATTTTGAGCTTGTTGAAAAATCCAAGCGCATTTTGGATCTCGCACTTGAGCTTGAAACCAACATTGTAACCACCCACATCGGCGTTGTTCCTTCCGATCCGAATCACGAACGGTATAAAGTGATGCAAGAGGCGTGCTATTTGCTTGCACGTTATGCCGACAGCATCGGTGCTCACTTTGCCATTGAAACAGGTCCCGAGCCTGCAAGTGTGCTCAAGCCCTTCTTGGATTCTCTCGGCTCGAAAGGCGTTGGTGTCAACCTTGATCCCGCCAATCTCGTTATGGTAACGGAAGACGATCCCGTCGCCGCGGTTTACACTCTGAAAGACTATATTGTACATACCCACGCCAAAGACGGCATTCATTTGGTAGACTGCAATCCCGAATACGTATACCGCGCCGTGCATCCGGTTCCTACCGAATTTGCAGGCATTGAATACTTCCGCGAGGTTCCTCTGGGCGAAGGCTCGGTTCCCTTCCCCGCCTATCTTGCGGCACTTGAAGATATCGGTTACAAGGGCTTCTTGACCATCGAACGCGAAGTCGGCCCAACGCCCGAAGCGGATATCAAAAAAGCATACGATCATTTGAAGAGCATCATCGGATAAAAAAAACAACCCAAAATTAGCTGCGCGGATTTTTGGGGGTTTTTTAAAATTGTCTTGTAAAAACAATCGGAGCTTACGGGCTTCCCCTGGTTGTGGGGCCTT
>JAZNND010000014.1:0-96474 GCA_045580085.1 Eubacteriales bacterium
CGATTATAACTCCCCCAACTTCATCACCGTTGTACATGACCAGGCAGAGGTTTCTTGCATTTTGAACAATGCCTCTTCCTTCGCACTCGCTTCCGCTTATCTGCAGTATCTCAACGAGAACTCTGCCGATGTTATGGAAGAGTACTATGAGAACGGCTTGAAGTTTAAGTACAACGATTCCCAACCCGTTGTTGAGATGATCGAGTACATCAAGGACCATATCCGTTCGCCCTTTGATTCCGTAATGGCGGTATACGTTTGCGCATCGAGCGAGAATCCTTATCAAGTATATGACATGATGCATAGCGATGCAACAGGTGATAAGAACGGTTTCGCTTCCGCTTATGAAGGTCACCAGGGCTCTTATCAGGCGTCGCTGAATGCAATCCTTGCGAAGCTTGCTGCTCTTGAATAATAAAAAGCAGTTTTTACCTTTTAAAGAGAAATAACCCAAAAGGCTGTCGCTTATGCGGCAGCCTTTTTCAGTTAAAGTCAACAAAAAACAACAATTGAAGTTGTCAAAATCGTAGAAAAAGAGAAAAAGTGTTGACAAAGTTTTTGGGGCATGGTAAAATTCAAAAGGTATGCATTGCATACAGAAAGGATTTGTTATGGGAATTAAGAGAATTATATGCATGCTTTTGGTTTGTTCTTTCCTTCTGCTTTCCTTAGCGGCTTGCGCAGAAGAAGAGACTTATATTGACGATGGCGGCGATCGTGTTGGCAAAAGCTGGGATGGCGTTGACTTCGGCGGCAGCCCTTTAAAAATATGTGTTTCTGCCAACCAAGATAGCGAGGTGACCTTCCCTGCGGCTAATATTTACACCAAAGGGCCCGATAGCGGTATTACTACCGATGAGGTGCAAAAAAAGGTGCTCCAGCGTAACGCCAAGGTAGAACAGATGTTGAATCTTGCGGTAGAGTATACCAAGAGTGATTTGGCTTACAGCGAGGTGTTGGATGATATCGACCGTTATGTGCGCGGTGCGGCTGAGGATGCGCCCGATATCTATAACAACGATATGTACGGCTTAAATCGTGCCATGACCAGCGGCTTTCTTTGGAACGTTAAGAATCCCGGCAACGACAAGGATGGTAATCCCGTTAAGAGCTATTTCCAATTCGAGTATGACGGCTGGAATTATGAGTTTATGAAGGGTTGCACTTTCGATCAAAATAAAATGTATATCCTCGCCGGCGATTATTTTCTTGATATGATCCGCATGGCTTGGGTTATTTACATGAATGTGGATATGTTCAATGCCAATGCCCAAGCACTTGACTTTGAAGATATCAACGAGTTTTACGAATACGTTGACAGCGGTATTTGGGATTTCACCTATATGACCGACCTTGCAAGCATCGTTTGGAAGGACGGCACTAGCGGTACGAAAAACGTGGCAGATCCCAAGGACGAACGCGTCGGGCTTGCCATTAATCACGTCAGCGACTGGATTTTCCAAGCTTCTACGGGCGTTACCCCTCTTTATCAAGACGAAAACTATAACCCTCGCGTTATAGATAATATTGATACGTATAATCGCATGGGCGAAAAATTCCGCTTAATTCAATCGGGTATTAAGAATACCAGTGGAGATCCCATCGAAACGGGAACGGGCATTTATTATGAACGCGAAGTTCTTTCTTCCACCGAGCATTTCTTCAATGGCAATTTCTTGATGGCTGTATCGGTTCTCGGTGAGCTTGAGTCTGCTGCCATGCGTGGCGCTGACTTCAGCAAGGGCTTGGTTCCCATGCCGAAGTGGAGTGAGCAAGAGCAGGATGAGTATCACACTATGGTGCATGACCAAACCGAGCTTGGCGCGATTCTCAACAACGCGAAATCCTTTGGTAGAGCTTCCGCATACTTGCAGGCTGTCAATGAGGAAAGCAAGGATGTGCTTTATGAATACTATGAAAACGGTCTGAAATTTAAGTACAATGACGATGAAGGTATTCGTATGATGATTGACCTCATTTACGGTACGATCGATACGCCTTTCGGTATGCAATATGGTTTTGCCCTTGAGCTGGTCATCGAAAAGGACTTGGGCGCTGCCATTGCGGATAATACCGTCTCCTCCACCTTCAATTCCGTGAAGGACGCGTATGCCATCGGCTTGCAGAATGCACTCAATAAATTCGCAGGACTCGAATAATGAAAAAACGGGATGCCTCGGCAAAGAGCGTGCATCCCGTTTTCTATTTCAAGAATCAGTGCTTTTTGGATTTAAAAGGGCGGTGAATACCGTCCTTTTTTTCGCAACGTCGAAAAAAAGGAATTAAAAATTTCGGCGGGCGGAAAACCATGATTTTCATAGAATACCTCGCAGTTTAACATTTCGGCTTGAAAAAGAACAGTACACCGATGGTGACGATCAAAATAGCTTCAATGACTGCCAAAACGGTGTCGGGCAGAAAAAATGAGATCAGAACGCCGGCACCGAAAGCAAGAATGCCGATGCCGACAAACTTGCCTAAAAGCTTTGTTTTCATAATGCATTGTCCTTTCGATGATTGGAAAGAGGCGCGGCGTCCTTATCGAAAAAGCATTTTCTGTGCAATCCTTTTCCTTTATCACCATTGTATGCAAGCAAAGCCTTTTTTGTTACAAAGTGAGAGTTTTTTAAGAAATCCTTTAAAGCGAGAGTGTAACACGCTCAAGAGAGACGGTTTTTGCGGTGCTTTCGTCGATCGTGAAAATGACGGCATCGGCATAAAAAGCCCCTTCGGCAGGGGAATAGTGATGAGGGAGCCCTGTGAGATATCTTTTAATCACCACGTTCTTATCAATGCCTAGCACACCGCCCGAGGCACCGCACATGCCAAGATCTGTCACATAGCCCGTTCCGCACGGCAGAATGGAAAGATCGGCGGTAGGAACATGCGTATGTGTGCCGAAGATAGCGGCAAAGCTTCCGTCAAAATGCATGGCGAGTGCTACTTTTTCGCCGCTGGCTTCTGCGTGAAAATCCAAAATGGCGAGATCGTAATTGCCTTCTTCTCTGCGAAGAATTTTTTCGATGGCGGTGAATGGGGAATCTACGGGCGGTTCAATCAAGGCACGCCCCATAGCGTTAACTACCAAAACGCGATATCCGTTTGCACTCAAGACGGTGTATCCCGCCCCCGGTGCCTGATCGGGGAAGTTCGCGGGGCGCAAGATTTGCTCGCTTTCCTCTAAGAGTGAATAAAGACGGGTGTTTTGAAAAATATGGTTGCCGCCTGTCAAAACATCCGCGCCTGCGGAGAGCAAAAGCTTGGCGGTTTCGGGGGAGGGCCCCATGATGAATCCTGCGTTTTCGGCGTTGACGGCAACAAAATCGGCGCGATGGATGCGCCTGTATTCCCAAAGCTTGTCGGCAAGTGCCTCTGCCGCTTTGGGGGAGGTGACGTCACCTATCGCCATGATACGGAGCATAACTGTGCATTTCCTTTCTTGAAGAGGTGGTGAAAATAGAGGTATGAAAAGAGCCGCTTCAAACCTTGGCTTGAAGCAGCCCCTTTTTTTATTTTGCGTAGTCTACGATACGGCTCTCTCGAATGAGATTAACCTTGATCTGACCGGGATATTCCATTTCCGCTTCGATCTTTTTGGCGATCTCGCGAGCAAGAATTTGCATTTTATCGTCATTTACGACCTCGGGCTTAACCATAATGCGGACTTCGCGTCCCGCTTGAATGGCAAAGGTCTTTTCAACGCCTTCAAATTCTCCGGCGATCTCTTCCAGCTTTTGCAAGCGTTTGATGTAGTTCTCCATGTCCTCACGGCGCGCACCGGGACGGGCGGCGGAGATTGCGTCTGCTGCTTGAATGATGAAGGCAAGCGGTGTTTTGGGTTCTACATCGCCGTGATGGGCTTCGATCGCGTGGATGATATCCTTGTTTTCACGGTATTTCTTGGCAACATCTACGCCAAGCTGAATGTGGGAGCCTTCCGCCTCTTGCGTGAGTGCTTTTCCGATGTCATGTAAAAGACCGGCACGCTTGGCGGCGGTGCTGTCTACGCCGATCTCATCGGCGATCATACCGGACAAAAGGGAAACCTCAACAGAGTGGCGAAGAACATTTTGACCGTAACTGGTACGGTATTTGAGCCTGCCGAGCAATTTGATCAATTCGGGATTGAGACCGTGAACACCGGTTTCAAATACGGCTTTTTCGCCTGCCTGCTTGATGGCACTGTCTACCTCGCGGCGCGCTTTTTCTACCATTTCTTCGATACGCGCGGGATGGATTCTGCCGTCCGAAATCAAACGCTCAAGCGCAATGCGCGCAACCTCGCGGCGGATGGGATCAAAGCCCGAAACAGTGATGACTTCGGGCGTGTCGTCAATGATAAGCTCCACACCGATGAGTTGCTCCAAGGTGCGGATGTTTCTGCCTTCGCGGCCGATGATGCGCCCCTTCATTTCCTCGCTGGGGAGGGGAACCACGGAAATGGCAATCTCGCTGACGTGGTCGGCGGCGCAACGCTGAATGGCTTGGGAGAGAATATCTTTCGCTCGGTCGGATGCTTCGTCACGGAAACGGGCATCGTATTCCGCGATGCGAAGGGCGGTTTCGTGAGAAATTTCATCTTCGACACGGTGCAAAAGCTCGTCTTTTGCCTCCTCTGCGGTGAGGGCGGCGATCTTTTCCAAGGTTTCAATCTGCTTTTTTAAGGTGCTGTTGATTTCTTCGCGCAAAGCATCAGCATCTTCATGCTTTTTCTGTAAAGCATTGTTCTTTTGCTCCAAAGCTTCCGTTTTGGCGTCAAGCGTTTCTTCTTTTTGCGCAATGCGGCGTTCTTGTCTGGAAACTTCTTTGCGGCGCTCTTTTAATTCGTTTTCCGCTTCTGTTTTCATAACGAGAATCTCTTCTTTGGTCTCTAACAAAGATTCTTTTTTGGCAGCAGCAGCGGCTTGCAGTGCGTCGGATAACATTTTCTTTGCCTGAGCATCGGCGGATAAAAGCGTTTTTTCATCCTTTTTCTTGCGGATGACGGTGATCACAACGGATAAAATAATACCGATGGCAATGCCGACAGCCGCGCCGATCAGGGCAGGAATCAGTTTTTCCAAATTTTGATACCTCCTTTTTCTTTTTTTGGATGTGTGCGTAAGTGCACGAAAATGATAATAGCATAAGGATATGATTTAAAGGAAACCGTCACCGACAGCGCAAAAGCCCATACAGCCTGCGGAGGACGGTATCTACCCTGTATATTACTACAACATATATTATATAATAATCTTGCTTTGCTGTCAAGAGAAATTAAATCAACTTTCGAAACATTTCGGTCAAAATTTTGCCCTATCTCTTTAAATTAACAAAATATTCACAAAAATAGAGGGGATATCTATTGACTTTCGGCGCGGAACATGGTACTCTTATATCGGAAGTTAGCACTCGAACTATTAAAGTGCTAAAACCTAAGCGGAGAAACGGAGGTGGCGGAATATGAGCGAAAAAGACTTAAGCGATCGAAAAAAGCTGATATTACAGGCGATTGTTGAATCTCATATTCGCTATGGCGAGCCTGTCGGTTCAAAATCCTTGACGGCAATTCAGCAATTAAATTGTTCCTCTGCTACCATCCGCAACGAGATGGCGGAACTTGAGAATCTCGGCTTTTTGGAGCAACCGCATACCTCTGCGGGCAGAGTGCCGACCGAGCTTGGGTACCGTTTTTACGTGGATACGCTGGCGGAGCAATACCGCATGACCGCCGGGGAGATTGAGCAGATTAACCGAACCTTGAAAAGCAAGGTGGGTGCGCTTGACCGTATTTTGGAGGATGCCTCGCGTTTGGTTTCTCATTTTACCAATTATACCGCGGTGGCTATCAAACCGGGGGCATCGAGTGCTAAAATCTCAAAATTTGAATCCGCTTACGTGGCGGAGCGCTCCTTTGTGTTGGTTATGCTGTTTACCGACGGTTCCATCAAAACCAAAAATGTCTTTTTGCCCATTTCCATCAAACCGGAGGAGTTAACCGATTTTATCAAGCTTCTTAACCTTGGTTTCACGGGGCTTTCGGCGGACGAGATCACGTTTGCACGCATCGTGGAAGCGGAAAAGATCTTGGGCTCTCTTTCTCCCATGGTGCATCCTACCGTCAAGGCGGTGTATGAGGCAATGAGTGAGCTTGACGGCGGTGACTTAAAGATCGACGGTGTCAATCATCTTTTGGAATATCCCGAATATTCGGATATGTCTCAACTCAAGGAGATGCTCGACCTCTTTGAGCATAAAGAAAGTCTTTTGCAGCTGGTTTCCTCTTCCGAGGAAAGCAAGGACTTGCAAGTCCACATCGGCTCCGAGAATGCCATCGGTGCCATGAGCAATTCTACCTTTATCTACCGTACGGTGCGTAAGGGAGGGAAGGTGCTCGGCGCGGTGGGAGTCATCGGTCCTTGCCGCATGGATTATTCGCGCGTGATCGCTATTCTCAATCATCTTTCCGAGGGCATCACGGATGCCATTGACGATGGCGGAGAAAAGTAGCGTAAGACAGAAAGGAATTTATAATGGAAGAAAAAGAAATCAAGACAGAGGCTACTGAGCAGATGGAAAGCACCGAGTCCGTCAAAGCCGACGCGGTGGAGAAAAAAGAAAAAAAGACCGAAAAAAAATCCAAAGCGGAGCTTGAAAAGGCTAAGGGCGAAATTGCGCGCCTTGAAGCAGAGCTTGCCGAGGAAAAGGACAAATATCTTCGCCTTGCCGCGGAATACGATAATTTCCGCCGCCGCAGTACGAAGGAAAAGGACGGCATTTACGCTGATGCCATTTGCGATGCGGTGAAAGAAATTTTGCCGATGTTTGACAATTTGGCACGCGCGGGGCAGTTCACCGAAGCTGAAAAAGTGGCGGAGGGGCTTGCGATGATGGCGAAAATGTCCGATACAATGTTAGAAAAGATGGGCGTTAAGCGTTTCGGTGCGCCCGGTGACAAATTCGATCCCGCATGGCACAATGCCGTGATGCACGTGGACGATGAAACTCTTGGTGAAAATGAAATCACCGATGTTTTTGAAGTGGGCTATGCCCGCGGCGACAAGGTCATTCGCTTTGCGATGGTCAAGGTTGCCAACTAAATTTGATAAAAATATATTTCTAATACATGGAGGAACATGAATCATGGGAAAAATTATTGGAATTGACCTTGGTACTACCAACTCTTGCGTAGCTGTATATGAGGGCGGCGAGCCCGTCGTTATCACCAACCCCGAAGGCTCGAGAACCACGCCTTCCGTTGTTGGTTTTACCAAAAACGGCGAGCGTTTGATCGGTCAGGCGGCAAAGCGTCAGGCTATCACCAACCACGACGGCACCGTTTCCAGCATTAAGAGAGAGATGGGTACCGATTACAAAGTTACCATCGGTGACAAGAAGTATACTCCTCAAGAGATCTCCGCAATGATCTTGCAGAAGCTCAAAGCGGATGCGGAGGCTTATCTTGGCACCACCGTCAGCGAAGCGGTTATCACCGTTCCCGCTTACTTCTCCGACGCACAGCGTCAGGCAACCAAGGACGCAGGTAAAATTGCGGGTCTTGATGTAAAGCGTATCATCAACGAGCCTACCGCGGCTGCTCTTGCTTACGGTATGGATAAAGAGGGCGAGCAGAAGATCATGGTATTCGACCTTGGCGGCGGTACCTTCGACGTTTCGCTCCTTGAAATTTCCGACGGCGTTTTTGAGGTTCTTGCCACTGCCGGTAACAACCGTCTGGGCGGCGACGATTTCGACGATCGCATCATGAACTGGATGGCTGACTCCTTCAAGGCAGAAAACGGTATTGATCTGCGTCAGGACAGAATGGCTCTTCAGCGTTTGAAGGAAGCTGCCGAGAAAGCAAAGATTGAGCTTTCGGGTACTATGTCCTCCGAGATCAACCTTCCCTTTATCACGGCGGATGCTACCGGCCCCAAGCACTTTGCCGCAACGCTTACCCGTGCTAAATTCGATGAGCTGACGCGCGACCTTGTGGAAGCTACCATGAAGCCCACCCGTCAGGTTATTGCCGATGCCGGCATTTCGGTTTCGGATATTTCCAAGGTTCTTCTCGTCGGCGGTTCTTCGAGAATCCCCGCTGTACAAGAGGCTGTTAAGAGCTTTATTGGCAAAGAACCCTTCAAGGGCATCAACCCCGATGAGTGCGTGGCACTCGGTGCCGCTGTACAGGGCGGTGTGCTTGGCGGCGATGTAAAGGATATGCTTTTGCTCGACGTTACTCCTTTGTCTCTCGGCATTGAGACGATGGGCGGCGTATTTACCAGAATCATCGACAGAAACACCACCATTCCCGATAAAAAATCTCAGGTACTCGCCACCGCATCCGGCAACCAGCCCGGCGTAGAGATCCATGTTCTCCAAGGCGAGCGTGAGATGGCGGCAGGCAATACCACCCTCGGCCGCTTCAATTTGGACGGCATCGCTCCTGCTCCTCGCGGTGTACCTCAGATCGAGGTTACCTTCGATATCGACGCAAACGGTATCGTAAATGTTACCGCTATGGATAAGGGCACGGGTAAGGAACAGCACATCACCATCACCTCTTCCACCAACATGTCCGAGGAGGACATCGAGCGCGCCGTTAAGGACGCGGAGAAGTTTGCCGAAGAGGATAAGAAGCTCAAAGAAGCTGTTGAAATCCGCAACCGCGCAGAGAGCTTGGCTTCTCAAACCGACAAGACACTTGCTGACATCGGCGACAAGGTCAGCGACGCCGATAAGGAGCCTGTAAAAGCGGCTGCCGAAAAGCTCAAGGAGACCTTGAAGGGAACCGATACTGAGGCGATCAAGGCAGATACCGAAGCTCTTGAAAAGGCATTCTATGCCCTTTCCGAAAAGCTTTATGCCGCAGGCGGTGCCGGTGATGCCGCAGGTGCGCAAGGCGCAGGTGCTGCAGGCGGTGACGGAACCTATTATGATGCCGATTTTGAGGACAAAACCGACAAATAAGCATTTTTTCCTCGCTGATCGCGAACAGTATTGTGACAAAATCCGTGGGGCTGAGTCAACGACTCAGCCCCGTGAAGGTATCTATTGCGAAAGGTAAAGCAGCATGGCAGATAAAAGAGACTATTATGAGGTGTTGGGCATTGAGAAAGGTGCCGGTGATGCCGAAATTAAAAAGGCATACCGCCAACTTGCCAAAAAGTATCACCCCGATATGAATCCCGGAGACAAGGACGCCGAGGCAAAATTCAAGGAAGTAAATGAGGCGTATGCCGTGCTTTCCGATGCGGAAAAGCGTCAAAAATATGACCAGTTCGGTCATGCCGCGTTTGATCCCTCTATGGGAGGCGGAGGCGGCGGCTTTGGCGGCGGCTTCGATTTCGGCGATATTTTCTCCTCTTTCTTCGGAGGCGGAGGCGGCTTTGGCGGCGGAGGCGGCGGAAGAAGAAACCGCGCGGTGGATGGCGACGATATTTTTGCGCGCGTTACCCTTTCCTTTGAGGAAACCGTGCAAGGTGTAAAGAAAGACGTCAATTTCCGTCACATTGAGGAATGCCCCGACTGTAAAGGCTCGGGTGCCGCAAAAGGCAGTGAAGCGGAGACTTGCTCGCAGTGCCGCGGTACCGGTCAGGTCACAGTCAATCAGCGTACCATGTTTGGTATGATGCAGTCTACCACTTCCTGTCCCGGATGTCAGGGAAAGGGAAAGATCATTAAGAATCCTTGCTCCAACTGTAACGGAAAGGGATATGTGCGCGTAGCAAGAGAGTACAGCGTTTCCATTCCTGCCGGTATTGCCGACGGTCAACGCATTGCCATTCGCGGTAAAGGTGACTGCGGCAGAAACGGCGGTGTTGCCGGGGATCTTGTGATAGAAGTTTCCGTAAGACCGCATCCTCTCTTTGAGCGCGAAGGCAACCATATTTACTGTGAGGTTCCCATCACCTTCACCGAGGCAACGCTCGGTGCCGAAATCGATGTGCCGACCTTGGACGGTACGCAAAAATACAGCATTCCCGAGGGAACCCAATACGGAACTTCCTTTACGCTTCGCGGCAAAGGTATGCCGGACGTCAATTCGGGTAGACGCGGGGATTTGATTTTTACGGTAACGGTTGAAGTTCCCAAGAATCTTTCCTCTAAACAAAAAGAACTTCTCACAGCTTTCTCCACCTCGCTCGGCGAAAGCAACAACAGCAAAAAAAGCGGTTTTATCAAAAAATTCTTCAAGAAAAAGGGATAAAACAATAGCAATTTTTGCAAGAAATGTAAATATGTGTTTGCATAATCGATATAAAACAAGAAGTTTATAGAAAAAGAAACATTTTGTTTTCACTTTTGGAAGCCGTCTCCGCGGCTTCCTTTTTTTATGGGTTGCCGATCCTTTTTTGCTATGATACAATGTTTTTGTAAGTGTCTTTCGGAACGCGAAAGAAAACTGCTGCCGCACGTCCGTCTTCCTCCGAGTGCGTGCGGCAATCTATTTTACAGAAAGGAAAGATATGCAGAAAAGAAACAAGATCACAAAAAGATTGGCTTTGTGCCTTGCCTGTTTGATGATGGTGGGCGTGCTTATGCCGAGTGCTTCGGCGAGTACGGTATCCATAAGACCGCCATCGGTGTCCTATACGAATGTTTCCTCGTATGGCAGAGTACCGATCTATCTTCCAAGCGGAAAACGGTTGGAGATGGACGGTCGGCTTATTTCCTCTACGACCTATGTGCCGCTTCGCGCCTTTGTTTTGGCATTTTTGCCCGATGTTTCGGTTACATACCAATCGAAAACACGCACGGCATCCGTGCAAGGTTCGGGGCTTTGGTTGGAAGCGAGCGATGCGTCTCATATCGTATATGCCAACGAAAGATGTCTTTACAGCGATATGCCGGTTCGTATACTGTCGGACGGAACGATGTATGTACCCATCCGTGTTTTGGCGAAGGCACTTTCGCTGGATGTCGTTTGGAATGCGGCATCGCGGTCTGTCTCTTTGAAGGGAAGCGGTGTGCCGCTGATGTCGGGTTCTCGTTTTTATGACGCAGACACGGTTTATTGGCTAGCGCGTATCATTTCAGCAGAGGCGCGCGGTGAACCTTTTATCGGTCAGGTGGCGGTGGGCAATGTCGTTCTTAACCGCGTTCGGCATCCCGAATTTCCGAATACCGTATGGGGCGTCATTTTTGACCGCAGAGATGGGGTGGTGCAATTCTCCCCCGTAGACGACGGATCGATCTGGCAAAAACCGTACCATACCTCCGTTGTCGCGGCAAAGGTATGCTTGGAAGGATATACCGTATCGGATCGTATCCTCTTTTTCTATGCGCCGAGTATGGTTTCGCATACTTGGATTTCTCAAAACCGCCCGTATGCTTTTACCATTGCAGGACACAGATTTTATAATTGACTTGATTTTTGTAAAAAAAAGGTGTATAATATTCGTGTAAATACTTGAGAAGAGGAAACACGCTATGGTATACACAACTGAAATTGCGGGACTTAAAAGAGATCTGCCGCTTTGCCCTTTGAATGAGAAGCTTTGTATCGGTGCGTTTGTCATGTTCGGTGACGTTGAATTGACCGAAAATTGTGCCAAGGAACTTTTGAAGCTTGCTCCGGCACACGATGTGATCATTACAGCGGAAAGCAAAGGGATTCCCCTCGCTTACGAGATGGCAAAGCAATCGGGCAACAATCATTATGCCCTTGCGCGCAAAGGTAAAAAACTTTACATGAGCAATGTTTTGGAATGCCATGTGCATTCTATCACCACCGAAGGCGAGCAAACACTTTATTTGGATGGCAAGGACGCTGCCGCCATGAAGGGCAAAAGGGTGCTGATTGTGGATGACGTTATTTCCACGGGCGAATCGCTTTATGCGTTGGAGGAGCTTGTTCGCAAGGCAGGAGGAGAGATCGTCGGAAAAATGGCGGTGCTTGCCGAAGGGGATGCTATTACGCGTAAGGATATTATCTATCTTGCTCCCTTGCCGCTTTTTGACAGCAAGGGAAAGGCTTTGGCGTAAAAGCCGTACTCGGCAGATCTGCCGTTTTAAGCATTTTCATCAGGGCTGTCTTTAGCGAGGCAGCCCGTTTGTCTTTCTCGCGCTTTTCGCTTGACGAAACGAGACAAGTCGTGTATAATAGAGACAGTACGGATATTGGTTGAGGTTATATGAGAAAACTTTTGCGTTATACCGCTTTTTTGGCGATTTTTATCATGCTTTTTTTATGCGTTACCGCTTGCACATCTTTTCGCACGGTGCCAAGCTATCATACCTTTTCTTTTGATGACATTCCGCTTTCCGTTTCTTACAGCAAAAACGGCGAAACATGGGTGCCTTTGAGTGCCGATACGCTTCTTTTTCAAAAGCGTATTTATTCGGAAGGATACGGTGAGACGGTCTACCTTTCGGTGAAAAACGATGCCGAAGAAGCAGTAAGAATATGGCTCGGCGTGGGGGCGGGCGGAATTGCGCCGCCGGTCGGGCTTTTATACGGATATGCCGAAAGCGGCGAGGATATTGTTAATTATTACGCGCTCGGGAAAGAGGGAGAAAACACCTTTGTTCTGCCTCCGAGGGGAGAGGCTCGTTTGGTTCTTTCCGTCAAGACGGATGCCGAGACTTTGGGGGCTGTGGCACCGATCCTCGGTGTGACCTTTTATGCCGAAAAAATGAATTTCGCCTTTGATATCACGGACAAGGCAAGTTTTGTGATGCAAAAAGGCAAGGACGTTTCCGCAAAGTTGCCGAAGCATATCAAGCAAATTGTTTTTTCCGACCGTGCCGAACCGAGGAATGCAAGTCTTACGGATTTTTCACTGGCGCAAAACGGTGCGGTGGTCGGCTGGGAAGAGAATGGTGCTTATATCATCTCCACGCGCGTAAAGGGACAAAAAGTTATAGCAAACGAGTATGCTTCTTTTCTTTTGGCGGATTTGAAGCAGTTAAAAAAAGCGGATCTTTCTATGTTAGATACCTCGCTTACCAGAGATTTCATGCGTTTCTTTGCGGGGTGCACCTCTTTGGAAGAAGTTTCGCTTGCTTGCCTTGATACCTCTTCCGCTGTGCGCATGCGTTCTATGTTCAACGGCTGTGAAAGTTTAAGCGCGGTTGATATCGCAGATTGGAATACCTCTTCTCTGGTTGATGCGTCTTATATGTTTGCCGACACCTTTTCTCTCTCGGTCTTAGACTTGTCGGCTTGGGATCTTTCGCACGCTGTTCGGACAACTGCTATGTTTCAGTCATCGGGGATTTCGCAGGTCTTTTTGCCCGATTCGCTCGCTTCGGTAGGAAGCCTTTTCTTTAATCACGTAGACGGTTACGACTTTACCACATGGACGCTTCCGTCCTCGCTTTTGAGTGTCGGTAAAGCGCATTGCTTTTACAATTTCGGCAGTGATGTCTTTTCTGCATTTCTTGTGGAACAAGAGGATCACGTAGCGAAATCCCTTGACGGTGTTTTGTATTCCGCGGACGGTACGGTGCTTTTAGCACTTCCCAAAGGGAAAACCTTCGATGACGGTATTTTTGAGATCGCCGAAGGGGTAACTTTACTCGGAGAGCTTTCTTTTTCCCGCAATCCCCATGTGAAAACAGTGCTTTTGCCCAATTCTTATCAAGTGAAGATCTACAAAGAAAAGCATCATGCGGATTTTGCGGATGAAAACGGTACCGGAAACCTCAACGTGGGAAACAGTTTGAATCTTGCCATTTACATTTATACCGCGGTAGAGGCGTATGCCGTAAAGGAAGATCATCCCCATTATGTCGCGGTGGATGGCGTGCTTTATACCAAGGGAACGGATGAAAGCGCACAGGCACTCGTTGCCGTTCCCGTGCATCTTAAAGGCGATATCATTATTCCGGAAGGTGTCAAGCGAATCGAGGAAGAGGCTTTTTGGGAGGATAAGGATGTGCCTTTCCGAGGGGTGAGCAGCATCCATATCCCGGCGAGCCTTACCGAGATAGCGGAAAACCAGCTTGCCAAAATCAATAGCCTTGCCGCCACACTGTCTGTGGCGGAGGAAAATCCGATCTATACAGTACAAGACGGAAAAATTGTCTTAAAGTAAAGTGGGTAAAGCAGTTGGTTTTCTGCCCCCATTGGTTGCATTTTGCAAAAACGCAACAAAATCTGCCAATTTTCTGCAAAAAAATCGGCAATTTGCGCCGCCTATGGCACAAATTGCCGCGGGGCTGAGTGAATGACTCAGCCCCTTTTCCTATTGGTAGGTGTTATATTTTGCATTCAAAAACCGTCTTTAAAAGTACAGCTTATACTGCTTCGCCTTGGTATTTGATTAGAGGTCTGTCATCTCGCGCAGTTTTTTCGCGCCTTCGGAAGCGCGCGCGAAAAAGTCGTGTATCGAGAAGGAAGCGTAAAAATCGTTTTTGCCCGTTACTTCAAGCATCAAAGGCCCTTCAAATCCGCTTTGGCGAATTTGGCGTGTAACACGGGCATAGTCCAATGTGCCGTCGAAGGGAAGACGGTGCAAGTCCTCATTAAAAACACCGTTGTTGTCATGGATGTGGGTGCAAACGAGCTTTTTACCGAAAAGCGGCATGTATTCTCTGCCGGGGGTGAAACAACCTTCGTGCCCGCAGTCATAGCAAAAGCCAACGTGTGCGGAATCCTTGAATTCTTCAAATGCCCAACCGATGTTACCTAACATGCGTTGGTTTTCAAAGGCGATCGTGATGCCCTTTTTTTCGGCGTGCTCCACCAAGCGGATATAACGTGCGCGGCCTGCGTCGGTCGGCGGTGGCGGGGTGAGACCGGATGAAAGATGCACCACGCAAATGGGAGAGCCTGCTTCTTTGCAAATATCAATGGAATACGTCAGGCGTTTCAGCGTGGTGTCTCCCTCCTCCCCTTCACGCCACATGCTGTTGATGTGACTCCAAGGCGCGTGCAAGGAATCAAAATTGATACCGTATTTTGCCAACACTTCTGCGTTTTTCACGGTTTTTTCCATATCCGTGGGAATTTCAAAAGTGGTTTCGAAGCCGTATTCTTTTAATAGTGAAGCGTATTCTTCGATGGAAAGTCCGTCGATCGCCCAAAGGCACATGCCGATTTTTCTCATACTGTAGGTTCCTCCTTGTCTTCATGAATGAATTTCGTGTATCTTTTTAAGTGAAGCGCGGTCAAAAGCACGCCCGCGCATGCAACGATAAGCCATAAGAGAAATACCGGTGTCCAATCTCCGCCCTCACCGAGCGCACCTGCGAGAGGGGCGGCGACGGCACTGCCGATATAGGGGAAACAGTTGATGATGCCCGTCACGGTGGAAACGCGGTTGTATTTGGCAAAGTAGGGTGAGATGCGTCCGGTCAAAAGATGGTTGATGCCGTGCATACTGCCGTTGACGAAAGCCATGGCGACGATGGCAACCAGTGCGGTGTCACTGTTGCGGAACAGGAAGAGAACCACAGCACCGACAGCCGATGCGCCCCATAAGAAGAAGGCGGCAAGCTGCTCGTTTTGGAGCTTTTTGTAGATCGTGATGGTAATAAAGACACAGATAATGCTGAATGCAGGCAAAATAGCGGCGGTCATGACGGCACTGTCATCCGCTAAATGATAAGTATCTTGAATTAAGCTTGGCATCCATTCTTGTACACCATCGCGCAGAATGCCTTGCAAAAGAACACAAATTAAAACAAACGGCATGCCCGCACGGAAGAAAGCGCGGAGAAATCCGCTTTGGGCTTCGAGGGCGGGAAGCTTTTGTGCTTCGGAAGATGCGGAGCTGTTTTTTGAAAGGCGGGGTAAAAGAATAAACCACAAAAGTCCCATCAGCGCCGTTAAAACGGCGGGGATGATAAACGCCATGCGCCATGTGGCGAAGTTTAAGCACAAGGGCACAAGACATAAGTAAACGATAAAGGTGGATATGTTGCAAGCATAGCTGACGGCGGGAGCCGCAATCATATACGCGCGGCGGGAGAGCTGTTCTGTCATAACGCGCACGAGCGCGGGCCAGATCATGGCTTGCACGATACCGTTGATTGCCCAAAGCACCCAAATGGCGGGCACGGCGGAAACAAGACCGATGATAAAGTTGCAAAGAGCCGAGCCGACAAGTCCGATGGATATAAAATAGCGCGGGGAGATTTTATCTCCGAGAATACCGCAAATTGCTTGACCGGCACCGTAGGTGATGGCGTTGCCCGTTAAGGCAATGCTGATGAGCGTTTGCGTGGTGCCGAGACCGTCTACCATAGAGGCAAGACAAGCAGCGAAATTGTAGCGGCAGAAGTAATTAAAAAAATAGACCAGCGAGCAAAGCACGATGAGAATTCCCTCGCGGCGTTCGACTTTTTGCGGCATAATAAGTCTCCTTTTCAAGCGTAACATAAACATTGTACAACCTTCTTGTTGAAAAGTCAAGGGAAGGAGATATTTCTTTTTGAAAAAATGATTTTTTTGAATAGATACGGTAGACAAAAGTTTAAGAATATGCTATAATGTAAAAATCATAAGGTGCTGAAAGGATTTTCAAAAATGAGTAAAAAAGTAATCCGTCTTTCTGATTTTCATCCCCGTGCCAATGGAAAAGATAATGATTTTGACGCGTTCCTTTCTGCTTTTTCCGAAGCGGGCGAAGAAAGCGTGCTTTTGATAGAGCCCGGCGACTATTTGATTGACAGCGCGCAATCCGTTCCGCTGAAAAGCGGCATGTCGGTATATGCAAAGGACGCGCACTTTTATTTCCCGCATTCTTTGGCGGATGCGCCTCACCGTATTATGTTTTACGGAGAAAACGTTTCGAATTTTTCGTGGGAGGGCGGTACTTTTCACGGATATGTATATAATCCTTTACATGCGGAGGGACGTTGGGAGCCCAATGCTTCGACCAAGGGTATCTTTTTGCAGAGAACGGAGCAAGGCGAATCTCAAAACCTGCGTTTCGAACGTATTGAGAGTGAGAGCGTAGCGGGGGCGGTTGTTAATGTGTACGGCAAGGCAAATGCGCTTGGGCAAAACCGTTTTCCCGTGTACAATGTTGATGTGCATGCCTGCCATTTTCGAAATTCCGGTAAGTTTATGTGGGACTATGGGTATTTGTGGCAACGCATCGTGTTCCCCGAGCACCACAGTGAAGAAGAAATCCGAAATGCCTATCGCTACATGTCCGAAGAGCTTTTGTCGGGCTATGTGCTCTTTTCAAAAAAAGGCGAGATTTGTGTAGAGAATATGCCGCAGGGGATTGAAGGCGAGGAGGACACCGTTTGCTTTTACGGTGACGTGCCGAAGCCTCTTGTGCGCGGCGTTTGCTATTATTTGAACTCGATCCGCACGGAAGGAAACGTCAGCTATATCACCGTGTCGGAAAAACGCGGCGGCGCGGTAATTGATACCTTTGCCGAGACGGCGGGCAAATGCCGTCTTTTCCGCAATCTTTTTACCGTGCACCATAATCTTTATGCTCCCAAGGGTGCCGGCACGGGCAAAGGTCCGCTTGATATTTCGGTGGCAAACAATGTCAAGGTCAGCGATTGCCGTATGTATGCCTCGGGTGACTCTATGCACATCCATATGTCTCATAATGTTATTTACAGCGGAAATCAAATCACGGGTTCTCGCATGGGCGCGTTCTTTATTGCACAGTTTTGCAAGAACGTTACCGTAACGGGCAATACCGTTCTCGGTACCAACGGTTCACGCGTTATGAGCGTTGAAAAATCCACCGAGGATATCACCATCGTCGGCAATACCTTCTCGGGCGGCGGCAGGGGCACGTGGATCAACCAGCCGTATAATATCATTCTTGCCGAGAATATTTTCACGCGCAACACCCTGAAATGCACTCCCTCCCCTGCGGTTGGCAGACTGACTCCTTCTTCGGGTAAATACGAATCTTATCCCGAGATTTATTTTACTACATGGGAAAAGGACGCAAGCTATGGTGCTGTGATTATGCGCTCCAATATCATTACTGCCGACGCAAACGCCAAAGCCGCGGTTGCGTTTCATAACGGGGGGAAGGATATTGTCTTTGAAGGCAATATTCTCAAGGGCGAAACACGAAGCGTTTTTGTGGGTGAGAAATGTGAGATGCCCGTCATGTCGGGTAACATCGGCATGGGACAGATCTTAAACGAACTCGAAGAGGAAAAATTTGACCAGTGAACACCGTATTTTCACATTGATATCATAGTTTTTCCATGATGGAAGTGTAGAATGAAATAAATTATAGTAGAGAAGAGGAAAAAGAACTTGCTTGAGCTCTTAAACATCAAAAAGGATTATCCCACCGGAAATGAAACGGTGCATGCCTTGAAAGGCGTCAGTATCCGTTTTCGCAAGTCGGAATTTGTTTCTATACTCGGTCCTTCCGGCTGCGGAAAAACGACCATGCTCAACATCATCGGCGGTCTCGACGGTTATACCGAAGGAGATCTTGTCATCAACGGAAAATCCACCAAGGAATATAAGGACAGAGATTGGGATACCTATCGCAACCATTCTGTAGGCTTTGTGTTCCAAAGCTATAACCTGATTCCTCACCAAACGGTGCTTGGAAATGTTGAGCTTGCTTTGACGCTTTCGGGTGTTTCCAAAGCGGAGCGCAGAGAGCGCGCGGCAAAAGCACTTGCCGCTGTGGGACTTGGCGACCAGCTCAAAAAGAAGCCGAGCGAAATGTCGGGCGGACAGATGCAACGCGTTGCTATCGCACGCGCATTGGTCAACAACCCCGATATCATTCTTGCCGATGAGCCTACGGGTGCCTTGGATACCGAAACGAGCGTTCAGGTGATGGAGATTCTTAAAGAAGTCTCTAAGGACCGCCTTGTCGTTATGGTTACGCACAACCCCGAGCTTGCCGAGCAGTATTCCTCCCGTATTATTCGTATGGTGGACGGTCTTCTGCTTTCCGACAGCAATCCGCTTTCGGAGGAGGAGTACCGAGAAGAGACAGAGGCGGCTCTTGCCGCTGAGAATCAAGAGCTTCTTGCGGCAGAGGGAAAGAAATCCCGAAAGCCCAAAAAGCAAAAAAAGCCGTCCATGTCCTTTTTCACGGCATTTATGCTTTCTTTGAAGAATCTGATTACCAAAAAAGGAAGAACGACGCTCACCGCTTTTGCGGGCAGTATCGGTATCATCGGTATCGCGTTGATTCTTTCGGTTTCGCAAGGCATGAGTGCTTATATCGCGCATGTGCAAGAGACGACGCTCTCTTCCTATCCGTTGACACTCGAAGAAACCAATGTGAATATCTCAGCCCTTATGGAAAGCTTTATGGGCGTGGGAGAAGATCGAGTGGAGCATCCGAACGATGCGGTTTATAAGGATCCCATCATTGCCGAACTTGTGGAAGCACTCAGTAAAATGGAGGTCAATCAAAACGACCTTGCCGCTTTTAAAACGTATTTGGAAGCCGAAATGGCAAAAGAGGACTCTCCCTTGAAGGGTGCCATCAACGGTATTCAATACACATATGCGCTAAACTTAGCGATCTACACCAAAAACTTGGAAGGTCAGATCATTAAATCCGATGTGAATGAGCTTATGATGGAGATGATCGGTGACTATATGATGGCAGTCGGCGCTTCGGGCGGCGGTATGTCCGCGGCGTCCGGCGATTCTTCCCAGTCCTCCGGTATGGGCGGCGGCATGTTCTCCATGATGGGCGGTGTCAATATGTGGCAAGAGCTTTTGCCCGGACTTGAGGTGGGCGATGCCATCAATGACACCATCGAAGAGCAGTACGAGCTGGTGCACGGCACATGGCCCAACGAGAAGGATGAGATCGTTTTGATCCTCAACGAAAACAATGAGATCGACGATTTAACGCTTTACGCGCTTGGACTTCTCAGCAAAGCGGATATCGATGCCATCATCAATGCGGCGGCAAGCGGTACAACCCTTCCTCCCGATGATAAGCACTGGTCGTATGATGAGATCTGCAATATGACCTTCAGAACCATCTTCCCCTATGATTTCTATACCGAAATTGGCGGTGTTTGGGTGGATGCGAGTGAAAGCGAAAACATTCTTAAAATGCTGTATAACGATGCCATGGAGCTGCGTGTGGTCGGTATCATCCGCCCCGATCCCGATGCGGAGAACGCCATGCTGAGAGGCACCATCGGCTATACGCATATGCTGACAGAGCACATCATTCTTTCGGCGGCGAACAGCGACGTTGTGAAAGCACAGCTCGCAAACCCCGATATTGATGTTCTGACAGGGCTCCCCTTTGAGTCTACCACGGGCAATCTTTCGTTAGAAGAAAAAGCGGAAGCCTTCCGTCTTTATGTCGCAAGTCTTCCCGAAAAAGACAGAGCGCGTGTGTATTTTGACATTCAGTGTCTGATTGCACAACGCACGGATAATGCGCTTGAGAATGGTGTGAACGGTATTTTGGCTACCATGACCGACAAGGACGCGATCGTGGAACAGCTGACTGCCGTGCTTGCCGGTGAAATGGGAGGCGGTGCGGACAAAATCCGTGTATATCTTGCCGCTATGTCGCTTGAAGAGCTGCAAGAAATGATGCGTCCCGGTGTAGAAGAGCAGGTAAAGGCCCATATCGCCATGCAAGTGGAAATGGCGATGGGCAATATGGGGCTTGCGGACGATGCTTCGCGTGCCTCAGCACTTGAGCTTTTCATGTCAAGTGCCGATGAGGAAAGCCTTGCGCTCTACTATGATGAGATCACGGAATTTTCCGAAAACACCTATGAAGAGACCATGAAAAAACTCGGAAACTTGGATCTTTCTTCGCCCTCCGGCATCAATTTGTATGCGACGAGCTTTGAAAATAAGGATGTTATTGTTGCCGCAATTGATCGGTATAACGCGGGTGTTGCCGAGGAACAAAGAATTTCTTATACCGATTATCTCGGTATTATGATGTCCTCCATCACCACCATCATCAATGCCATTACCTATGTTTTGGTGGCGTTTGTGGCGATCTCTCTTGTGGTGTCCTCCATTATGATCGGTGTTATCACCTTGATCTCGGTGCAAGAGCGAACCAAAGAGATTGGTATTTTGCGTGCCATCGGTGCTTCCAAACGCAACGTTTCGAGCATGTTCAATGCAGAGACTGTGATCGTCGGTTTGGCAGCGGGGCTTCTTGGCGTTTTGGTCACGTATCTTTTGTGCATCCCCATCAATTTGATTTTGTATTCCTTGACGGGGCTTGCTAACCTGAAAGCCGTTCTTCCCATTGGTGCGGCAGTGATTCTTGTTGCCATCAGCGTGCTTTTGACGCTCATCTCGGGTATTATTCCTTCGAGAAGTGCGGCAAAGAAGGACCCTGTTGTGGCACTTCGAACGGAATAAACCTCAAAAATCAATTTTAAAAACGGGCTGTTTCTTGCGAGACAGTCCGTTCTGTTTTTTCAGTGTTTTAAGTGAATAAGCTCTTTAAGCGTAATGGCTAGGAAAGATGCATGGTTTGCGAGGGCGACATCCCGTAATACCGTTTGTAGGCGCGGCTGAACTGATAAATATCGGAATAACCCACGCGGACAGCCACTTCGCGGATCGGGCGTTTTTCATCAAGCAAGAGCCGCGCCATTTTCATGCGAACATCGGTGATCGTGCGGAAAGGGGTTGCATGTACATGCTTTTCAAACAATTTTCTCAAATAGATCTCGCTGATAAAGCAGTGCTCGGCGATCTCTTTTACCGTAAGGGCGGGATCGTGATACCGCGTTTTGATATAATCCAAGGCGGCATCTACGGTGCGGTCAGTGGCACGCTTTTCTTCTTTTCCGAAAAGACGCGCGGCGAGTGCGTAAAGATCTTCCATTAAAAGAAAAGATGCGCACAATGAAGAGGAGCTTACATGGGATAGAATTCTTTGTTGGTATTCCTTTGCCGTTTCTGCGGAGACGGCGCACAGAGAGCAGGGCGCACCGCCGCTATGCTGGGTATAGAAATTAAAAACATAGCTTTCCGCGTTTTCCAAGCACTCGTTGCGGTAGGTAAGCCCTTGCGGCAAATAAACGGCATGCTCGGGATCTGCCGTTACCTCGCCTTTTTCGGAGCTAAAACGGATTCTACCTTTCAGCGTGAGAATAAAACACGCCGATTTGCGATCCTTATAATCCTTGATTTTTCCTTTTTCGTCTTGGACGGAAAAAGCCGCGGCGAAGCCTGTGATGATGAAACCTTCGCTTTTCATAGCGGTGCCCCCTCTTTTTTATTCGATACGGATATTTTAGCATAAAGTGTAGAAAGAGTCAAGAAAACTTGGAAATATATCTGAAATAAGTATTGTTTCAGCTAAAAATTGTATCGATACAGACATGGCTTTTTTCTTTCCTTCAAAGTATAATGGAATGGGGGAAACCCTAAAAAGAAAAAAGAGGATATAAAGATGAATTTTAAAGGTAAAACGGCATGTGTCACGGGTGCAGCAGTGGGAATCGGAAGGGCTGTTGCATTAGAACTCGCCAAACTTGGTGCGGCTGTGGTTCTTTGGGACGTGGATCAAAAAAATCTGGAGCTGCTTCAAGAAGAGCTACGAGAAATCGGTGCGGAAGTTCTTTCTTCTGTTTGCGACGTCAGTGACGAAAAAAGTGTGGCCGAAGCGGCAGAAAAGGCCATTGCCCATTTTGGTAAAGTGGATATCTTGGTGAACAACGCGGCTCTTTGGCGAGAATGGAGTTCTTTTACGGAAATTTCCACCGAACAATGGAAAAGATATTTTGATATCAATGTCATGGGAACGGTATACGCCACGCGCGCGTTTTTGCCCGGTATGATAGAAAGAGAATACGGCAGAGTGATCAATGTGGCGTCTGTTGCAGGTGTGTACGGAAACGCCAAGATGGTGTGCTATTCGGCAACCAAGGGTGCGATCATTTCCATGACCAAGGCTTTGGCAAAAGAAGTGGCGGATAAGGGCGTGCTTGTCAACGCCGTTTCGCCGGGAAGCGTTTCGCCCTCGAACGAGCGCGATATTGATTTTACCAAGCCCTCCGAGCTTTCTTTTATGGGCAGGACGGGCTCGGACAGAGAGAATGCGAATTTGATCGTCTTTTTGGCGTCGGATGAGGCAAGTTACATCTCCGCGCAGAACATTCAAATTGACGGCTGCAGAAAAAAGCAATGATAGGAAGGTTTTCGGCGAGAATTTGAGCTTGTATTGACAAAACGGAAAAAAAGGGGTAAAATAAGCAAAAAGAAGTAGGGAGAATCGGTATATGGAAAAAAGACTTCACGATTGTCTTACCGATCGGTATGAAAGCCGACAGTTTCCGTTTTTGTGGCTCCACGGAGATGAAAGTCATGAACGCATCAAAGAGGAGATCTTGGCGATCAAAAATTGCGGCTTTCGAGCTTTTTGTGTAGAAAGCCGACCTTATGAAAAATTCTGTGAAGAGCCTTGGTGGCGGGATATGGGTTTTATTCTCGAAACGGCACGTACACACGGTATGAAGGTGTGGTTGCTCGATGATAAGCATTTTCCCACAGGTTACGCTTCGGGCTTTTTTGAAAAAGAAGAAAACGCGTATTTGCGCAAAAAAATGATCCGCGAGGTGCAAGCCGAAGCGGTAGGCCCGATCCGCCGATGCAAGGTCGATGTGGCTGGGTGGATCGATCCTTCCCGCGAGAAGATCATTTCGGTGATCGCGTATCCTCATTTGGAGGGCGGAGAGCGCTTGGACGCATCGGGTGCTTTGGATTTGACACCCACACTCTCGGCGGACGGAACGGTTTATTTTGATTTGCCTCAAGGCGTCTATCGTGTTTGTACCTTGATCGAAACAGACGGCGCGGGAGATCACGTATGCGCCGCCTCTTATATCGATATGCTCAACCGTGCATCTTGTGAAGCAATGCTTAAAGCGGTTTATATTCCGCATTATGAACATTTTTCGTCGTATTTCGGCGAAACCTTTGTAGGCTTTTTCTCGGATGAACCGGGCTTTCTTAACCGCACGGGCACCTATCACAATACCCTCGGTATCTTTGGGGAAAAATATCCTTGGCGCAGTGACTTATCGCGCTTGATCGCACAAAGCGCAGGTGTTACGGAAGAAAAAGTGCGGCTTTTGCTTCCTGCGCTTTGGGAGAATGTGGGAGAAGAAACTTCGCTTATTCGGATGCATTATATGGAGGTCGTTTCGAAGCTTTACCGCGAAAACTTCAGTTTCTTGCTGGGAGACTTTTGCCGTGAGCACGGAGTGATGTATGTCGGTCATGTCATCGAGGATCAAGATGCACACATGCGTCTCGGTTACGGAAGCGGCCATTATTTCCGCGCGCTTGACGGGCAGGATATGGCAGGAATTGATATCGTTTTGACGCAGGATATTCCGGGGCTTGGTGACCGTGTGCATCGAGGACCTGCTTGCGATGAGGGGCGTTTTGACGGATCCTTCTTCCGCTATACCCTCCCGAAGCTTGCTGCCTCTCACGCGCACATTGATCCTTTGAAAAAGGGCCGTGCCATGTGTGAGATTTTCGGCGCATTCGGATGGGCAGAAGGACTTTCTTATATGAGAGGGCTTGCCGATATTATGATCGCGTCGGGCGTGCACTATTTTGTGCCGCATGCTTTTTCCGCTAAGGCGGAAGATCCCGACTGCCCACCGCATTTTTATAACGGCGGCAACTATGTGCATTACGGTCTTTTTCCGCGCCTTGTCGCTTATATGGATCGCCTTTCGCATCTTTTTGCTGACAGCGTGCATAAAGCGGATGTGGCAGTATTTTACAATGCTGAAGGCGAGTGGACGGGCAAAAAGAATCAACCTTTCCGCACGGTTTGCACCTGCTTGACGCAAAACTTAATTGATTTTGACATTTTGCCGTTTGACGTGCTTGTAAATGCCAAAGTGAAGGACTGTCGCCTGATTGTGGGAGAAGAGAGCTATGGCGCGCTGATCATTTCCGAGAGCGCATGTTTGCCTTATGACCGCTTGGCGGTGTTTGCCCGTTTGGCAGACGAGGGGCTTCCCATCCTCTTCACCGAAAGCTTGCCGCACAGCTCTGCCGAAGGCAAGGATATTACAGAACTTTTGCCTCGGTATACTGTTTCAAAGACCTTGACACTGGCATCTCTTTTGAGGAAAAAGGGACTTGCGGCACTGAAGGGAGACACCCCTTCGCCTTTCCGTTTTTACCGCGCGGAACGGGGCAAGACGCATCTTTATCTTTTCTCTAACGAGCATGTTACGGAAAACGCGCCCCTGTCGCTTTCCTTGCCCGAAACGGACGGTGCATGTTTGATTTACGACGCTTGGGATAATAAGCTTTATCAAACGGAACTGAAAAAAGGCAAAATTTCCTTACTGATCGAAAAAGGCAATACCTTGGTGCTTATCTTCGGAGAAGAGATTCCCGAGGGCACCCCTGTGTTTACCGAGGAGAAAGCGCGTGTGCCGCTTGCTTTGCGCTACGATATTGCCTTGATGCAAGAAGGTGAGACGGATTTCACCGATTACGCTTTGCAAAGCGATCTGATCGATATCACTGCCCCCGATCGTTTGCCCTCCTTCAGCGGAAAGGTGCGTTATCGCGCACGTTTTTCTTGCGAAGAGGGGTACACCGTTCTCGACCTCGGGCAGGTCGGAGAGACTGCCGAGGTTTGGCTTAATGGGGTATACCTTGGCGTAAGGATTAACGCGCCCTATAAATTCTCCCTGCTTGAGGGGTTAAAAGACGGCGAAAATGAGCTTGAGGTTGTTGTGAGTGGCAATGCGGCGCACAAAAGGAGAGACTATTTTTCACGGTTTATCTTTATGCCTCCTACGGGCATCATGGGGGATGTCGCACTTTGTAAATACGGAAAAAGTAAATAAATGTTTGCAAAAAGGTTGCCCGCGTGGGCAACCCGAAAAGGCATGGAATGATGCTCTATATTCCTCTGTTTTTTCGATAATCACGGGGCGCGACACCCGCTTTCGATTTAAACACGTTGCTGAAATAGTAGGGATTTTCATAACCGCATCGGGCGGCGATGTGTGTAACGGAAAAGTCTGTTGTGCTTAAAAGCGTTTGCGCTTTGGCAAACCGCATGTCCTCTAAATACGCCATGGGCGTTTTTCCCGTGTGCTTTTTGAAATGATGGATGAGCCCCGAAGGGGATAAACAAACCTTTTGGGCAAGCGCATCGAGTGATATTTTTTTGTGTAAGTGCTTTTCAAAATAGGTACGGACGGTGCGAACGGTTTTGTCCGAAGTATGCACAAGCTTTAGCAAATGCTCCGCTTCCGCTTGCGCGAAAAGATCGGCAAGAACGGTGTTCTTTAATTCCGTATGCCCTTCAAGCTGATCTAAATTTAAAAGCATATGGGCTGTGGCGGTCATACGGTTTTGATCTTCTATTTCGATTTTCCCGACGGGTAACGGATGCCCGTCGGGATTTTTATAACGAAAATAGTAAAATTCCGCGTGAGTAACGATCTTTCTCTCAAAGGTGACATCATTTGGGAAGCTTAGGAGCATCCCTTTACTTGCGCGCTCTTTGTGACCGTTGATCTGAAAATCAATTTCGCCTTCCGTAATGAAAAAAACGGAGTGCTCACTGTTGCGCCCCTTTTCCAGCCGAAAGCGGTTTATGGACATGTAGCGGCAATCGATCAATTCTTTCATATCTTTGTGTATTCCTTTTATAAAAATAGGTATGTTCTTTTTTAAAATTAAAATATTTTATATTTATATTCTAATATATTCCATTTACAATGTCAATATTTTATAGTAAAATAAAAATGGAATTCTATTAAAAATGAGCTTTCGGGCGGAAAGGAACATTTACGATGTATCAAACCGGAGAACAGTATGATCTTTGTGTCGTCGGAGGAGGCCCTGCGGGGGTATGCGCGGCGATCTGTGCGGCAAGGCTTGGCGTCCGCGTGCTTCTTATCGAGCAGTGCGGTTTTGCGGGAGGTATGGCAACGGCGGGACTTGTCGGTCCTTTTATGACCTCATATGATGCGAAAGGCGAGCGTATGATCATACGCGGCATTTTTGAAGAGATTGTTTTGCGCATGGTTGAGCGCGGCTTTGCCATTC
Organism: Eubacteriales bacterium; assembly: GCA_045580085.1. GTDB lineage: Bacteria > Bacillota > Clostridia > Oscillospirales > CAG-272 > UBA1740. The sequence goes on from JAZNND010000014.1 coordinate 26,936, forward strand.
ATCCGAAGGAGGTGCTTGGCGGCACGGCATTCACGTCTTGGATTAAGATCGGTCACGATCATGTTACGCCTTTTGAGGCGGAGGGATTGAAGCTGATCCTTGATGAAATGCTCGAAGAGGCGGGCGTGGATATTCTTTATCACACCTCATTCCTTTCCCCTTTGATGGAGAAAAATCGAATTGTGGGTGTTCGTGTGGCATCCAAAGCGGGTGAAGAGAATATTTCGGCTCGCATGGTGATCGATGCCACGGGAGACGGCGACGTTGCCGCCCGTGCGGGTGTTCCGTATGAAATGGGCAACGAAGAGCTTGGACTCATACAGCCCGCGACGATGTTCTTCCAGCTCTCAAATGTTGACAGCGATGCCGTTGAAAGAGATATTGAAGCCAACAAAGATAATTTCTATCGCAAGGATGGGGTGAACTACCGTTCGCTTCATTGGCGCGTCAGCGAAGCGAGAGAGGCGGGAGATTTTACCTTTGACCGTGTGAGCATCGGACTTTTCCGTATGCCCAAAAAGGACGAATGGAGCATCAACACCTCTCGCATTATGAAAGTAGACAGCACCGATAATAAGAGCTTGACGAATGCCGAGATTGTGGGCAGAAAACAGGCAGATGAGCTTTTGCGTTTCTTCCGCAAATACGTGCCCGGATGTGAAAACGCGAGAATCAAAGCCACAGCTTCTCATGTCGGTATTCGTGAGAGCCGTCACATCAAGGGGGACTACCGTCTTACCGCCAAGGATCTTTTGACGTGTAAAGTGCCCGAGGACAGTGTTTTTGTCGCCGCAAACTCGGTGGATGTGCACGGCAGATTCGGCCCTAAGAGCAATGAATACGTTCCGATTGAGGGCGACTTTTACGGTGTTCCGTACCGTTCTCTCGTGCCTTTCGGCGTAGAGGGACTTCTTCTTGCCGGCAGATGCCTCAGTGCCGACTCTACCGCCGCAGGTGCCATCCGCGTGATGCCTCCTTGCATGGCGATGGGCCAAGCGGCAGGAACCGCCGCCGCACTTTGCGTGAAAAACGAGGTTTCGGTCAGAGAGCTTGACATCTCTCTTTTGAGAAAAACGCTTGCCGATAACGGCGTGGTGTTAGGATAAAGAGAAAAGGAGAATAGATGTGCTTGAACATTTTCAAAAAATAGAACATGTTTGCGATCTTTGTGTTGTCGGCGGAGGGCTTTCGGGTACCATTGCCGCAATTTCGGCGGCGCGCCACGGCGCACGCGTGGTGCTCATACAGGATAGACCGATGCTCGGCGGAAACGCATCCTCCGAGATCCGCATGTGGGTAAGAGGCGCCAAGGGAATCTATAACCGCGAGGGCGGTGTTTTGGCTGAACTGGAGGAAGAAAACATCTATCGCAATCCCACCCTTGCACCGACCGTATTTGACAGCGTTCTTTACGGTGCCGTCAAGGCGGAAAAGAATATCACGCTTCTTTTGAACGCATCTTGCTTGGATGCCGAAACCGAAGGGGAGCGTGTCAAGAGTGTCACTGCGTGGCAGTTGACGACCTATACTTCACATCATGTAAGCGCAAAGTATTTTGCCGATTGCTCGGGCGACAGCATCTTGGCACCTCTCACGGGCGCGAAGCATCGCATCGGCAGAGAGGCAAGAGACGAATATAACGAAACCATCGGCCCCAAAGTTGCGGATGGCAAAACGATGGGTATGAGCTTGCTTTTGCAGGCGAAAGAGACCGATCATCCCGTACCCTTCACGCCTCCCGCTTGGGCAAACGTATATGAAAAGGATGAAGATTTTGCGCTGATTCCTTATATTGAGAGCCAGCATTCTACCTTCCGCGATCACAAGATCGGCACCAGCGGTTGCAATCTTTGGTGGATGGAACTTGGCGGCGAGGGACCTGCTATTGTAAATACCGAAGAAACGCGTGACGAGCTTTTGAAGGTTGCCTTCGGTATTTGGGATCACCTTAAAAACCGTGAAGATCACGGCTATGCCAACTGGGAGCTTGAATGGGTTGGCTTTTTGCCCGGCAAACGGGAATCCGTTCGCTATGAGGGCGCACATGTGCTGACCGAGCACGACATTCTTGCCGGCGGTATGTTTGAGGATACGGTAGCCTATGGCGGATGGCCCATGGACGACCATAATCCCAAAGGGATGCTCGCCAAGCCGCCGCATGACGAGCCCTCCGTTCTTCACCCCGCACCGTCTCCCTACGGTATTCCTTATCGGTGCTTATATTCCAAAAACATAGAAAATCTCTTTTTTGCAGGGCGTAACATCAGTGCCACCCATGCCGCCATCAGTTCCACGCGTGTGATGGCGACCTGCTCTTTGCTTGGGCAGGCAATGGGTACTGCCGCCGCACTTTGCGCAAGAGACGGTATTTTGCCGCGTGAGCTTGCGGGAGAGAGAGTCAAGGAGCTGCAACAAGCTCTTCTTTATGACGGTGTGTTCCTTCCGGGCGTTAAGCGAGAGCCTTCTTTGCTGACGCAAAAAGCCAAGCTCAATCTTTCGGATGCCGATCGGGAAATTCTTTTGAACGGCACAGACCGCCCGCGCAGTGAAAACGAGCAAAACCGTGTTTCTTTCGAAAAGGGTGGGGAACTTGCGTTCGCCTTCGACGAGTCCCAAGAAATTAAGGCAATCCGCCTTTGGCTTGATCCCGATTATTCGAGAGAATCGGTTTCTCCCAACAAAAAAATGCGCTGGTTCGCGCAGAAGCTTCATACGGGGCTTGATTTTGTTCCCATGACCGTTGCCGCCACGCTTGCCAAGAGAGTTGCGGTTTATGCCGATGGAGAGATGCTTTGTGCGATGGAAAACATCTATCATTCGCCTTTAACCATTCCCGTAGAAAAGACGGCGAGAGAGATCAAAATCGTATTCTGTGAAAACCACGGTGCCGATGATATTGGTATTTTCGGCGTAGATCTTGCTTAAATGTAAACATAAAATTGCAAAACGGGCTGTCTTTCGTGAGACAGCCCGTCCTGTTTTATGGTCAAAAAGGAAGATCAAGTAACATTATTTGCAAAATCCTTTTCAAGATCAATGTCCATGTCCGTAACAAATTCCAAGATGTATAATGTGTTTTCGTCTGCTACCGGCAAATGCAAAGGTTCATTCCAATCGGTGATTTTTTCCGTGATGTCTTCACCGTTTAATAAAACGCGGTCGCATTCTTCCGGTGTGACGGTAAGTTCGGTGATGACTTGATGGTTTATGAAATCTTCTCTATTTCGGCTTGCACCGAAGACGATTGTATAGGCATCGGGGAGATAAGTCATTGTTTTCACGCGCTTGATCACCAAAAGGGAACCGGTACTGAGCAAGGCGTTGCTGTTGGTGTAAAGAGCTTTCAAAGATTCCCATTCTTGCACGGTTGCACTTCCGGGATAAAACCGTTCGGTGCAAGCGGCGTCTTTATACCATGCGGAAGCTAAGAGACCTCCTTGATCGTAGAAGTCGGCTTCGATGATCTGGCAAGCAATTTCACCCTTTTGTCCCCAAGTGATGACGCGAGCGAAAGCGGTTCCGTTTTCATAAACCAAATCAAAGTCCAGTTCATAATCCTGCGAGGAGGGAATTTCATTCATATCGCTCGGAACAGAGACTTCAATGCTGTCAAAAAGCTCTTTGCCTGTGTTATATGTGATGGAGCAACCGCATTCTTCTTTTGCATCTATTCCATCGAAGTTGCCGGAAAGGGAAAACAAAACGCTTGTGATTTTGCCGTCAGTCGCTTCTACGGTGCTTTTGACAGTCGTCAAAGTGCCGTCCATTTCCAGTTGAACCGTTATACATAAGGTGTGTTTTCCGTCGGCGGTGGTAGCGGATACAGAGGTCTCTTCCGCATTACGCCCCTCTGCGGTCCAAACCGTAGCGTATGCATTCTTGAGCTGCTCCAAGGATTCTGCCGCGAACGGCTGACCGGGAATGGTATGCTGTGCCATAGAAAGAAGATTTCCGACGTTTTTCTCTTGGAGATTCTCTCGTGTGGCTTTTTGCAGTGGCATATATCCGTCGGCAGAGTAAATCAATGCCTGCCCATTTAAGTAAAAGCATTTTTCTTCGCTGTTTTCATACTTTTCACCGTTTTTGTAACATACGGAAGCGGATTCGCCGGTTGCGGTGTTGATATACTCTTTGGTAGAAAAGAGCTCGCTTTCGTTGCCCCAGACCTCTTTTTCCAAGAATTCGATGAGATATTCTCCTTCAAAGGCGCAGGAGTTTTGATACGCGGTCTTGACTGTTTGAAAAATTTCTTCTTCATTCGCGGATGCAGAGTCATCCCCGGGGGTTGTCGGCGGTGTGTCGGTATCGGGCGAGCAGCCTGAACAGTCCGAGCAGGCGGTAAGTCCCAAGGAGAGCATCAAAATCAGGGCAAGCGAAAGGGTAAAAATACGCAAAAAGGTTGTTTTCTTCATAAGTTAGTCCTCCTAATGTTGATATAATTCACCTACCGTCAATTATATATACATACATATATATATATTGAACAAATGATGAATTTTTGAGAAACGGACGATTGATTGCTTATTTTTTTACATGCTTTTTGCGGTACTCGCGCGGGGAAAGTCCCGTTTGTTTTTGAAGGTACGAGAAAAGAGAAGAGCGTCCTCATATCCCACCGAGTGCGTAATGCTGAGAACACTGAGCTTTTCATCCGAAAGGAGCTCTTTGGCTTTGCTCATTCGTACCCAGAGCAAAAAGGCTTGCGGACTCATATGGGTGTGCTCCTTGAAGATGGCAGCAAAATAAGAACGGTGGATGCCAAGATGTTTGGCGATACCGTTGACAGTAAGATGGTTTATAGTACGGAGAGCAACTACCATTCGTTTTTAAGTCTTCCCACAGAAAAGACGGCGAGAGAGATCAAAATCGTATTCTGTGAAAACCATGCCGATGATATTGGTATTTTCGGCGTAGATCTTGCTTAAATGTAAACATAAAATTGCAAAACGGAGGGCTGCCGCATAAGCGACAACCCTCCGCATGTTTTTGTAAATTTATTACCAAGGATCATAGTCTTCCACGGAAAAATCATCATCGGTGATTTCGGTGACATATGTAAGGGTAGACATGGAATCTTCCGGAATAGGGAAGGGCCAAATCGCCATATTGGGATCCCAACCGTCGGGAATAACAACAGCGGTGCCATCTAACAAAACGCAAGAATAATCGTCAAGCCAGATGTTCGAATCGCCCAACAAATTAAATCCGACAGAGGGAAGAAAGGAAACGGCAACGAAGCATGTGACGTCTTCATACTCGCGAGGAGTGCCGAACACAATGCGATAGGCATCGGAAATGTTGGAAACTCTTTTTTCTTGCAGGGAGACCAAAAAGATATTTTCCGCGTGGGGGGATGTGAGGGCTTCCGCGTTCGTGTAAAGCGTGGAAACGGATGCCCATACTTCGTCCGAAGACATGATATCAAAAGGTTGGGTGCAGGCTTCGTCGGTGTACCAAGTGCTTACATAGCTATAAGCAAGTTTACCGCTGAATTGCTGCGAAAAACTTTTATCGGAGTAGTAATCGGATACAAAGTAGCCCCAAAGAGTTCCGTCGCTAAAGCGGAGAGCAACAGAAATTCCGTTGTTCTCGGCGTAATTTGCCCAAATCGTTTCGTGCTTGGGAATGGTATTCATATCGTCCGGCAGAGGTACGGATACGCTGTTATAAAAATCTTTTCCCGTTTGGTAGCTGATGCGGATGGTTATGCTCGCATTATAAGTTTCCCCATCTTCTTCCATGGAACCCTGACAGCCGACTTCCACAAGCTTACCGTCTGCGACAGCCACTTTTTGCGTTAGGTGCATGGGCGTGTCATCATCAAAGGCAGGGACTTCAATCAAAAGGATGTATTTGCCGTCTTCGATTTTGACGGTTATGGCGGTGTCTTCGTCACTATAACCGTCCTTTGCCCAAACGGTGGCATAGGCACTTCTTAACTCCGCAAGGCTGTTTGCCGAAAAGGGTTCGCCGTACAGATCGTTAAAAATCGAAAATCTTTCATTACTGATGCGCTTAGTGAGATATTCTTGGGGAATTTCTTTGATCGGTGCTTGAATGAAATCAGAACCGATGCCTTCTTCTGCACCGCCGTCGGGGGAAAGACTGCCATCACCGTAGAAACCGTCGGTATACTTGTAATATTTTCCATCTGCAGAGAAAAGTTTATCGGTGCAACCTGTATCATCGGTGGCGAGGTATTCGCCCGTTGCGAGATTGAGGTAAGATTTTGTTGTATCGGTCCAAGATTCATCGCCGTAACTTTCCGCGCCGGTGGCTTCGATGTACATCTCGCCACTATAGGAATCGAAGTTTTGATATGCGGTTTTGATCGCTTGAAAAATTTCTTCTTCATTCGCGGTTGCAGAGTCATCCCCGGGGGTTGTCGGCGGTGCGTCGGTATCGGGCGAGCAGCCTGAACAGTCCGAGCAGGCGGTAAGCCCCAAAGAGAGCATCAAAATCAGGGCAAGCGAAAGGGTAAAAATACGCAAAAAGGTTGTTTTCTTCATAAGTTAGTCCTCCTAATGTTGATATAATTCACCTACCGTTAATTATATATACATACATATATATATATTGAACAAATGATGAATTTTTGAGAAACGGACGATTGATTGCTTATTTTTTTACATGCTTTTTGCGGTACTCGCGCGGGGAAAGTCCCGTTTGTTTTTTGAAGGTACGGGAAAAGAGAAGAGCGTCCTCATATCCCACCGAGTGCGCAATGCTGAGAACACTGAGCTTTTCATCCGAAAGGAGCTCTTTGGCTTTGTTCATTCGTACCCAAAGCAAAAAGGCTTGCGGACTCATATGGGTGTGCTCCTTGAAGATGGCGGCAAAATAAGAACGGTGGATGCCAAGATGTTTGGCGATACCGCTGACGGATGTTTTCAAGGCATAGTTTTGCTGGATATAGTGAATGGCGTGCTCTACATAATCCTCTTTGATGCCGAGCCCCGAGGAAGGTGTGGAGGGGGAGATTTGCGGAACGATCTCGGCAAGGAGCATAAAAAGATTTCCGACCAATCTCAACTGACCGTCCGCGCGGGTTTCATCCGCCTGTTCCATGGCGGAAAAGATGCGTAAAAGCGCGTGAGGATCGCTAAAGGTGAAAACAGGGCTTTCTACCGAGAGACCAAGCTCTTCCATCAGCTTTGCGCCGCCTGAGAAGCCGATCCATGAATAGCACCAAGGTTTTTTTTCATCCGCTTCGTAATAGGCGACCTCGCCCGGAAAAATGAGAAATCCTTCGCCCGCCTTCACGGTATACTCTCTGCCGCCCGACACGAAAACGCCGTATCCCGAGGTGACGAAGTGTAAAAGAAAATGGTCTCTGACGGCAGGGCCGAAGCTGTGATGCGCTTCGCATTCTTCCATGCCGTATTGGCAGACGCTCGGTTCTGCGTGGCGCAGCGGTGTAACCCAGATATGCTCCAAAATAATTGCCTTCCTTTCCTTCTCATTTAAATTATACTCTATATATGACATTTTACCATATTTATCTGACATAAAGCCATTTACTTTTTGCAAATAAGTTATAAACTTAAATTGAACTCTAAAAATAAAAAAACGGAGGCGCAAAATGAAATACGTAATGATTTTCCACGCGAATCTCAACTACGCTTATCTGCATCCCGATAAGTATGAGTTTGTTATTCGCAACAGCTATGAGCTTCTTTTCGATACCATGGCTGAGAATTTCCCCAACACTAAATTCGTTTTCGAGGCATCGGGCTACACCATCGAGCAGATGGCAAAGCTGACTCCCGACGTTCTTGAAAAGCTGAAAGCGGCAGTCGCTCGCGGCGCTTGCGAATTCATGGGCAGCCCTTACGCACATCCCATGCTCCCCAACTTCCCCGAGGAGGACGGTACTTATTCCATTAAGTTCGCTATGGATGTTTTTGAAAAGTACCTCGGCTTTAAGCCCAAGTCTCTTTGGAACCCCGAGTGCGGTTGGAGAAGCTATGTTCCCCGCGAGGCAGTTGCCAACGGAGCGAAGAACCTCATTGGTGACTTTGAGGCATACAGCCGTTCCAAGGGTGTAGACGGTAAACCCCTTCGCCCTGAGATCTATGAGAAGGAGCATTCCGACGATCCTTCCTTCTACAGCTTTGATTTCAAGTATGATCTTGAAGGCTCCGAGCGTGCTATTCACCGCCCCTTCCAGCACATCGAAGGCATCGAGGACGGCAAGCTCCGCATGTTCCTCAGAACCGACCGTATCGCACAGTTCGCAGTTCGTTACTTCATGGGTATGGAAGGCTATACCTTTGAGAAGTACATGGATCTCGTTAAGAAGTATTCCGAAGAGAAGCCCGGCGATCCCGAAGGCGCACTCATCATCTTCGCGGATGACGCTGAGTACATCGGTACCAACGGTTGGTTCCGTTTGAAGTATCAGAACAAGCCCGATAACGTATTTGAGGTAACTCCCGATTCCCGTGAGAAGCTCATCAAGGTTGTAACCGAGGTGCAAGAGAAGTATGGCGAGTTCATTACTTATGATGAAGCTTGCAATACCATCGAGCCTCTTGATGACGTTCTTAACGTAGACGACGATGCCGCATGGCACGGTGCTCGCGCATCCACTTGGGCATCCACTCCTCTCGCGCAGACGCTCCGCCCCTGGCAGGATCTCGTTCGCGAGAAGCTTCATGCCGTCAAGGATACGTTAGATGAGGCAACTGTCGAGAAGGTTTGGTATCACTTGACCAACTCCTTCAACTCCGACGGTCAGTGGCCCCCCACGCTTCCCAACGCTCCTCACATCATTTTCCCCTTCAACTATGAGTACTGCTTCGAGAACCTGCTTGCGGCTGAAATGCTCGTTGGCGGCGTTGACAGAAGCCGTTTGACCTCTTCTTCCGTTGAGACCATCAAGAAGATCCTCACCATGCAACAGGATCTCGTTCTTGACAAGGCAAATACCCTTCTCGCTAACGGCACCGACGAGGAAAAGAAGAACGCGAAGAACGCGATCAACCTCATCATGGCTTCGAGAAATCTCGATTCCTTGAAGGCTGCATCCGAGACGCTTCTCTATCCTTCCGAGTATACCGTTCGCGCCAATGCTCTGATCGAAGCTCGCCGTCTGGTTGGCGGTGTCGTTCTTGAAAAGAACTAATTGAAAAAGCCAAGCGGGCTGTCTCCAAGGAGACAGCCCGCAACATTTTGTGCCACAAAATGTGCAAAATGCTCAAATTTTGTTAGCTTAGCTTTGCATTGATACGCTTTTCGATAGCTTTGACTGTGAAATAGACCGAGAGCCAAACGGCGAGAAAAGTAAGCAAAAAGACGGCGGTGAAAATGAGAAGGAACATGGGTTCAAAGGGAATCCAAGCATTCACCAGATACGCGAGCACATAAACGAGGTAGAGCAGAGAAAGATGTATGGCGAATACTTTAACGGTTGACCAGTGCTCAATTCCTTTCAATGCCGTCGCGCCGGCTTGCATGAAAGCGAGAATGTAGGTGGAGAGAATGCCGAGCAAAACTTCCGAGCCCGAAAGCGAAAAATCGGTCAGCGTTTTTTGGAGTACCGCGTAAACAATGCCCAATACGATGGGGCCGAAGCCTCCGAACATAATACCGCGGAGTAAAAAGTTTTTGACGTGTCGGTTCATTTTTTAAGTCCCATCCTTTCTTTGACTTCCTTGAGCTGACGGCGCGATATGATATCGCGAAAGCCGTCCTTGCAGATCACGGCGAGTGATCCGCCCACGGTGGCGGAAAAACGTTCGATCCTCTTTTTGTTGATGAGGCAGGATTGGTTGATCTTGATAAAATCGGGCGTGAGCCGTTCTTCCAAGGTGTAAAGCCTTTCGCTTATGCGAAGCCTTTCCCCCCGTCTCACGGCAAACACTTTGCCGTTTTCTACGGTAAAAGCCGTGATCTCTTGGGGCTCAAAGGGGAAAAGATCAGCACCCGTACTTCCAACAAAAGTCTGTTCCTCCTTTTGGCAAAGTGCTTCTATGTCACAAACGAGAGGGGTGCGTGTTTTGGCATAAACGATGCATTCTTCCGGGCGGTCTTTATCGATGACGGTTGTGCATTTCATGGTGATTTCCTTTCCAAGGAGATTATCTCCTTTGCTCTTATTGTAACCCGACGGCGTGGAAAAAGCAAGCACTTTGCCTTTTTCGGTCGTTTTACGGAATTAAACGGTAAAAGCTGCCTCAAATACATTTTGCACTCGAGGCAGCTTTTGTTATTGTTTCCCCTTTTTTCTTTTCCGAATATGTAAAACGCAGAACGCGCTTCCAACGCCTAAGGCGAGACCGCTGACGGCGGACAGAATGATATAGGGTATGCGATATGTGTATATGTGCGTGGGGACTTGCGGAGTATCTATATCAAGGGATAAGCTTTGCACCGTTTTTATATAGTAACTAAAATAAAAAATGGCATTTGTTTCATCTAAAAACCGTACAAACCCTTGCATGAGTGTCAAAAAGTCTTCTTGTGTCAGAACAATCGGATCAGAACCTCGGTTGCGAACCGAGATAAAAGTGCCGTCAGGCGTTACATAATAGACAAAGAAGCAGTCCGTATCTTCGGTGTAAAACGCGTACAGATCCAAAATGTTTTCTTCTTGATATATTCTTTCACCGTAGCGAAGGGGAAGGTGCTTTTGAGAAATATATTGTGAAATATCATAAAAAAAATTATTTTTTACATTAGACACGACGGCAGAGGGCTCGCTTTCCGTTCTGGGCGTGATACGGAGAATATAAGTATTTACAAGATAATCGCTATATTCCGTCGCCCTTTCGCAGTGATCGAGCAGTTTGGGAAGGGGCATACTTGAAAGACTTTCCTCGTCTGTTTTATAAAATCGGATCATCGGATGCCCGCTTATGTTGAGGGGAGGCGATATCGATGAGTCATAAAACTCGGGGTTTTGCAAAATGACAATCTCATTTTCGCTTATGTTTTGACTGCGCAAGTGGGGCTGCCTCGCGAGTTCTTCCCCGTAGCACGGAAGCGTGAGCGAGAAAATCAAAAGCAAAATTAAAAAAGGAAGCAATTTTTTCATACGGCACCGCCTTCTTCCTCAAACGTGGTATTCGGTTGCGTGCGCTTTTTCTTTATGCGTTTATGTAAAAAAGAAATGCCGAATACGGTGGCAGTACCGAGTGCACAAGCTCCTACGGCACTGATTATAGAATAGAAAACGGTGCGGTCTTGGAGCAAAAACGCGCCTTTATCCCAGTTTGTTCCGAAAATGTACCACATATACATCATAAAATCCGGAGGGGATTCCAAAAGCCCTTCCGTTTGCTTCAAGTGTATCCCATAGCTGTGCCGGATCGTTAGAAAATCTTCTTGTGCATACGTTTTAGAACGGTCATCCCACCCATCATCGCCGATAAAGTATTCTAAAAACACACCGTGGTCTGTGATGTAATAAACAGCTGCGCCTTCGCAGTGATAGTTGTTCGGCAAAAAAACGTAAGCATCCAAGATGTTGTAGTCTGCCGTAAGATTCGGCTTATCGGAAAGACTTGCATACGAAAGAAAGTATGGGCTGCAGCTGTGCTCACAGAGGCTGACAGTTGGCATTTTGTTTTCGTTATAATGGAGTGAAATGAGTTCTTTGCCTGCCATATAATATTCGGTTCTCGGAAAGATATCGCTTTTGTCGTGAAGCTTTGTTAGTTGGTCGAGGGGGTAATCGAGCGCATCGTCAAGAAAAAACCAATAGGCACGAATCAAAAATTTGTTTGAAATATCGACTTTCGCCATGCTCTCGTCATAATAATCGCGATTCAAAAGAATTGCTTTTGTGTCTTCGGATATATTTTGACTTTGAAAAGGTGCGGTCATCTTTCCTTCCGATGCATGGGTGGGGAGTGAAAGAAAAATGCAAATAGAAAGAGCAATAGAAAGAAATTTTTTCATATAAAACTCCTTTATATTATGGGAATTGTATTTTCATAATTGCCGACTTTGAAGACTAAAACACCTTGCCAAATGTATGCAACCTTAGTGCATTCGGTTTCCGTGCACTCAGTGACTACTATCCCTGTGCAAAGCTCTTGATAGGATGCTTGGGTTATTTTGTCGTCAACATTGGCAGGATCGTGTATTTTAAATTTGTTTGTATCAGAATCGTATCCATATATAACAACGAAGTGACCGCCTGAGTTTTTGCCACGAGCTACGGTTTCGGTTCTCCTTAAATAGGCTACTACCGGGGTAGAACCAAGGATATTGATTAAATCTTGTTCGCTATAAATTCTGTTGTCTGCGAAATAAGTATTATCATCAGATGTTAAAATATATTCTATTGCCTGTGATATATCTTGCAATGTACCGGTGACATTATTGTTGTCGGATGAAGATATAGATTTAACAACTGTGACAGCATCTTCTTGTGAAATATGCGAGTCTATATAAAAAGAGCACATCATTCTAGCACAAGCTACCCAACACCACTTGCTTTTCTCTTGATTTTCAAGTTTCACCGAATTAGATTTAGCGGCCAAGAACCACTCATCGTCATCATTATCATCTGCCACGTAAACAAGTTGTGTGACAGCGGATACGGTTCCTTGCATGTGCCCTTTTGCACATAAGTTTTGAGATATTCCCGATTTAGGTCGAATGATGTATGTTCCTTGTTCAGTAAGGGTTATTTTCCAAAGTTGGTTGTCGGCCTTTTGATCAGAAAGTTGAATCAGAAATTTGCCGGGAGTGCCGGCAGAAGACGAGGCGATAGACAAAGCTAAACCGCTTTTGACGGAAATAATACTATAGCAACCGTTTGCGTTGTATTCTAAGCGCCACTGTTGCTTTTCCTCGTTAAAAGGCTTTAGTTTCATTTCAGCTTTGGCCATAGAGTATTTGAAGGGTTCCGCTTGCAGATATTGATCATACGCTCCGTTCCTAATATAATATATGCCATCTAATTTGTTTCCAATGTTGAAATTTAAGTAGGTTGAATAGCCAATATCATCGCTGGGGTTTTTTATTATAAACCATATTCTGCCTTCTCCGTGGTGCCATTCTATGGTCGCTTGGCGTGCGTTTATATCCCAATAAAGATCGATATCTCCCGGCTCCGTTACCAAATAGGGATGATTTTCATATAAATAAGTTTCATCATTCACTATTTCCAAAGTGTTGTAGTTTATTTTGGTGGAAGAGACACGGATGATGTCGATGATACTTGTGTTTCCGATGCACATCATATTGGGGGTTATTGGGGTTCGCTCGATAACTCCTCTGTCGTAACTAGTGTATTTGGTAAGAATATAGGTATCGCCTTCCTCGTCTGAGTTTCCCCTAAGTTCCATACTGTTCGTAGAAGAGTTATAGCAAAGAAGATAATTGGTTTTGCAATGTATCAGCTCGAAGCCGTCGTGGTGCCATGATAAGTAAAATGTATCGTCTTTGGAAACATCCGCATCTGCGGGAGGAATTTCCTTTAAAATAACGGAATTGTTAGAAATGCCGAATGTTAAACAGTTGTCTCTCATTAAGCGAATGATGTATCTTGATGTGGTGCCGACTTGAGAAATTTTAAATGTAAGATTGTATTTAAAACCGGAAATATGGGCAGGATTTGTTGAAGAGGAAACACCTTGAACAGTGCCTAAAGCATCAGCGGATTCCACCCATCCTAAGTAGATATCTTCTTCGCAAGTATCTTCTTCGAAAACAACGCGCATGGAATATACGCCGTCCGGAACAGAATGTTGATAATTGATTTCAAGAAAAGAGACATAGGCACCGTCTTCTTCTGCGGCGATGTTTACGACAGGGCAAGTGCCGCCGTTGCGTTTTAATGCAACGCCGTGGTTAAGTGTGCTGCTATACCACAGTGTGCCAAGCTCGGTGATGTCAAACGTAAAGTAATCAGCATCCTCTCTTGTAAAACTTTCATCTACAGTCAGTGTAACGGAATCGACCGGTGTCGTGGCAAGCCCCATGTTTGCATTGTCAGATGCGCAATTCCACGTTAATGTGTCTTCATTCCATGGCGACAAGATTTGGTATGCATCTAAAGATATGTTTCCCACTGCGTTTGCACAATAATAGGTTACATAAAGATAAACCCAACCGATATTGGTAGTGCCATCCGGAAGGGTAGGATGGGGAACGTAAATATAAGCAATATCAGTGTCGCTGACACGCATAGCAACATTTTGACCGTAGTTTTCTGTCGGTGAGGTGGCACTTATGTACGTGTCATAGCATTCTCCTACATACGATACAGTGGGATCAATTGTAACAGGAAACGCGCGACAGGTGTCATTTATCCACTCTCTGTCGGCGGTTACCGTTAATGTGTACGTAGTGCCAAGATTAGATGTTAAAGTGTAATATACATCATATGAGCGTATACCGTTTGCATCATCCATATAGGGGGCTGGGATTATATAAACATTCTCGTTTGTGTTGATGTCGGAAAGAAGAATATTTCCGTTTTGATCCAGTGCGGCGGTAAGTCCGTTCAAAACAAGATCGAAAGAATAGCTGTAGGTATCGCGGCGAGATTTTACGATGATATTTTCTTTAATATCATTTCCAATCAATAGGTATTCAATATTGATGTCCGATTGAACGTTTTCGTAAACGACAGAGCTTCTGTTGGATACCGTCCGAGCTTCTTGTATAGAAGAAAAGGAATTGATATTGGAACGTTCAGGCGAGTTGCTGATTTTCAGATGTGAAGCACTTAATTCCATGGAATTGCTTTTTAAGGACATGGAAATAGAATAACTGTTTTCTTGCAAAGTAAATGCCGGCGTTGTGGAAGAGAAGGATGTTCGTTCATCAACAGTCGTATAAAGAGAAACGTTTTTGACTGAAGAAAGTTGTAAGTTGTTATTAATATCTTGCCAGTTTCCATTTTTATCTTTTCTATGTATGGCGGAGCTGTAGCTGATGGCTTTGTATGTGCCGTCAGTCATTGCAAAATGCTTGGTGTTTTTTTCGCGTAGCTCAAGAATTTCCGTAATGCCGGAGCACAACTCATTGGAGATTAACTCTTGTGCGATAGGATTGGTGGTTGCTTCGGTTTGGTCTACGGAAGACAATGTTGTTTGCGGCTCCGTGGCGTAGATTTTACCCGGAAGAGCTGAAATAAGTATGGCGATGACAGAGAATAAAGCAAGAGCTTTTTTGAGAGAGTTTTTCATTTTTCAGTTCCTTTCCAAAGTTGGCTTTGAAAAAGAAAACAGCCGAACCGAAAAAATCAATAGGTATATTCGAGCGTTCGCTCGATTTCTTCGAATTTCCCGGAAGTTCCGAAAATTTTAAGAGTAAATATAGCACGGTACCTTCCGCTGTCAGCGATGCGGAAGGAGTTAGAGAAAGTGTGGGAGGCATTGCTAGCGGTAGCGATCCATTCCTCTCCGAAGTTGCCAAGTTCTACCGTAGTCCAAATGTCGGCAAAAGTATTTCGTTCGATTTTGACGATCAAAACCGCGCTGGAGAAGAGGCTGGGGTTTGTATTATAGGATAGACTTACTATGGCCTTGCCACCGGAGATGCTAAAGTCGGGTGAAGCTGAGAGACATATCTCAGCACGGGGTGTAACTTCATTGGTTAGATCGAAATTGGCTGCATGGATAGCGGGGGGAATGATAGCGGAAAAAGAGCATAGAAGCGCAAGGAACATTGCAATAAAAGATGTTTTTTTCATTCTTTTTTCTCCTTTTGAAGGGTATTGGAAAAGACAAGTCGGTTCGGCCCGTTTTCTTTAACTGTATATAATACCGATCACTTTGCATTTTTTCTTCAAAAGGAGAAAGAAGAATAATTATTTTTCTTTAGGACTCATACCATTCAGGATTTTAACGAGCTCTTCCTGCTGAATAGCAACTGTCGAAAACAAGAAGAGCTCATATTTCCCGTCGGTCCAGATATAAAAATTTGCTTTATCTGCACAATAATGATATATTTCATAAGTATCAATGTTGAAAATTTTGATTTCGCCCTTTTCATTATCCACAATAATACCGGCTTTTGAGATGGGGGACTGATTAAATTCTAAAATTTCCCCTTTCGTGTTTGTATAACGTAAAAAATGAAGCAAAGGATTTCTTGTTGCTGATGTGAAGGAAAATCCTTCCGGGATATAAGAGAGAGTGTACGGTTGTTCAACCATGATGGGGTATTCTGTGGTTGGGGTTTGGTCAAGGGCGACACCGGAGATAATCCTTGAGAGTTCTTGCGAAGCAATGCTTTGCGGTGATAAAAGGCGCAACTCATATTTTCCGTCGTTCCAAGTGTATACATGCTGTTCGTCAACGCAATAACGCACTTCATAGCCGGCGGCTGACAGTATCAAGCTTTTCGGATGGGTACAGCTCGAGAAAGGTCCCTCTTGCGGGATCGGTGTTTGCTCAAAGGTGAGGATATCACCTTTTTTGTTTTGATATTGCCAAATGAGAAGGGATGTATATTTTTCATAGGCCATTAAAGAGTATCCTTTGGGATCGCGAGACAAAAAGTAGGGTTCTTCGATGGTTGAAGGTCTTGCACCGGTTTGATCGGTTTTGTTTTCGTTTGTATTCGTTTGCGTACCATCGGGGTGGAAAAGCACAACGTCATATTCCTCACCGCGTTCTACCGTAAATGTATTAAAATTCATGAACCTATGATCGAAAGAAAACAAGTCGAGCTCTTTCAGTTCTTCGTAATGATGGTAGATTGTGCAACCGAACAAGAGAAGGGCGGCGGCGATGATGGCGGCAATGAGCCCAAACGAGCGTATGCGGTGGTTCTTATGTCTGTTTACGATGGATTCCATGCGCTTTAGGTGTTCGGGAGAGCATCCGTCAAAATCAGGGGCATCGGCGAGAACCTTTTCAAAACGGCGCGCGAGGCCTTCTTCTATGGCTTGTGCCAGCAGCTCTTTGTTCGTTTTTGCCATGTTCTTTATCACCATCCTTTTTATAGTATATTGCGCTTATTCATCTTTGCAAAGTGCGAGCAATAGTTTTTTTCCGCGTTCCAAACGGGTATAGACGGTTTTGATGTTGATGCCTAAAAGCTGTGAGATTTCCTTTGGTTTCATTTCGTGACAGTAATGAAAGAGCAATACGGTGCTGTATCGCTCATCCATTTCTTCGATCAAACGGACGACTTCTCGATAGCGTTCTTGAATGATGAGGTGTTCTAAGAATGCGTCTTCCGAGGAGGAAGAAAAGAAGTTATCTATCGATAACGTTTTTTTGACATCTTTTAAAACATTGATGCATTCGTTGTGTACGACGGAAAAGACGTAGTTTTTTAAGGCGCGTTCGTCTTGATTGAAATCTATTTTATCCAAGTATTTGATCAACTTTACAAAGGCGTCTTGTACGACATCTTCGGCAAGAAATTTTACATTCTTGTCGATGTGGCTGCTCAAACGGCTGAGCGCGAAGCGCAACATGTCTTTATGAAAATGCCGGTACAAATATTCGACTTTGTTACGATCGTTGTCTTCGGCTATGGAAAGCAGATAAGCGAGCATGCGAATGTCCTTTCAATTGTGTTGAACGTCTTTTTTCGTTTTCAGTATAATAAAAATTGCCGCAAAATTTTTGATTTTGAGAGAGAAACGCTGTTTCTCTTTCGCCCGTAATGCGGGCGCGGCAAGTTTCCGTTGGTATCCACATGCGCGTTTCACGCGCAAGAGCGCACGTGCGGTTCGGGGGGGGGCCACCTGCGGATATTATAACATAGAGAAAAAAAGAAGTCAACACGAGAAAATTCTTTCACTTGCTTGACTTTGGGCGCGTTTTGGTTTATACTGTAAAAAATGTCTTTATAAATGAAGATAACGGCAACCGCATATAGAAAGGAATGTTTATCTGCATGATTTACCGTTTTATGTATACCGCGTATTGCGATGGCTCGCCCAACGTAACCGATTTGAGAAATCCCGCTGTTACCCATCTTTGTGTGACGGCGTATGAAAATCAGATTTTTCTTTATATTGAGGCGACGTGCGAAGAGGTTGATCCTTCGAAGATTATCGCCGCTAGGCTCAAGCCCTATCCCGACGGTTCCTACTTTTTCCGCATGACGGAGGTTTTTCACTATTCGAAGCCTTTTTCGGAAGAGCATTGGAAGCGTAAGGATCCCACCAAGAAGCCTTGGGTGCGTATCAATTATCTAAAGCCCGAAAAGACATCGAGTTATTTCTTTTATCATTATCAATTCCAAGAGGAAAATCCAGGTATGGTAGACAAATACGGCATACTGTTCCTTTACGGTAATATGCTCGTTTTGTACCACGAGACACCTTTTGAGGAGGAGACACTTTCTTATAAAGGCAGTCTTGATACCCATAACACTCCCGTTGGCAAAGAGGCGTGGGATGATATGATCGAACGTCATTTCATTCCGTGGGAGGATGACCGTATCAACAACGATCCCGACGGACCTTGGCTGGCGTTGACGGTTTTGATCTATAAATAACGGAAAAGGGAGTTTGCGATATGAAAAAGCAGATACATATGATTGGAAACACCCATTTCGATCCTGTTTGGCTTTGGCGTTGGGATGAGGCGTTGGCTTCGATCCGCGCGACCTTTCACGCGGCTCTTGAGCGCATGAAGGAGGACGAGGATTTTGTGTATTCCTTTTCGGCACCTGCTGTTTTGCGCATGATCGAAGAGGTCGAGCCCGAGCTGTTTGCCGAGATCAAGGCAAGAGTCAAGGAGGGCAGATGGGAGCTCGGCGAGGGGCTTTGGCTTCAACCCGATTGTGAGAGTGGCGGCGGAGAGATCTACGTCAGAGAGGGGCTTTATGCCCAAAGGTATTTTCTTGAAAAATTCGGCATGACGAGCGAGACCGCCTTTAATATCGATTCCTTTGGCCATCCTGCAACCTTCCCTCAGATTCTTGCGGGATGCGGCATGAAAAATTATGCTTTCGTTCGACCGGGTGAGCAGGCATTTCACCTGCCGTCTCCCTATTTTATTTGGCGCGGCATTGACGGCACCGAGCTTGTTGCTGCCCGTGCCGAAAACGCGTATCCTCCGAAGCTCGAAGAGCAAACGCTTCTTCCGATGCTTCAAGATGAACAAAGACCGGAGCACAGCTTTATCGTTTACGGTGTAACCGACCACGGCGGAGCTCCCACCAAGGCGGATATGGCAACCATTCGCCGCTATCGGGATGAGGGGGTATATTATTCGCGCTGTGACAGCTTTTTTGATGCTTTGCGCAATACCGATCTTCCTACGGTGGAGGGGCATTTGCCCGTCAACTTCATCGGTCCTTCGGTCAACCATACCGAGGTTAAACAGAATAGCCGTATGGCGGAAGAAAAGCTTTTGCGAGCAGAGGCGGCGGCGACCATGGCGTGGAATCTTTGCGGTAAGAGTTACCCGAGAGAAAAGCTTTACGAGGCGTGGGCGGATGCCATGTTCAACACCTTTCACGATATCGTGGGCGGATGCTGCATTCCCTCCGCGTATCTCGACGCACGCAATCTTCATGGCAGAGCCATGCAAACAGCCGATGAAATTGCACACTATTCTTTGCAAACCATTGCTTCGAATATTAAAATGCCGGGTAAAAATCCCGATAACGCATGGAATTTGGTGCTGTTCAACACCAACGGCGTAGACGGCAGAACCGTCGTTGAGGCAGAGGCACAATGGGCATGGGAATTTGACTGGTACCGCGACGGACTCTGTTTGAAGACCGAAAACGGCGAAGAGATTCCCGTACAAATCATTCGTGAGGAAAGCGTGATTCCGGGCTTCCGTTCCCGTATGGTTTTCGAGGTGGATATGCCGGCTTACGGCTACCGCACCTTCGCGCTTTGCCAAAAAGGTGGCAGACCGCAGCTTTGCGAGTCCAACGACCGCAAGGAGGTTTCGATCGGTGCTTACACCGTTCGCGCCGAAAAGAACGGCGGTGTGACGCTCAAATGCGGTAAGCGCACTTATAAAGGACTTTTCCGCCCTTATCTGCGCCGCGATATTTGCGACACATGGGGGTTCAATAAGACCACGTACGAAAGAAAAAAGGAATTCTGCCGTTTGCTTTCAACCTCTGTCATCGAGGAGGGAAGCGAGAGAGTCGCGCTTAAGACGGTGTGTTTGTTCCATCATTCCAAGATTGAACAGACCTTCCTTTTGTATGCCGACGGCATGCTTGAATGCCGTTACCGCGTTCTTTTCTCGGAAGAGGGGTACGGCTTGAAACTTGCACTCGGCGCAAAAGAAAAGACGGCAACCGTGACTGCCGCCGAGCCCTATGGGTACACGGCGCGCCCTGCCTCTTTCTATGAGAAGCCTGTGAGTGGCTTTCTCTCCTTTGGCGAGGTAGGTGTTGTTTCGGGCGATATTTTTGCTTATGATTTTGACGGTGATGCGGTTGGGCTTTCGATCTTGCGCTCTCCCATTTACGGCGATTTACGTAATGAACCGCTTGCGCCTCGAGACGATTACATGTATATGGGGCAGGGGGAAACGCACGGCACGCTTCGCGCCTTCTTTGACGCCCCCACGCCCGCCCGCTTGGCACGGGAATCGGCAAAGCTTTTGCGCCCCGTTACGGTAATTGATGAGGCGTGCCATGACGGCGTATTGCCTGCCGAAGGCATTTGTGTGCACAGCGACGGCGAAGATGTCATCGTTACCTCTTTGAAGCTTGCCGAGGACGGCGACCGTCCCACCTTCCGCGCTGTGGATTACAGCGGCACGGACAGCCGTGTTTCTGTTACTGTTTTTGACCGTACGCGCCGTTATTCTTTCCGTGCGCACGAGATCAAAACGGCGGTTAATATGGAAGAAACCGATCTTTTGGAACGCCGTGGAGACGATGAATCGCTCAAGGTGTGAACAATTTGTTAAAACGAAAGCGTAGTTCTTGACAAGCGGAAAGGGATTATGCTATACTCATTGCATCAAAAAAAGGAGATACCGATATGGCACGCGCAATTGCAATGGCACTCGAGCTATCCGCTGTGATCCTAACGAAGTCTGTTCGTATGGGTGACAGTGTTGTTTGTCGTGCATGAATTGGCGTATCGGCAGCGGTATTTACCAAAGCTATAAGTGAATCCAATTCCCACGCGCTTCGCTGCGCCGTGGGAATTTTTATTTTTAAATCGGCATGAGCCGAAAGGAGAAAAACTATGCAGAACATTCATATCACAGATACCACGCTTCCCAAGAGAGAAGAGAGTGGAAACGCCGCCTACAGCTTCCGCGAGAAGATTGAAATCGCGAAAACGCTTGACCGTATCGGTGTTTCGGTTATTGAAATGCCCCCCTTTACGGGCAGCCGTGCCGACATCCTTCTTTTGCACACGGTGCTTCCTGTGGTAAAAAACGCTGTTCTTTCCTGCCGTCCCGCTTTGAATGAAAGCTCTGTTGCCGCTGTGTGCGATGCCATGAAGGGCTATAAGAACGCTCGCGTTCATATCGCGGTGCCGACCTCTCCCGTACAGATGGAATATCATTGCCATAAGAAGCCCAAGCCCTTGATGGAGCTTGTGGAAAAGCTGATCCAAACCGCTATGTCTGCCGGTTTTGAGGTAGAGTTTTCGGCACTCGATGCTACCCGCGCCGAAAAGGAATTTCTCTACGAAGTGCTCTCGCTTGCCGTCAAGGCGGGCGTGAAATACATCACCCTTTGCGATAGCGAGGGAATCATGCTCCCCGATGAATTTGCCGCTTTTGTTTCCGATGTGAAGAAAAACGTGGCACTCGCTGATTGCGAGATCGGCGTGGAATGCTCCGATTTTCTGCATATGGGCTGTGCGCTCGCCGTTGCCGCCATCGGCGCGGGGGCTGTGACGGTGAAGACCGCTGTCGGTGTGGATGGAACTACCCCCCTGCCTGCGTTTGCTTCCGTTTTGAAGATGAGAGGGGATTCTCTTGGCATCACCTCGTCGCTGAACGGTGCAAGCCTTGGCAAAACCGCCGCCAAGATCACTGCCATGACCAACGCTTCGCAAGCTGGAAAAGCGGCGATCGGCGAAAATGACGCCGCAAGCCTCGTGCTTCGCAACACCGATGATGAAAAGACGGTTGCTTCCGCGGTAGCCGCCCTCGGATACGATCTTTCCGAGGAGGATATGCACAAGGTTTACGAGAGCTTCAAACGTCTGTCCGAAAAGAAAACCATAAGCGGTGCCGAGCTTGATGTTATCGTAGCCAGCAGCGCGCTTGAGGTTGCTCCTACTTTTGTCTTGAAGAGCTATTCCGTGACGTCGAGCAACGTTATTTCCGCATCGGCTCATATCGAGCTTGAAAAAGACGGCGCGCTCCTTCGCGGTATCAGCCTTGGTGACGGCCCCGTTGACGCCGCCTTCCGTGCGATTGAACAAATCGTGGGCCACCGTTTTGAGCTTGACGATTTCGGCATTCGTGCATTGACCGAAGGGCAAGAGGCTGTCAGTGAGACGGTTGTCCGTCTGCGTGCGGGCGGCAAGATCTATTCCGGCAGAGGCGTTTCCACCGACATCATCGGTTCGAGTGTCCGCGCCTATATCAGTGCCCTCAATAAGATCTGCTTTGAAGAAATGCTTTGATCGTAAAGCAGAAAAGGAGAAACAGCATGAAATTATCATTTTCCACCAACCGTTGGAAGGACACCACCATGTCGGAATTCTTCGCCATGGCGAAGGAATACCGTTTTTCCGGCGTTGAAATTCACAGCATAGAGGACTTTGGAGAAAAGGAATGCTCCGCCTTGTATCATGAGGCGATGGCACTGAACCTTTCCATTGCCTGCCTTGATATGGGTGCCGATATCGGTGCCGCCGATGATACCGCCGCGAAGGAAGAGCTTTCGGCTTGCATTGCCGCCGCGCACAGATTGCATACCCCATACCTTCGTTTGCGTGCAGGCAAGGGCGAAGGCGCAGTAGAGAACAGCGAAAAATTCCTCACATACGCCTTGGAAGAGGCACACAAAGCCGATCTTGTGCTTCTTATTGAGACGGTTGGCGCGTATGCCGATACGGGCGTTCTTGCGAATACGCTTCGCCGTTTTGCGGATGACTCTTTGGGTGCGCTTTGGGATGTTTACTATCCCTATACCGAAGCGGGTGAGAGTGCCGAAAAAACCATCCAGAACCTCGGTGCTGCCGTGAAGCACGTTCATATGAAGGATGCGGACGGCATGGATGAATTCCGCCCCGTGGGGGAAGGAAAGATGCCCCTTGCGGATTTTATGAACGCATTACGCTCTGTCAATTACGACGGATTTATTTCCGCCGAGTGGGATCCCGATTGGATGGAGGAGCTTGCGGATGCTTCTATCATCTTCCCTCATTTTGTAACCTACATGTCGCGGTATAAGGATCCTTCTCGCAATGTTGTGTCGCTGTATGAAAACAAGGCGAAAACGGGTAAGTTCGTTTGGAAAAAAGAAACGCTGATCGAAAAGACCTTCGGTCAGGTGCTTGATACCATGGTGGAGCTTTTTCCCGATCAATACGCTATCAAGTATACGACGCTTGACTACACGCGTACCTATGCCGAGTTCCGCGACGACGTCGATACCTTCGCGCGCGCCCTTGTTTCACTCGGTGTGCGTGCGGGTAGCCATGTTGCACTTTGGGCAACCAACCTTCCCGAGTGGTACATTGCCTTTTGGGCGACCACCAAGATCGGTGCGGTTCTGGTTACCGTCAATACCGCTTACAAGATTCATGAAGTGGAATATCTTTTGCGTCAATCGGATACCCATACGCTGATTCTCGAACAGGGATACCGTGATTCTCATTACGATGAGATTATCGCCGAGCTTTGCCCGGAGTTGGAAAATACCAAGCCGGGCGAACCGCTTCGTTCGCGCCGCTTGCCTTTCCTTCGCAATGTCATTACCATCGGCTATAAGCAAAAAGGGTGCCTTTCCTTTGATGAGACGGTTGCCCGCGCCGACCGTGTGCCTCAAGAAGAAGTCAATCGCATGGCGGCTGCGGTGGATATCCACGACGTTTGCAACATGCAATACACCTCCGGCACCACAGGTTTCCCCAAGGGCGTTATGCTGACGCATTACAATGTTGTCAACAACGGCAAGTGCATCGGCGACCGTATGGATCTTTCTACCGCCGATCGGCTTATGATTCAAGTGCCTATGTTCCACTGCTTCGGCATGGTGCTTGCCATGACCGCCTCCATGACACACGGCGTTACCATCTATCCCTTACCTTACTTCTCTCCGAAGCCTGCGCTCGCTTGCATTCATAACGAGCACATCACTGCTTTCCACGGTGTTCCTACCATGTTTATTGCTCTCTTGGAACATCCCGATTTCCCCAAGACCGATTTCTCGTATATGCGTACGGGTATCATGGCGGGCTCACCTTGCCCTATTTCGGTTATGGAGGACGTTGTCAACAAGATGCACATGTCCGAGATTACCATCGTTTACGGGCAGACCGAGGCATCTCCCGGATGCACCATGAGTTCGACCGACGATCCGCTTGAGGTGCGTGTCGGTACCGTCGGCAGAAATCTGCCCGAGATCGAGTGCCGCATTGTAGATCCCGAGACGGGTGAAGAGCTCCCCGACAATGTAACGGGTGAGTTTGTAGCGCGCGGTTATAACATCATGAAGGGATATTATAAGATGCCCGAAGCAACCTCTAAGGCAATCGATGCCGAAGGTTGGCTCCACACGGGCGACTTGGCTTGCCGCACCCCCGAAGGCAATTACCGTATTACGGGCCGCTTGAAGGATATGATCATCCGCGGCGGCGAGAACATTTATCCCAAGGAGATCGAGGAATTTATTTATACCCATCCGAAGGTCAGCGATGTACAAGTCATCGGTGTGCCCGACGAGCAATACGGCGAGGAAATCATGGCTTGCATCATTTTGAAAGAGGGCGAGAGCATGACCGAACAGGAAATGAAGGACTATGTGCTTGCGCATATGGCAAAGCATAAGGTGCCGAAATATATCGATTTTGTCGATGCCTTCCCGATGAATGCCGCAGGTAAGATTCTTAAGTATAAGATGCGTGAGGATGCCGTAGAAAAGCTTGGTTTGCATAAAGCTGCCAAGATCGTTACCGCGTAAATCCGCGCCCTCCCTTCCGCAAGGAAGGGGGGGAACTCGGTGTACAATTATCCTAAAAACAGAAACGAAGAATATAAATTATGATTATCGACGCACATTGCCACATATATCCCGATGCCATTGCTTCGCGCGCCGTGGCGGGGATCGGCAATTTTTATAACATGCCGTTGCTTTACGACGGCACATTGGCGACGCTGAACGCCGCCCATGCGGCAAACGGCATCACGCATGCTGTCATTTTTTCGGTGGCGACAAAACCTTCTCAAACAGCGGGTATCAATCGCTTTATTGCCGAAAACGTGTCGGCTTCGAACGGCCGTTTTGTCGGACTTGGTACACTCCATCCGGACAGTGAAGACATTAAGGGAGACATAGAGCACATTTTGGAGCTTGGATTGCGCGGTGTTAAATTGCATCCCGATATTCAACGCTTCAAGATCGATGACTACAGGTGCCTTAAAATCTATGAGCTCTGCGAGGGGAGACTTCCCGTTCTTTTGCATTGCGGCGACCACCGTTTTGATTTTTCCAATCCCAATCGCTTACGCCCTATCTTGGAGATCTTTACCGAACTTCAAGTGATCGGCGCACATTTCGGCGGTTGGTCGGTTTGGAATGAGGCGGAAGATATGCTCAGCGGATTTTCCAATTTTTCGGTGGATACCTCTTCTTCCTTCTATGCGCTCACACCCGAAAAAGCAACCGAAATTGTCCGCAAATTCGGTGCGGACCGCGTGATGTTTGCTACCGATTATCCCATGTGGGATATCGGGGAAGAACTGGGGAGATTTTATAAGCTTTCTTTAACGGAGGACGAGAGGGAAGCGGTTCTTTGGCGCAACGCTGCCCGCATTTTTGGATTTTAAAAAGCAAAAATGGAAAGGATTGTTTGCTTTTTTACTCGTGTTTCTCTATGAAACCGTTTGCTTTGCTTTTCGTTTGACCGTAGGGATTATTTCCTTGCAAAAAAATATTAAAAAACTCTTGACAAACGGTTTTTCGAGTGCTATAATCATGACATAATTGAAAAAGGCTATGACGAAGACGGACGAAGACGAGTGCTTCCAGAGAGTCGGTGGCGGTGTGAATCCGACAGTTACCCCCTTCAGTTCCCATCCCTTCTGAGCCGAAGTCCCCAACGCATCTGCAAGTAGGGCCTTCCGTATGGCTGCGTAAAAGCACGGAGCTTGTTTGAGCTCGCAGAGAGGCACCTTTGGTGCAATTTGAGTGGTACCGCGGATAATTTATTACCCGTCTCAAAGAAATTTGAGACGGTTTTTTTATTTAAGATTAAGAAAAGGAGAACGCATCATGAAAAACACGGTAAATTCTTTGGCGGAGGTTGCGGCACGTATCCGCGAGATGCGTGAGATTTTAGGCTTCAGTACCGCAGAAATGGCAGAAAAGACGGAAGTCGAAAAAGAGCTTTACGAGGAATACGAAAAGGGTGAGACCGATCTTCCTTTTTCCTTTATTCATAAATGCACGTTGGCATTCGGCGTAGACATTGCGGACCTTTTGGAAGGTAACAGCGCAAAGCTTTCTTCCTATACCGTTACGCGCAAAGGAAAAGGTCAGTTGACAGCCAAGGAAAACGGCATTGAGATTTCCAATATGGCGCCCCGTTTCCGCAACAAGCTTGCCGAACCTTATTGGGTTCGTTATGAATATTCAGAGGAACTTCAAAACCGCCCCATTCATACCACCACCCACGGCGGTCAGGAGTTTGACCTCGTGATCAGCGGTTCTTTGAAGGTGCAGATCGGTGAGCATACTGTTGTTTTGGAGGAGGGGGACAGCATTTACTATGAAAGCGGTACTCCCCACGGCATGATCGCTGTCGGCGGCAAGGACTGCGTGTTCTGCGCTGTCGTTCTTCCCGACGAGGATGTGTCCGATGAAAAAGAGATCGAAAAGTCCATCGTTACTGCAGGGGCTAAGCGTGAGCTTTTGATCAACAAGTTCATCAAGTGCAAAGAAAACGAA
Organism: Eubacteriales bacterium; assembly: GCA_045580085.1. Classification (GTDB taxonomy): domain Bacteria; phylum Bacillota; class Clostridia; order Oscillospirales; family CAG-272; genus UBA1740. The sequence goes on from JAZNND010000014.1 coordinate 53,924, forward strand.
GAGGGTGTTTTGACCGAGATTTCTTTCACGGATGACGATAAATACAATTTCGCCTTTGATACCGTTGACGCTATCGCGGATAAATATCCCGATAAGCTTGCGATGCTCCACGTTGCCAACGATAAGTCCGAACGCCGCTTCACATACCGTGACATCAAGCGCGAGTCCAACCGTTGCGCCAATTATTTAAAGTCTCTCGGCATCGGCAAGGGAGACCGCGTGGTCGTTGTTCTGAAAAGACATTATGAGTTCTGGTTTGCGATTCTCGCGCTTCATAAGCTCGGTGCTGTTGCCATCCCCGCAACCAACCAGCTTAAGGCGCATGACTTTGTTTACCGCTTTAAGTCCGCAGGCGTTAAAGCCATCCTTTGCACCGCCACCGATAAGACTGCGGAAGAGGTCGATATCGCAGCTGCCGAATGCCCGACGCTTACGGCGAAGATCCTTGTGAACGGCGACCGTGAGGGCTGGCATAATTTCGGCGAAGAGTATAAGCTTTACAGTACGCATTTCGAACGCACCGCCGACGCGGCATGCGGAAACGATCCTATGATCATGTTCTTTACCTCGGGTACGACCGGTTATCCGAAAATCGCCATGCACAGCTATAAGTATGCCCTCGGTCATTTTCCGACGGCACGCTATTGGCATGACATCCGCCCCGAGGATTTACACTTGACCATTTCGGAAACCGGTTGGGGCAAAGCCCTTTGGGGCAAGCTTTACGGACAGTGGATGTGTGAAGGTGCGGTTTTTGTCTACGACTTTGACCGCTTCAATGCTTCCGATATCCTTCCGATGTTCTCGAAATATCATATCACCACCTTCTGTGCGCCTCCCACCATGTACCGTATGCTCATCAAAGACGATCTTTCGGGATACGATCTTTCGAGCATTCGCCACGCAACCACCGCGGGCGAGGCACTCAATCCCGAGGTGTTCTATCAGTTTAAAAAGGCGACCGGGTTGACTATCATGGAGGGCTTCGGACAGACAGAAACCACCCTCACCATCGGCAATTTGGTCGGCACCACGCCCAAGCCCGGCTCTATGGGTAAAGCGATGCCGCTTTACGATATCGATATCGTGGATACCGACGGTAATCCCGTCGGCACGGGTGAAAACGGTGAGATCGTTGTTCGCACCGACAAGCGTGTTCCCCCCGGACTCTTCCTCGGTTATTACAACGATGAGGAGAAAACGCATGACGCATGGCACGACGGTATGTATCATACGGGCGACGTTGCTTGGAGAGACGAGGACGGCTTCTTCTGGTATGTCAGCCGCATCGATGACGTCATCAAGTCCTCCGGTTACCGCATCGGTCCGTTTGAGATCGAGAACGTCATCATGGAGCTGCCTTATGTGCTTGAATGCGGTGTTTGCGCCGCGCCCGATGAGGTCAGAGGGCAAGTAGTCAAGGCTTGCATTGTGTTGACCAAGGGCACCGAAGGCACCGATGCACTCAAAAAAGAAATTCAAGAGTATGTAAAAACGCATACGGCACCGTATAAATATCCCCGTATCGTTGAATTCCGTACCGAGCTTCCCAAAACCATCAGCGGTAAAATCCAACGCAATAAGCTCTAAAAAACAAAAAAAGTGTTGTTTTTTTGCGGATTTCTCTTGACAAATAAAAAAGATACTGCTATACTATCCATATAAAAGAATAATCAAAGGCATTGACGAAGAGGATGCTTGGCACAGCTTACAGAGAACCGGCGGTTGGTGTGAGTCGGGAGTGGGTGTCTTGCGGTCGGTAGCTTCCGAGCCGATGGGAAGAAAGCGTTTCGCCGTAGAACCCATCCGTGATTGCTGCGTTAAGGCATAGGGCTTAATGGAGTCCGAGAGTGGCACCTATGGTGCAATTTGAGTGGTACCGCGGGATAAGTTTCTTATACCCGTCTCAAAGTCGTCAGTATCTTTGAGACGGGTTTTCTTGTTCTTTTCCGTCCCGAAGAAACCATCAAAAGCAGAAAAGGAAAATCTATCATGGAACAACAGATCACAGGTCTTGATCTCAAGATCAGGGAAATGGCATCCCGTATCCGCGCTTTGCGTGAGATCGAGGCACTTTCCGTTGCTGACATGGCGAAAAAGACCAATGTCAGTGAGGCGGAATACTTAGCTTGTGAAAACGGCGAGAGCGATTTGAACTTTGCTTTCATCTACCGTTGCGCACTTGCGTTCAATGTGGACGTTACCGATATTATTGAAGGTACGAGCCCCAAGCTCGGTGCTTTCACTGTGACGAGAAGCGGAGAAGGGCAGCGCATTGAGCAGGCGCATGGCATGGTTTATTATAACCTGGCACCTTCTTTCCGTAACCGTATTGCCGAGCCTCTTCTTGTACGCGCCGCATACAGCACTGATGCCGAGCATGCCGATATTGAGCTAACCACCCATGACGGGCAGGAGTGCGATATTGTTCTTAAAGGTTCTCTTAAGGTGCAGGTCGGTGAACATAAGGTCGTTCTTCACGAAGGTGACAGCATTTATTACGATTCGTCTACGCCGCACGGTATGATCGCCGCGGAGGGAGAGGACTGTCTCTTCTACGCCTTTGTGCTCAATCCCTCGGGCGAACCTATTCCCGAGCTTGAGACTTCGACCAAGGCTTCCGTTGTGGATAAGCCTCGCAAGAAAGAGAGTAAAGAGCCTCGCGTATACGATAAATGGGTGGATGCCGAGGAGGATGAGAACGGTGTTCTCAAAAAGATCTCCTTCCGTAACGCCGAAAAATTCAATTTTGCTTTCGATATTGTTGATGTTCTTGCGAAAGAAAAGCCGGATAAGCTCGCCATGCTTCATCTTGACAGAGATAAGACCGAGCGCCGCTTTACCTTCCGTGATATCAAACGCGCTTCCAACCAGTGCGCGAACTATTTCAAGTCTCTCGGCATCAAAAAAGGCGACCGCGTCATGCTGGTGCTCAAACGTCACTATCAGTTCTGGTTTGCCATGCTTGGACTTAACAAGCTTGGTGCCATTGTTATTCCCGCCACCAATCAGCTGAAATCTCATGACTTCAGCTACCGCTTCGGTGCCGCCGGTATCAGTGCCATTCTTTGCACCTCGGATGCCGAAACGGTGAGCGAAGCTGAGATTGCGCTTGCCGAGTCTCCTTCCGTTGTTCACCGTATCATTGTCGGAGAAGCACGTGAGGGTTGGCGCAACTTTGACGATGAGTATACGCTTTACAGCACTCATTTCCACCGCACCGCAGAAAGTCCTTGCGGCGACGACTTGATGCTCATGTTCTTTACCTCGGGCACCACGGGTTATCCCAAGATTGCCGCACACAATTATAAGTACGCGCTTGGGCATTTCTTAACCGCTAAGTATTGGCACGGTGTAAACCCCGAAGGGCTTCACTTCACCATCTCGGATACCGGATGGGCAAAGGCAATGTGGGGTAAGCTTTACGGTCAGTGGATGGCAGAGGGCGCAACCTTTGTATATGACTTTGTCCGCTTCAGCGCGGCGGATATTCTTCCCTTGTTTGCTAAATATCATATCACTACTTTCTGTGCGCCTCCTACTATGTACCGTATGATGATCAAGCAAGATCTGACGAAATACGATATGACTTCCGTAGAGCGCGCGACCACCGCGGGCGAGGCACTCAACCCCGAGGTATTCCGTCAGCTTGAAAAGCTCATGGGGCTTAAGATCATGGAAGGCTTCGGTCAGTCCGAGTGCACGCTCATGATCGGTAATTTGCTCGGTGATTCGCATAAACTCGGCTCGATGGGTAAACCTGTTCCGCTTTACGATGTGGATATCGTGGATCCCGACGGTAAGAGCGTCGGTGTCGGTGAAACGGGTGAGATCGTTGTACATACCGAAAACGGCGCACCTTGCGGTCTGTTCACGGGCTACTATCTGGACGAAGAAAAAACGCGTGACGCATGGCACGACGGTCTTTATCACACGGGCGATACCGCGTGGAGAGACGAGGACGGATTCTATTGGTATGTCGGCCGTGTGGATGATGTCATCAAGTCCTCCGGTTACCGCATCGGTCCGTTTGAGATCGAGAATGTTATCATGGAGTTGCCTTATGTTCTTGAGTGCGGCATTTCCGCGGCTCCCGATCCTGTCAGAGGTCAGGTTGTCAAGGCAAGCATTGTTTTGACCAAGGGAACGGAAGGCACGGAAGAGCTGAAAAAAGAAATCCAAGAGTACGTCAAGCAAAAGACAGCACCTTACAAATATCCCAGAATCGTTGTATTCCGTGATGAATTGCCCAAGACCACCAGCGGCAAGATCATCCGCAACAAGCTTTGATGAATATGAAATACGAACCTAAACGAATTACACTTTTTGCAGGGCATTACGGCAGTGGAAAAACCAACATCGCCGTAAACTATGCTTTGCAATTGGCGAAAAACGGCATGCCCGTAACCATCGCCGACCTTGATATCGTCAATCCTTATTTCCGCACCAAAGACAGTGCCGCAGAACTTGAGGCGGCAGGTGTTCGCCTCATTTCCTCTGCCTATGCAAACTCCAATGTCGATTTGCCCGCCTTGCCGGCTGAGCTGTATGCTTTGACGGAGGACAAAAGCCGTTACGCCGTGTTTGACGTTGGCGGCGACGACAGAGGCGCACTGGCACTTGGCAGATACGCACCCGCCATCAAGGAGGAAGGGAAGTACGAAATGATTTTCGTTGCCAACTTCTATCGCCCCTTGACGCGAAACGCCGAAGAGGCACTTGAGGTGATGCGTGAGATTGAGGCGGCGGGCGGTATCCCCTTTACGGGAATCGTTCATAACTCTAACGTCGGTCCCGAAACGACTCCCGATGATATTCGCGCCAAAAGCGCGGAAGCGGAAAAACTATCCGCGATGGCGGCTTTGCCCATTCTCTTCACCGCGGCGGAAAGCACGGTGGCAAAGGGCATGGACAACACGTTGCCGCTTGATTTGCAAAAGAAAATTTTTTAAATAAAGGACGGAATGAAAAATGGCAAAAGTGACATTTAATACCGACCTTTGCAAGGGCTGCGGGCTTTGCGTCGATGCTTGCCCGAAGAAACTGCTCGTGATTGCGAAGGATAAGATCAACAAGAAAGGGCATTCTCCTGCCGAAATGACCGATATGAGTAAGTGCATCGGTTGCGCCTTCTGTGCGACCATGTGCCCCGATTGCGTCATTCGTGTTGAGAAATAAGGAGGAAAAAGAAATGTCTGAGAAAGTACTTATGAAGGGCAACGAGGCGATTGCGGAGGCTGCTATTTTGGCAGGTTGCCGCCATTACTTCGGCTACCCCATCACCCCTCAAACCGAGATTGCCGCTTATATGGCAAAACGCATGCCCAAGATCGGCGGCGTATTTCTCCAAGCGGAGAGTGAGATCTCCGCGATCAATATGGTTTACGGTGTTGCAGGCGCGGGACTTCGCGTAATGACCTCCTCCTCCAGCCCCGGAATTTCGCTCAAGAGCGAAGGCCTTTCCTATCTTGCGGGCAGTGATCTTCCCGCACTGATCGTCAATGTCCAGAGAGGCGGCCCCGGTCTCGGCGGTATTCAGCCCTCCCAGTCCGACTATTTCCAAGCCACTCGCGGCGGCGGCCACGGTGACTATCATATGCTGGTATATGCGCCTGCTTCCGTTCAGGAAATGGCTGATTTGACCGTTCTTGGTTTTGAGAAGGCAGACGAATACCGTATGACTGCCATGATCCTTGCTGACGGTACGATGGGCCAAATGATGGAGCCTGTTGCGCTTCCCAAGGGCGAGAGCCGTACCTTCCCGAAGCCTTGGGCTTTGACGGGTACCGGTTGCGAGCGTAAGCACAATATCGTCAACTCCCTTTTCCTCAAGCCCGAAACGCTTGAGAAGGAGAATTTCGCGCGTTATGAGCGTTACCGTAAGATCGAAGAGACAGAAGCTATGTATGAGTCCTTCATGATGGAAGATGCAGAATACTGCGTTGTTGCCTTCGGTATCGCCGCGCGCGTATCCAAAAACGCCATCGTAGAAGCACGCAAAGCGGGCGTTAAGGTCGGTATGATCCGTCCTATCACCGTTTGGCCCTTCCCGAAGGCACCCCTTGCCGAGGCTGCAAAGCAAGTCAAGGCATTCCTTTCCGTAGAGCTTTCCATGGGGCAGATGATCGAAGACATCGAGCTGGCTACCCGTTGCGCACGTCCTGTGCTTCTTTGCAACCGTGCGGGCGGCATGATCCCCTCGCCCGAGGAAGTTTACGCGAAAATCATGGATATGGCAAAGGAGGTAAAATAAGATGAGCATCGTATTTGATAAGCCCAAGTCTTTGGCGGATGTTCCCTTCCATTACTGCCCCGGATGCACCCACGGTATCATTCACCGTTTGGTGGCTGAGGCGATTGATGAGCTTGGTATTGAGGGTAAGGCTATCGGCGTAGCCCCTGTAGGCTGTGCTGTTATGGCGTATGACTATTTTACCTGCGATATGATCGAGGCGGCACACGGCCGCGCACCCGCCGTTGCGACGGGTATCAAGAGAGGCAGACCTGACAATATTGTATTCACCTATCAGGGTGACGGCGACCTTGCCTCCATCGGTATGGCAGAGACCGTACACGCCGCCGCAAGAAACGAAAACATCACCATCATCTTCGTTAACAATGCCATTTACGGTATGACGGGCGGTCAGATGGCCCCCACCTCGCTTCCCGGTCAGGTTACGCAGACCTCGCCTTACGGCAGAGACGTTAAGGTGCAAGGCTATCCTGTTAAGGTTGCGGAGCTTCTTTCGGCACTTGACGGACCTACCTATATCGAGCGTGTTGCCGTAAACAATGTTAAAAACGTAAAGAATGCGAAGAAGGCGATCCTCAAAGCATTCCGCAATCAGGTAGAGGGCAAGGGCTTCTCTCTTGTTGAAGTCGTTTCTTCCTGCCCCACCAACTGGGGTATGACGCCCTCGAAGGCACTGCAATGGGTGGATGAAAAGATGATCCCCTACTATCCTCTCGGCGTATACCGCGACAAGACTGCCGACGAAGGCAAATAAGAGAAAGGAAGGATACAGTTATGAATACCACGAATCTTCTTATTGCAGGCTTCGGCGGACAGGGTGTTCTGTTTGCGGGCAAGTTTATCGCTTATAAAGGGCTCCTTGAAGGCAGACAGCTGAGCTGGCTCCCCTCTTACGGTCCCGAGATGCGCGGCGGCACCGCAAACTGCAGTGTAATCCTCAGTGACGATCCCGTCGGCTCTCCCATCGTTTCGAATCCCGATGTTCTGATGGTTATGAATCTCCCTTCTCTTGATAAATATGAGGATGCGGCAGTCAAGGGCGCAAAGATCTTTATTGACTCCACACTCATCGAGAGAAAGGTGCGCCGCACCGATGTCTCCGCTTACTACATCCCCGCGACTCAGCTTGCCAAGGATGCCGGCTTCCCCACGCTTGCCAACATGATTATGGTTGGTAAAATGATTCGTGAAAGCGGCCTTATTTCCTATGACGGTTTGCGCGAGGCACTCGGTAAAGTTGTTTCCGCAAAGCATGCCGACCTTCTTGAGGTTAACCTCAAGGCGATCGAAACAGGCTATAATTACGAAGGCTGATTTTCGATAAAGAAAGGGTAAAAACAATGTTGAATATCAAGATTGAAAAAACCACGGCTCCCAAAGTGAAGCCTCAAAAAGGTGAAAAGCTTGGTTTCGGCCACATCTTCACCGATCATATGTTTGTGATGAATTATACCGAGGGCAAGGGTTGGCACGATGCCCGTATTGTGCCTTACGGTCCGATTTCTCTTGATCCTTCCGCTATGGTGTTCCATTACGGTCAGGAAATGTTTGAGGGCTTGAAGGCATATAAAGGTGCTGACGGCAAGGCGTACCTTTTCCGTCCTGATATGAACGCTAAGCGTGCCAATAAGTCCAATGACCGCCTTTGCATTCCTCACATTCCCGAAGAGGATTTTGTAGAGGCTGTCAGAGCCGTTGTAGAGGTGGATAAGGATTGGATTCCCGAAGAGGAGGGTACTTCTCTTTACATTCGTCCTTTTGTGATCGCAACCGATGAATTCCTCGGTGTTGCTCCCTCCAAGACCTATCTTTTCATGGTTATCCTTTCTCCCAGCGGAGCTTATTATGCCAGCGGACTTGCACCTGTAGGCATTTGGATTGAGGACGAATATGTTCGTGCCGTCAAAGGCGGTATGGGCTTTGCTAAGACCGGCGGTAACTACGCCGCATCCTTGATCGCGCAGGTTAAGGCTCATGACGATGGCTATAGCCAGGTGCTCTGGCTCGACGGTGTGGAAAGAAAGTACATCGAAGAGGTCGGTGCCATGAATATCTTCTTCAAGATCGATGGCAAGGTTGTGACTCCTATGCTCAACGGCAGCATTCTCCCCGGTGTCACCCGTGATTCGGTTCTCCGTCTCTGCCGCGAATGGGGCTATGAGGTTGAGGAAAGAAGAATCTCCGTAGAAGAGCTCGTTGCAGCTGCCAAGTGCGGCAAGCTGGAAGAGGTTTGGGGTACGGGTACGGCGGCTGTTGTTTCCCCTGTTGGCAAGCTTCGCTATTGCGATGATGTCATGCAGATCGGCGGCGGCGAGATCGGAGAGCTGACACAAAAGCTTTACGATGAGATCACCGGTATCCAATGGGGCAAACGCCCTGATCCGTTTGGCTGGAGAAAAGAGGTTTAATCCTTTGTGGGCTGTCATATTCGACAGCCCCTTTCTCCTCTTTTAACATTACATTTCACTCTTCAAAAATCATCTAACTGTTTGCAATTATTGCATTTAATGTAAATAAATGTATACATTTAAGAAAGTGTGTTTGCATGAAAGAACTTAGAATTGAAACCAAATGCGTGCAAGGCGGCTACACGCCCGGCAACGGCGAGCCCCGTCAAGTACCGATCATTCAGAGCACGACCTTTAAATATGAGACCAGTGCCGATATGGGCAAGCTTTTTGATCTCGAAGCATCGGGCTACTTCTATTCCCGTTTGCAAAATCCCACTTGCGACACGGTTGCGGCAAAGATCTGCGCCTTGGAAGGCGGAAGTGCCGCTATGCTGACTTCTTCCGGTCAGGCGGCAAACTTTTATGCCGTTTTCAATATCGCAAACTGTGGGGATCACGTTGTGGCATCTTCTGCGATCTATGGCGGTACCTTCAATCTTTTTGCCGTCACCATGAAGAAAATGGGCATCGAATTCACCTTTGTGAAGCCCGACTGTTCCGATGAAGAGCTGGAAGCGGCATTCCGCCCGAATACCAAGGCGGTATTCGGTGAAACTATTGCCAACCCCGCCCTTTCCGTACTGGACATTGAGCGTTTTGCCAATGCCGCGCATGCGCACGGTGTTCCGCTGATCATCGATAATACTTTTGCAACACCCGTCCATTGCCGTCCCATTGAGTGGGGTGCGGACATTGTGACGCACTCTACTACGAAATATATGGACGGTCACGGTGCGGCTGTCGGCGGATGTATCGTAGACAGCGGTAAGTTTGACTGGATGGCTCACGCCGAGAAGTTCCCCGGTCTTTGCACGCCCGATGACAGCTATCACGGTATCACGTATGCCGAAAAGTTCGGCTTGGGCGGCGCATTTATTACCAAAGCGACGGCACAGCTTATGCGTGATTTCGGTTCTACACCCGCACCGCAAAGTGCGTTTATCCTCAATCTCGGTCTTGAGAGCTTGCATGTTCGCATGGCACGCCATTTTGAAAACGCGCTTGCTGTTGCCGAATTTTTGGAGAAGCATGAAAAGATCGCTTGGGTGCGTTTCCCCGCACTCCCCTCCGATCCCGATTATCCTCTTGTTCAAAAATATATGCCGAAGGGCACGTGCGGAGTCGTCAGCTTCGGTGTCAAGGGCGGCAGAGCCGCGGCAGAGAAGTTTATGGGTGCTCTGAAGATCGCAGCGATCGAAACCCATGTTGCCGACGCGCGCAGCTGTTGCTTGCACCCCGCAAGCGCGACGCACCGTCAGATGAGTGACGCGGAGCTTGAAGCGGCAGGCGTTTCTCCCGATCTTGTTCGTCTTTCTTGCGGTATTGAGAACAAGGAAGATCTTATTGAGGACATCGCGGCGGCACTTGCAACCGTCTGATTACAGAAAGGAAGGACATACCGTTGCCGATTCGTATTCCCAATGAATTGCCCGCTACCCATATTCTGACCGAAGAGAATATCTTCGTTATGACCGAAACGCGTGCGCAAACGCAGGACATCCGTCCGCTTGAGATCCTTCTTCTCAATCTCATGCCCACCAAAATCGTGACCGAGACACAGCTTTCGCGCTTACTTGGTAACACCCCTCTTCAAGTGGAGCTGACACTTCTTCATACCAAGACGCATCAGTCCAAAAACACTTCCGAACAGCATCTTTTGACCTTTTATAAGACGTTTGATGAGATCAAAAATCGCAATTTTGACGGTCTCGTGATCACGGGCGCACCTGTCGAAACACTGCCTTTTGAGGAAGTGGATTATTGGGAAGAGCTTTGCGAGATTATGGAATGGAGCAAAACCCACGTGCATTCGACCTTCCATATCTGTTGGGGGGCGCAAGCGGCTTTGTATTACCATTACGGTATTCCGAAATATCCCTTGGATGCTAAGATGTTCGGTGTGTTTGAACATACGCTCGCACATAGAAAATCCATGCTGTTCCGCGGTTTTGACGATTCTTTCTTCGTTCCTCACTCCCGTCATACCGAGGTGAGGGAAGAGGATATCGCCAAGTGTGACGAGCTCGAGATTCTTTCCGTTTCTCCCAAAGCCGGTGTTTATGCCGTGGTCTCCAAGGATCGGAAACAGGTGTTTATCACCGGTCACTCTGAGTACGATCCCGAAACGCTTGCTAAGGAGTATTTTCGCGACATCTCTCAAGGAAAAGAAATCGCTGTCCCCGAGAATTATTTTCCGAACAATAACCCGGAAATGCCACCCCATGTTCGTTGGCGCGCACATGCCAACCTGCTTTATTCCAACTGGTTGAATTACTATGTATACCAGACGACACCCTATGATTTAACCGATCTCGGATGAGAAAAAATACATCATTTCGTAACAAAAACCGCTGTCTCTGACGGCGGTTTTTTAATTTTTTGTAAATTTTCAGAACACAAGAAAAGGAAAAAACAGGGCAGAAAGCCGTAAAATGTGTGGCAAAAAGCACAATAACTGTCCATATTTTTGAACATTTCGACAAAAATGCTTAATAATTTCAAAAAAAGGTTGATTTTCTAAATAGAATGATTATAATATATATTAGATATTTCTCCCCTAATGACATTTTGACATAAGAATATGAAAGGATATTACATAACTATGAAATTTGGCAAAAGACTTTTGTCTTTGTTGCTTTGCTTGGTTTGCCTTGCTTCCACGCTGCTTGTCGCTTTGCCCGCGGAGGCAGCCGAGGAACCTCTTTCCGCTTCGCAAACAAGCACGCAAGGCTATACCAAGAAAAAAGTGGTATCGGTGCTTTACGATACGTCAGGTTCCATGCAGGCTGAGCAACGTGCGGAATACGCTCGCTACGCCTCTCAGACCTTGATGGCGATGCTCGGCTCCGAGGATAAGCTTTTCTTCATGCCGATGCACCAAAGAAGGAATGTCGGTTCCGCTGTTGCCATCGACCAGTCCAACTATAACAAAGCAGGCGTTTACGAAGAAGTCGTTTTGACCGATCCGAACGGCCGCGAGGCGGCAATCTCCGATGCCTTGAACAATATTATGTTCTCGCCGATGCCGAACGGCGGCGATACGCCCGTGAGCAGTATCGAGTGGGCATTACAGCATTTGCTTGACGCCGGAATGAAAAAGACTGACGAGATCAAAGCCGGCGAAGAGGGCGATACCGAATATTTCCTTGTGATTTTGACGGACGGTGCCTTTGAAGATGAAACCAATCCGGACCGAGTCGCTTCCATGGTTTCGCGCTATGTAAAGCCTGCCGATTATGACTCGTACCGTTGCATCTATCTCGGGTTCAGTTCCGGTGCCGTTGATTTGACCGGAACCGATTTTGATACCGAAAACGGCAATGTAACAACGCGAAAAGCGGAAACGCCTGCGGACGTTATCAAGAGTATGCAAGACGTTGCCAACCTTATTTCCGGCAGATATTCCATCGAATCCGCACGTTTCAGCCGTTCGGGCAACACGGTTACGGTAGATCTTGACGGCGTGGGCTACGGCTTGCGCTCGGTTTCCATGTTGCTGCAAAACAGCGATGCCAAGCTCTTGCGCTCCTATTACGGCGGTGAAGAGCTCACCGTCACCCAGCGTGCCTCTTTCTCGGCGGACGGATTGCCGACCATGAAGGGCGGATCCTCTGCCGTTCTCAAAAGACGGGATGCCGATATGAATTTCTCCCAAGGCACTTTGACGCTTGAGTTCGACGCTTTGACGGATAAGGATTTGGAGGGGCTTTCCATCCTGCTTGAACCCGCGCTTTCTTTGCGCGCGTACGCAACGCACAAAGGCGAAATCGTCGATGCCGCCGCGATCACGAAACTAAAAGCGGGCGATGAGCTGGTGATCGGATATGAACTTTTGGAAGAGGGAAGCAATGAGGGAGTTACCATCCCGGGAACACCTTTGGCGGAAATCACCTATAACAACGAAAAGTACGAGGTGGGAAAACCCATTCCGCTGGTAGAGGGAAAGCTGGCGATTTCGTTGACCGTCAGCATTTTGAACGGCTCTTATACGCTGTATACCTCGCTGTTCTGTAATGTACGAGCCAATCCCGACAGCTTCCGCATAGAAGCCGAAAAACCGGTTTTGGAGCCCAACGCGTCGCATAAAAGCAAAACGCTGTTTACCATCACTGACGGTGAGAAGATCACGACCAATCTCGCGCTTTCGACCTATGATTACGATGTTGCCGTGACGATGGCGGACGGTACACCTCTTCCGTCCTCCGTTTATTCGGTTGCTCCCGAGAACGGTAAGATCGCGGTTTCTTTGAACTTAGATCCCGAGGAATATGAGTACGGTGTCTTTTCCATCTACGTGTTGGTGTATAAGGACGGAGCACCTCGCGATTGCACTGCGAGCGTGCCTTACTATCCAGCCGACGTGTTGCTTTCTCCCGTAGGGGACAATAGTCTTTCCATGACGCTTTACGGACTTTCGCAAAACGCACAAATCGGGAAAAAACTGATCTTCGCGCTCTCCGCCGAGGGGCGGCCGCTTCCGTTCGGTGAGGAGGTTTTGAAATACAAGGTCACCTTGAACGGCGCGGATGTCACCGCCGCATGCTTGGTGGAAGGAAATAACTTAAGCTTCTTGCCGACGGCGGAAACGCTCGGAAGCTTCGGCACGGCAACGGGCGAAGGTAAGCTTCAGATCAAGGTTTACTCAGATATCGCCACCTACATCAATGCTTCGGCAGAGGCGAGCATCACCTTGACCGAAACTGTTTTCGAGGTTGTTCCCGTCAGCAAAGACAAAGATCCCATTGACCGTTTTGCGCTTGGAAAAAACCAATCGTCGGTTCGCTTTGCGATCTACAGAGACGGCGCACCCTTAAGCGAGGAAGAGTTAAAATACGCTTTGGATAACGGACTCTTCACGGTAGACGAGTCTGCTTACGGCGCAAACGGATTTACCCGTTTTATCACCCCGATCGGCGGTGAGACTACGGTGGAGACGGTGGACGGTGTTCCCGTGATCCGCATCCGTATCGTTCCCGATCAGTGGGGTATCTTCCGTTTCTTCACCTCCATGTTCATCCGTGGCGGGGATAAAACGGTGAATGTAAAGTATCAGTCCGATTCGGGTGAAAAGCTCGGTCAGGACATCTACACCATCGCACCCGCGGGTGCTTTCGGGTATATTCTTCGCATTGCCATTTTGATCGCGATCATTTATTTGATCATCTTTGCTATCGAGAGCTTGCGTTGCATTCGCTTTGAAAAGGGAAGCTTCGTGAAAATGAAGATCGAAACGCAAGGCAAGAGCAAGGGTAAAGTCGCACGTGTGCAAAGCATCAAACACGTGGGCGGATTCCCGAAAAATTTGATGCTCGGACGCTTGGTGCCGATCATCGGTTTGAAGAGACGCACGCAAGAAACCTCCTTTGAAGGCAATCGCGTGGATGCTGAAAAATACGCAATGACGCTTCCCGCAAGCGTAAAGATGCAGATCCGTCCGCAGTCGGATGAAAAAACCGTCAGCTGCATGAATGAGATCAGAACCAAGGTGCGCGAGGCGCATCGCACGGGCAGTGTCAGCATTGCCAAGATTTCCGAAGCGCATGCTCAGCTCTTCTGGGAAAGCGAGTCTCTTGATATTAAGACCATCAAGACCGCGCAACTGAAATCCGGTATCTTCATCGTCTCGAAGGAATCCGACGATTTCATTGAAGTTATTTTCTACGTGCCCTTTGGCAGATAAAAAACGGTAGTGCTGCCGCGCCTTGCGGCGGCTCTGCCCTCCATTCTCCGAAAGGAAAAATATTATGAAAAGCATACTTTTGATCGGTGTCGGCGGAACCGGCAGTGCCGCCGTCGATATCCTCTATCAAAAAATCAAAGAATTCGGCAATCAGACCGATAACCACATTTCCGCCGTTGTGTTCGATACCGATGTCGGCAGTGTGACGACCATTCGCTCCGCTGAGGCTGTCAGCATGGCGGATCCCGCTTCGGTCGGAACCATTTGCGACCGTATCGGCAAAGAATTTTTGCGCGAGTGGTTCCCTTGCGATAAAACGGCGGTCCGTTCGCAAGAGATGGTGCGCGGTGCCTCCCAATGGCGTAAAAAGTCCTTCCTTGCCTTTCTCAATCTCATGAATAAGCAGGAAGCGCGTACCGCCTTCCACCGTGCCCTTGATTCCGTGGCAATTGCGGAACCCGGTGCGGCATGCGAGATCTATGTCATCGCATCCATTGCGGGCGGCACGGGCTCGGGATCCTTTATTCCGATCTCGCTTTATGCGCGCCGCTATATCCGCGAGTTGGGCAAAGAGCCCATCGTCAGCGCGATGATCGCGTGCCCCGATATTTATGCCGAAAGTCAAACTCCCGAAAACCGCATCAAGATCTATGCCAACGCATATGCTATCTTAAGAGAGCTGAATGCCATCAACTTAGTCACCAATAACGACTATAACCGCGTATGCCTTGACAATTATCTTGAGAAAAAAGCACCCGTCCGTTTCCGCATCGGTCACCCCGATGAACCCAATGTCGGCGTCCTTTTCGATGCCTCGGACGAGCGTTTCTGGACGCCCGATGCCGCCCCCTTCTCGCAGGTCTTTATCCTCGATAAGATTCCGGGCGTGCATTCGGTACATGCGCATGAAATCGTGCTTGCCAACTCTCTTTATACCATTCTTTGCACCGATATCGGTGCGGCGATGGACAGTGAAGCATCCAACCACGTGGTTCTTCACTCCCAAAACAACGGCGGCAACGCGATCTATGCAGGCATTTCCACCGCCCAGCTTTGCTTCCCCGCGGACAGTATTTTGAACTATTTGGCACACAAAAAAGCCATTGCCGCGTGTGAGGGCGAATGGCTGACGCTCCATAACGCGACCGAGGAGCGTGTGCATGAAGAAGAGCTCCGCGCAAAGGAAATGCGCCGTCAGTTCTTTATGAAGGATGGCGATTACGCGAAGTTTTTCCTTGCCGCCTTGAAGGCGGAAGAGGGCAATGCCACCAGCAGTGTTGCCTCTTTGGTGGAAAGATGTACCTATCGCACCGATAGTGAAGGCAATAAATTCAGCCTTATCGAAGAATATTTCGAGTCCATGATGGAAGAGCTTGCCGCGCGCATTGAACCGTACGACAAG
Source organism: Eubacteriales bacterium (assembly GCA_045580085.1). GTDB lineage: Bacteria > Bacillota > Clostridia > Oscillospirales > CAG-272 > UBA1740. The sequence goes on from JAZNND010000014.1 coordinate 69,709, forward strand.
CAGAAAGATGAAATCGAAAGCCTGTCTGTGGTGGAGAAGCCCGGTCTTTTCGGCGCAAACGAAGCTAAGACAAAAGTGCTTAATATGGCGGATGAGATCAATTACGAACTTCGCTCCTATTTTGCAACTTGCGTGCGTTCGGTTTGCGATTCCGCTACCGGTCTTGCCGAGGCTATGCTGACCTTTGACGAGCGCAAGGATAAACGCGCCAACCGCAAGCTTTCCATTGTGGAAAACGTCTTGATGCGCGACGGTAAATACATTCACCCCGTTGCCGCAGAGACACAGCTTTGCCGTTTGAAGCTTTTGCTTCACGAGTTCCTTGAAGTGAACAGATCCTCTCTTTGGAAGGAACTTAAGACGGGCGAGGCGGGTGCTGTGCCGACTTCTTTGCTTTCTATGCGTGAGACTCCTTCGATTGAGGACAAGAGCGTTAACGAGAGAAAGAGCGCGTATTGCAAGATGGCGGATGGCCGCCTTTCGGGCATTCTTTTGCAAAGAGAAGATTATATGAAACAGCGTACCTGTCCGCACAGTGACAGCGTATATCTCCGCGCCGACGGCGTTTCCGCCTTGAACCGTATCCGTTCCGCCGCGGAAAAGCAAATTCAAACCAAGGTCCTTGAGGAGATCGATAAGAGACTCAATGATCTTATCGCGCAATACCGCGCCTTCTTTACGCGCTTTGCCGCCGCCAAGACCGATTTTGAAGAAGCCGTCAAAACCGCGCACAGACGTGACGCAGGCAGAGCAGACAGCGTGCTCAACATTTATTCCACCGCGGCAGATAAAGATGCCATCATGAAACAAGTTTTGGGCGATTCGGGTGCCGATAGCTTGGAAGATGTTTTGGAAGCGGATCATATCGCCGGTGAAAGCATTTTCGAGACCGCGTATATTTCCGCCGCTATGGAACGCAACAACGAAGGCAGACCTTCCCTCGGCAATGTGTACCGTAATCTCTTTGAGAATATGGTTGCTTCCTATCGCAAGACCATCGCCAAATCAACGGCATATCAGTCCATCGGAAGCTGTAACGTCATCGATGCCATTATTCGCTCCGCGGGTAAACAGGCGGAGACAAACGATGTCAAAGCGACCGTACGCGCTATGTTCGCCGCCGCCATGGAGATCGCGAAGCCTGCTTTGCAGGTGGATATGACCGAAAAGGGCAGTGACGTAATCAAGCCTTCGGACGTTACCGTTGTGATGATGTCTTATGAGACAGCCAAGTACATAAAATCCCGTGCCGATCTCTTCGGTATCAAAGTGACCGACGGTGTCAGTGAGGAAAAGATCGTTAAGAGCTGTGCCGAAGAATTCGTGCATATTTATTCGGGCAACTACCAAGCAAGAATCGCTCTTGTCCGCGGTATTCCCGATCAGATCCTTTACATCACGGGCGAAAAGATGGATATCACGCCCTTGCGCATTCCCAAGTTTGACGAGATGAGCGCGAATCCTCTGTATTTCAAGAACTATCAAAAGGCACTTTCCAATCTGCGCCGTTTTGATACCGATATGTGGAATCCTCATCTCGGCAACGATCTTTACAAGCGCGGTTTCCTTCCTTATATGAATGCCGACATGGAAAAGATCTGCGATGAAAAGCTCGTCAAAGCCATGCTTTACGGTATCGTGAAGAAAAAGATTATTCTTAAAAAAGGAAAGAGCGCGTCTTATACTGCCTTCCGCTATTTGAATGAGGTAGGCAATGAGAGCATCATTTTGACCGCAAACGGCGACCACGTCAATATGAAAAACGTAGCCGAGCTCTTTACTTGGTTGCGCAATGAAGATATCCTGATTGAAAAATGGAGCGAAGCGTTTGACGGTGAAATTACCGTGGCAAAGGGCAACCTTTCCAACATCGTCAGCGAAAGCGACGTCGGACGCGTCAGCGGCGAGATCACCCGTTCCTCCTTTATCAAGACCTTGCGTTCCGGCTTGTTTGCCGGCAATATGGCAAAGGATTCGAAGGGCATCGGTATCATTGAGTTTGCATATGCGGTCAAGGCGAGCGAAGAGGCTGCACGAGACTGTGATGATGCGGACAGAATGCTTAAGATCACAAGCGATCTCTTCAAAGAAATCTGCCGCCATAAGACCACCAATCCCGAGCACTATGTGGTGATCTATAAGGCACAGCTTGATGCGCTCTATGAAGCGTATGCTTCTTCCTATGCCGTGCAAAAGGAAAAATCCAGCAAAGAACCTTACTTCAACCGTGTTGTTGAGTGGGTGAACAGCATTGGTGCATATTGCCAAGTGCAAGAAGTGCGCGGCATCAATCCCGACGGCAGTATCAACTATACCGCTTATGAAGCATCTGCCGACGTGCTCAAGCTCTTGAAATACGATCCCGCAACCGCATCGGATCTTGGTGCGGAAGAGGCAAGCGGCGACGGCGAACTTTACGACGACGACACGACCGATACCGAATAATATAATAAGGAGAGTTTTCTTGTGAAAAGAGTACTCGTCATCGGTGTCGGCGGTATGGGGGTTCGCGCGCTTGAGCTGTTTAAGCAGTTATGTATGCGTGATCCGCCAAGCGAGGCGTCTTGCGTGGAAACGTTGGTGCTTGATGGCGATCCTACCGATTTGGAACGGGTTCGCCATGCCACCGTTTTGCCGCTTTCCGCTTCCCAAAATCTCGGTGAAGCTTGCGACGCGCTCGGACAAGAGATGTTAGAAGGATGGTTTCCTTACCGTGAACCTTCTCTTCGCGCTTGCGACTTACGCCGTTCTTTTGGGCTATGGCGAAAAAAAGCATTGTTTGATTTTCTCTTTGCCATGCAAAACGGCGCAAACCGTGCGCAAGTTGATGCCGTGTTAGATCGCCTTTGCGAGGGCGATGCGGACGGCAAGGCAAGATATGAGATTTGTACCGTAGCTTCTTTGGCGGGCGGTACGGGCTCGGGAGCTTTTCTTCCCGTGACGCTTTATGTAAAAAAATGTCTTGCGCAAAGGGGCAAAAAAGACGTTCATGCTTATGCGGCACTCGCGCTCCCGGAGATTTATGCGGAATATGCGCTTGGTAGTATGCAAAATCAGTTTTACGCCAACGCTTACGCCGCTTTGACCGAGCTTAACATCATGACACGGACCGCGCATGGTGAAAAAACGCCCGCGTTTCGTTTGGGAAAAAGCAAAGATCCGTTTGTCGGTTTGCTGTTCGACAGTGAGGATGCTTCGTTTCGAACACCCTCCGCCGCCCCTTTCTCTTGTGTGTTTTTGTTAGACAAAGCAGCCTCTCGCGCCATTGATCTTCACGCGAGAAGCTTAAGTAATTTTCTCTATTCCTTCTTTTGTACTCCCATATTCCACTCCTTTGAGAGTGAGCTTTCCAACCGTTCTTCGCGCTTTGCGCGCCGTATTCCGTTTGTAAAAATCGCTGCGGCGATTGCATATGATCCGGCGGACGGTCTTATGGAAAAACTTTCCCATGTGATTGCGGGCGAAGAGCTTGAAAGCGTGTTCTCTCAAGAGGATGGGATGGCGGGGGAGAAATGTGAATCTCTTTTGCGCGAATACTTCGGTGACTTTGCCAAGAAAGCGGAAAAGATTCTCCCCGATTTGAGCGCGGTGAGGGATAAGCTTTGTGCCTTGCCCGTTTGCCGTGCGTACCGCTTATTTGATTCCCACCGCGCAAAAGCCGAAAAAAATGAGCAGGTGGCGGATCGGTATCGGGAATGCGTGGATACCGTAGACAGGTATTACCGCATATTTACCGAGCTTCTGTCCGAACATGCGCGAGTACTTGTAAAAGAAATGCTCCCGCATGATCTTGAGAAAAGGCAATCGGGCGAGCTCTCTTTGACAGACCGTTTGATGAAGTGTGACGGAAAATATGAAAATCCTTCGCATGCCCTTGGGCGTTTGATCGCTTTTTGCAATCAGATCATGCACCGCTTGAAAGAAAATGCGGATATATGCGAGAAGGCCGTGTTTTCCGAGCAATCGCGCCGTGCCCCCGCCGCCTTTTTGGCGGTAGAGGTGTCCGAACATGTCGGGAAGAGCGTTTATCTCGCACTCGGACGCGAACGGTTTGCCTCCTTCCGAGAACAAACGGAGGGTTATCTTATGCGGCGCACCGATCCCGTGCTTGACGGTGAGGCGATCGTTGCGGATACGCTTTCCATTCTTCAAACCATGCGCGAGTGCGCTTTGAAGCAGTTGGAAAGCATGGTTTTCGGAGAGCTTTTGAATAGAACGGCGGGGCTTATATCCGCTTACCGCGAGATGTTCGGTGCGTTAAGCAAAGAGCATAGGGCAAACCGATATACGGATGAGAAGTTTTTATGCTCGTTTGATCGGTGTGAACCTTTCTTTCTGCCACTCGGTGTTGATGCCGAACGCTTAAAATGTCTGCTGTCGGAAAGTAAAAGTGAGTGGAAAACGGCGGATATGAGGGCGGATGCTTCGGATGTCTTTGGGCGAATCCTTTTTGAGTCGCTTGCAAAAACATATCGGAAAGAGTCTTCGCTTTCTTTCCCTTGGCTTTATGCCGAGTTGCTTCGTGAGGTGTCGTTTTCCGTTACGGCATATTTGCATCAAAGTACGCCCTATATCGCAAGGCGTCGGAAGGATGCGTTTGCGTTTTTGGCGGAAAACAGCAGTGAACCACGCGAAACGATTCAATCGTTCTTGCTTGAGCTGTTCCGCTTGGTATCTTCATCCTCCCGAAAGCAAGAGGATGAGATGTGTGTGCTGTCGTTACCCCAAAGAACAGCTGAATATCTTTCGGAGAACGGACTGATCAAGGCAGACCAAAAGCATGACAGTCAATGGCTTAAGACACAAACAGAACTGTTTTTGAAAGATTTGGCACTTCCCGCACATCGATTGGTTATGACCGAAAACGCGGGTGTGGGACTTTTGCATCTTTGCCGTTTTGGGTGGGTAAAAGATCTCACCGAAGAGCAAGAATTTTATCGCCGCGCGTTCGATGCCGTTACGGAACGCAATGCGCGCAGCGGGCGCAGTTATTTTGATCCGGGACTTTCGGCAGACGTAAATTTGTACTCCGAAGGATGAAGGACCGATTCTTCTATGGTTTATCTAAAAAAGATATATATAAAAAAAGGAGATAACAGATGAAAAACATTCTTATTATCGGTGTCGGCGGCACCGGTAGCAATGCGGTTGACATGCTCTATCACAAGATAGAGGAGATCCGCAAAAAGGTGAAGGATGACAACACCGGCAAAGTCGTTTCCATTGTATTTGATACGGACGATGCGGGCGTAGAGTCCATCCGTAATGCCACTGCGATCCCCATGACCGATCCCTCCGGACTCGGCGCGGTTTGCGACCGTCTTGGTGAAGAGCATTTGCGCGAATGGTTCCCTTATGACGTAGAGAACATCCGTTCGCAAGAGCTGACGCGCGGCGCAGGTCAGTGGAGAAAGAAATCCTATCTTGCTTTCATGAACCTCATGAACAATTCTCAAAAGAGAAGCATGTTCCATCAGGCACTGGAGTCTCTCCGCAGTGATTTTGGCGGTGCTCAGTATGAGATCTATACCGTAGCATCCATTGCGGGCGGTACCGGTTCCGGTTCCTTTATTCCGATCACTCTTTATGCAAAGAGATATATCAGAGAGCATCTTGGTGTCGGTAACATCCAGACCACCGCTATGCTCGCATGCCCCGATATCTATGCCGATTCTCAAACACCCGATAACCGCACCAAGATTTTTGCAAACGCGTATGCGATCCTTCGTGAGCTCAATGCGATGAGCCAGGTTGTAAACGGTGCCAACGATCCCGCAAAGCGCGAAAGCGGCATGCCTCCCATCCATTTGCGCATCGGTAACGATAATAACCCCTACGTCGGACTCCTCTTTGATGCGGACAATCCCGAGTATTGGAGACCTGAGGCGGCTCCCTTTGAGCGTGTATTCATGCTCGATAAGATCCCCGGCCTTTCCTCCATCACCGCGCACGATGCGGTTCTTGCCAACTCCCTTTACTCCATCGTTTGCACGCAGGTTGGTCCTACCGTTGACTCCGAGATTTCGAACCATGCCATTCTCTTGACGCAGAATGACGGTCATAACGCTATCTATGCCGGTATCGGTACCTCCGAGATGAGCTATCCTGTAGAGGCAGTGCTCAACTATGTGGCACACCGCAAGACCGAGGAGGACAGCGAAGGCGAATGGATGCTTTTGCATAACGCTACCGAAGAAAAGATCGCTGAGGAAGCGGCAGCTGCCGCCGAGGCTCGCCGCATCTACATGCTCAAGGATGGCGAGTATGCCAAGAAATGGCTGACCGCCGCTGCAGCAGAGGTCAGAACGCCCACCAGCGCAATCCCCGAGATTCTTCGCCGCGGCACGACTTATGTTGTGCAAGACGGTGACAAGGTAGAAGAAAGAGAAATCTTCGCCGATTATTGGGAAAAGCTTGGCACGGAGATCCAAAGCCGCATTCCCTCCATCGAAAAGATGCAGGATGAATTGCTCAGCGTAACGCTGTCGCAAGGTTGCGGTTTCTTGGCTTCCAAGGCAACCAAAGAGGCTGAAAAGCAGAAGGTTGCTTCTATTTGCGGTGAGTGCTACGATTCTTTGGATAAGTATTATCACTTGTGCGTAGACACCATTCGCGATAATACCACCAATCTCTTCAACGCGATTCTTCCTCTTGCCAAAGAAAAGGATCCTACCGCAAATCCTGCTCTTTCTTTTGCGGTTAACGTTTTGATGAAGGATGGCAAGTATATCCATCCCGTTGCGGCTATGAAACAGCTTTGTACCTTCAAAACGACCTTGAAGGAACAGCTTGCCGAAGAGAACATCACCGAATGGAAGGATATTACTTCCGGTGAGCTTAAGTATCATTTGCCCTCTTCGCTTCTCAGTGTTACCGACGAGACTGCAGGCAAAACCGCCGCTGAAGCAAAGAAGAGCGCGTACATCAAGCTCGGCAACAACCGTTTTGCTACGTTGCACGGCGAAGGAACGCGCAAGGCATATTTGGATGAGGGTACCGATACCAAGATCGATAGCGAGGCAATCATCAATGACGCAAAGGAGATTCTCGAATCTCTGCGCAATCGCGCTGTAAAGCAGTTGCGTAACCGCGTTTTGCTTGTTGTTTCGAAGAACCTCGATCTTTTGATTGATAAGTACCGCACCTTCTTCAGCCGCTTCGGCGAGGAGCGTGAGACCTTGAAGGAAGCTACGCAGACCGCACGCAACGCGCAAGCGGGCATCAACGGTGCTGTCGTTTATCTCTTCTCCTCTCCCGAGGACAAGGATGCCGCTTACGAAAACTTCAAGAAGAACGGCGGCGCAATGAAAGCAGAGGACGTTCTTGCCGCAGACGATATTACCGGTAGCGGCGTGTTCTCCGTTGCTTACGAAATGGCACTCGCCGCAGCACTTGACAGCGAAGATCTTCCCAAGGCAAAAGGCATTTCCGATATCTTTGACGCTATGGTTGATGCCAACAGAGAGCAGATCAGAAAGAGCGATTACTTTACCGCACTGGCTTCCAAATCTGTCTTTGATGTCATTGCCGATCACGACAAGGAAAACCCCATTTCCGCTGAAAGAAAAATGCTTTCGATGGCATTTGAGCTTGCAAAGCCCGCCCTTCAGCCCGACAACTACAAGGAAGGTCCCAAGCCCTCCGAGATCACGGTATTCCTGATCGCCACCGAGGCTGTCCGTTATTTGAAGAAGAACAGCTCGAAGTTCGGTCTTTCCGTTCCCTCCGCAGGCAGTGAGGGTAAACAGCTTCTTTCCATCGCGCAAGAGTTTATCCATCACCTTTCTGCGCCCGACGCTCGTGTAGCAATCGTAAACGACATTCCCGCGTCTACGCTTCTTGTTACTCGTGAGGTCGTTGATATCCAACCCACTCACCTGCGTAAGGTAGATGAATGCAGCCCGAATCCTCTTTACTTCAATGAGTATAAGAAGGCAATCGACAAGATGGAAAGCACAAAGACGGATATGTGGAACCCCCACTTGTCTTACAATCTCCATCGCCGCGGCTTTATGCCTTACATCAATCTTGCCAAGGAGAAGGAAAGCGATATGAAGCTCATGAAGGCACTTCTTTATGCCATCATGACCGCAAAGATTTCCTATCGTGCACCCCTCCGTCAGGAGAGAGGCTTCCGTTACAACCTCAACGGTGTTGATACGCTTATCACGGATCGCTTTGGCGGAGCAATCAATGAGAGAAATCTCAGCGGACTCATTACCTGGTTGCGTCCTCAGGATGCTTTGATCGAAAAATGGTATCAGAGCTTTGAGAACGATATGCGCGATCAGCTTGAGGATTTGCGCCCCGTTTACTCTTCCGGTGATATTCCCCGTGCTGAGGCTGATATTACCAAGGCTCCTTATATCGTCATGATGCGCGATAACCTCTTTAAGAACATCATCGATCAAGCAGGTATGGGTGCTGAGCACAACGCAACCAGCCGCCTGAGCCTTAGCCTCTTTGAGTTCTATAACAAGATCAAGTGCTCCGAAGAAAGCGGCTTCGACTGCGATGACGCGGAGAAGATCTTGGAGGTTGGTTACGATACCTTCCGCCGCTTCTGCAACAAGTGCGTCAGCGAGCAGAACGATCCTTCCAACTATATGACGGTATACGAATGGCAGCTTGACAAGTTCATGATCGCGCTTTGCAAGGATGCCGATATCCAAAAAGAAAGCGATCCTCTCTTCCAAGCAACCAGACTTATCTCTATGGTCAATGAAGCAGGCTACTTTAAGTCTATTGACCGCATTATCGGTAAGGATATCACCTACCGCAACTATGTTCTCTCCGATGCTGCCCGCACCGCTTCCGCAAGCGTTGCTAAGGAGCTTGAAGAGGCAAAGAAGAAAGCGACTGAAGCTTCTGCCGCAGAGGCTCCCGCCGCAGAAACTCCCGCCGTGGAGACACCCGTTGCCGATAAACCCACCGACGACGGTGACGGCACCGCAGAATAATTTTTCCCCGATACCTTTGAGGGCGATCGCCCTCAAAGGTATCCCCTAAAAAGAAAAAAACGCAACATGCGATTTTATATAGTTTTCACTAAGATTTAAGATATAAAGCATATCCTCAAGGAAAGGAAACAGTATGCAAACCTATGTAATCAACACGTCGGAAAACAGAGTGTTTGACAGCAACTTTTTGTTCGAGCTGGTTGGCTACAACAACATCACGTGGATGTATAGCGGCCTTGAACGAATCGATGAATGCGCCAAAACCATCATCGAACGGCAAAGCGCGCCTATGGCGGACGAATGCCGTATTGTTGTGCTTGTCGATTTTTACTCTTTTCCTCACACCCTGCACCCCGATCTCGAGGCGGCAAGCGATTATATCGCGATTTATAAGTCGCTCATAGAGATCTATCTTTTGGATCATCTGTTTGATCTGATGCGCGGCGCGCATATCGCCGTGGGCGGCAGAGAAGTGTTCTATATCCAGTATATCGAACAGGCAACGCACAGAGTCAACGCCGCCGAGCAAGAACATTTGGCGTATCTCTTGGCTTTGTCGGAAGAAGAGGAGCATTTGCGCCGTAAAAACAGCGGCGAGGAAGCACCCAAAAAGCTTTCCACGGTCAGCGATGAGGAATATGCCCGCATTTTGGAAGAAGAGAAAAATGCGGAAAAGACTGCCAAGAAAAAAGAGAAAAAAGATGCGGACAAGCGTTATACGGCGTTTGATATTGCGTATGAAGGCGGTACGCTTTCTTTTCCCGCGGTTTCTTTCTACCGCAACGAGCAAGAAGATCTTCCCGAGAACGCGACGGAAGAGGATATAAACGGCATCACCTTCTCCAACTTCTATCGCGGTTTTTTGATTCGCCGTGCTCAGCCTTTTAAGTACGGTGTCAGAACCCGTACCTATATTGCCACGGGAACCGCGCCTTCCCGCGCGGCGTTTGATACGCTTGCACTTTCGCTTTCTCTCATTCGTATTTATGAGAACGAAGAGAATGTGCCTTTGAGCGAAGGCAATGAGACCATTCCCACCATTGATAAGGATTCCTTTACGACAATTATGAAGGATTCTTACAATAAGGTAAATGCCGCACTTGAAAAATCACGTTTGAGCAGTAACCGCTATTATTGCTTGGAGTGGCCCGTTGGCGTGGATGTAAACGCAAATGATGCCGAGGAAACAAAGCCTGCGAAAATGGATCCTGCCGTAGAAAGAAGAGAAGCTCTTTCCGGTGTCAAGATCCCGGAGTTTGAAGAGAGATATCAGACCATCCGCCGTTTGGCAACCCGTGTTCCCGGCAAAAAATCGCCCGAGGATCAGAAAAAACTCGATGATCTTATGGCAAAATATAAAGCCAAGCGTGACGAAAAGCGTGACAGCATTACCAAAGATGAAGATAAGCTTCAAATTTTAAAGCGTGCCAAGAGGAGCTCCGTTTGCCCCTTTGATTTGGACTATAAGAATGCGCTTTCCCAACATGAGGGCAAGCTCCGCAAGCTTTTGAAGAGTGCGTTGGAAGCCGAGTATGTTTCCACCGATTACGATGACGAACTCAAGGAAGCCAACCGCGTTTACGATAAGTATAAGGCGGCGGAAGCCTGCATGACCAAGAATGTTATCGGGGACGGACTGTTCTTGCTTTTGACGCTGGCGGTTATGATCATTCCCTTTATCATTCTTCAAAGCTCCGATTTCATTTTGGCGAAGATCACCATGGGACTTGCCGTAGGTTTGGCGGCGGGTGTGTTCGGCGGTCTTTTCGCGCTTTCCTTCTTCCTTCATATTTTGCCGTATGTGAGGAAAATGAAAAATGCCAAAGCTAAAATGACTAAAATATTTGAGGACTGCATGGTGAAACAGTATCGGTCCTTTGCCAAGCTCAAAAACCGCTATGAGAAGGAATTGCTCGCGATCGAAGATATCCGTTACAATATGCGTGTCATCAACTTCTTGCATCATACCAACTATGAACAAAACCGTCATGCCAGTGAGCACAGAGAAATGCTTGAACGTGTCAGAGATGCGCTTCTCGGCATGATGAGCAGCTTGCGTATCGTACCCGATGCCAAGAGCGATGTCAGCATTGAAGGTGAATTTAATATTGAAAAGCCCTTCAATTCCAATGAAAACCGTGTTTACAAGGTGTTTTCTGTGGATGCCATCGAAAAAATGTTTAATAAAAAGGGAGGAAAATAAGCAATGGTCGCACTTAAAATTCTGATTATACTTGCTCTTTCACTGTTGCTGTTCTTTCCCCTTTTGCCGCTTCCGCTTAAAATGCGTCGGTTCTCAACCTTCCGTGCGCTTCGCTACGATGCACCGCACAACCGTTTGAACCTTTTCTTTGTCATTCTGACACTGTTTGAATTTATCATTTTTGCGATTCTGTTCCTCTTCTTCAAGAACATCATCAATACTGTTTTGGCATGGGGTTTTATCAAAAAGCTTCTTGCCGGCGCGTCCAGCAAAATGGCGTTTATCACCTTTATGCTTACCGCGCTTCTCATCAATCTTTTGGCTCTTTACGTGCTTGTGTTCATTAAGGGTATCTTTAAGCCCCTTTTAAACCGTGTTTTCGGCATCCCAAGCCCCGAGAAAGAAAAGAAAAAGAAGAAAAAAGAAGAGAAAGCCGCCAAGAAGAAAAAGAAGCGTAACAAGAAAGAAAAGAAGGAAAAGAAGGAAAAGAAAAAGCGTCGTATTCCTGTATTTTTCCATTCCGAAGATCCTGAAGAGGACGAGGAAAACGCGGATGATAAGACTACCGCGGAAGAAAAAGCGGAACGCTTTGAGGAAGCACACCCCATTCTTTTTAAGATCTATCACGGCTTTTGGTCGCTGTTCTTTGAAGGGGAAGACTTTAGATACATGCGCCGTTGGGTGGTGCGCGTGCAGTCCGTGCTTCAATACTTTATCTATTTTGTGGAAATTGCGTATTTCCTCTTCTTCTTCGGTGTTCTTCTCACCATGTTCTTTGCTGTTCCCGCACCGATTTATGCCATTTTGAATGCCATCAAAGATCGGTTCTATGTCTATCCCTTCCTTTCGATCCTTCTTTTGCAAGAGGTTGTTAATACTTTGAAGGCAGAGATCAAGAAGGAAGAAACCGGACTTGAGACGCTGATTCGCAAGGAAGAGGAAGAGAAGAAAAAGAAAGAGGCGCGCTTGGAAGAATTGCGTGCTAAGCTCTTGCGCCGTTTCGGTACCGAGCATCATATTCGTTGCTACCCCGAGATTCCCGAGCGTGCGGCGGCGGATTATGAATGCATGAATAAGACGTACCGTGATGCTCTGGTTTATATTCGAGAGCAAATGAAAGTCTCTTTCGGCAGAGCCGTACAAAGCTATATGGAGGGGCTTGACTATGTCTTTAACGGACGGCATGTGTATTTTGGAGCCTCCTTCTATTCTCAGCTGAGTGAATATATCATTACCTATACTTATATCCGTTTGCTTTCGGGTGAACGGCAGATCTTCATCGTTTCCGATCGCGGTCAGGTGGACAGCTTGATCAAATTCATCGGCAGACGCTTGACAGAGCTCACCGGCACCACCGATAAAAATACATGGCGCGTTTACAACGCCGAGGCGAACATCAACGAGGCAGACGTGCTCGTTGCCGTTCCCGAGGACTTTGAAACCGATAACTTGGTAGAGAACTATCCTACCTTTTTTGAGGAAACCTGTAACGCCATCTTTATCGATGCCGACCGTATTTTGAACCTCAACAGCTATCTTTGCACCATTCTTGCCAGCCGTTTGCAGGTGGCAACGCGCGATCGTATCCGATTCCTCTTTATGTCGACCGATATTATCCAAGGTCTTGCGGACAGCTTGAAAAAATTCTTCCGTATTCCTGCGGACGACAGCATCGTGGAATGCTCCAGCTCTGAAGAAAACGAAAGCGTTTCTTATATGCTTTGGAACCGCGAGAGCGAAATTGTATACCATCGCGACGGACAACGCCTAGCAACGCTGGAAGGCATGATTGCGGATGCGGCACACCATGCGGATGTGGATGGCATTCGTATCTTGACTTCGGTTCCTCTCAGTGCCGCCGAGAAAGAAGAATTTATTTCCCACCGCATTGAGATCAATGAGTTCCATAAGGAAGTTCCCGAAGTAAACTACATGATCTGCACCGACGACAGATGCAATCTTGCCGCGGCGGTTTATGCCTATACTCGTTTCCACGGTAAGCGCGCGTCGGTTCTGCACATTTTGAGCAAACCTTACTTGCTCCGTGAGTACTTTGTTTCAAAAGCGGAGGAATACGTCAACCGTTCCGCATTTATCAAACCCCGCGCTACGGAACATGCCGACACCGACAAGCTTATGATGCTTCGCATTCTGTGCGATGCTACATCCAATTCGAACGGCATGCTGTTGAGCGAATTCTCCGAAAAGATCGCCAAGGCGCTGACCAAAGCCAAGTATCCTGCTGCACGCGGTACAGCGGATGAGGTTGCCTTTTTGATCGAGAGCTTGACGGGCGAAGTGCAAACAAAGATCTTTGACAACGAAGAAAAGCTTTGCTCCGTGAAGGATTACCGAGACGCCCTTCGCGCCGGTAAGGATGTGTCCGAATGGCATACCTTGGCGCAAAATCCCATGCACGAGTATTTCGGTGTTCTCAACGCCGCTACCGAAAACGGTTATCAGGTCGGCGGATGCAGACAGTACATCACCTTCTTGAAACTGGATTCCATCTTCTCGAAGCTGTTGCGCCATAACCGCCGCGTAGAGCTTTATCTCAATGCCTCTCTTCTCGGCAGACTGGATACCTTCCCCGAGCGCGTGCATCAGCAGTATCTGCCCGGTCAAAGTATCATCTTCAACAATGTCGAGTATGAGATTGAGAGCATCGCGTCCGACGGCAGTGCGATTTATTTGCGCCGTCAGAACATTACCTTCAACAGCTGCATGGATACGGTTCTTTTGCGCCGCTACCGTGTGGAAAATGAGGTGCGCACCGAGGATACCACGCCCAGTATTTATAACTACCGCAGTGCCAACACCGAGGACGGTGAGCTTGAAGAAATTCAACTCGAGTATCGTACCGCACATATTTACGGCGAGACGTACGGTTTCTACCGCTTGATGTCCAACAGTCAAAAGCTTGACTTTATGGGGCATGTTGTCGGTAATCCCTTGGTGGATGAAAAGATCGTCAAGGCACAAGCGCGTGACATCAAAGACGGTAAGATTCTCTCTGTCCGCCTGCTTGCGCATGGCGAAACCTGCACGGACGGTATGCGCCGTTTGCTTGCCGCTGTGTTCAGCGAATTTTTGCGTACTATGTTCCCCGAGGCTTGCCGCTGTATTGCGGTTTGTCCCGTGCTCAAAGAACCCACCGACGCTTCGCATGTTGAAAACAATTTCAATAAGCAGGTTGAAACCGTTTATCCTTATTTGATTCCCGTGGAAGCGACCGCGGCAAAAGCAACGGATGATTCCGTGGAACTTCTCATCATTAACGATGCCGTAGAGGATATCGGTGTTCTTGCCATGCTTCATGACGGTGAAGCACGTATCATTGAAGAGATTCTCTCTTACATCATCGATTATTTGAAGTGGCTGAAAGCAAATGAGACCTTGCCTGAGGGTGAGAGCCATTATATCTATTTCGGCGCGGATAAACTTCCTGAAATCTATGAGCTTGACGGTTGTATCAAGCTGCTCGAAAACTGCGAGCGCAAGTTCAAGGAAGAGGAAACGGTGGATGTTCGTAAGGAAGAATTCTGTTCCTTCTGCCATAGAAAGCTGGTGCCCGGCAGATATTCCAGCTTTGATAAGCATCGCTTTATCTGCTTTGAGTGTGAGGTAACGGTTGTATCCGATCCCGATGCTTTAAGTGATATTTACGATAAGGTTTGCGCTTATTTGAAAGAAAAATATCCGAAGGTCTCGATTCCCGAGGATGTCACCGTTGGATTTGACGGTCTTTACGACACCGATAAGGAAAGAGCCAAGGATCCTCACTACTATGCCATTGAACCCGACAATCGCAAGATTTTGGTGGAACGCGACAATCCCGAAACCAATGTATTCAGCTCGATTTTGCGTGGCTTGATCTACTTCTGGCAAAAAGATAACCGTCTTTTGGTCGGTGCTTCCGAGGCGCAACTCGCCTATGAAGAGATGCTGTATCTTAACTCCATTGAGCGTCCCGATACCGCTTCTTATGTGGAAGAGATCTTGGATGCGGAATCCAAAACCTATTTGGATGAAATCCGTGCCGCTATCGCCGCCAATGCCGACAGCACGTCCTTTGATTACATGCTTGCGATCCTCGAAACCATCGAAGAAGAAGAGGATATCGTTCCCGATCCCATCGCCGACGATGATGATGAGGGCTCGGATGCGCTCTTTGATCCCGATCTTGTGCCCCGTTTCTGGAAGCGTTATTTGCGCGGCGAGCATGCCACCGACGGAGAAGAGAAGAGCGACAATCTCTTGCCCGAGTCTCGGTATGGCTTTGTCAAGCTTCATGCCTTCAACTCTCCTGCAGACGGTGAGGATGAGTATGAGGACGAGGATGAGGAATATGAAGACGATGAGCTGACCGAAGAGGAAGAGTCCGAAGAGGAAGAGTCCGAAGAAGAGGACACCGTCGAAGAGGATGAGACTTCCGATGAGGAGCCCGACACCAAGAAGAAGCCTTCTAAGGAAAAGAAGGAGAAAAAGGATAAGACAGACAAAGCCGAAAAGGCGGAAAAGAAAGAGAAACAAAAGAAGATTGGTCCCGGCAAGCTTTCTCACTTGAAGAGTGGTATCGAGCTTATCCCGCACGAAGCCGAAGAAGACAGAAATCCCCGTATTCGTCTTTACAATGAGATTGCCCGTCATATTGCCGACTATAGCAACGAGCCCATCTCCATTGCCGGATTTAGTGATGAGGAAATCTCTCGAATCTATCATTTTGTTTACTTGGATTATCCCGAATTCTTCTGGATCCGCGGTTACGGATGGACCGGCGGTTCGAATCCGACGATGACCATCTCCTACCGTTTGACGATCGGAGATACGGAAAAGGTCGATGTGGCTAAGGTCGTGAAGTACAGAAAAGAGCTTCGCCGCCGTGTCAACTTCTTCACCAAGGGTATCACGCGCGGTACAAAGCCGTACGACGCGATGCTTATCATTTACCGCCGCTTGATCCTCAACCTCGATTATGAGGGTGTAGGTCTTGATTCGGGCGCGGGAAGAGATCGCGGAGAGGACGATACGCTTCGTTCGCTTTACAGTGCTTTGGTAAAGAAAAAGGTTGTGTGCGCAGGCTATGCCGTTGCCATGCAATACCTGCTTCAGTCCGTTGGTATCTGTTGCGGCAGTATTGTCAGCCAAACGCATGAGTGGAACGTCGTTAAGTTCGGCAGATATTGCTACCATTTGGATGCTACCTGGGGCGATAATTCCAACACCAAAAACGCGGGTAAGGATTTGGATAAGATCTTCTACAACTATTGCTGTGTTCCTACCGAAATGAACAACCGCGCCGGTGCGGAACGTGTGCCCGATACCAAGATCTTCAAAGATGTTGAGGACTTCACGGCGGTCAAACACGATTATTTCCGCATGAAGAATGCATATCTTGCTTCTTATGACGAAGATCAAATGGCAAAAGTACTTGCCAACACGGTGCAGGAAAAGCCGTTTGAGGGTGCGGCACGGTGCATGGCATTCCGTTGCCGTGATAGAAGAACCTTCGATACGGTTTTGGCGACTTTGGCAGGATCTGCCTTCCAGCGCATCAGAGAAAAGGCAAGAGCCATTGTGGGAGCAAAGGATAAAAAAGCACTGAAACTCATCGATAAACCCTTTGTCTTCTATCAAGACGAAAAACTTTATACCGTTCACTGCTATTTTGAAAAATAATTCGATATAGTAAAAATCGTTTGTTCCGTTTCCGCAAGGAAACAAAAAGAGGGGGGCTCAAATACGACCGAAGGGAAGTATTTGAGCCGCCTTTTATAGAGCAAAAGGGGTTATTTCGGCATTCTTGCCGTGGAACAAACCGAGTAAAGGATTTGAAAACGCTCCGAAAGCTGTTTAAGCAGATCAAAAGCGCGGGCGTAGTGTGTATCGTCTAAATTCACAAAAGGATCGTCAAGTACCAAGAAAGGCGTTTCTTTTTGGAAGATGGCATCTACAAGAGAAAGCCGCGCGCAAAAAGCTGCAAGATCCTGTTCGCCGCGTGAAAGGGCTTCCACGGTGCGCCGTTCGCCTTCGCGTTCGGTAGAAAGCGCGAGATCGGTATCAAAGGTGTATTTTTCTTTCTTATCCGAAAGGAGTGCCAGATAGCGGTCGAAATGCCCTTCCATATCCTTGAGATAACGGGTGGAAAGATCTTCCTTTGCGTCTTTTAAAAGTTTTTGTGCTTTTTGCAAAAGTGAAAGAGTGTGTTCTGCTTGTGCAAGTTCTTGCTTTAATGTCTCTTTTTCGGCACTCTTCTGCACTTCCGTTGCGGCAATCTCTTTTTGTCGTTCCAATTCTGCAGAGCGTTCGGTAATGCGTTTTTCAAGCGCGAGAAGAAGATCGGATATCTCTTTTTCTTTTTGCGCAAAAACCGTGCTTTCGCCGATGTAGGGGGGCAAAGGCTCTTCGGGGCGATAGCCGCTTTCGTCTAAGAAGGTGCGCAATGCCTGCCTATCATGCTCGTAACGGATAAGACATTCGCGTGAGAGAACCAACTTTTGGCGGAGCGTGGTGAGTGCTTCTCGGAAGGGAAGGTCGCTTACTTGCTCGTAATCAGCGAAAAAAGCAGTTAAGAAAGCTTTTTTCTCATGAATCGCGGCGCGTAATACAGTGCGCGATTGATTGTGTCCGTTCTCCAGTGTCTGCAAGCGAGACAATTCTTTAGCATCAGCTTCCAGCTTGGCAATGCCCTCCGCCGGCTCTTCGGTGATGCCGTAACGCGTCAAAATGGCGTGGATGGAGGCGCGCGCACCGGAAGCACGCGCGAGTGCTTGCTCATGGGTGGTTTGACGATGCTTGTCCTCCTCTGTCAAGGTGCGGAATCTTGCCATGTCCTTAAACAAAAGCTTCGCGCAAACGGAAGGATTTTTTTCTTTGTACGGGTAAGGCGTGAGCAGTGCAGACAGTGCGCTTTGGCACTCATGCAGTTTTTTAACTGCCGCATTTTCGGCGTGCGGGGCACGGCGGAAGAAGAAAAACGAAAGTGCTGCAGCGATCAAAGCACATACGCCGGCACCGATGGCAAGAGGAAAGAGACTGAAAATCGCGCCTGCCACAGCCAAAAGGAGTGCGGAGAGTGCCGCAATACCCAAGCTTATCGAAAGATGCGGAATGCGTCTTTTTTGGTGCTGCGCTTCTTCGTTCATGAGAAGCGTCGCTTCCGCCTCATCATATGCCGCGGTGGCGCGGTGAATGGCATCCACCTCTGCATCGCTCGGAAGATGTGCCTTAAATATGGCGGTGAGAGAATCAAATTCACTGTTTTCTGCTTTTTCTGTGGCGTGTGCCTCGTTGGCGGCTTGTTGAAAATGGGTGAGCTTATCGTGCAAGAAGGTGATGTCTTGTGCGCTTGGGATGTCCTTCATGCGTGAGGATAACTCTTTGAATTTTTCTTCATCCTCCCTTGACATCTTTGCCAAGGAGAGCTTGATCTCCTCTTCTTCTAACTTTTGCAATACGTTTTCCGCTTCGACAATGACCGCTTCCGTTGGCAAGCGCTTAGAAAAGAAGGCTTCAAGGGGCATGAGCGCACGTGTGTCTTGCTCGAGCGTGGCATTCAGCCTGCGATAGGAAGCTCCCTTTTCTTCCATAATCCTGCGCTGTTCGGCGTGCTCACGGTTTTTTTGTGCCTGCTCTTTTTCGGTCAAAAGCGTGGCTTTTTGTTCTTCCAAAGCGGCGATGTCGCGTGAAAGCTGTTCACACCGTGCGGAAGCCTCAGCGGCTATGCGGATCTCTTCGTTTTTGGCGGCAATTTGACGCTTGATATCCCAAATGATTCCTTTTTCACCCAACGTTCGAAAACTGCGCACCGCACGTTCCAAGCGTTCGTTGGCACCGCCGTAATCTCCTAAGTCGTCGGAGACTTGTAAAAGATCTCCGAGTTTCTTATAGATGGTAATGTTCTTGTCGGGACCTTCAAAGGGCAGGCGTTGAGAAATATAAAGCGAACGCTCAAATCCGTCGGCGTCCACGCCGAACAAGTCATCTCCTACCGAGCTCCCGAAATCCTTGGAAGGCTTTCCCGTGGCAAGATCATAAAGAGCGAAACGGTCGTCCTTTTCCTTGGCGGCAAAAAAACGCTCAATGCGATAGGTTTTGCCCGCCGCTTCAAATTCAAGCGCACCTCCGTATGAACCGCCGTTCCAAGGCGCATAATGCTTTCGCTCGTTCTCATTCAAAGAGCGTTTTGTGGTGACGGGCAAGCCGTAAAACATGGCTTTGATGAAAACCGCAAGCGTGCTTTTTCCACTGCCGTTTTCGGCGTATAATACATTGAGTCCGTCTTTGAAGGAATAAGAACGCCCGGAAAGACAACCAAAGTTTACAATTTGACAGGATAAAATTCGCATATGTACGCAGTCCTCTCAATCAATGGGATTTTCACCCGCCAATGCGCGGAGTCCATAGTCTAAAATACGGGAGCGATCCTCTTCGGAAAAATTCTCGGCAAAAACGCGGCGCACAAATTCGCCGCGCAGCGAAAAGTCGTTCTTGTAGTCCTCGGGGCGTAACGCCAAAAGGCTTTCATCCTTCAAACGGTAGAAATAAAAACGCGAGAGCATCGTTTCTAAATGCGAAAGATCTTTTTCGAGTTTTTCGCTGTAGTGCCCGGTCAGCGTGAGATGCACCATATCTTTGTCGGGCAGGGAAGAAATTTGTTCGTATACAGCACCGGCAACGTCGTGCGCATCCGATGCTCCCGAAATATCCACCGACAGACGGTGAAGGGTGCGCCTTGCGGAGGGAACGAGCTCTGTGCGCATGCTGTCGCTATCTAAGAAAACAACGCCGCAAATACCCGCTTCGTCAAATCCGCGGCCTTCGGGAATGCCGGCATAACATGCGGTTGTCCGTTCGTTGATGCGTTCGGCTCTGTGGCTGTGATAGTGACCGAGTGCAATGTAATCGAAAGGCTGTTGCTCTAAAATATGGCGAGGAAGATTTTCTTCATTGCTTTCACCGGCAGTGCCAATGGTTCCATGGGCAAGAAGAATATTTTTATCTTCTTTTTTTACATCGGCTTGCGCGAGCGTTTGCGGTGAAATGCCATAACCCGCCGCGAAAACACAGACATCCTCAAAACGGAAAGAGGCAAGCTCCTTGGCTTGGACCAAATGCAGGTTTTCCGGCAAAGAATAGGTGGCAAGGGCACCCATGTCATGGTTGCCTTCTATGAGAATAAAATCCATTTCGGTGTGGGAAGCAATTTCACCGAGCACATGTGTCACGGTGCTTTTTTGCGGAGAAGGCGTATCGAAAAGATCGCCTGCCATGAGAACCAAGCGTGCGCCTCCTTGCGCTGCGGCAGAAAGAATATCCTTGAATGTCAGCAAAAGCTCTTGACGTCGCATTTTGGCGATGGGCGCGGTAAGGCTTGTTTCCATGGCAGAATCAAGATGGCAGTCGGCTATATGCAGTATTTTCACTATATCACCCCGTTTCGGTGGACTTTTACATAAATAAGCTTTTTTCTATTGTACTACATTTTTTGCGGAATGTCAAATGAATATTGAGAGGAAGAGAAAAGTTTTTTGCAAATGACAGTTGACATTTTTTGTTTTTATGTTACAATAAAAACGGAGAAAATAAAGAAAGGATTTTCAGTATATGGTTGTTATTGAAATGGAAAACGGTAAGAAGATTAAGATCGAGCTTTGCCCCGAGGCAGCTCCCATTACCGTAAAGAATTTTGAAAAATTGGTAGAAATGGGCTTTTATGACGGATTGATTTTTCATCGCGTGATTGAAGGCTTTATGATTCAAGGCGGCGATCCCACAGGAACCGGTATGGGTGGCAGTGCGGAGAACATCAAGGGCGAGTTTAAGCAGAACGGTTGGGATAACCCCTTGAAGCACACCCGCGGCGTTATTTCTATGGCAAGAAGTATGATGAAGGATTCCGCCTCCTCTCAATTCTTTATCATGCATAAAGACGCGCCTCATTTGGACGGCTCTTATGCCGCATTCGGCAAGGTCGTAGAGGGAATGGACGTTGTGGATGCCATCGCATGCTGCGAAACCGATTATTCCGACCGTCCCATGGTTCCTCAAGTGATGAAGAGTGTGACCATCGAGTAAAAATAGCAAGCAGGGCTGTCTCAGTGAGGCAGCCCATTTTTTATTCAAAGTATTCTTCGGAATTGGCAAAAAGCTCGTTGATCTCAACACCCAAAACCTTGGCGATTGCAGAATAAAAAAGTCTTTTTTGTCAAGAAAACAGTGGAACAATTTTTGACTTCGTAAAAGGGGCTGTCACTCGACAGCCCCCGGTGTGTTTTTGTATAAAAATCCCTTTCCCCTTCTATAATAATACAAAGTGGAAAGAGGGAAGCGTGATGCAAGAAAGAGTAAAGACCTATGCCGCGTGGGTGATCGTCGGTGTCGGCGGTGTGATGGCGGCCTATATTTTCTTTCGTTATTTGTTTGGAATATTTTTGCCTTTTCTCATCGGATGGGCGGCGGCACTGGCGGTTCGAAAACCGGCAAAGCTTGCGCATCGAAAGCTCAAAATAAAAGAAGGGGCTTTGCGTTTGATCTTTGCGGTGGGGGCGGTATCCCTTTTCGGCATTTTGATCGTGTACGGTGTTAAGGTGCTTGCGGAAGAGCTTTCGAGACTTTTGGCAAGCGTTGATCACGGTCCGACTGCACTTTTGGGGAAAGTAACGCATATGGTGTCACGCCTGCCGTTTTTTTCTGCGCTTAAGGATGAGGGAAGCGTGTTGATTCAAGAATTGGAGGATTCTCTTTTAAAAGCCTTGCCGGCTTTGATATCCAAATTGGCAACCGTGCTTCCGTCGCTTCTTTTGGGGATTGGCGTGGGTGTGATTGCTACGGTTTATTTTTGTCTGGACTTGGATCGAGTACACGAGGCTTTGTTGCGCACGATGCCGAAAAAATGGCATGAGCATTTGCATTCTGCCAAGCAAAATGTTTTTCGCGCGGTATTCACGGTTTTACGCGCCAATTTTATTCTCATGCTGATTGCCTTTGCTTTTATGCTCGTTGGTTTTCTTTTTTTGCGCATCTCATATCCGCTGTTGCTTGCGAGTATTTTTGCGGTATTTGATTTTTTACCGGTGATCGGTGTCGGCACCTTTCTTGTGCCGTGGGGACTGTTTTGGCTTTTGACGGGAGATATCGCAAGGGGCGTTTGGATGCTTGTTCTTTTCGGTGCCATCACCGTTGTGCGCCAATTTGCCGAGCCGCATTTGATCGGCAAGGGATATGGTATTCATCCGCTTCTTACGCTTTTATCGATGTACGCGGGTGCCAAATGTGCCGGTGCTATCGGTATTTTGCTTGGTCCTGTGCTGGCACTCTTGGTTTATGGATTACTCTTTCCGCCGCCGACAGAAGAACCCAAAAGAAAAAAAGCCGCCTTCGGGAAAGGCGGCACTTTGGGACATTAGAGATTTAAAACAAAAGGGGTGTCGCTTATGCGACACCCCTTTTCAGCGCACCTTACGCACGCTCTACCTTGCCGGAACGCAGGCAACGGGAACAAACATAAACAGTCTTGTTCGTGCCTTCGACAACGGCCTTTACCTTGCGGATGTTGGGCTTCCAAGTTCTATTGCACTTGCGGTGCGAATGGGAAACCGTGTTGCCGAAAACAACACCCTTGCCGCAGATACTGCACTTTGCCATGGGATTTACCTCCTGATTAATGCGTGCCGAAGCACGGAATAACTTGTTTTGATAATCTAACAAGAGGTATTATAACACATAAATTTCAAAAAAGCAATACTTTCCGCGATTTTTTAAAGAAAATTTCTTTTTTCTTCGAAAACAGCGATATTGATGTAAAAAAGAGCGTTTTTTTGTGCAGTCTGTCTGTGTCTTTCAAGACTTTTTCGCTTTTTCACGCGTCAAGCTCTTGACAGAATGCATAAAATAATGTAAAATAAATAGGTTAGAAGCATTAAATAACGAAAGCTTAGAAAATATATTTTCAGTTGCCGCAAAGCAACTTGAGGCAGAAAGGCAATCAAATGGCGGAAGAAAAAAAGAATTACGGCAAGATCTCCTTGGCGGGAGACCTTGGCAGCGGAAAAAGCACGGTATCTAAAATTCTCATTGAGCGACTGGGGGCAACCTATCATTCGACGGGTGCTATCTGCCGCGCCATTGCCGCAAAACATGGCATTGATATTACGCAGATGAATCAGTACATGGAAACACATCCCGAAATCGATTATGAGATTGATGACACCATCAAAGCACTCTCCGATCAGGATGAGTGCATGGTAATCGATTCTCGCATGGCATGGCATTTTGTGCGGGATACCTTTCGTGTATATATGACCACCGAGCCGATGGAATCTGCCAAGCGTATTCTGCGTGCGGGCAGAGCCGGTGAGCAAGCAACGACGGTAGAAGAAATGGCGGCGAGCAACCGCGCGCGCAAAGCGAGCGAAAACAAGCGATATGCAGAGTTCTACGGTGTAGACTGCGGCGATCTTTCCAACTATTCGCTGGTTGTTGACAGCACCTACGCTACGCCCGAAGAGGTGGCGGAATGCATTCTTTCCTGCTTTGCTGACTGGCAAGAGGATCACTCGCGCCAATATGCGTACATTTGCCCTCGACGCTTCCTTTATCCCGATGAGGGGACCGATGAGGGAAGAGCCGCCAAGATCTCCGAGCTTCTCGACCACGGCGGTGACGGCGGTGACGCTTATGCGGTGGAATGTGACAGTGAGATTTACTTAACCGATAACGCCGAGGTTGCGCTTGCTTACGCCATGTCGGACTTGCCCCTCGTTCCTACCAAGCTCACCGTCGGCAAAAAGCCAAGCGGTCAGTTTGTCCGTATGACCGATACCTTTTAAAGGAGACGATATAATATGCAAATTTTGAAACAAAAAGCGGCCCTTCTTGTTTCGGATGCCGTAAGCCGCCTTTTTGCGCCCGCTTCGCTTTCGGCGGAAGAGGTTTCTTCGATGCTCGAATATCCTCCCGATACCGCTATGGGCGATCTTGCGCTTCCTTGTTTTAAGCTCAGCAAAACATTGCGCCGTTCCCCAATTCAGATCGCTTCCGCCTTGGCGGATGCCATCACCTCGCCCGATTTTGCATCGGTAGAAGCGGTAAACGGTTATTTGAATTTTAAAAAGGATGCCGCCGCATTTGCCGCGCGCGTGGTTGCCACGGTGCTTTCGGAAGGTGCCTCTTATGGCTCTCCCAAATGCGGAGAGGGCAAAACGGTCGTTCTTGATTATTCTTCCCCGAACGTAGCCAAGCCCTTCCACATCGGTCACCTCGGTACAACGGTGATTGGGCATTCCTTGAAGCTTTTGCACGAGTTTGCAGGATACAAGTGCATTGGCATCAATCACCTCGGTGACTGGGGCACGCAGTTCGGCAAACTGATTGTTGCTTATCGCAAATGGGGTAATTCTGCCGATGTGGAAGAAAAAGAGATCGACGAGCTTGTCCGTCTTTATGTGAAATTCCATGCCGAGGCAGAGGCAGATCCCACGCTGAATGATGAGGCGCGCGCCGAATTTGCCAAGCTGGAAGCGCATGATGAAGAAAACATCAAGCTTTGGAAATGGTTTATTGAGATTTCCTTGCGCGAGTATCAAAAGACGTATCGCATGCTCGGCATCGAGTTTGACAGCTACAACGGCGAGAGCTTCTATACCGACAAGATGCCCCGCCAGATTGAAAAGATTCGCGAGGCAAAGCTCTTGACCATTGATGACGGTGCTTCGGTTGTCAACCTTGAAGAGTGGAATATGCCTCCTTGCTTGATCTTAAAGCGTGACGGATCTACGCTTTATCCCACACGTGATATCGCCGCCGCTGTTTATCGCAAGGAAAACTACGATTTTGAGAAGTGCATTTATGTAACCTCGGCAGGGCAGTGCTTGCACTTTGCCCAGTGGTTCAAGGTTGTGGAGCTGATGGGCTACGATTGGTATGATAAGCTCGTGCATGTACCTTACGGTACCGTCAGCATCAACGGCGAAAAGCTAGCAACGCGTACGGGCAACGTCATCCTTTTGAAGGATCTGTTCCGTCAGGCGATCGAGAAGGTTGAAAGCATCATGAAGGAAAAGAATGCTGCAACCGTAGACAATGCCGCCGTTGCCGAAGAGGTCGGTGTCGGTGCCATTATCTTCTATTACCTTTCTAACAACCGCATGCGTGATATTAACTTTATGTTGGAGGATGCGCTCTCTTTTGACGGCAACACCGGTCCTTACGTGCAGTACACCTATGCGCGCACCTGCTCGGTACTTGAAAAGGCAAAAGGAGAGGGCAAGGCTTTGACACCCATGCCTCTTTGCGAAGAGGAAGCGGAGCTTGCCCGCGTGCTTTCCCTCTTCCCCGAAAGAGTTTCCGCCGCGATTGCGGAATACGAGCCGTCTCTCGTTACGCGCTATATTTTGGATCTTGCCGCCGCCTTCAATCGCTTTTATCATGAGTGCCAGATTATTACGGCACCCGATGCGGCTGTCAGAGAAAACCGTATCGCGTTTACCCGCGCGGCAAACACCGTGCTTCATACAGCACTTGGGCTCATTTGTATGCCCACCCCCGAAAAAATTTAAAGGAGAATCATCATGTCAGGACATAGCAAATGGAATAATATCAAACGTAAAAAGGAAAAGACCGATGCCGCACGTGCCAAGATCTTTACCAAGATCGGTAAGGAGATGGCAGTTGCCATTCGCGCAGGCGGTCCCAATCCCGAAAGCAACTATAAGCTGCGCGAGCTGATCGCGAAGGCAAAAGCCAATAACGTTCCCAACGATAACATTGACCGTGCCATCAAAAAGTTCAAGGATTCGGATGTTGTATATGAAGAGATCACCTACGAGGGCTACGGTCCTGCGGGTGTTGCCGTGATCGTAGAGACCGCAACCGATTCGAGAAACCGCACCGCAGGCGATGTCCGCTATTTCTTCAGCAAATGCGGTGGCAATATGGGTACGCAGGGATGTGTGAGCTTCTTGTTTACCGATATGGGACTCATTACCATCGAAGACGAGGATGAGGAGATCGACGAGGAAGCACTCATGGAAGCGGCTCTCGAAGCAGGTGCCGCCGATTTCAAGGGCGAGGAGAATGTTTATGAGATTTACACCGAGCCCGATGATCTTGAGGCGGTTGCAGAAGCCATTCGCGCGGCAGGCTATACCGTCACCACAAGTGAGTTGACTAAGGTGCCTTCTTCCTATGTGACACTTGATGATGAGGCGGCCGAAAGCATGGAAAAATTGCTTGACTTTTTCGATGAGTGCGACGATGTCACCAATGTCTATCACAACTGGGAAGCGTAACGCATAACGGTTTAGCATCAATAGCAAGGGGATAACTCATTTGCAAAGTTGCGAAGCAACTTTTAGAGCCACCGAAAAACGAATCAAAATGCTCGTTTTTCTGCCCTTGCAAATCTTTCAATGAAAATTCTTTCCTTTTACGCCGCCCGAGGCGTAAAAGGAAACGGGCTAACTCTTAATGATGTGCCCCCTGTCAAGTAGACAGTGAAAAAACAAAAAGAATTTACAATTGAAAAAGATTCTTTCATCTCCCCCTGCTGCGCAGCAGGGGGAGATTTTCGTCACGCCGCGGCGCGATGAAACTCCATCGGAG
>JAZNND010000015.1:0-19265 GCA_045580085.1 Eubacteriales bacterium
TGTCGGCTCATCACATCCTGGGGCTTGGAGAAGGTCCCAAGGGTTCGGCTGTCCGCCGATTAAAGTGGTACGCGAGCTGGGTTCAGAACGTCGTGAGACAGTTCGGTCCCTATCTGTCGTGGGCGTTGGATATTTGAGAGGAGCTGACCTTAGTACGAGAGGACCGGGTCGGACGCACCTCCGGTGCATCAGTTGTTCTGCCAAGGGCATAGCTGAGTAGCCGCGTGCGGATGTGATAAACGCTGAAGGCATCTAAGCGTGAAGCACACCTCAAGATGAGATATCCCATAGCTTTAAGCTAGTAAGGTCACTTGTAGACTACGAGTTTGATAGGTCGTGGGTGTACGCACAGTAATGTGTTTAGCTGAACGATACTAATAGACCGAGGGCTTGAACTGCTTCGTGCAGTTCTCTATTGAGCTTTCGTTTCAATCTCCTTTGTTCGGTTTTCAATGGGTTTTTGCAACCCTTTATATAGCGACGAGTCTTTTGACTCGTTTTTTGCTTTTTAAGCGCGTTTTAAATGCTTTATCCCCCTACTCTCAAATTTGTTTTAATTTTTTGCCTTTTCTATTGCATTTTCTGTAAAAATATGTTAAAATATTTTATGTGATTTTTGATGAATTTTGATGAATTTTCTTTGTTTGTCTGACAGAAAGGGATACAATCGAGATGCATACCATTTTTATCAGCTATAGACGTGACGGCGGCGAGATCATGGCACAAATGCTTTATGACCGTTTGACTGCGCTTGGATATTCTGTATTTTACGATGTAGTCGTTTTAAAAGGCGGTCGCTTTAATGCGAGATTGCTTGATGCCATTGAGCATGCTACCGATTTTGTTTTGGTACTGTCTCCCGGTGCGCTTGACCGCTGTGTGCAAGAAGGTGACTGGGTTCGCCAAGAGATCAAACATGCTTTTGAACACAAAAAGAATATCATTCCGATCTTGTTGCGCGGTTCCTCTTTCCCGATAGATCTTCCTGCCGATATTGCTGAGATTCGTAATCAAAACGGTGTTGATTTTACGAATATGGGCTATTTCGAAGCGAGATTCTTGTCTCTTGTCGAACGTTTGAAGACTCCCGTGCCCGTGTCGACACAGTCGACCGTAGAGGTGGATGAGGATTATGAGAGCTTTTTCCAAAAGGAAATGAAAGAATGCCAAACCATGTTGCATTTGATCGATGAGCATTGGCGGCAGTTGGTTTTAGACTCGGAAGATTTTGCCCCCATAACCACCGCGGCAACTCCGGAAAAGCTGGCACATGTTCTTTCTACGATTGATACTTGGTTGGATGAAAAAGAAAATTTTGAGAATAGAGTAAATTCATCTCATGACATCCGCGAAACGGGATATATACAAGGTTCAAAACTGAAACTGGAGCAGTATTTTGAAACTGTTACGGCTTATCAAGAGCGTGCAAAGGCCTTTTTGAATCTTTCGCAAATTGAAAAAGATCTGGAACAGATTGAATCTACCGATGAAGCTGTTTTCAAAAAGATTGCAGAAATCAGAGAGCACGTAGCTGCACTTCCGGACGATATTGCCGAGCAGATGTCGGAAGAAGGCAAGCAGAAATTTGCACAGTTCATCAAACATTTGAACACGCAAACGCAGTTTGAACGAGAAATGGCAGCAGTGGACAAGAAGTTTTCCGCGTTGCCTTCCGCCATCCGCGAAAATACCTATGCCTTTTCTCATGAACATGCCGATACGGTAAAGCAGGATATGGAGGCATTGGACGCGGTTATCGAACTGTGTGTGTCGGTTTGCGATACCTACGAAATCGGCGGTGAAACGCCGAATGCATGGATCATAACCACCGGCTTTGATCATGTTCTGGGCGTGTTGGACCAAATGAAAAATCTCTTTGAAAAAGGTAAGATTTTTCTTGGAATGGTTGATTTTTGCAACCAAATAGATGCTATGGCGGCGGCTTCTTCTTTAGAGCGAAGCGAAATTTACGCTGTTGCAGAGCGCTTTTCCTCATTAAGCGAAGAAGAGCATTCTTATATGCGCGAGAACAGTATTGAGCATTATCATCATTTGCATGATACAGCCCTCAAGGCAGAGGCGATTGTGGAAAAGGCAGTTTCGGTAGATGCTCATTTTGCAGAGCTGCCCCAAGATGCGCAAGATGGCAATATTCGTTATTCGTATGAAAAATATGATGCCGCTTATGCAAGCACCGTGGCACTCGAAGGCTGGCTTGCGGAATGTCAAGAGTTTAAAACGCTTTGGGATGCGCATGAGGACAAACGCTTTTTCTCGGAAAAGGATGTGACCTTGGCACAAAGCCTGATCTACCGTGCACAAAGCGAAAAAGCATCTCTGCTGTTTCATTCCGATTGTTTGACGGCGGCACACGAATTAGAAGGTGCGCTGATTGATCTTCTTCTTAAAAAAGAATTTGATCCCGCGGACATTTTTGACGCGGCTGATAAAATCGATGCCTTGGATGCGCTTGCGGCGAGTGAATCGCAGGGTAAGAAAAGAAGCCATGCCAAGATGCTTTTGACCAAAGATCTCTATGATAAAATCGTTTCTTACGAGGAATTTTTAAGAATTTTCTACCATGTGGAAGACGGTTTCTCTTTCCTCTTGGAACATACGGCTCTTACTTTAAAATCTCGTGAAGAGGTGCAGGAAAGTGCGCGTCGCTTGCAAGTGTTGCGAGAAAAATCCGAACAATTGCTCAAAGATCTCGCGGAGATTAAGCAAAGTTATGAAACCGTTCATTTGCAGGATACGGATATTCTTTCGTATGTCGAACGCGCATCGGCTATGGAAGCGGAAGCGGAAAAAATTGCTTCTTACGGTTTGCTCTTGGATTGGGCAAATGAAAAGGCAGGCATAACAGACGCGGAATTAAAGAACAATGCAGAACTGAAAAAAGAAATCAAATCAAAACTGCATGCGTATCGAAAAGTCGGGCAGGATGCTAAAAAATATGATACGGAAAAAGAGCTTTCGCAAGCTTTTTCCCATATCAAAAAGGTATATAAGCATGCCGGTTGGTCTGCCGTAGCACATCGGGTATTGCATGTAGGTTTGCCGATCTTAACCTTTTTGGCATTCTTGGCACTCGCTGTTTGGCAGACAACACTCGCAACTGCCGATTTTTCGCTTAGCTTCGCTTTGCTTTTGGCGACAGCCGTGCTCAATCTGGTTCTTTTGCGCCTGTTTACGGTCTTTAAAAAGAAGCTCTTTCTCTTGCCCTTGATCGGCTATATCGCGTATTTCTGCGGATATCTCTTGCCCGAGTATTTGCTTGATATCGGTTATGCGCTTTGGTATCTGCCGTATTTCGTGCTCGCAGGCGTTTTGATTGTCATTCTCAGTGCCTATGTTCGCACATCGATTCTTTACTATATTTTTGCCTTTTTGTGCAAGTGCCTTGCTGTACTTTCCACATTGGCTATTATCATACTTCCGATTTGGACGTTTTTCCAATCCGCAAGTCTCATAAACACAGATTGGGTGTTGGCTTTGGATAGCTTGCTTACCGGTTTCTGGAACTTGCTTATCTGCTTTGTAGCGGGTGGCGTTTGGATTCCTATGTACATTGGAAGTACACTCAGCCTCTTGAATACGGCACTTCTTTTTGGCATGATTGTCCGCAGAGTCAGCCGAACGGTCAGAACCCATGTTTGGGCACAGCCAAAGGAAAAAGCGGTTGAAGGCGAGCAGGAAACATAATGTAAAAAACCGCATAAAAAAAGGATGTTACACGGCAGTGTAACATCCTTTTTAGTTAAAGATCCAATCCAATTTTGGAATACCCTTGGGCGGAGAGCACGGAACGTTCATCTACTGCTTTGGGAATGGATTTATAGATGGAAAGGGCGCGATCATAGTACTTTTGTCGCATGGCTTCGCGGTCAGGCGCGTCACCAAGGAGCTCTATAAAGTTTTCGGCATGCCAGATCAAATCCTCACGGTAAGCATCCGCACTTGGAAAGATGGGAAGCTTGGAGGGCTTTCCGCGGCTTGCTTTTAAGCGTGCAAGGAGTTCATCAAGCATCGAAAGGAGCTCAGGCTTTGTGTAAGGTGTTTTTTCATATCCCCAACCGTTAACGATTTCAAAAGCTTCCATCAAAGGCCCGATCTTTTCGTCATCAAAAACAAGCTTTGTAAATTCAGCGGTGATTTCCTTGGCATCTGCCTCGGGATTCATCATAATATGCGCTGCTGTGTATAGTGTCAGCTGACTGAGTTTAGGACTCATTGTATAACAAATGGCGCCTGTATAGTCTGCCGCGCTCATTTCCATCATGCGTTTTCTTTTGTATTTGTTTACGCGATAATGAGGATAACAAATCAGCTCTCCCTCGGAAGCACTGTAGTCCCAAGAACAAACAGCATGCGTTTTAGAAATGATTTTTGCCCAAGAGAGCCCTTCAAAGCCACCGATCGGCTCTGCGTCGGGATTAAAGCCGGCATTGATCGAAAAGACGGTGTCTTGCGGGAAAAGGTGGAGCATGGAGATTAAATCTTGCATTGCCGTTACAGCGCGTTCTTCGCTGCCGTTCCAGATGTGACAGGGAACGGAAGGATCGGCAAGGGTGGGATCAATCAGCATGGCAAATGTGCCGTCCCAGTCTTTGATAGGGCGCATATCATCCCCCCATCCGGTGAACGGAGTTCCCCATGTGCCGACTTCAATTTTGATGTGTGGGCGTTTTTGTTTGATCATATGTGCGATCTCGGCGGCAAGCTCAATGTAGGTTCTGTGGGTGCATCCGTTGCGGCAACACCCGCCCGGATCTCCGGGAAAAATGGTGAAAATATCGGCATCCGCCAGCTTTTCGGCGTAAAAAGACCAAAGCTCCATAATCCGCGCTTTGTCATGGGGATCGTTGGGACAGGCAAAATACCATTCCGCACCGAAGGTGTTAACCGCTAACATTGGGTTTGCGGTCAGTCCGTTTTTATGGCACATACGCAAGATCGTTTGTATGGCGGAAACGCATTTTTTTCGCTCAGGTGAGATTTTAGCAAGGGTAGGCGGAATCCAAAATTGAAAATTCGTATAACCAAACGCAGAAACCTCGAATAGAAAAGCATCCCAGTCTTGCTCTGTCCATGCCTCTTCCGTGTCGCCATATATGAAATTTACGTTCCAAGCATTCTGTAAATGCTCCGCGAAATTGAGATAACAGGTACGTGTTGTGAATCCTTTCATATTTTTATCTCCTCTCTTACTTTGTCAGGCGGTCGTTTAATTTTACTAGGTGCTTTTCAAAGTTTACGCCGTACCAAAGCGCGGGATTATCGCGTGCTGTATCGGCGATCGCATCTCGAACGAACTCTGCCGCAATGCGCGCGGCATCGACAAGTTCCTTTCCGCTAAGAAGGGCGGCTGTGAGTACAGAGGAGAAAACATCTCCCGTGCCGTGATAGCCTTGATTCACATAATCGGTGTAAAAAACGGTGAGCTTCTTTTCGCTGTTCTCCCAAACGGCACACCCAACTTTATCAAAGCTTAAATGAACACTGGTCAAAACGACATCGGATCCCATTTTTTCGCCCAGCTGTTGCGCCAACGCACCGTATTCTTCTTCCGTGGAGGGGAATGCCTTGGCATCCTTTCCTAGCAAAAGAAGCGCTTCTGTGATGTTAGGGGTAATAACCGAGGCGGCTTTGCAAAGTGTGCCCATGTCTTTCGGAAAATCTTTGGGCAGACAGGCGTAAAGCATGCCGTTGTCCGCCATGGCAGGATCTACAATTATGCGGGTGTCGCTGTCGGAAAGCATGGAAACAATGTTTCGAATAATCTCCGCTTGCGCGCCGTTGGCAAGGTAGCCTGTGTATATCGCATCAAAATGCACCTTCTGCTTTTGAATTTCTTGCGCCATTGGCATTAAATAGTCTGTCAAATCTCGGCAATTAAAGGAAGGGAATGCGGTGTGGTTTGAAAAGACAGCCGTTGGCATCACGCATGCCTCCATGCCCGCCGCCGAAAGAATCGGAATGGCGGCAGTCAAGGAACATTTTCCGATGCCGCAAATGTCGTGGATAGCGAGAATGCGTTTTTGACCTGTTTTAAAAATACCTTTCTCCATATGAATTCTCTTTTCTCGTAATATATGCCTATTATAGCGTAATCCTATTGCAATTTCAAGAGCTTCGCATAAAAAACCGCCGTTTTGCATTTTTTGCAAAACGGCGGCATAAGGGTTATATGAGTTTTTCAAGTTCGGCAAAAAGTCTCTCGGCAATATGCTTCATGCCGAGATCGCCCGGGTGATGCCAAAAGCCGGTGGAAGCAATGATCTTTGCCTTGCTGCGAGGATCGAGATAGGAAAAGAGCATATCAAGCCCCGATTTGTATACGGCACCGTCAAAATCTGCATCTGGAACTTTTTCACAGATACGATTCATCAAAAGATGCACGTAATCCTTTTCAGGGGCGGATGCCGCCATGCCGTGACGGAAATGCTAACCGATAGAGGGAAGGACACCGTGTAGGGTGATGGAGTTTCCGACAAAGAGTACACGAATTCCTTTTCCTTCATAATTGTAAAAATCGGTGTTTGCCGTTCCCCTCATTTGGTCCTTGGACGCAACAGTGTTCTTTTTCATTTGAACAAATGCATCCATAGCGCAACCTCTTATTTTTGTACCAAGTGGAATGCAAAGCCAAGGATTTCACCCTTGATGTAAACAAACTTCGGCTTGCCCTTGTCGTTGTAGGTGATGGTGCTCTCGTCAAACTCGACACCGATGCGCTTGAGATATGCCATAGCACGGTCAAGGAAGTTGGTCTTGATGCCGATGTGACCGTGGGTGCCCATGCCTTTTTCCTTCATAATCTCGAAGTTCGGGCCGATAAAGTTTCTGTTACCCTCGGGCATCGGGATGTTAAAGAGCGCAGTCAGCCATTTTGCTGCTTTTTCCGCTTCTTCGCGGTTGTCGGCGTTGATGCCTACATGATAGAACTCAAAGCCGAGCATCGTCATAACAGCCTCACGTGTGAGGGCTTCGATTTTATCAAATTCACCGGCGTTGATCAGCTCGTCCTTTACCATGAAAGAACCGCCGCAAGCCACGATTTTGTTGAACTGGAGATAGGGAAGGATATTGTCGGCATTGATGCCGCCGGTGGGCATAAACTTCACTTTGCCGTAAGGCGCCGCCATAGCTTTGAGCATCTTAAGACCGCCCGCAGCCTCGGCAGGGAAGAATTTAACAGTGTCAAGCCCAAGCTCGAGCGCTGCCTCTACATCCGTAGGAGAGGAGCAACCGGGAAGCATGGGAATGCCTTTATCGATGCAATGCTGAACGATCTTGGGATTGAGACCGGGTGCTACGATAAAGGAAGCACCGGCTTCGATGGCGGCATCAGCTTGCTCAACCGTTAAAACCGTTCCCGCACCGACAAGCATGTCGGGAAGTGCCTTGCGGATATTGCGTATCGCGTCAGCCGCGGCGGCGGTGCGGAAGGTAATTTCGGCGGCAGGCAAACCGCCGTTCGAAAGTGCGCGCGCAAGCGGCACTGCTTTTTCGGCATCTTCAATTTTGATGACAGGAATGATACCGATCTCATACAGAATATCGTTTATGTTTTTCATGGTTTTTATCCTTTCGTTTTTTTAACTTAATTATAGAACTTTGTAAAGAAAAAAACAATATCAAAATTTGCTTTATTGCGGAAAACAAGAGCAAAAAACGCAAACATCAAAGCGGCGCTTTGGCGATTTTCGTATAAAGCCGAGGATAAAGGGGGGGCGTTTTGCTTGTCTTGGGAATCACGATCGTCGCATGGGCAAAGCTGTCTTTGCCGTCGCTCAGAGGGGTATCGTGAAACAAGGGTTTGCCACCTCCAAGAACCGAGATCGCATTTTGTGATGCCGCGAGCTCTTCAGCGGCACTCTTGCCTTTCATAGCGGCAAAGATGCCCCCCACTTTTACAAACGGCAGGCACAATTCGCACAGAACGGGGAGAGGAGCTACCGCACGCGCAGTGGCACAATCGAAAGCTTCACGGAATGCTTTCTCGCGGCTGAGTTCTTCCGCACGCGCCGTGCGGACCGATAAATTAGAAAGCCCCAAGAGCTGAGCCGTTTCTTTCACATAGTTCACACGCTTTGCCGTGGAGTCCATAGCCAAGATGGTAAGATCGGGGCGAAAAACAGCAAGCGGCAGAGAAGGAAAGCCTGCGCCGCACCCGACGTCAATCACTTTTGAGCCTTCCGGAAAGACCTCCGCGCCCTTGAGAGAATCGGCATAGTGCAAGAGAATAATGCGCTCGGGTTCTTTGATGGCTGTTAAATTGAATTTTTCGTTTACTTCTAACATATGCGCTGTCAGCGTATAGAGCTTGGCGGCGCGCTCGTTTGAGAGCAGGGCTTTCAAACCGTTGCGTTCAAAGGTGTCGTTGAGCAAATTTATAAATTCATTTTCGCTGATGTCGAACACGGATGGACCTCGCTTTTTTTCTTTCATTATAATAGATTTTCGCTTTACATGTGTGAACTAAATGTTAAAATGCGACTCTTGTGATTTTATATTGATAAAAAAACAAACTTTTTTCTTGAATTGTGGATTTTTTAACATTTTTTTCTTGACTAACGGCAAAGAATGTGGTAAAATAATTCGGATAGAAAAATAAATGAAGGAGTATATTCAAATGGCTACTTACAACAAAAAAAGTGTCGAAGATATTGACGTTGCCGGCAAAAGAGTCCTTGTTCGTTGCGACTTCAATGTACCGATGAAAGACGGCGTTATCACCAGTGATAAGCGTATCGTTGGCGCACTCCCCACCATTCAGTATCTCTTGAAACAGGGCGCAAAGGTTGTACTTTGCTCTCACATGGGCAAGCCCCACAATATCTTGACCGAAGGCTACGGTCTCGATAAGAAAGAAAAGAAAAAGGTTGCCGCCCTTCCCGAAGCAGAGCAAGCTGCCGCTACCGCGGAGCTTCTTGAAAAAGCAAAGGGTGATAAGAAAAAGTTTACCCTCGCACCCGTTGCGGCTCGTCTTAATGAGCTTCTCGGTGCAGGCACCGTTACCTTCGCCGAGGATATCGTCGGCGCAGACGCAAAGGCAAAGGTTGCCGCACTCGAAGGCGGCAAGGCAGTTCTTCTTGAGAACGTTCGTTTTGACGCCCGTGAGACGAAGAATGACGCTGAGTTTGCAAAGGAGCTTGCCGCTTATGCCGATGTTTATGTAAACGATGCATTCGGTACGGCTCACCGCGCACATGCTACCACAGCAGGCGTTGCCGATTATCTTCCCGCTGCTTGCGGTTACCTCATTCAGAAAGAGATCACCGTTATGGGTAAGGCTCTTGAGGATCCCGCGCGTCCCTTCGTTGCCATCCTTGGCGGTGCTAAGGTTTCCGACAAGATCGGTGTTATCAACAACCTCCTTGAAAAGGTAGACACTCTTATCGTTGGCGGCGGTATGGCTTACACCTTCTTCCGTGCTCTCGGTTACACCGTCGGCACATCTCTTTGCGAGGACGACAAGATCGATCTTGCTAAGGAAATGATGGCTAAGGCAGAGGCTAAGGGTGTGAAGTTTTTGATTCCCGTAGATAATGTGATCGGTAAGGCATATGATGAAAATACCGAGCATGCTCTCACCGATTCCGATAACATTCCCGACGGTTGGATGGGCCTTGATATCGGTCCTAAGAGCCGTGAGCTCTTTACCTCCGCCATCAAGGGCGCAGGTACCGTTGTTTGGAACGGTCCTATGGGCGTTTCCGAGTGGAAGAATTTCGCAGCGGGTACCGAGGCTGTTGCTGCAGCAGTAGCTGATTCCGGTGCGATCTCTATCATCGGTGGCGGCGACTCCGCGGCTGCTGTTGAGAAGCTCGGCTTTGCCGATAAGATGACTCATATCTCCACCGGCGGCGGCGCATCCCTTGGATTCCTTGAGGGGCTCGTTCTTCCCGGCATCGCTGCTCTCGAAGATAAATAATCATCCCCCTGTTTCTCCTCGGCAAATGCCGAGGAGAAAAGCATAAAAAGTAAAGAAAAAAAGAGGATACTTACCATGAGAAGATATGTAATCGCAGGTAACTGGAAGATGAACATGACGCCCTCTGAGGCTCGTGAGTTCATCAAAAATCTTGCTCCCAACGTAGCAGGCAAGGACGCATGTGACATCGTTCTCTGCGTTCCTTATGTTGATATCGCTACCGCTGTAGAGGCAGCTAAAGGCACGAATATTCACATCGGTGCCGAGAACATCCACTTTGAAGAAAAGGGTGCGTACACAGGCGAGGTTTCTGCGGCAATGCTGAAAGAGATCGGCACTGAGTATGTGATCATCGGTCACTCTGAGCGTCGTCAGTATTTTGGCGAAACCGATCAGACGGTAAACCTTCGCACCAAAGCGGCCCTCAAGGCAGGCTTCAAGGCGATCGTTTGTCTGGGCGAGGTAAAAGAAGAGCGTCTTGCAGGTATCACCGATGAGGTTGTTGCTATGCAGACAAAGCTTGATCTTGCCGGTATTACCGCGGAAGAGCTTGAAAATGTCATTATCGCATACGAGCCCGTTTGGGCGATCGGTACCGGTCTTACCGCTACCCCCGAGCAGGCAGATGAGACTTGCGGTGTAATCCGTGCTACCGTTGCAAAGCTTTACGGCGATGCAGCAGCAGAGAAGATCACCATTCAATACGGCGGTTCCATGAACGATAAGAATGCCGCAGAACTTCTTTCTAAGGCGAACGTTGACGGCGGTCTGATCGGCGGAGCTTCGCTGAAGGTTGACGCATTTACTGCTATTGTAAATGCCGCAAATGCTTAAAAACGTTATCAAAGTTAAACGGGGTACCGCAGCGCGGTACCCTATTTGTTTTTTTCGAAAAATGTCGAAAAAGCATTGATAAATCAAGCAAAAAGCAGTATAACGCCATTCGTCGGTTGTGCTCCCGATTCGGATGATAGCGAATTTGGATAATACCGAGCTTTTAACTTGATATATCTGCGCGTGGTGAATTTTTGTCACGCGCAGATTTGCTTTAAAGCTGATTTTGAAAGGCAATCTTGCGCAGAAAGGAATGGTTGTGAATATGAAGCTCCTGCGGAACTTATCACAGGGGATGTAAAAAAGATTTTAGACGTATTGCGCAATATCGGTGCCTTGGAAGAGTAATAAATAAAAAGAGAAATTCACGGTTTTTCATGAATTTCTCTTTTTTGCGGTTTATTTCTTATCAAATGCGTCAGCCCAGTCTTTGTCGAATTTTGCAATGCCGGCATCGGTCAAGGGGTGAGAGAGCATTTGCTTAAATACCTTATAAGGGATCGTTGCGATGTGTGCGCCACTCTTGGCGGCATCTACAACGTCTTCGGTGCCGCGGATGCTGGCGGCAATGATTTGCGTTTTGATATCATGACGCAAAAAGATATCTGCAATATCTTCCACAAGTGCACTGCCGTCGATACCGATGTCGTCAAGACGGCCGATAAAAGGGCTGACAAAGGATGCGCCTGCTCTGGCGGCAAGAAGAGCTTGCGTTGCTGAGAAAATCAATGTGACATTGGTTTTGATGCCTTCTTTCGCAAGAATGTTCACCGCTTTGAGACCTTCGGCGGTCATGGGAATCTTGATTACGACATTGGGAGCGATCTTGGCATGCGCTCTTGCTTCGCGGAGCATGCCTTCGGTATCTTTCGCAATGACTTCCGCACTGATCGGACCGTCGTTGATCGAGGCGATCTCCGCAATGGCTTCTGCGTAGTCACGGCCTTCCTTTGCAATGAGGGAAGGGTTTGTGGTAACGCCGCCCACAACGCCCCAATCGTTGATTTCGCGGATTTCATCTACATTTGCGGTATCAATAAAAAGAATCATTTTCGTTTTCTCCTTTATGCTATTAAGGGTTATTTAGAAATCGTAATTGATTTTCGTCAACAATAGTATAAAACGATTCTTGGCATTTGTCAATGTATGGCGCAATAATTGATCAACGATCATCGCATTCGTTCATTTTTGATGGCGAAACGTGCCCGGCGGAACACCTGTGTATTTGCGAAATTCTTTTGAAAAATGAATAATATCCCGATATCCCACAGCCTCTGCCGTCTCACGGATTCCCATGCCGTCGGAGAGCCGCTTTTTTGCTTCGGCTAAACGTTTGTTGGTAATGATCTGCCGCATGGTAAATCCTGTCTCACGCAAAAAAATCTTGCATAAATATGAATGGCTGATGTGCACGATACGGCAAAGCATGTCTACCGATAGGGAAGAGTTGGAATAGTTTTGCTCGATAAGCGACATCACTTCTCCAATCACCGCACGGTGCGGCGGCGGAAGCACGCGTTCGCAAGATTCGTTTCTTTCCGTCAGATCGGAAAGCAACCGCAAGAAGACCGATTTTGTGTATAGATAATCCGAGAGAGAATCCCCCTTTACGCGCAAAATCATGTCTGAAAGGAGCTTCGCCGTTCCTTCCGTATCGCTCGGATGGAAAATTGCCTCTTTGTCGGTAAAGCCTACCTCGTTTAAAAGCCTTGTAAAGTCACCGTCCACGCCAAACCAGATATAACGCCAGGGGTTTTTCGAATTGGGATAATAGTTGATCTGCACCCCCGAGGGAAGCACAAAGCCCTCTCCCGCCATAAGCGAAAAATGCCTCTCGCCGAGGAACACCTCACCTTCTCCTTCTAAAATATAGTGCAGAGTGCTGTGCCCTTGCACGCGAGGTGTTTTTTGCGGTGCGACGAATGAAAAATCATCGTAACCGATATCTGTAATTTCTCGTCCCGGGCGGTCGAAAAAGAGGTTGTAGGAGTTTTTTCCAAACAGTTCCGAATAAGAAATAACAATCAATCCCTTCTTGAAAAGCAGTCGTTTGTGCCTACATTATAGCAAAAAAGGCTCTACAAGTCAATATAGGGGATAAAAAAACACAATAAAACCCCAAAAAAACACTTGGCAAACGGCTTAAAGTGTGCTACTATAGAGACAGAATGCAAAATCCTGTGGGACGAAAGGAATAAAACTATGAAAAAACTGAAACTTGGCATTGCAGGCCTTGGCGCACGCGGTTCCTCTTTGCTCAAAAACGTGATCCTCTCCTTTGATGATGTCGAGGTGATTGCTGTTTGTGATGAACTCGATTTTCGTATTGAAGAGGCGAAAGCCGCAATCAAAGAAAAACACGGCAACGAAGCCCTTGGCTTTACCGATTATCGCGAGGTCTTAAAACTCGATATCGATGCTTTTATCATTATGACCGCATGGGAGAGCCATGTGCCTCTCGCTATTGCTTCCATGGAGGCGGGCATCCCCACTGCAATGGAGGTTGGCGGCGCATACTCCGTAGAGGACTGCTATGCTCTTGTCGCAGCATATGAAAGAACAAAGACTCCGTTTATGTTTCTTGAAAATTGCTGTTTCTCAAAGGACGAGCTTCTTGCCACGTCACTTCTCAGAAAAGGGCTCTTTGGCGAGCTCGTTTATGCCGAGGGTGCCTATGCGCACGACTTGCGTTATGAGGTCAGCCACGGTAAGGAGTTGCACCACTACCGTTTGCGCAATTATCTTGCCCGCAACTGCGAGAATTATCCTACTCACGAGCTTTTGCCAATTGCCAAGGCAATGAATATCAACCGCGGCAACCGTATGGTTTCTCTCGTTTCGATGGCGTCCAAAGCCGCAGGACTCAAGCAGTATATCGCCGACCATAAGGATACCACCGATCCTTCTCTCCATGATGCGACTTTCGCGCAAGGCGATGTGGTCGATACCATTATCAAGTGCGCGGGCGGCGAAACCATCCACCTCACCCTCGACACCACCTTGCCTCGTTATTACGATAGAAAATTCACGCTCCGCGGTACGAAGGGGATGTATACCCAGACCTTTAACGCCGTCATCCTTGACGGTCCTGATATGAAAGAATACTTTGAACCCACCGATTCGGTACGCGAATATTTGGAT
This sequence comes from Eubacteriales bacterium, assembly GCA_045580085.1. Lineage (GTDB taxonomy): Bacteria > Bacillota > Clostridia > Oscillospirales > CAG-272 > UBA1740. The sequence goes on from JAZNND010000015.1 coordinate 13,916, forward strand.
AGTGCCAAGAAATATGAGGAGGAATATCTTCCCGACGCTTGGAAGGCAATTACTCCCGAGATGCTCGCCGCAGGGCACGGCGGCATGGATGCCATTGAGTTTTCGGTGTTCTTCGATGCAATCCGAGAGGGCAAAGAAATGCCACTTGATGTTTACGATGCCGCATCCGTGATGGTTATCTCGGCACTCACCGAGCAGTCTATCGCCATGGGCGGTGCGCCTGTTGCTATTCCCGATTTTACCCACGGCGCATGGCTTTACCGCGAGAAGAAGGACGTCCTTCCTCTTTAATTGCTATCAGACCTCTACGAGGGCACCCTTGCAGTGAGAAACTGCTCCGTACACGGCATTGCCGCCTGCGCATTGTTTTATACGAACTCCCGTCGCTATGCGAAAGGAAGAAAAACACACTGTTTTTGAAACTCCGTTGTTCACGATGAATCCCGTTATTCTGTTTTTGAAATAAATCCTTCAAAAGGGGCAGAGAATTTGCGTTCTCTGTCTCTTTTTTTGAAAAGTACAAAGTAAAAAATGAAAAAAAGCAAAACCCACTTGCAAAAAGAGGGAGAGTATGGTACAATAGTCACGTTATCAATACGTGCCGAAAGAAAGGAACAATAAAATGGCAAACGGAAAAGTACTTGCTACCGTCAACGGAGCACCCATCACAGAGGAAGAGGTTGATCTCTTTATCCAAGGCCTCGGTCAAAGAGGTCAGGCATATGACAATCCCCAAGGCAAAGCTGTCATTTTGGAGGAATTGATCGCACAAAAGCTCTTTTTGGCAGAAGCCAAAAAGAATCTTTTTGAGTATGAAGAAGGTTTTAAAACCGAACTTGCCCGCATCAAGGAGCGTATGCTGATCAATTACGCAATGGATAAGGCACTAAATAAGATTACCGTCAGCGATGACGAAATGAAAAAGTATTACGATGAAAACGCCGATAAGTTCAACAGCGGCGAAACGGTAAACGCCAGCCATATTCTCGTTGCCGAAGAGGAAATGGCAAAGGATTTGCTTGCAAAGATTCAAGCAGGTGAAATCACCTTTGAGGATGCAGCTAAGAATTTCAGCACCTGCCCCTCTGGTAAGGAAGGCGGAAATCTCGGCGACTTCGGCAGAGGTCAAATGGTTCCCGAGTTTGATGAGGCATGCTTTACCATGGAAGTTGGAACGGTAGTGGGCCCTGTCAAAACCCAGTTCGGTTATCACCTCATTCGTTTGAACGCGAAGAATGCCGCTGCCCCCATTCCTTACGAGGAAATCAAGGAGCAGCTTCGCTCTCAATTGGTCGGTGAGAAACAGCAGGCGGCATACCGCAGTAAGGTCAACCAGCTCGGTATTCTTTTCCCTGTAGACAGATTTTGATGAATGCGTGGGCTAGCTCTTGATGAGCTAGCCCGGTTTTTGAAGGAGTATAGCATGGTTTTTCACGGTTTTCAAAAACTTACCCTTTTAGATTATCCGGGTAAGGTGGCGGCAACTCTCTTTACGGCAGGCTGTAATTTCAAATGTCCTTTCTGTCATAACGCCTCGCTTGTGACGCATATCCAAAATGGGGAAGTGTATGATGAGGAAGAATTGCTTTCCTATTTAAAAAAGAGAAGCGGTATTTTGGACGGCGTTTGCATCACGGGCGGAGAACCGCTTTTGCATGAAGGTATTCAACCGTTCTTGCGACGGGTTAAAGAACTTGGTTATGCTGTCAAACTCGATACCAACGGTTCTTTTCCCGAGCGTTTGAAGGCTTTGGTGAGTGAGGGCTTTGTCGATTATGTCGCTATGGATATTAAAAACGCCAAAGAGAAATATCCTCTCACCGTGGGCATCGATTCCTTTTCGCTTGATGCTGTGGAAAAGAGCGTAGCGTTTCTTCTTTCGGGAAAAGTAGAGTACGAGTTCCGTACCACCGTGGTAAAAGAATTTCATACTTTAAGCGATATAGAATCCATTGCCCGTTGGATCGCGGGGGCTGAAAAATATTTTTTGCAGAATTTTGTGGATTCGGGGGACTTGATCGCAAGCGGACTTTCGCCCGAAAGCGTTGATACTATGCGAAAAATGAAAGAAATCGCCTCGAAATTTGTCAAAAAAACGGACATTCGCGGTATTTGAATTTTTTGTGAAAACCACAATATATTGTGATTTAGCTCTTGACAACGTACTAAATATGGTGTATAATGTGTCTCGACGACACAACGCGCACCGCACACGATGCGGGGATGTGTGAGGGAAACTCATGCATCCTCTTTTTGCGCGCAAAATAAAAAGGAGAGTGCTATGTATAACGTAGTCAAAAGAGACGGTAAGCTTGTCAATTTTGATCTGAGTAAGATCAGCGACGCAATCACCCAAGCGTTTGAAGCTTGCCAAAAGCAGTTTAATCCCGATATCATTGACTTCCTCGCCCTCAAGGTTACGGCGGCATTCGAGCCCAAGATCGAAAACGGAACCATCTCCGTAGAGCACATTCAGGACTCGGTTGAGTCTGTGCTGATCAAAGCAGGATATGACGATGTTGCAAAGGCATACATCATCTACCGCCGTCAAAGAGAGAAAATCCGTAACTTAAATGCCACCATGGTGGACTACAAGGCAATCGTTGATAACTATTTGAATATCAACGACTGGCGCGTTAAGGAGAACTCCACCGTAACCTATTCGGTCGGCGGTTTGATCCTTTCCAACTCCGGTGCCGTTACCGCTAACTATTGGCTTTCCGAGATCTACGATGATGAGATCGGAAACGCGCACCGCAATGCCGATATTCATATCCATGACCTTTCCATGCTGACGGGCTATTGTGCCGGTTGGTCTCTTAAGCAACTCATTCAAGAAGGTCTTGGCGGTGTTCCCGGTAAGATCACCTCTGCTCCTGCCAGCCACCTTGCCACGCTTTGCAACCAAATGGTTAACTTCCTCGGCATCATGCAGAATGAATGGGCAGGCGCACAGGCATTCTCCTCCTTTGATACCTATCTTGCCCCCTTCGTTAAGGTGGACAACCTCACCTACGATCACGTTAAAAAGAGCATTGAGTCCTTTATTTACGGCGTAAATACCCCCAGCCGTTGGGGTACGCAGGCACCCTTCTCCAACATCACGCTTGACTGGGTTGTTCCCTCTGACCTTGCTGAACTGAACTGTATCATTGGCGGAAAAGAGGTAGACTTTAAGTATAAAGACTGCCAAAAAGAAATGGATATGCTCAATAAGGCATTTATCCTCATCATGATTGAGGGTGATGCCAACGGTAGAGGCTTCCAATACCCCATTCCTACCTATTCCATCACGAACAGCTTTGACTGGTCGGATACCGAAAACAACCGTCTTCTCTTTGAGATGACTTCTAAATACGGTACGCCTTATTTCTCTAACTATATCAATTCCGACATGGAGCCCAGCGACGTTCGCAGTATGTGTTGCCGTCTGCGCCTTGACCTTCGTGAACTTCGTAAGAAGTCCGGCGGTTATTTCGGAAGCGGTGAATCCACCGGTTCTGTCGGCGTTGTTACCATCAACATGCCTCGCATTGCTTTCCTCGCTAAGGATGAGGCAGAGTTCTATGAGCGTCTTGATCATATGATGGACGTTTCGGCACGTTCTCTTAAGGTAAAACGTACCGTTATCACCAAGCTTCTTGAAGCAGGTCTCTATCCTTACACCAAGAGATATCTTGGCACCTTCAACAATCACTTCTCGACCATCGGTCTTGTCGGTATGAATGAGGCTTGCCTTAATGCTAAGTGGATCCGCGAGGATCTGACTGATGCGAAAGCACAGGAATTTACCAAGAATGTGCTGAATCATATGCGTGAGCGTCTCTCCGATTACCAAGAGAAGTACGGGGATCTTTATAACCTTGAGGCTACCCCTGCAGAGAGTACCGCATTCCGTCTTGCCAAGCATGATAAGAAGCACTATCCCTCCATCATCACCGCCGCAAGAAGCGAAGACGATACCCCCTATTACACCAACTCTTCCCACCTTCCCGTTGGCTACACCGCCGATATCTTCACCGCGCTCGATGTGCAGGATGATTTGCAAACCCTCTACACCTCCGGTACGGTATTCCACGCGTTCCTCGGCGAAAAACTGCCCGATTGGAAGGCGGCGGCAAACCTTGTTCGCAAGATCGCGGAAAATTACAAGTTGCCCTATTACACCCTTTCTCCCACCTATTCCGTATGCCGTAACCACGGTTATATTCAAGGCGAAGTCTTTACCTGCCCCGATTGCGGTGAAAAGACCGAGGTTTACAGCCGTATCACCGGTTACTACCGCCCTGTGCAGAACTGGAACGACGGTAAGAGCCAAGAGTATAAGGACCGTCTTGTATACGATATTGCCAACTCCACTTGCTTGAGACATGGCAAGCCCGGTGCTACTGTAACGGTTTCTGCTCCCAAGAGCGAGACTGCTTTGGCTGACGGTATTTATCTTTTCAAGAGTGCAACCTGCCCCAACTGTAAGATTGCCGCTTCCTTGCTTGACAAAGCAGGCATTGCGTATACGGCACTTCTTGCCAATGAGAATGCGGAATTGACCGCTTCTCTCGGCATTAAGCAAGCCCCCACCCTGGTCGTTGCCAAGGACGGCAACGTTACCAAGTACGCAGGCGTTTCCGACATCAAGAAGATGATTGCCGCAAACTGAGTAAATTCAATCTAAAATAACAGGCTGAGTCTTTTGGCTCAGCCTGTTCCCAAAAGAGGAAAAAGACATGTATGATATCATCGTGATTGGCGGCGGTCCCGCAGGTCTTACTGCGGCAGTGTATGCCCGCCGTGCCAACAAAACCGTTCTCGTTATTGAAAAAGAAACCTTCGGCGGTCAGATCACCCATTCACCAAAGGTTGAAAACTATCCCGGTTTTACTGTCATGAGTGGCAACGAATTTGCTGACAAGCTCATTGAGCAGGTAATGTTTCAGGGTGCTGAAATTGAACTCGACACCGTTACATCAGTAAAGGGCGAAGCAGGCAATTTCACTGTTGAATGTGAAAGGAGCTCATTTGAATCAAAAAGCGTAATCATTGCAACAGGCTCACATCACAGACAGCTTGGTCTTGAAAAAGAAAACAAGTTTACAGGTGAAGGCGTTTCCTACTGTGCCGTATGCGACGGAGCCTTCTACAAGGATAAAGACGTTGCAGTTATCGGCGGCGGAAATTCAGCACTTCAGGAAGCTATTCTTCTGTCAAAGACAAGCAAAACCGTTACCGTTGTTCAGAATCTCCCCTTCCTCACCGGCGAAATAAAGCTCAGAGAAGAAATCGAAAAGACAGCTAATATCAATGTCATTCTTTCCTCTGTGGTACTCGAAATTCTCGGCGAAGATAAGTTTGA
>JAZNND010000016.1:0-17129 GCA_045580085.1 Eubacteriales bacterium
TTTATGCTACCTATTCTTTGCATTATAACGGATTGGATACCTCTTCCGCCATGGGCGGTGAGGCGTGGCGAAGCTCGGTTATCTTTTACGAGGAACCGACCGGTTCGCAAAAAAAGTATTTCAAAGAAGACAGCGGAGACAAATTTATCCTTTTCAAAGGTACGCCCGTAGATGTATACGCCGTTCGTATTTATAATACGGTGCTCTCTTCGGAAGAAATGGCGCAAAACCGCGGTGTGGATATTCTTGCCGTGCACGGATTTTCTTTAACCAATCTTCAAAAGCTTGCCGAGGATAAAAAGATTCTTGCTTTGCAAAAGATCGGAGCACTTGATATGGAGAGTGCTACAGAAACTTCCGTGGAAGCGATCATCGCTTCGTATTTACCCGACGATACTCCCGTGCCCGAGAATGAATATGCGAATCTTTATGTGGAGCGCGGTTTGGAAGCTCTTTTTACGGCTTACAAGGGAGACAGCTCGGTAAAAACGGTAGGCGGCACATGGAAGGATCGCGTCAAAGCCCATAACATCTCTTTGAACGGTGCATGGACACTAGGCGTAAACGGAGGCGTCGGTTTCGATTTGGCAGGCAATCAAATTGCGGATGTTTCCCATGCGATCGATCTCGGTATTGAGATGCTCCCGTCCGCAGATTTTACGGTAGAATATACCGCAAAATATAAGGATTATACGACAGCACCCGTATATAGCAATGCTTATGTTGCCAATCAACTGGGGGATGAGATCGGAAACTTAAAGCAATTTTTGTTGCTTGCAGGTACCCTGGAGGGCATAAACGCACCCATGGTGCGTTGGTACATGAGCGACGGCGAATGGCTAAGCGGCACAGCACCGGGTTCGCATAACCGTTTTGGGCTGAATGATCTAACGCGTGCCGACAGAAAGCTTTCTGTATTCACCGTTACCAGAGCTGAAAAATCAAAGGTTTCGGCGAACGGAAGCGGAACTTCGCTTTATGCTACCTATTCTTTGCATTATAACGGATTGGATACCTCTTCCGCCATGGGCGGTGAGGCGTGGCGAAGCTCGGTTATCTTTTACGAGGAACCGACCGGTTCGCAAAAAAAGTATTTCAAAGAAGACGGAGATGACAAGTTTATTCTCTTCAAAGGTACGCCCGTAGAGGTATATGCGATCCGTATTTACAGCGTAGTTCTTACCCAAGCCGAAATGGCGCAAAACCGCGGTGCGGACATCATGGCGTTGCATCAATTTGATCTTTCCAATCTGAAAAAATTGGGCAAAGACGACCAAGATCTTGCTCTCCAACTGATCGGCGCGCTTGATATGGAGAACGCGACTGTGGATGAGGTCGAACGTATCATTGCCGAGTGTAAACCCAAGGATGTTCCTAAAACCGAATATGACCTTTTGTATGTGCAAAGCGGTCTTGTCGGACTTTATTCCGCGTTCGGAAACGATAGCTCCGTAGATCTTACTTCTGCCACAATCGGTAAGTGGTACAATAAAATGGATAACCGTGAAAGCGCGGTTTTGAACGGCGGTAACACCTATTGGTCAAAAGATGCCAAAGGTGGCTTCGGTTACACCATGGATTTAAGTCAGTGGCAGGCAAACTGCCGCAAAGTGGGTATTTCTTTGCCTTCGTCTTATGCTTCTCTTGAGAATTTTACGGTAGAGAGTGTGGCTTCTATCAAAGGTATCACCAACGCGGACGGAACACGTTATGTCAATACGTATATTCCCGCTTCGGGCGATACTCCCGCCTCCGGCGGCAGATACGGCTATTACTGCAACAACTATTCCAGCTTCCGTTTCGGATCTCTTTACAGCATGTATTTCGTTTCTTTACATCAAAACGGCGATACACAGAATTTGACGAATAACATGTCCTTTTCCGCGCGCTGGCTGTTTGGTCAAACGGGCTATGCATCCCACAACTGGAACAGCGACTATGAGTATCGCCCCGCTAATCTGACCGGTATTTTCATGAATGCGGGGGAAGATTGGGCACTTCGCGAAAAATCCATGTATCTTCCTACCTTGGATGTAATCACCGTTGCAAAGTCTGTGGAAAAGGACGCGGCAGGAACAGCTCAAAGCTATCTTTATACGATTGCATATAACGATAAAACCGCCGTAAGCGCAACATTGACTTCCACCGAATATGATGCTATGTCCGCGGGAAGCAAAACCAATGAGTCGGCATCCGCATTTTCTATGTTTAATGCGTTGCCCTCCCATGTGTACGCCATTCGTGTATATGATCGCGCTTTGACGGCAACCGAGAAAAATCAAAATCATTTCGCGGATATTGCCGCATATTATCAGCTTGATTTAACGGAATATTATAAGCTTTCCGCCGAAGAAAAGGTTTTGAAGCACAACATATTTGCTTCCATTGAGTTGGAGGGGCAGGATAAAACAACGTTGCAAGCACTCTTGGCAAGCAACGGTGCCTCGGAGGAACTGACGGAAGAAACGGTTTCTTTCAAAGAATACCGTCCGCTTTTGAACGGAAAAACAGGTTACCGTGTTCTTTTCAAGGTTGATGATGCCAAAATTCGCATTTTAGAGGCGATGGGATACACCGTCAGCTACGGTGCCGTTACCGCAGCAGGTTCTTATGGCGGCATCACGCTTAATACCCTTGATTCTCTTACCGTCAGAGTGGAAAACGGCAGAATCGTTACCGATGCCGCCGGTGCTCAAATCATTCTTGTCAAAGGCGAGAATGCAAGCGGCAAATATTATGATGCGGTGGGAGATGAGTTGCTCTATTCCGTGGCATTAGACTTTGGAAAAGAGCAATATTACGATGTCAAAATGTTGGTGCGCGGATTCCTCGTGCTGAGTGACGCGCAAGGAAACAGCTCCGTTTACTTTGCCGATACCATGCAAACCCTTTCCATGACGGATGCGGCAGATTATTTTGTAAATTCCTACACAGGCCCTGTGGGAGAAATGTATCGCTATATGAAGGCTCCCACATTGCGCCGTGTGCTTGCGGTAGCCGGAAAAACGGCAAGAACCGCGCTCCCCGATGAGCTTACACTTTATGTGAATGCCGAAACGGGAAGCGATACTAACAGCGGACTTGACGCATCGGCACCCTTGAAAACGCTTTCGGCGGCGTATGCCGCCGCACGTGCCCACTTGACGAATGAAAACGCCAAGGGTGTTACGGTTCGCTTGGCGAAAGGGGTATACCGTTTGGACGAGACGCTTTCGCTCGACGGCAAGGACATTCGTGCGAAAGACTATTACTTCAACCTGGTCGGTGAGGGAGACGAAACGGTCATCACGTCGGGTGTGCCGATTGATCTTTCAAATTTGAGCACCGATGATAGAACGGGACTTAAAAAGATACAACTTCCCAAAGGCACAAACGGGAAATATCCTTCCTTCCGTCAGTTGTATATCAACGGCAAGCGCATGGAACTTGCCCATCACGGTTCGGCTGAGGAATGCTTTACGATTCTCGGTGAAGCCGTGGACGATACGGCAAAGACCGCGATCCTTTATGTCAATGCTTCCGATCTTCCTTACGGATATGAATGCCGCAATGCTGAGATCCATATGACTTTGGAGTGGATGTTTGACATATTGCATGTTGAGTATGTGGATTGGGATGCGCTTTACGAAGATGCGGACGGCAATGAGATCGTTCCCGTTTACATCAACTACAATGAGTACAAAAACAAACTTATCAATGCCTCTCATACGGTTGTAGGCAGAGCTTTTTGGCTTGAAAACTGCTATGACCTTTTGGATCTTAATCTTGATACCTACTATTATGATGAGAGCACGGGCATGCTTCATATCAACGAAGGCACAACCTTGATCGCCGGTGCCTCTCTTGAATATCCTTGCCTGGAGAATCTTCTTTCGTTCCGTGATGTCAAAAACGTGACACTGGAAAAACTTACGCTGACATGCGCCGATAACCGTGCTGTCAATACCCAAATTGCTCTTGGCGCAGCGCAATCGGGCAGTATTTACATCACCGACAGAGAAAGCGGCGAGCGCGTTTATCGCGAGTATTTGACGATTGGCGCGGTTTACGGAAAAAACACGAAAGATTTTACCTTCCGCAGTGTTGCACTTGAAAATATCGGCGGCAACGGCATGATGTTCGAGGGCGTGACGGATGGCTTTACCGTAGAAAACAGCCGCTTTACGCATATCGGTATGACCGCCATTCATGTGGGCAATGCCGCATTCCACAGCGCAACGCAATATGCCAAGAATATTTTGATTCACAACAATGAGATGTCTCATATAGCCGAATACATCAAGTCATGTAACGGAATTTATATTCCTGTTGCTGCCAACGTGCAGATCATCGGCAATACCTTGCGCCATATGTCCTACAGTGCGATTGCGGTCGGACGCCACTGGTCGGCTTCCACCTATTCGTTGGACGAGATCACGGAAAGAAATGTATTCCGACTCTATCAAGTGGAAATTGCCTATAACCATATCAGCGATTTTATGACCTGTATGCGCGATGGCGGTGCCATTTACACAACCGGCGGTAATGCTGTAACGAGTGAGCATTCTCATTTTAACTACGTGCACCATAATTACATTGTAATCACCGAAGAAACGGGCAAGCATTTGAACGACGGAGAAGAAACGCGTTTGATGATGGGTATCTATCATGACGGTTCCTCTTCCAACTGGTATGACACCGGCAATGTGGTGATGTATGTGGGAACGGGCGAGATTGGACATATTGTTCCGTATTACATTCAGCAGATCAACCGCCCGAACGGTGACCAACGCGCGTATAACATAACGCTTTATGAAAACTATGCCATCGGCTTTAAAGATCAAAACGGCGAATGCACGATGGCAGCCGTTTACGGTTTGGAAGAACGGATGGATGCCGCACGGTATATATTCGCCTACGATTATATCTTCGCGGATATGAACGCCTTGCACGAAGACGATTTTCTGCTTGATGAGGTGTTCGGCAGCGCAGAGGCGGGATACCACAGCGGCTATGCCGAATATGATGTGGCAGCTGTTTTTGCAAGTGCAGGTGCTTCTTTGAACGGTATTGAAAAAGAAGACGGCGGACTAGAAGCGGAGCCCGAAGAAACACTTGAACGTGTCTATGAAATCGCAGATAACGGTTTGGACGGCACGGTGTTTGACGGAGTTGATATTCCCGATCCCGAACCCGATCCCGAACCCGATCCTGATCCTGATCCTGATCCCGATCCCGAACCCGATCCTGATCCCGAACCCGATCCTGATCCTGATCCCGATCCTGATCCTGATCCTGATCCTGAAATGCCCGACGCATCCGATGCACCTTCTTCCTCTGACGATCAAGAGGGCGAAAAGGACGGCGGCGTTTCGGCTTGGATTGTACTGGCAGTGGTAATCGGAGTCGCGGCAGTCGGTGCAGGCGGAGTCTTTATCTTTATCTTTTTGCGTCGTAAACGCTAAAAATAACATTCCTAAAAAAGGGGATAGCTCATTTGCAAAGTTGCAAAGCAACTTTTAGAGCTACTGAAAAACGAACAAAAATGCTCGTTTTTCTGCCCCCTGCAAATCTTTCAAAGAAAATTTCCTCATTTCACGCCGCCCGAGGCGTAAAATGAGGCGGGCTAGCTCTTAATGAGCTAGCCCCTTTTTGTATGCAAAAGTATCTTTAAATTTGCTTCACAAGGAAACAAAAGTGAGTATTGCCTTCAGGAAAATTGGAGTTTTCAATGTTATTGTATAACCTAAAGTATAAATCTGCGTTTTGCCTCAAGTGCCGTTTTTGATTTCAATTTACGCATAATATCGCCTTAGAAGAGCTTTGGCATAGGCGCGTGGGGTTTCTCCCATTTTTCTCTTAAAGGCATAACTGAAATAGGATTGGGAAGAAAAACCGCATTCAAGTGCGATTTCGGTCAATGTTTTTTCGCTTTCGGTCAAAAGTCCAATGGCACGGTGAAGCCGCTGTTCTTCCACGTATCTTCGAAGAGTCTTTCCGGTTGCCGTGCGGAAAGTATTATGAAAGTGAATGGGGCTGAGGGAAACCGCCTTTGCCACCGATTCCAACGTCAGCTCCTCGGCAAGATGATCTTTGATATATGTAATCGCCTCTTCTACCGCACGGCTCTTTGCTGAGCCTGCTGTTCCGTGTGTGCGTGCTTCGGTATGCCAAAGATGGATCAGCTCCAAAAGAGCCGCTTGCATAATCAGCTCATCCGCCTCAAAGTGTGTCTCGTATGCACGAATGATCTTTTTAAACAATTCTTGGTAAAGATTTCTTTGTTCCGTCAGCAAAAACGGGGGGAGGGAAGAGAGCATTTTATAAAGTGTACCGTTTGGCACGATGATGTGAATATAGTAGCATTTGTACGGCAGGCGTGTATGCCGTACTTGCCCCGGCTTCGCACAGATCAAAAGATCTTTTTCTATGGGTGCGTTTTCTTGATCGATAAAAGAGACGCCGCCCTTTTCCATTGGCAGTTCAAGTTCGAACATGGTGGTCACGCGGTTTCTCGTTTCCTCTCGCTCTTTCACTGAGAGTGCGGTGTTAAAGATGCCCACGGCAACGGTATCCGGTAGGATAAGTTTTGACATATCTCCTCCAAAACAGTAATATTTCAAATAAAAACAGTAAAATACCGCTATTATTTCCCTAAAAAATATAATACAATAAAAACAGAAAAAAGTCAATCCGAAAGGAGTTTTTAAAGTGAAAGTTACCGATATTAAAGTTTTTGTCGTTGATTGCTTCCGAACCAACTGGGTGTTTGTCAAGGTTTATACCGATGAGGGAATTGAAGGTGTGGGAGAAGCTACCCTGGAATATAAGGAAAAAGCCCTTCTCGGTGCGGTGGAACATATCAAAGAGTATCTTGTGGGACAAGATCCCCGTGATATTGAAAAGCATTTTCACGCCATCTACCGTGACGCCTATTGGCGCGGCGGCCCTGTTTTAATGTCTGCGCTTTCGGCTGTGGAAACGGCACTTTGGGATATTCTCGGCAAGTCGCTCGGCGTGCCCGTATACCGTTTGCTTGGCGGCAAGGTGCATGAAAAAGTGCGCATTTATGTTAACGGTTGGTTTGCAGGTGCCAAGGAACCTGAGGAATTCGGCGAAAAAGCAAAGATCGCCGTCTCTCGCGGCGTCACCGCCATGAAATGGGATCCTTTCGGTAAAAATTATCTGAACATTTCGAACGCCGAGCTTGATAAAGCACTTCGCTGTGTCGCGGCGGTTCGTGAGGCGGTAGGTCCTGCGGTGGATCTTTTAATTGAAGGTCACGGCAGATTCAACATCCCTACCTCCGTTAAGATCGCCAAGGAATTGGAGGCCTTTAAACCTATGTTCTTTGAAGAACCCTGCCCACCCGACAATCTGGAGGCTTTGCGCGAGATCAGAGAGAAATCCCCCGTCGCCATTTCCGCGGGTGAGCGCCTCTATTCGAGATGGGATTATAAGCGTATGTTTGATCTTATGGCGGCAGACTATATTCAACCCGATATTTCTCACGCGGGAGGCATCATGGAACTCAAAAAGATTGCTGCAGAGGCAGAGTGCCGCTATATCCCCTTTGCGCCTCATAACCCCTCAGGTCCCGTTGCCAATGCGGCAACCCTCCAGCTTGCCGCCACATGCCCTAATTTTGAAATTCTTGAAATCATGTATTCCGATGTTGATTGGCGCAAGGATGTAACGAATGAAGCTCTCGAATATAAAGACGGCTACATCACCATTCCCGATAAACCGGGGCTGGGCATTGAAATCAATGAGGAAGCGTGCCTCACGCATCCCTATAAGCCTCACACCCTTCGTCATTATACGGGTGCGCTCACCGATATACGTCCTGCTAAAACAGAGTTTTACTTTTAAAGGAGCGAGTTATGAACAGACTGATTCCCAAAGCGAAGCTACTTCCCAAACATGCCGCCGATATTCCTTCTTCGAGACTCGGTATCGGTTTTGAAAAATTAGACCGTGATGCCTTTGATCCCGAAAAGGCGTATGATAAGATTGCGGCACTCGGTGTCAAATGGGTGCGTATTCAATCCGGTTGGCAAAAGACCGAAAAGGAAAAAGGCACATATGATTTTGCTTGGCTCGACAGCATTGTCGATAACCTGCTTGCTCGTTCTCTCAACCCTTGGATCTGTGTTTGTTACGGAAATCGCCTTTACGATTCTCTTGCAGCCGAGGTGTTCGGTGCGGTCGGTTGCCCTCCGATTCACACCGAAGAGCAAAGAGAAGCATGGCGAAATTATTCTCGCGCGCTTGCGTCTCATTTCAAAGGCAGAGTATCTCATTTTGAAATTTGGAATGAGCCGGACGGCGTTTGGTGTTGGAAACACGGCGTGAATCCTACGGAGCTTGGTAACTTTAATATCGCAACCGCAAAAGCTCTCAAAGAAGGGAATCCCGATGCCTATATCATCGGCGGAAGCATCTGTAAAAATGTCGTTTCTTTCTTAGATCAAGCCTTAAAGACGGGGATGGCAGAGCATATTGATGCCATCTCATATCATATGTACGCCTTTGATGAATCTAATTCCATACAAGCTTATGAGGCAATCAAAGGCTTGGTATATCGTTATAAGCCTTCCCTTGAGATCATTCAAGGCGAAAGCGGTTCTCAATCCCGCCACGATGGCAAAGGTGCTCTTCGTATCGGTGCGTGGACACCGCGCAAGCAGTGTAAGCATTTGCTCCGCCGCTTGGTGACCGATCTTGCTCTGGGCGTGAAATTTACCTCGTATTTTTCCTCTATGGATATGATGGAAGCATTGCGCGGTAAAGTGGGCGACAAAGCCTCTTATCAAGATTACGGCTATTTTGGAGTGCTTGGCGCGCAGTTTGACGGGGAGGGCGTTGCCACGGGCGAATATCCGCCCAAACCGTCTTATTTTGCCCTTCAGAATCTTGCTTCGCTTTTGGCGGGTGAAAGCGAAAATGTTTCTCTTCCCATTTTCGTCACAGAGGATGTAGCTCCCCATACCGGCAATCTGAAAACTGTTTCTTTTAAAGATATCAAGAGCTATGGCTTCCGTTTGGCAAACGGCTCGTTCGCCTATGCCTATTATTATCCCGCCGATCTTATGACGACCGAGTTTGAGGGTGCCATCTCCCTCACAGCCGCCGATATGGGAGAGGTGCATCTTGTGGATCCTATGGATGGCACGGTTTATGAAGTCCCCGAAAGTATAGTCAGCCGAGATGAGTTTGGTGCATTTTGTTTCAAAGCACTTCCTGTGAGAGACTATCCTCTTTTCCTCGTTTTCGGCAAAATAGAGTAACAAGGAGTTTGATATGAAAGCAACACTTATCACCGGTGCTTGTATCAATACAGGCGTCGCCATCGTAGAAAAATTTGCCGCTGAGGGCTATACCGTTGTCTTTACCGGCAGAAGCTTTGAAAAGGTTAAAGAGGCGGAAGCACGCTACCGTGCCAAATTCCCCGAAGCGCGTATCTTTGGTTTTGCCATAGATTCTTTGCTTGATGAAAGAACGGTCAACGAAAAAGCGGTAGAAGATCTGTTTGATTCTCTCGATGCGCAAGGAATCTTCATCGAAACGCTCGTGCTTAACGCCGCCGATCAAGGACTCGGTATGAAGATCTTCGAAAATCCTCTCACCGACTTTATGCGCGTGATTAATACCAATATGACATGGAACTTCTGCCTTTCGGAGCACGCCGCGAAGCGCATGAAAGAAAATGGCGGAGGCAACATCATCTTCGTCAATTCCAACACCGCCTACCGCGCCATTCCCGACCGTATCGCTTATTCTGCATCCAAAGGCGGTCAGCTTGGTATGATGCGTGCTTTGGCTTTGGATCTCGGCAAGTATCATATTCGTGTTAATGCCGTTCTTCCCGGCATGATCCGCACCGACCGCTGGGAGAAAAATCCTGATTTTTATGCCGATGTACCCTCGCGCTATACGCCGCTTGGAGATGTTGCCAACGGAACCGACGTTGCTGATGCTGTTTGGTATTTTGCCGCCCATGCGCGTAACACCACGGGTGCCGAGCTCGTTGTGGATGGCGGAAACACGGTACAGCTCTATCCCATCATTCCCCCGAAGGATTAAAATACCGTTTGAACTTGACTTTGGAAGAAAAAGAAGTATAATAGGGGTGTACCGATTGGAAAAGGAGAAAAACAATGGTTTTTTTGTATGTCAGACACGGAAATCCGATTTATAATCCCGATTCTTTAACGCCTCTCGGTGTGCGTCAGGCTGAGGCTGTCTGCAAACGCCTTGCGCTTTCCCGCGTGGATCGCATCTATGCCTCTTCTTCCATACGTGCGCAGCAAACGGCAAAGCCGCTTTCCGAACTTTTGGGTAAGCCGATAGAAGAGCTTGCTTTTGCAACAGAGAATCTTGCGTGGCGTGATTTTGCCCCGCCGATTGCGGAAAACAGATGCATGTGGGCTTTTCAAAACAAGGAATACCGTGATCTTTTTCATTCCGCCGAGGTTCGTGCGCTGGGCTTTGAATGGTACAAAGCGCCCTCGCTCGTCGCGCGATATGATTTTTCATCGGGTATGGAACGCGTTTATCGAGAAAGCGATGCTTTTTTTGCTTCTCTTGGTTATGAACACGAGCGTTACACCGGCAGGTACTGTGTTATAAAGAAAAACAATGAGCGTGTTGCCCTTTTTGCCCATCAAGGTTTTGGGCTTGCGTTCCTTTCTGCGGTGTTGGATATCCCCTATCCCGTTTTCTGTACCCAATTCGATATGTGCCATACCGGTGTCACAAAAATTGATTTTGAGGAGGAGAACGGTTACGCTATCCCCCGCGTTTGCACCCTATCCGATACCGGGCACCTTTACCGTGAAGGTTTTCCGATCACACCCGATAGCTTCTTCTTTTAATGAGAATAAAAAATGATAAGAATAAAAAACCAAGCGTCCTCTCGTGCGGGAGTCCGCTTGGTTTTCTTTTTGGTGAATTTTACATGGCGCAAAGGAACAATAGCGTCACGCAAGTTCAATATCGTTCATGGAGGGGAAGGGTGGCAGCTCGTCAAAGCTGTCCGAGTAATAGTATGCCACCGAGGAAATAGTATCCTTCAAAGGTCTGTATCTGCCTTCGCTGCGCCAGCCGAGTGCTTGGATGGTCACTTTCAGATCCTTTTCAAAATAAATAGGATCCTGCACATGCCAGCGGTACATATCAAAAAAGCGTTGGGAACGATAGGTGTCATCGGTAGAACTTACCTTCGAAAGCCCGGAATAGGGAGTGGTAAATTCGGTGTATTTTCCGCCCACGTCAAAGTTGTATGCGCCGAGAAAATAATCCTCGGTGCCTGTTCCGCAAATGGAAGGAAAGTCGGTGTCGCCGTCGATATAAAACTTGATCTCGCCCTCTCCCCACCAACTGTTGTTATGCACACCCCAATGCATATAAGTGCCGATGTAGTGACCGCAACCTTTTACGCCGTCAAGAATGGTGAATACCTCCTTGTAGGGCAGGGGATCAACATGGCGGAATTGCGCGTGGAAATAGAGAGTGTCTGCCGGAAGCGTCTTTTCTTCACAGTCAATCTGATAGTAGATAAAGCAGTCTTTGGCGCCTCTGTTTTCGATCTCAATACGGAGGGATTCGCGATACGGCATTTCAAAATAGCAATTCATTGCTTTGCCGGGGTTGAAGCATACGAGCAGACTTGAAATTTGTCGAAATTCGCCGTTGTCCGCTGTGCAGAAAAAATCCGAAAGCGGAGCTTCCACCGTCTTGTGCCCGTCAAACCAAATGCGCAAAATCAAAGTTCTCGGTTGCGCGTTGTCGGTGATCCAAATATGTTTCACGGCACCTTGCCCCTTGATATCGGCGAGCGTTGCCGCATCCCCTGCACTTACATGGATATAGGGGTTGACTTTCCACCCCTGCCCAAGCTCGCGTGCCGCAAAGGAAGCAGTGCCTTCGCTTGCCATGCCGCCCTTTCCTTTCTCACCCTTGAAATTTTCGGGGGAAAGCGAGAAGGTGCGAATGTTCTTCTTTTGCGTTAATGAATTTAACATTTTTTATGGCTCTCCTTTTTTTTAAAAGTCTACAGATCTGCCTTTTTTGACTTTCTACTTGCTATTCTATCGATAATATGCTATATTGTAAATAGCATTTCTTTGTATTGATTTAACATTTTTTAGTGAGGTTAAGTTTGAAAATGAATGTTCAAACCTGCCTTTTGTGGATTCTGTTCCGTAGAGTATGGCACAGATTTGCCACAGGCAAACCGCCGCAAAAGGCAACTTTGCACAGAAAGGAATGGTCATATATATGGATGCGTTTTCTTTCAATCCTTATATCCGCTTGGCAACGGAAAGCATTTTGACGAAAGGGTGCTATATTGCCCGCCGTGCGCTTTTTGACTATGAGCTGATCTATGTCGAAAAAGGAAGCTTCCGCTTGAGCTATGCCGAAAAGGAATATGAACCGAAGGCGGGCGATTTTTTGCTCTTACGGCCTGCTGTTGCGCATAGCTTTGATTGCTATTCGGGCGATGTTTCGCAACCGCATGTGCACTTTGATATGGTTTATACCTCGCACAGTGAAGAAAATCCCATTTCTTATAAAGATCTTCCCGAAATGTCGGTCGCGGAGCGTGGGCGTGTGGCGGAGGATATTTTTTGCGATGCTCCTCTTATCCCCTTTGTCACCTTCAAAGAGCCCGAAAGAGCTGTTTGGTTGCTAAAAAAGGTCATAGCCGCCTTCCGCGCGAACGCGCTTCTTGAGGGAAAGGCGTATATGACCTTGCTTCTGTCGCTTTTGTTTGAAAATAATTTTAAAGATGTCTTTGAAAAGAGAACGCTTGATAAGACGGAGCTTCTATGCCGAGAGATCAAGGCACTCATCGATGGGGGAAGCGGCTTTTCTCTTTCTCTTTCCGAAATTGCGGCACGTTTTTCCTATCATCCCACCTATCTTGAAAAGCTCTTTCGAGACGGGTACGGCGTCGGTATCATTGCATATAAAAACGCACGGCGCATGCAAGAGGCAAAGCGGCTTCTCTCGTCCGAAAGCGTTACCGCCGTCTCACACCACCTTGGCTTTTCCTCGGTCTATGCCTTTAGCCGTGCCTTTAAAAACCATTTCGGCTTTAGTCCGCGCTCTTGCTCAAAAAAATGATTATTGTAAACCTTCGAGGAAATCCGTTTTTGCCGTGTTATCGGAGCTTTTTTCGCATGAGATGGGGATGAGCTTTAAACAGTATCCGGATACCCTTCGCTTTTCCCATGCCAAAGCGCTTTTGTCTTTCACCGAATTGCCCATCGCAGAGGTACATCGGCTGTCCGGTTTTGCGGATTATGCCAATTTTTCACGCCGCTTTTAAAAAAGCCTTTGGCATGACACCGACGAAATACCGAAAACGCCGAGAAAAATAAATCTTACGGCTTGACTTTTTATTTAAGCGATACTATAATGAAAGAAGTAAATCCTCCTTTGGGCAAATGGAGAGATTGCAAGGCAAACTGTTTCTTTGAACGGTATACGGAAGCTCGGGGAAGAAATGAGATGGATGCATCAAAAGAAGTATCCGTTCTTTCCGCTGAGGTACCGATGTGTTGCGCTTGATCTTTCGCGCGGCGGATATTTGTCCGTCTTTAATTTCAAACAAAAGATTTTGATCATGGAATGGGAAGCGGACGGCGAGTGCGGCATCAATCATTATTTGTGCGGTTTTCCGCCTTTCTCGTTTGAAAAATACTTTAATATTATTTGTAAATACGGACTCGACCGTTCGTAAGAGAGGAAATGAACATGAAAGCAGCTGTTTTTTATCAAAAAAATGATCTTCGCATTGAGGAAATTCCTATGCCGAAAGCGGCGAAGGGAGAGGTTGTTGTAAAGGTTATGGCGTGCGGCATTTGCGGTACGGATGTGCACATCTTTCACGGCGATGAAGGTGCTGCGGCAACCCCTGCGGGCACCGTGCTCGGGCATGAGTTTTCGGGTATTGTCACCGAAGTTGGGGAAGGGGTAAAAAGTATCAAAATCGGAGATCGTGTGTCGGTTGATCCCAACAAGCTCTGCGGTGAATGCTATTTTTGCAAAAGCGGTATTGGGCATTTTTGCGAAAATATGATCGGCTTTGGCACCACACGTCACGGCGGCTTTGCCGAATACTGTGCCGTTCCCGAAAGCCAAGTCTATAAAATCGCTGACAGCACATCTTTTGTTGCGGCGGCTATGAACGAGCCTCTTGCTTGCTGTGTACACGGCATTGATATGTGTGATATAGAAGCCGGCGACACCGTCCTCGTTATCGGCGGCGGTATGATCGGTATGCTCATGCTGTCTCTTGCCAAAAACGCGGGTGCGGGCAGACTGATTATGCTTGAACCTGTGGAAGAAAAAAGACGCCTTGCCGAAAAACTCGGTGCGGACATCACTATTGATCCCATTCATGAGGATGTAAAGAATGTGCTTGCTGTGCACGGTATCGAGCGTGTTTCTACCGTGATCGAGTGTGTGGGCAGACCTTCCACCATGGAGCAAGCCATCGATATCGCGGGTAAAAAATCCACTGTTATGCTTTTCGGCTTGACAGCACCTGCCGATACTATTTCGGTAAAGCCTTTTGAAATTTTCAAAAAAGAAATCACCCTGCGAGCCTCTTTTATCAATCCGTACACCCAAAAGCGTGCTCTTTCGCTCATTGACGGCGGGAAGATCGATGTTGAGGGGATGGTATATGCCACGGCAAGTCTCGATGAGCTCCCCGCCATCCTTGCCGACGGGCGGCGCAGAGCACTCGGTAAGTTTGTTATTTTGCCGAACGGAGGCGAAGCGTGATGCGCGTTCTTTCTTTCGGGGAGGTGCTTTGGGATGTTTATCCCGATTCCAAATGCATCGGAGGCGCACCCTTTAATTTTGCCGCGCATATCGCAAGGCTTGGCGGCGAAGCATATCTTTGTTCCGCCGTTGGGCGGGACGCGCTTGGCGAAGAAACGATTGCCGAAGTGCAAAAGGAAGGTGTTTTGACCGATTTCATCACGCGCTCTTCGAAAAAGACGGGGCAGTGCCTTGTTACGCTTAATGCGCAGAATGTTCCTTCTTATAATCTTCTGTCCGACGTGGCGTATGACGATATCAGCATTTCCCCCTTTCCTTCAGACATTGACGCCTTCTATTTCGGCACGCTTTCTCTTCGCGAAGCGCATAACCGTGCCGTTTTGAAAGAAATCCTTGACGAAAACCGTTTTTCTGAGATTTTCGTGGATTTGAATATTCGAAAACCCTTTTCTACCGCGCAAGCGGTTGCTTTTGCACTCGAGCATGCAACGGTACTTAAGATCAGTGACGAGGAACTTCCCACAGTGCTTGACTTTTTGCATATGGAAAAAATGCCTTGTGCCGCCGCCGCACGCGAGCTTGCGCGGCGCTATCCCTGTCTTTCGCTTATTCTCATGACGCTCGGTGCGGAGGGAGCCTATCTTTACGATGCGAAAAATGAAAAAGAGTACCGCACCCCCGCGGTTAAAACCGAAACCGTCTCTACCGTCGGCGCGGGCGACAGCTTTGCCGCCGCCTTCCTTTCACGGTATTTTCTAACGAAAGATATCTCCTGTTCGCTTTCCTTTGCCGCGAAGATTGCCGCTTTTGTCGTTTCAAGGAAAGAGGCGGTTCCGCCCTATACTTTCCAAGATTTTGTATAAAGGAGTTGACGTTTATGCTTCCCATCACCACGAATTATACGGTATTTCCCTCCATCGTCAAAGCAGATACCGAGACCGAAATGACCGTTGCCGCCACCGAGCGCGCGTTCTTCTTTTTTGAAGGAGAAGAGTATACTCTTACCGTAATCTCGGTGGACGCGGATGAGCTGGATTATCATGATCCCATCTCTCATAAAAAGATTGTTTTAAAGGCGCATGACGGCGTTCTTCGCTTTTCTTATGCCTTTCCCGAAGAAGGGGAACATCTCATTCTCATCTCCAAGGAAGAAAAAAAGATCGGCGATCTTCATATTTATTCGCTGAAAGAAGATCTTTATGCTCTCATGCCTTTACGCGGTGATTTTCATTCCCACAGTTACCGTTCGGACGGAAAAAGAGATCCCGCCGCCCTCGCGGGGCATTTCCGTGAGCAGGGGTATGATATTTTTGCGCTCACCGATCATAACCGTTTTTATCCCGGCGGTGAAATTGATGAGGTTTATGCCGATGTTCCCGTCGGCATCTCACGCATCAAGGGTGAGGAGGTTCATGCCCCGGGCGGTGTGGCACATATCGTTCACGTGCTCGGAGAAAAAAGTGTGGCAGAGCAGTATCTTGCCGATACCGAAGGCTATCGAAAAGAGGTAAAAGAGGTATATTTGCCTCGCGTTCCCGCCGATGTTCCCGCACAGTATAAAGAAAGATATGCCATCGCCATGTGGGTAACCGATCGCATCCATAAAGCAGGCGGACTTGCCATCTTCGCACATCCGTATTGGCGGCCTGTGGGAAGCAGTGTTTACAATGTAAGAGATGAGCTTGCTCGCATTTTCTTAAAAAGCGGTATGTTCGATGCGTATGAGCTAGTCGGCGGTATGAAGCAAAACGGTGTTAACCTTTCCCTCGCCCTTTGGCAGGAGCTTCGCCTTGAGGGATACAATATTCCCGTTGTCGGTTCGAGCGATGTGCATGGGTTGGATAAGGCGTATAGCTTCCCTCAGTATTTTACGCTTTGCTTTGCCGAGAGCAAAGCACCCGCGGCGATCAAGCAAGCCATTTTACGTAAAAACACGGTAGCGGTAGAGGCAACGGGCTATGAATATGAAAGAGAATACCGTGCATACGGTTCTCACCGCCTCGTTTCTTATGCGCAGTTCCTTTTTCGATTCTTTTTCCCCGCTTATTGGCGCTTGACGCAGTGTGAAGGCATTGCGATGCGCGCGTATGCGATGGGGGAGGCATCTTCCGAGCTTCTCAGCATGCAAAGCACACTTGCGGAGAATTTTCGAGCACGTTTCTTTGGGAAACTGCCTCCGCTTCTCCCGACGAAAGAGCAGCTTGCTTTTGAGAATCGGTGGCGCGCACGCCATCTTGAAGGCCCCACAACCAAGGGAAGCACGTTAGATCCGAATGTTTTTACAAGACAAATTTAAAAAACACTCCAAAATTCGCGCAGCGAATTTTGGGGTGTTTTTTTTATCCGATGAT
>JAZNND010000017.1:0-31270 GCA_045580085.1 Eubacteriales bacterium
CTTTGCATCGCCCTCGGTAATATACTTCGTGGCTTCGAGTGTTGAACCTTCATTTTTACAGTTGTCCAGTTGAATATTTTCAAGTTGACCGGCAATGCATCCCACAAGAGCCTTTGCCGAAATGGCGGAAGTATTTTCGCCGTCGCGAATCACAGAAGAGCCGTTATCCGTATAACCGTAGCCCACAAAGCCACCAACATATGTTTCGCCCGTCACGTCTCCCGTATTCTCAAACTCAAGCATGCGTACCGTTGTCGACCAATCGCTTGCGCTTTCCGCATATAAATGCCCGATCATACCGCCCACATAATCTTTACCTATGATAGCTCCGCTGTTTGTAAAACTGCTCAACTCTATCTGAGGGTTGGCGTATCCCGAGCGCATATTTGCCGCGCCAAATATTCCGCCTACGTAGTCTTTGCCGCTGACAGACGCGTTATTGCCAAGCGTTTCCATGCTCAACGGTCCATAGACATAACCCATCACACCGCCAACATATCTACCGTCCGAGGTATAACCAATCTCTACTTCATTGGTGCAGTTACTTGCCGCATATCCTTTGCCCACAAAGCCGCCAACATAAGCTAACTTTGCATCGCCCTCGGTAATATACTTCGTGGCTTCGAGTGTTGAACCTTCATTTTTACAGTTGTCCAGTTGAATATTTTCAAGTTGACCGGCAATGCATCCCACAAGAGCCTTTGCCGAAATGGCGGAAGCATTTTCGCCGTCGCGAATCACAGAAGAGCCGTTATCCGTATAACCGTAGCCCACAAAGCCACCAACATACGTTTCGCCCGTCACATCTCCCGTATTCTCAAACTCAAGCATGCATACCGTTGTCGACCAATCGCTTGCGCTTTCCGCATATAAATGCCCGATTATGCCACCCACATAATCTTTACCTGTGATAGATCCGCTGTTTATAAAAGTGCTCAACTCTATCTGAGGGTTAGCGTATCCCGAAATCATCTCTATTTTCCCAAAAATACCGCCGACGTAGTTTTCGCCCGTAATCGATCCGGCGTTAGCAAGAGAAACAAAATTCCAAGATCCCGAGGAAAAACCGGCAACACCGCCGACATATTCCTTTGCCGTGACAGCTACCGAGCTTTCGAGATTGCTTAACGTAGCGTTGCTTTGCACGGTGCCGACCATACCGCCGACCTTGCTCGAACGTTGAGCGATCACCGTACCGCTTGCTTTACAGTTTGAAAGTGTCCCCTGCAAAATGCCGCAGAAGGCACCGACATCTGTGTTTTCACCCGAAACAACAATGCTGACGTTCTCAAGCGTCAGGTTTTGAACGGTACCCTTCAAGGTGCCGAAGAGACCAACGGTGGAAGCATCGGACTCGATTCTCAAATTCTTAATGGCATAGCCCTTGCCGTCCAAAATACCCGTAAAGCCTTCGATGGGTTCAAAATCGGCAGAGGTAATATCAATATCGCAAGTCAATTCAAAATCGTCATCCGAATTGCGCAGTTTTTCAAGGTCCGCCTCGGAAGAAACGGTTTTGCCGTGCACCGTTACCGTGACCTCACTCGAAACAATATCATAAGTGCCGTCACATCTGCCGCCGTGCGGGCAATACTTCACCCAAAAAGTATATTCGCCCAGTGAAGCAAAGGTATATTCCGTGATATCGTTGACAGAACCAAGTCTCGTTTCTTTGCCGCCCGTACGCATATAATATACCATTTGAGCGCGGTCAAAAGAATTCATTTGTCCATTCCCGACCAAAACCTTGTCAGGCTCCGCGGGGGTGGTTATATAAGAAAGCGTGACAGTTTCATCAAGCTCCACAGAGGTTTTGCTCAAATCCACCGAAACGGACTGCAAGCGCGTGGGATTCTCGCTTACGGTTACCTGAACCGTATTCGACCGAATATCGTCCTTCCCACTGCATTCATTATGCGGACAATACTTGGCATAAAACGTATAGGTGCCCACTTGATCAAAGGCATAAGTCGCCGTTTTGGCACCACTCGCGATCTGCTGATCGCCATCGCTCGTGCGGAGATAATATTTAAGGTAAGCCTCTTTGTAAGCCGCGTTTTGCCCGTTCCCCACAGCCACCTGCGTAAAGTTCGCCGGTGAAAGTGTGCAGGAAAGCGTTACGGTATCCCCCACTTGAAGTGCTGTTTGATCGGCGGACAAATTCACCGATTTTAACAAAATAGGGGTTTCGCTATTATTGTTATTACCGCTGCTGTTATTGCCGTTGCCGGGCTTCGTGCCGCTTGTGTCGTCGCAAGACGAAAAGAGCAACACGGAAAAAAGCAAAAGTGCCAAAAGCAAAAACGCAAGCAAAGAACGATGCTTCATCTGTTTCATATCAAAGTGCTCCTTTAACAAATTATGTATGTATTGTAACATTCCTTCCATGGTTTGTCAATATATAAAAGCGATTTTCGCAAAAAAGGGGAGCTGTTCACACTGACAGCCCCCCTTCTATCCGCTTTATCTTTAAACCTCTACGTTGAACTCCATGATATCGGGGTTATCGCCGAGGAAAAGAAGCAGATCGTTGAGCGCGGCATTTTTCGCCACGCGCACGACGATGGAAATTTTCAAGTTCTCGTTTTTCTTTTTCACATCCATACGCTGCACTTGCATTTTGCGGTCATCAAGTTGCAAACGCAGACGGTTGAGGGCATCGGGAGAATCCTTCATCACGATGCTGAATACGGTAGTAGACATAGACTCCAGCTTGACAAGCCAACGATGCAAGCAAATATTGATCAAAAGCACCAAAACCGCAACACCGACACCGATGGTATAAAGCCCCGCGCCGATGCAAAGACCGATGGCGGCAGTTGCCCAGATACCGGCGGCGGTAGTCAAGCCTCTGACCATATTGCCGTGGCGGAAAATCACGCCCGCGCCGAGGAAGGCAATGGCGGTGATGGCTTGCGAAGCGATACGCGTGGGATCGGCACCCTTGGTGCCCATCATGCCAATGGCATCCGTGGCACTCAAAACAAGGTCGGAAAACGCATACTTGGAGATGATCATCAAAAGCGCACCGCCGATAGCAACGATACTGTGGGTACGAATGCCCGCCTCCTTTTGACGAATGCCTCTTTCAAGACCGATCATCGCGCCGCAAAGCCCGGCAACCAAAATGCGCACAAGAAGCTCCCATATATAAGAGGGGATATTCATCATTTCCCCTGACGTGATGAGAGAAGGGTTAAACATATGTAAAAATTCCTTTCTATCCGCCAAAAACAAAAAAGCTACGCTTAACGCAGACTTTACACGGATTTAACATGATATGTTACAATATATCATATGAAAGAGCTTTTGTCAAGAGCTTTTTACATTTATATAAGAGAAAAAAACGGAAGGGGCTGTTTTTGCGTGCGCCCCTTCCGTCTCAAACGGTCTCGATCAAAGCACTTCTTTGGTTTTTCCGGTGGCAAGAAGGTAATTTTCATAATTACCGTCGTAATCGCGCGCACCGTTTTCGGAAAGCTCGATCACGCGGTTTGCCACGGTATTCATCATTTCGTAGTCATGGGTATAAAGAATAACGTTGCCCTTGAAATCCGAAAGTCCGTTGTTGACGGCTGTGATGGATTCAAGATCCAAGTGGTCGGTGGGTTGATCGAGCAAAAGCATATTCGAACCGAACAGCATCATACGCGAGAACATGCAACGCACCTTCTCACCGCCCGAAAGAACCTTAACGGGCTTAAACACGCTCTCGCCCGAGAAAAGCATTCTGCCAAGAAAGCCGCGCAAATACGTCTCGGTTTGATCCTTGGAATAACGGCGCATCCAATCCACAATGCTCTCATCGCAACCGTCAAAATAAGGCGTATTATCATGCGGGAAATAGGAGGTTGTGATGCTCACGCCCCATTTGTATTCGCCCGCATCCGCCGTTTCTTCTCCCATCAAAATGCGGAAAAGCATGGTGACGGCAAGCTCATCGCCGAGAAGCGCGATCTTGTCGCCCTTGCGAACGGTAAAGGTAACGTTCTCGAAAAAGCCCTTTTTAGTCAGTCCTTCCACAAAAAGAATATCCTTACCCGCTTCTCTGTCCATATCAAAGCCGATGAAGGGATAGCGGCGCTGAGAGGCGGGAATCTCCTCCACCGTCAGCTTATCGAGCAATTTGCGGCGCGAGGTCGCTTGGCGAGACTTGGATTTATTGGCGGAGAAACGGGAGATAAAGGCTTGCAATTCCTTGATTTTTTCTTCGTTTCTCTTGTTTTGCTGTTTAATGAGCCGTTGGACGAGCTGGCTGGACTCATACCAGAACTCATAGTTACCGACATACATCTTGATGCCGCCGTAATCAATGTCCACAATATTGGTGCATACGTCATTGAGAAAATGACGGTCGTGCGATACCACAAGCACGGTACCGAAATAATCGGCAAGAAAATCCTCAAGCCAACGCACCGCATCGATATCGAGACCGTTGGTAGGCTCGTCGAGCAAAATGATATCGGGATTGCCGAACAGGGCGCGCGCAAGAAGCACCTTGATCTTTTCCGCCTCGGAAAGGCTTCCCATCATTTCATACAAAGAATCCTCGGAAAGTCCGAGCCCTTGCACAAGCTTGGATGCGTCGCTCTCCGCTTCCCATCCGTTCAGCTCCGCGAACTCGCCTTCCAGCTCGGAGGCGCGAATGCCGTCCTCTTCGGAAAAGTCCTCCTTCATGTAAAGCGCGTCCTTTTCCTTCATGATTGCGTAAAGACGCTCATTACCGCCAATGACGGTATCAAGCACGGTGTATTCATCAAAGGCGAAGTGGTCCTGGCGAAGCACCGACATACGAACGGTATCGGGAATGGAGACAGCACCTGTAGAAGGCTCAAGCTCACCGCACAAAAGCTTTAAAAAGGTGGATTTTCCCGCACCGTTGGCACCGATGATGCCATAGCAGTTGCCGGGAGTGAAAACGAGATCCACATCCTTAAAAAGCTGTTGCCCTCCGAAATGAAAACTCAAATTGGTTACGGTTATCATGGTTATGACTATTCCTTTCAAAATCTCAATCCTTATTATTGTATCATGTAAAAGGAAAAAAAGCAAGAGCAAAAATTCTTTTGTCCGTTTTCCGATGCGGAAGGGATGTGCCTTCTCTCCCCTCTTTTTATATATTTTTTCTTTCTCTCTTATTTGCGGAAAAATCAAAGAATTTCAATCGAAATGTCTTTAAGACTTTGCGTGAGCACAAGTGTGTTTTCTTCATAGTCAAGGATGTGCTCGGCGCCGTGGCCTATCTTCTCGGGGGAAAGCGTTTGAGAGAGGTTGAGGGTCAAGCGAAAAGGTTTTTGAGGAGCTTTTGAAAAATGAATTTCTATTTTTTTGGCTGATGCGTTTATGCTGACATTGCCGAAGGATAAGCCTATGTTTTCTGCAGAAAAGCCTTTTTTATACCATGCGCCGGGAATTGCAGCCAGCAAGGATAATTGGTCGCCCGAAACATCTTCATAGGCAAACATCCACGCCGCCATGATCGGCGCGGTAAGAAGGGAAGGCACACAGTCCTCAGCCATGATCTTGCCCGAAACGGTGACCTGCTCATAATAGGTGTTGAGCTCGGGTCTGCCGTGATGGCAGGCATGGGCGTAGAGCAGAGTCAGGTATTTGTCCGTATACCCCTTTTCTAAAAGGAAACGAGCATAGTGCAGGACAGGCCAATCGTCGAGATGTCCCATAAAACGTGTCATACAAAGTATTTCGCCGCCCAAATTTTCACGCAAAGCGACAATGCCTTTGGCATACGCATCCGGCAGAAGCATGGTGCCGAGCATTTCGGGATAATAGCGGTAATTTGCATAGCAGTTTTCGGTATATTCTTGCACACTGCTGCCTTGCGCACGCATATCGATACGGCGGGCGTATCTTTCGTATTCCTCATCGCTTACGGGATAAAAGGTATCACGGCAATTGCTGAGTGTCAAAGGGGCGGCGGTGTATCCGAAGCGGAAAGGCGGGAGTGCGCCGAAGCGGTCATCGTTTGTGCTGCCTTTGCTAAGCGCTTCTGTCACAGCTGAATAGAGTTCTTGGGCTCTTTGGCGGAAAAATGCGGCTTTTTCTTTGGCATAGCCAAAGCGGTCAAGAATGGCTGCCAGTGCTTCCAAACCGCGAACGCACCAAAGATTATTGTTGAGGTAGGCGTGCACACGGGTGTTGGAGTCCGCTTCGGCGCACATGTAAATGAGTTGCTTTCCGCCAAGTTCTTCGCAGGGACGCAGGTGTGAAAGCAAATAATTCCCCATGCCAAGGAGCTGCTCCAAATATTCTTCTTTGATTTTTAAAGGTTCTGCGTATCTTCGGAGAAGCCAAATGAGTTGCGCGTATTCACAAGCACTTGCGCCGAAAAGCTCGTCGCTTCCTTGGCGATAAACGAATCTGCCTTCATCTGTCAACGAATAAATAAAAAGATGATCCAAAATGCGGCGTGCCCAAGGGAGACGGTTTTGAACGCAACACATTTCGAGAGTCCACAAGAAATTGGGCGGAAAATGGTCATGGGTCTCTTTTCCGTAATAGCGATGTCCATAGTGCGGGTGATCTCCCGAGAAGGTGACTGCGCAGGCGATTTGCGTACCGCTGATAATGCTTTCAAGTTGCTTTTCGGGAATATGAAAGGAGGCGCCCGATATATCGAAACGGAGCCAATGGGCGACGGTGTCAGCAAGGGCGGTGTAAAATGTTTCTTCGGCGATTTCATGCTGAAATATCACACGTGAACGTGAAAGTGCCTGGTGACGGAGCGTAAAGACAGAGGGATCATTCACAGCATACCGTTTGGTACGAATCCAAACCACAGGATCTCTGTCAGGATCTCCCGCCTCAACGAAATACATAAGCTCCATGGCATCTTTTCCGTCGGTATGTACAGAGAAGAGCACAGGGTATCGAGCATCGAGTTGATAAACAAAAGGCTTTTGCTTGCCGAGTATTTCATCCTCTGAGGTAGGAGTAAATAGGGGGGATGTAGGGGCATTGTTGTTTTCAAAGACTTGCGAATATAAAACTCCGCTTGTGAGGTCTAATTCGATGCCACTCCAGCTTACGGCGCCGCCGAAAAAGGCATAGGCGCCTTCTTCCACCTTGGGAAGAAGTGACTCCACTTTTTGATAAGACGGTTCACCGTCCGCCAAAAGCTTTTTGGTGAGAAGATCCTTACCGGAAGCCAGTACGGTTTCGGAGGTCATTCCGCCGTAGGGCATCCGAGCAGTTTCTTTGCCAAGATCTGTCGGACGATATATGAATAATTTTTGTTTCTTGTCGGCGGAAACGAATTCTATTTCGAAAGCTCCGTCACTCCATATTTCGCGGAGAATATCTTTACGTGAACGGGTGATCTCAAAAACCTTTTTCATCATTAAAATCCTTTCTGTGCCCGTGTTCGAACCAATTGTACCATAGTGAATGCTTTTTGTCAACGAAGTTGGACCTGATTTATGTCTTCTCTCCCCTCTTTTTATAAAAGAGGTTGATTTTTTTTGGATTCTATGTTAAAATAATAAAATAAAAACAAAAAGGAGCGCAGGATGGATAAGAAAAAAATCTTCCGTATTCTGTATTTTGCTTTTTTGCTCTTGTTTCTCTCTCTGTCGGTAAAGCCCGTCGGAAAAGGAAGCGCGGCGGAATGCGCTTCTATGGATGCCGCAACGCTTTCCGCGTCGATGAGCGAAAATATCCAAATTGAACTCTCCGAGGACGGCTCTTACGCGCGCCTTTCGCCCACGGATACAAGCAACCGTCTCTCTTTTTCCGAACCGGCAGGGAGCCACAACATGCTCGTTTTGGTGTTAAAGGAACCCGTCACGGGCACAGTTCCTTGGCTTTATTACAGTGAAAACGGTATATTCGCACCCGAAAACATGATATTCGGTGCTTTCGCGGATGAAGGGCGTGCCTTTTGTTTTCTTTTACCGTCGGATACTTATTCGCATTTCAGCCTTTCTCTTGACGCATCCATTTGTGTTGAAAGAATTTCCTTCGTCTCTGTTTCGGCAACCCGTTCGTTTGCCCCGAATCCCATTGCCATTGTGCTGACGGTGCTTTGGCTTGGCATCGGTATTCTCATGGAAAAGAAGTGGCACATCTATAACAGTCTCAAGTGTTCTTTGCAAAAAGAAACGGCTTTTTGTAAAGAACTATATACAAAAAGCCGTATTTCTGCTGTTTTACATCTCGCATGGAATGCTTCGTTTTTGTTGTACGCCATCTTAGCTTTTGCGGATTTTGCCTTCGCCATCGTCGCCCCCGACTACGGAAAGATGATGCTTTTGCTTTCGCTTCTTACCTTCCTTCTGTTTGTTTATGACAGAGTTGCTGTCCGAAAGAGTGCCCACCCCTCCGTTCTTTTACTCGGTGCGCTTCTGCTTATCGGCTCGGCGATCGTTTTGAGTGCCCCCACACTTTTTGC
The DNA here is from genome assembly GCA_045580085.1 of Eubacteriales bacterium. Taxonomy (GTDB): domain Bacteria; phylum Bacillota; class Clostridia; order Oscillospirales; family CAG-272; genus UBA1740. Next base: position 8,408 of record JAZNND010000017.1, read on the forward strand.
CTCTTGGGATGAGCAATACCATTTCGGTTTTGTGGACTATCCCGCGGCACTGCTTTCTGGGCAAAAACTTACGAACGCCGATTTTCTGGTGCAATACAACGGCATCGCCCCCTACTCCGCCACACACAGCGCAAGCGATACCGCCGCCATGCTTTTATACGCATCCGAGCATGAGGTGTTCGGCGTGCTTTCCTTCTTGCCCGAAGGGTTGACGGAAACGCTCAAAGAAAACTTCCACCCCCTTCTTTTGCTTGCGGTGCCCTTTGCACTCGTCTATTTCGCCTTTATTTATATTGCCTATCTTCCCGCCGGGGCGGCGTGCTGGCTTTGCCGCGTAGCGGGCGGAGATTTGCTCAGCGCGTGGACGATGGGTGAGTTTGCTAACCTGCTTCTTTACGCACTCGTGCTTTATTTCGGCATAAGGCAGTTAAAACGCGGCGGCGCGCTCTTTGCGGGCTTGGCACTGATTCCGACCGCGCTCTTCCTTTCGGTCAACTTCAACTACGATTCTTGGGTAATCGCCTTCGCACTTTCGGGGCTTGCGCTGTTTTTCTCGGCACTCGAATCCGAAAAACCTCTCACAAAGGGCAAAGCGGCGGCTATGATTTCTCTCATCGCCATCGGATGCGGTCCCAAAGCGATTTATTTTGTCCTGCTTTTTCCGCTTCTCTTTCTTCCCGCGCGATGCTTTGAAAGCAAAAAAAGCCGCAAGCGGTTTTGCCTCGCCGTTTTGATCGTGGCACTTGCGGTGCTTTTATCCTTCTTGCTTCCGTTCCTTATCAATACCGACTCCAAAACCGACCTGCGCGGCGGCTCGGATGTCAGCGCGGGCGGACAGATCTCCTACATTTTGAACAATCCCCTTACCTACACCAAAACGCTTTTGCGTTTTCTCGCTGAATACACCTCTCTCACCGCCGCCGCAACGAACATCGGCTCTTACGCCTATCTCGGCAGTGCGGGATGCTTCTTGATGACGCTCTTCCTCGGTCTGCTTCTCTATGCGGCATTTGCCGACAAGGGTGTCAGTCCGATCAAAAACGGGATATGGCTTGCACGGGCGGCTTGCTTCTTTACGGCATTCGCCGCACTCGCTTTGGTTGCCACCTCGCTTTACGTCGGCTATACCCCCGTAGGGCATCAAACGGTGCTCGGCTGTCAGTTCCGTTATATCTTTCCGATTTTACCGCTTTTGCTCTATGCCATCCCCACCCCCGCGACCGAACGCTCGGACACAAGAAGTGCCGTTTTGATCGCAGGCATGGCACTTTGCACCGCCCTCTCTTATTTTGACGTTTATTTTCTGAAATTCTTATAAAGAAAGGCTTTCCATGTCGCAAGAGAATTTAAAAAAGAATATGCTGTGGAACGCGGCAGGCAACCTTCTTTATTTGTTTGCGCAATGGCTTTTGACGGTCCTTGTAGCAAGACTTTGGGGGTTTTACGAGGCAGGTGTCTTTTCCATCGCCCTCTCGGTCAGCGCGCCGCTTGCCACCCTATCGCTGTTCGGCATCCGCTATTACCAAGTCTCCGACACCGAGTGCCGCTACAGTGACACCGTTTATACCACACTGCGAGCTCTCACGTCGCTTCTCTCTCTTGCCATCTGCCCTTTGGCGGTCGTGCTTTTGGGGTATGGCGGAGAAACGCTTCTCTCCACCCTCTTTTATATGCTTTTCCGCCTCGCGGAATGCTATTCCGACGTGCTTCACGGCATCTCTCAAAAGAACGGCAGGCTTGACCTTGCGGGAAAAGGCTTCGCCCTAAAAAGTGCCGCGTTGCTTCTCGGCTTTGGGCTTGGCTATATGCTTTTCCAAACCCTTTCCGCCGCCGTGGGTATTATGGCGGTGTTCTCTTGGATTACAACCTTGTTTTTCGATCTGCCGATGGCAAAAAGGCTTTCCGCCTTCTCTCTTTTCCGCGCGCCGAAGGAAGCTCTTTTGCTTGGCAAGCGCACCTTCCCTTTGTTCATTTATCTCTTCTTTTACTCCGCCACCACAACCGCGGCAAAATATCTCTTGGAGCTTCGCTTCGGCGAAGAGGTGCTCGGTGCCTATTCCTCCATCTTCGCCCCCGCACTTTTGCTGTCGGCGGCGGCAACTTATCTCTATAACCCCTTTACACCGACCTTTGCATCCCTGCATGCCGAAGGAAAAAATTCCGCCTTTCTCTGGCTCGCCGCCAAAATCGTGCTTGCCTTGACGGGTATTCTTGCGGTTTGTTCGCCGATTTGCGCCCTTCTCGGAGAATGGGGACTTGCGCTCTTGTTCGGAAACGCCATCCGCCCCTTTGCCTACATGCTTTTCCCCATCCTTCTCTCGGTGTTCGGCACGGCACTTTTCGGCTTTCTATGCATGCTTGCCGTCACGGTGCGCGCCTTTTCCGTGCTGACGGCTTCCTCGGTTCTCTGCCTTGCGCTGACATGTGCTCTTTCCCATCTCTTTTTGCGAACTGTCGGTGAAAACGGCGCAAGCTATGGGCTTTGCGCGGCATATTTTATCGCAGGTGCCGTTCTCTTCGGCGGCATTCTCTACCGTCTTTATCACCCCAAAAAGGAGTTATCTTAACCATGTCCGTCTCGGAATATAAGCATACCTTCGTGCTTTGCGCTTACGGTGAAAGCCCTTATTTGGAGGAATGTATCGCGTCCTTGTGCGCGCAAAGCGAAGGAAGCCGCATCCTCCTTTCCACCGCAACACCCAACGCGCTCATCTCTTCGCTTGCGGAAAAATACGCACTTCCCCTTTTCATCAACGAGGGCGAAAAAGGCATCTCCGCGGATTGGAATTTCGGCGTATCACACGCCGAAACCCCCTTCGTTACCATCGCCCATCAGGACGATGTTTATGAGCCGACCTACGCCGAACGTATTCTCTCCGCCATGGAAAAGAAAAACACTCTGCTTGCCTTCACCGATTATTTTGAAATCAGGGAAAAGGAGCGCGTTTACCAAAATAAGCTTCTCTCGGTCAAACGCAAGATGAACGCCCTTTTGGGTGCTTTCCCCTCTTCCCGCTTTGTCAGACGGCGCGTACTCTCCCTCGGCAACTCTCTTTGCTGCCCCGCCGTCACCTACCGTACCGATCTTTTCAAGAATTTTTCCTTTGACGCTAAGTATCGCTTTGTCTGCGATTGGGATGCGTGGGAGCGTCTTTCGCGCTTGAAAGGTGCCTTCCGCTATATCAAAGAGCCGCTGATGGGGCATCGCATCCATGAAAGCTCCGCCACCACCGAGATCACCAATTCCTCCCTCCGCGCCGAGGAAGAAAAAGAAATGTTCTCCCGTTTTCACCCCGCTTTTATCGTCAAACTTCTGATGCGTTCTTACGCCAAAAGTGCTGACAGCAATACACTCGAAAAGAAGGACTCCGAATCATGAAAAAAAGCGACGTTCTCATTATTATCCCGGCTTATAACGAAGAAGAAAACATCGAAAGCGTTGTAAGCACGCTTGAAAAAGACTATCCGATGTACGACTATGTGGTAGTCAACGACGGCTCGCGTGACGCCACCGCCGACATCTGCCGCAAAAACGGCTATCATATGATCGACTTACCCATCAACGTCGGTCTTTCGGGGGGCGTGCAAGCAGGCATGCTCTACGCCATGAAGATGGGATATGACTACGCCATTCAGTTTGACGGCGACGGTCAGCACGATCCCGCCTACATCGAAAGCATGAAAGCCGAAATGCAAAAAGGGTACGATATCGTCATCGGTTCTCGCTTCGTTACCGAGAAAAAACCGCACGGGCTCCGCATGCTCGGCAGCCGTATCATCGGTTTTTCTCTGTGGCTAACCACGGGCAAGCGCATCAAAGATCCCACCTCCGGCATGCGCATGTTCGGCAAAAACGTCATCCGTGCCATGGCGTTAACCTCGGATTACGGTCCCGAGCCCGACACGGTGGCGCATCTTATCCGCAGCGGTGCCAAGGTCTCCGAGATTCAAGCGCAAATGCGAGAACGTACGGCAGGAGAAAGCTACTTAAGCTTCTCCCGTTCCATCCGCTACATGCTCCACATGTGCTTCTCCATCACCGTCATCCAGTGGTGCCGCAAAAAAGTGGACCTCGGTAAAAAGAAATAAGGTTTTTAAAGAAAGGGTTATTCATATGTCTTTCGGACTTCAAATTATTCTGATTGCCGCATCGGTGCTTGTATTCTTTTATACCCTCCGCCGTATTCGCCGCGCCAAGCTCGACATCGATGACGCACTCTTTTGGATCTTTTTCTCGGTGCTTTTGCTCGTTATGAGTATCTTTCCCATCATCCCCATCTTCTTTGCCGACCTGTGCGGCATCGAATCACCTGCTAATTTCGTCTTTCTCTTCATGATCTTCGTTGCCTTCGCCAAGCTCTTCACCGTGGCGGTAGAGCTCTCGGTGCAAAAGCACCGCATTCACGCGCTCGTGCAAAGGCTTGGCATCGATGAAACTATAAAAAATAATAAAAACGACAAATAATATTTACATTAAACGGTGTTTTCGCGCCTTAAGCCGTTTTTTCCAGCTTTGTCACGATCACCGTCATATCATCCTTAACTTCTCCCGCACGCGCCAAAGCGGCGGCGAGGATCCGATTGGCGAGGGCTTGCGGGCCCTCGTCCGTTTTTTCTTTGATCAGGTCCTTGAGCCATCCGCCGTCTTCTTGCCCTTGCATTACGCCGTCGGATAAAAGAATAAAAACATCATCGGGTTCGATGTCCAGCGTCACCCGTTCTCCCTCCGTCTCGCGGAAAACGCCCAGCGGCATACTCTTGGCGCGGATGCGATAGAGTGCGCCGCCGCGCAAGGCGAAAGAAGCCGCCGCACCGCTTTTCCAAAAGACAGCCTCTCCCTTGACAAGATCCATGGATAAAAGATCCAAAGAAAGAGAGCGTTCCTCATCCGCGGCGCAGAGAAGATTGGATAAAAGCGCCAAAGCCGTATCCTCCTTGACCGATGCGCCGAGCAGCGAAGAGAGCACCGAAACGGCAAGAACCGCCGTTCGTTCCGCCCCTTTTCCGCTTCCCATACCGTCGCACAAAAGCGCATAAGCACGCCCCTCCTTCCCTTCAAAACCGAGAGCACGGTCGCCCGACGGTTCTTTTTTTTCGCAAGGCGCGCAGGCGACGACCGTCTTTGCGCTGTATTTTTCTTCGCTCTGCAAATAATAGGAGATGCGTCTTCCGTTAAAAAGAACGGTGGGCGCGGAAAGTCCCTTGCCGCAAACCGAGGTGCAAATCTCGTATAACTTTTCTTCTCCCACGCCGCTGTTTTGCCAGCGAACGCCGTCGAGCTTGATCCGATATCGCTCCGCCCCCGTTACACTGACCTCCTCCACGCCGATCCCCGCGCCGCGCAAACAAAGTGCCAAAGCCTCGGAAAGGGCGGTGTTTTCTTCGTTTTTCGCTCTTTCTTTTTCCTCGCGTTCTCGCAAAAGACGGGCATGCAAGGCATATTCCGCCGCAAAAACGGCGTTTTCATTTTTGCGCTTTTTACGAAGCAAATTGGCGGCCTCGCGCTTTAAGCCGTCTTCCATCACGGGAAAGGCTTCGCAAGGCATGTCCTTCACCGCCTCGCCGCGGCAAACGGCGGCAAGTGCGCGGAAAACCGCCTCCTCCTCGCGGCACTCTCCTTTGGCAGGGCAACGGCGGCAGATTTCGTTCTTGATCTTCACGCATAACATCGCGTATTCTTCTTTATCCGGCAATTTCTCGCGCGTGGATATTTCCGTCAAGGCTTGGGAGATGTCCTCGTATGCGTCTACCATCCCCTGCGCCGTCTCCTTGGGCGGGCTCTCCTTTGCCTCGGAACAGATCACGGAACGCTGTCGGAAAAACAAATCGTCCGCACGGGGCAGGGTGCGCAAAAAAGGCCAAGCCGCCAAAGAGGTCAAAGCCATTTCGGGCACCACGGCAAGAAAACCCGAAAGTCCTCCGACATAGACCGCAAAACCTCCCCCCGCTACCACGGCGGCGGCAAGCGCACAAGGCATACCGATGGTTTGATAAAGTCCCGACAAAAGTCCGAGCAAACCGAAGGAGGGAATATAGGTAATGCCATCCGCCAGCGATATAACCAATGCCGCGGCAGAAGCACGTAAGGCACCGAAGCGTCTGGCGATTACCAAAGTGAAAAAGGTAATGGCGCATTTCCCAAGCGCGATGCCAAAAAAGGAAATTCCGGAAAAAGCAAACACGGTCGAAAAAAGAAGAGCAAGACCGCTGACCTCAACAAAAACAGAAAAACCGTATGAGGTTATGTATTCCGACGCTTTGTACTCTTCCTTTCCGAGAAAGGACAAAAGCGAAAGCCCGGACTCCGCAAAAGCGGTATAAAAGAGGGTTAAAAGCGCGGGGAGAAAGATCGCGCCAAGCGCAAACAGAACCGTATAATCGTAAATGCCGAAGAGCGCAAGCTCATACGCCGCCATAAAACAGCCGATCAAGCTTGCCTCCAACACGCGAAACAAGGGATGCTCGTCAAAAACACCTTCGCTCTCAAACCACCTGCGCGCGATATGAGAAAAGAGGACGCGCATAAAAAGCAACACGCCGAAAAAGATTAAATACAAAATGCCGCGATCCCCCATAAACCAGCATCCGATCGCCGCGCCGATAAAAGCGGCAGGCACATGGCGGCTGAGGGAGCAAAGAAGTGCCGTTGCAAAAGGATATACCCCAAAGATCGCGTGGGTTTGCGCAAAAAGGCAGGCGATAAACCCAATGAGGATATCCATAAAAACGTCCGCACGCGTCCGAAAACGGTATTCATGGATGAGTCTTGCAAACAAGCTCTCGCGCCGCGCGGGGCGCACTACGGTGGAAAGTGCGTTTTGTTGATTCGTGTTCATTTTTGACCTCTCTTTCGGAACGGCGCATCCCGTTCCCCCTTTTTTCTTTCATTCTACCCGCGCTATCCCAAAAAGAATGTCAAAAACCGTCCGTCCTTTTTTCCCGAAAGGAGGGGCTTTTTTCTTTTTTCGGTCTTTTCCCGATCATTTTCCGACGCATATCTGCGAAAAAAAGGAACTTTTCGCCTTTTTTGCGATCATTTTTTCTCTATTCCGTGCATAAAATGTAGCCCATGCATCTATCTCGCATTCAAAAAAGGAGGTCGTATGCTCAGCCCCTATCCCTCTCCCTTAGCGGAGATCTCGCTCTGCGCGCTCAAAGAAAACCACAAAACGCTTTGCCGCATTCTCGGCAAGAGCACGCTCATCTGTGTCATAAAGGCCGATGCCTACGGCCACGGTGCCTTGCATACCGTAGAGGCACTTCAAGAGTCGGGTGCTTCTTTTTTCGCGGTAGCCAACGGCACGGAAGCACTCGCGCTCTCTCCGCTTTTCCAAAAAAGTAGCCGTTTTTGTAAAGATAAGCTTTCATTTTTGCCTAAATTACATATTTTAGGTCCCATCAGTGAGCAAGAGCTTCTCCCGCTGTGCGCCCTTTCCGTCGTGCTTTCGGTGCACAGTGCCTCCTATGCCGAGGCACTCGATGAAAGACTCGCCGCCTACAAAGAAAAAAGAGAACTTGAAGCCTCCTTCCGTCTGCCCATCGCGCTCAAATGCGAAAGCGGTATGAACCGTTTGGGAATCGAGCACGTCTCGGAAGCCCTCTCCGTCTGCCGCTTGAAGCACCTTTACCCCGTATCGCTTTATTCGCACTTAGCGGAAGCGGATGAAGAGCCCGATGTGCGCACGAACGCACAACTGCACCGCTTTCGCGCTTTTGCGGGAACACTCAGCAAATGCGGCTACCCGTTATTCACGCATCTGTCGGCAAGCAAAGCTCTTTTGCGCTTTGGCGCACTCGGCGCATCGGGAGCGCGCGCAGGGCTTGCGCTGTACGGTGCTTGCGAAGCGGAGGGGGTTACCCTTTCGCCCGCCATGCGCTTTTCCGCCACCGTCCTATCCGTCAAACGCGTCAAGCGCGGCGAGGGCGTAGGATACGGCAGTTATCGTGCACCGAAAAACATGCGGATCGCTTGCATCGGCGCAGGGTATGCGGACGGACTTTTACCCTCGGCAAGCGGAGCGCGCGTTGCGGTAGAAGGCACACTTTGCCCCATCGTCGGAGAAATCTGCATGGACCGTGCTTTCCTCTCAATCGGAGAGCTCCCCTTAAAAGAAGGCATGCGCCTCACGCTTTTCGGCAACACCGCGGCAGACACCATCCGCTTTGCACGCGAATGCGGCATCTCTCCCTATGTGCTTTTATCTCTGCGTTCGACACGAACCAAGAAAATCTTCTATTGACATTCCTTTTAAAAACTTTTATAATAGAATTATGTAAACATCGTCAAAAAAGGCATTTTCGCACAGAAAGGCATCGTCACAAAATGAGCATTTGCGGACTTTTTTTACTCTATAAAGAAGCCGGCATGACGTCGCAAAGCGCGGTTTCCCGCGTGAAACGATTGTTCGGAGCCGACAAAGCGGGGCACACCGGTACACTGGATCCCATGGCGGAAGGGGTTTTGCCTGTTCTTCTCGGCAGGGCGGTCAAAGCAAGCGATTTTCTTCTTTCGGGAGAAAAGCACTATATCGCCACCCTCCGTTTGGGAGAACGGTATGACACCGAGGACACCACGGGAACACTTTTGCAAAAAAGCGACACGCTCCCCGAAGAAAAAGAAGTGATGGCAGTGCTCGAACGCTTTCGCGGAAAGCTGATGCAAACGCCGCCCATGTATTCGGCGTTGAAGGTCGGCGGTAAAAAGCTTTGCGACCTTGCGCGCCAAGGCAAAGAGATCGCACGCGAGGCGCGCCCCATCGAAATTTACGCCTTGGATGCCGAGCGCATCTCGGACAGCGATTACCGCCTGACGGTGCACTGCTCTAAGGGTACCTACATCCGCACCCTTTGTGCCGACATCGGAGAGACGCTCGGCGTTGGCGGCGCGATGGCAAGCCTTTGCCGCGCCGAGGCGGCGGGGTATCCCCTTTCCCGCGCCATACGCCTTTCGGCATTAGAAAACATGAGCGAAGAAGAAAAAGAAAAGACCGTCATTCCCGTGGAGGACATATTCTCTGATCTTCCGCGCGTCACGCTCCCCGATTTTTACGCGCGCCTCGCCCACGCGGGTGCGCCCATCTATCAGAAAAAGATCGGTGCCGCCTTTCCTCTCGGCACACGCGTGCGGTTTTACGATAAAAACGGTTTCTTTGCCTTGGCACAAGCCGACCGAGACACCGACGGCGCGGATATATTAAAATCTTTGCGCCTGTTTGTTTTATAAGAAAGGACAAGCTATGCTCCCTGCCGTATACGAAGGAAATGAAAATTATATTTTCGTCAGCTACGCCCACAAAGATCACGAAAAGGTGCTCCCGATGATAGAACGCCTGAGTGCCGAAGGCTACCGTATATGGTATGATGCGGGCATTGAGATCGGAAGCGAATGGCCGGAATGCGTTGCCGAACATTTGGCAAACGCCTTTGCCGTACTTCTCTGTATCTCTCACGCCGCCTTGGAATCTCAAAACTGCAAAAAAGAAATTCACTATGCCATACACAAGCAAAAAGCCCTTCTGTCGGTTTATTTGGAAGAGCTTTCTCTCTCACCCGGTTTAGAAATGCAGCTGGGAGATGTTCAAGCAATATTTAAACACAGTTTAGACGACGAGCCCTTCTACCAAAAGCTCTCAAGCTCGCTTCTTTTAGAGAAGTGCCGTTCCCTTCCCGTAAACACACCAAGCCGTCTATCCGCGGAAAAAACCGCCTATTCCTCCCGTCTTTCCTTTCTCGAAAACGCCGACGGCACGGCAACGGTGACGGGAATAGGCACCTGCGAGGATGAAAAGGTTGTCATACCGCCCCTCTCTCCCCAAGGCTCCGCCGTTCGCCGCATCGGGCAAAAAGCATTTTCCGGATGCCGCCATATGAAAGCGGTTATTTTGCCCGAAGGAATCACGAAAATCGAAAAATTTGCCTTCTCTCATTGCAAAAATTTATCAAGCATTTCCTTGCCTTCCTCCCTCCGCAAAATAGAGGAAGGCTTTTTACGGGGATGCAAGGCTCTGAAAGAAATCTCCGTTGCGCCCAACAAACAGTATGCATGCCAAAACGGCGCCCTCCTTCACCTTCCGTCGGGCACTCTGCTCAAAACCGTCCGCAATGCGCCCCTCCCAAACGGCATTCGGGAACTGGCTCCCTTCTCTGTTTTATACAACGCCTCCTCCCCCCTCGTTTTACCGAGCAGTGTGAAAACCATCCTGCCGCGCGCATTGGAAGAGGCTTCCCTCTCGGCAATTGATACACAACAAAACCAACATTTTTCTTTTATCAACGGATGTTTGATAGATATTGTAAACAAACGTTTACTTTTTGTTCTTCCTAACAGCGAACTGCCGCAAAGCGGAGAGATCACAAAAATCGGAGCTTTCGCCTGCCAAAACTGCAATCTTCCCGAAATTGCCGTTCCCGAAGGTGTCACAAGCATTGAAATCGGAGCCTTTTTCGAGCATCGAGAGCTAAAATTTGTCCGCTTGCCAAGCACCCTCACTCATATCGCCGCTTATGCTTTTGCCAACTGCGTTTCCCTGCGTGTGCTTTATTTGCCCAAAAATCTGACGCACATCGAAAAAAACGCATTTTTGGGATGCTCTTCCCTCGTCGCGGCTCTCATGAAAGACAAAGAGAATTGGTACATAGATGACGTACCGTACACCGTAACGGACGAAAAAAGCGTAGCCGGTCTTCTCAAAAACCGTAGCGGTAATTGGACCAAAAAGATACCGAAATAAAGAAAGGACTTATCATGGCAAGAGAATGGACTCCCGAACAAATCAAGGCTTTGGAAACAACCGATCGCACCGTCCTTCTTTCCGCGGCTGCAGGTTCGGGCAAAACCGCAACCCTCACCGAACGGCTTATCCGCATGATTACCGATAAAGACAACCCCTTGGACGTTTCCCGCATGGTCGTTGTCACCTTTACCCGTGCGGCGGCGGCTGAACTGCGCGAGCGCATTGCCGCGGCGTTGGATGACGCGCTGGCAAAAGATCCCGAAAACAAACATCTTTTGCGCTCATCCTTGCTTTTGCCGAGTGCCACCATCCGCACCATCGACAGCTTTTGCAACGATCTTGTGCGAGGCAACGCCGAATCGCTCGGACTCGCACCGCACTACCGCATTGCCGATCCGGCAGAAAAAAAGCTTTTGATGAACACCCTTTTTGACGATCTTATCACCGACGCCTTCGACGGCACCTACCGCGCCGAAGGCTTGGATATTGCGTACTTAACCGAATGCGCAACCGACGCACGCACCGAAAAAGAGCTGGTTAACATCCTTCGGGAACTTTATATCGACCTCGAAGGCTACCCCGACGGCAAAGATATTTTACGGCAAAGCCTCGAAAAGCAAACGCAAGCCGCCTCCCTGTCTTTTTTTGAGACGGATTGGGGCAAAGCGATTCGCCAAAAGGCGCATCAGACACTCTCGTTTTACGCCGACGCGCTCCATACGGCAAGAGAAAACGCGCTGTTGGAAGGCGACGCCGTCTTTCTTAAAACCCTCAACAAGCTCATCGAGAAATATGAAGCTGTCGCGCGCGGAGCTGTCGAAGCCGTCGAAAAAGGCTACACCGCGGCAAAACTCTTTTTGGCGGATATCTCTTTGCCTTCCTTGCGCTCTTCCAACGATCTTGCCGAAGACGCAAGGCTCGCAAAACTTCTTGCCGTTCGCTTTGCGGACACTGTAAAAAAGCTCTACGCCCGCTTTTTTATGTGGGAAGAAAAAGACATTCCCTACGCCGCGAAGCAAAGCGCAAGGCTTACCCGCACCGTTCTTCTTTTGTTAGAAGAATTCGAACGCCGCTTTGATGCCGAAAAACGCCGTGCGGGGATCTGCACCTATGCCGACCTTGAGCATGACGCATATCGCCTGCTCTATCACCCCGACGGAAGCACCACACCGCTTGCCAAAGAATTGCGCGATTCCTACGACGCCATCTGCATTGACGAATATCAAGACGTAAACGATCTGCAACACCTCATTTTCGAAGCCATCTCCAAGCCCACCAACCGCTTTATGGTAGGCGACATCAAGCAAAGCATTTATGCGTTCCGCGGTGCGAAGCCCGCGATCTTTGCCAAACTGCGCGCCTCGTTGCCCGCTTACGAAGAAAACCGCGAAAGCACCGTTTTATATCTGACCAAAAACTTCCGTTCCTACGGACATTTGATTGATTTCAACAACGCCGTTTTCGATTTTCTTTTCGGCAAGATCGGAGAGAGCATCGGCTATCGGAAAGAGGATGCCTTGCAAACCGGCAGAAAGCCTCCCGCCTCGCCCCTGCCCCTGCCCGAGCTTTATTACGCCCACATCCCCAAAGGCACCGATGACAAGACCTCCGAATGGGACATCGTCGCCCAAAAAATCAAAGCCGTCCTCGCCGAAAACAAAACAGACAGCGGCAAGCCACTTCTCCCCTCGGACATTGCCGTTCTGTACCGAAGCGGCACCGATAAGCCCGCCGAGATCGCAGCATCCCTGCGTGCACACGGACTGCCCGTTTGCACCAAAGACACTCAAAACTTTTTTGAAAATCCCGAAATTCTTTTGGCACTTTGCCTTTTGCACACCGTCAACAATCCGCGCCGCGATATCTATTTGGCGGGGCTTTTGCGCTCCCCTCTCTATCGCTTCACCATGGACGAGCTGGTGGATATCCGAAGCCAAAAAAGCGCCACGCTCTACGACTCACTTCTTGAATATACCGAATCCCATAGCGATTTTGAAAAAGGCAAACGATTTTTGTCCGATCTTTCTCGCTTCCGCGCCGTGAGCGAAGGCGAACGCGCGGACAGGCTTTGCCGCTTTTTGTGGGAAGAAACCGGGCTTTATTCCGTAACCGATACCCAAGGGAAAAACCGCCTTCACACGCTGTACGACTGTGCCCGCACCTATGAAAACGGCTCCTTCCACGGACTTTACCGTTTCCTTTCCTACCTGAACGAAATTTACGAAAACGGCGCGAATCTCGGCTCCGAGCGCATGCTTGGGGATAAAGACGGCATCAAAATTATGACCATGCACGCCTCAAAAGGGCTGGAATTTCCCGTTTGTTTCATCTCAGACACTCTGCCCTATGAACCCACGAACAAGCCCAAGCTCCTTTTCCATCCCGCGCTCGGTATTGCCTTGCCGATTAAGGATCCTTTCGAGCTTGCCCTCCTTGAGAACCCCTTCTTTACCGCTTTGGAAACGCGGAGCGAAGAGGAGAACTTGGAAGAAGAGATTCGCGTGCTTTACGTTGCACTCACACGCGCCTCGGAGCAAATGTATATCACAGCGCGCCACAATACAGGTATCGACAAGGTGAAAAGTGCCGCTGACCTTCTTTGCGCCTTCCCCTCGCGCACCCTGCTTTCCGAAACCTATTTCCTCCACTGGGTGCTCGCCGCAATCATGCATAAACCGCATCTCGCATCTTACCGCCTTGGCACCAACACCGACCTTGCGGCTTTGCTTGGTGAGGGCGAAAAAACGGAAGAAGGTAAAGAAGAAGTTAGCAAAGAAGCGGAAAAAGAAGCTTCCTCCGCCGCTTTTTCCGAAGAAGACATCGAACGCTTACGCGCGATGTACCAAGAACGCTTTTCTTTTGTTTATCCGCACGCGGCGGAAAGCAAGCTGCCGGGCAAGGTGTCTGTCTCCAAGCTCTACCCCGCGTATTTAGATGAAGACACGCTGACCGAACGCGCCGCGGATGCCTTTACCGCCACCGTGGGGGAAGCGCCCAAAAAGACAGTGCCCTTCTTTCTGTCGGGTATGGAGGAGAACGCCGCCGCCAAGGCGGGCATTGCCACGCACCTTTTTTTGCAGTTCTGTGATTTCTCCGCCCTGACGGGAAAAGGCACCGATGCCGTGCGCCTCGCGGTGGAAAGAGAACTGGCAAGACTTGTTTCCCAAGGCTTTTTGCATCCGTCGGATGCCGATCGCGTGCGCATCGACGAGCTGGTCGCTTTTGCCGCCTCCGATCTTTTACAAGAGATTTTGAACGCCAAAGAAGTGCGGCGCGAATTCCGCTTCAACACCTATCTGCCCGCCGAGCTCTTTTCGGAAAGCGAAAAGGAAAGCTATCGCGGTCTTTCGGTCTTTACCCAAGGGGTAATCGACGTTTTGATCGAAACAGCGGAAGGCGATATCATCCTTGCCGACTATAAAACCGACCGTCTAACGCCGCCGATGCTGGCAAACCGCGCCTTGGCAGAGGAACTTTTGCTTTCACGCCATGCCACCCAGTTGACCTATTACGCACTGGCGATCGAAAAAATATTCGGTAAAAAGCCCAAGTCGGTCAAAATCTATTCCCTGCACAAGGGTGAAAGCTTTCTTTTGCCGCTTGCGTGACGGGCTTTCCAACCGATGCGCACCCCTTTTCCAAAAAAACACAATAAAATAAGAAGGACTTTTCGTTCTTATCTTGATTTCTTCACGAAAGTATGGTATAGTATTAAAATAAGGTAGTATATCAAGAAAGGAAAATGCCGTGTTCGGATACGTCAAACCCAAGCACACCGAGCTATTGGTGCGCGAATATGATTTTTACCGCGCCGCCTATTGCGGAGTTTGCCGTTCGATGCGCAAGAAAACGGGGTTCTTCTCCTCCTTTTCCCTCTCTTACGATATCGTTTTTCTGGCACTTTGCCGCATGCTCGTCAGCGATCGAAAGATCAGCTGTTGCCACCGCCGATGCGCCGCGCACCCCTTCAAAAAGCGTCCTTGTCTTTCAGGCAACGAAGCACTTGATTTTGCCGCGCGCTCATCCGCTATGCTGGCATTTCTAAAGCTGGAGGACGACCGTTTGGACGGCGGCTTTTTCAAAAAATTGGTGCTCCTTCCCATTCTCCCCTATTTCAAACACGCCGCCGGGCGGGCAAATCTCGGGGATTTACTGAACCTGAGCGAAGCATGCCTTGCACGCCTTCACACCTTGGAAAAAGAGAAAACATGCTCCGTGGATGCGCCCGCGCATGAGTTCGGCGATCTTTTGGGGCTGATCTTTGCAGACGGGCTTTCCGATGAACAAAAAGAAATCTATTACCGTGTCGGGTATCATCTGGGCAAGTTCATTTACGCCGCCGACGCCGCCGACGACTATAAAGAAGATCAAAAAAGCGGCTCTTATAATCCCTTTTGTCTGCTTTATGAACCCGCCGATTTTGAAAACGGCATCCCCGAAAGCGTAAAAACTTCTCTCTTTTTGGAGCTTTCTTCACTTTCGGATGCCATAGAACAGCTTCCTTTCGGGCAAGATAAAGCCGTAGAAAACATCATCAAAAACACCGTATATCTCGGGCTGCCCGAGCGCATCTCACAGCTCGGCAAACCAAAACAAAAGAAAGGGCAAAGAAAATGACCGATCCTTACAAAGTGCTTGGCGTCTCTCCGAACGCCACCGATATCGAGATCAAGAATGCTTATCGCGCTTTGGCGAGAAAGTATCATCCCGATAATTATGATAAAGATAATCCTTTAGCCGATCTCGCCACCGAAAAAATGAAAGAGATCAACGAGGCGTACGACAAGATTCTCGAAATGCGCAAAAACGGCGGCAAAGGATCCTCCCACGCCGGCGGCAGCGACAACCTGCACGGCGAATATATCAACATCCGCAATATGATCAACCACCGCCGCATGAGAGAGGCAGAGGCGTCTTTGGCACGCATCACCCCCTCCGACCGCACGGCGGAATGGCATTATTTAGAATCCTTGGTGCTCATGCACCGCGGCTTTGTCAATGATGCAATGCGTGAACTGGAAACGGCATGTCAGCTCGATCCCTCCAACACCGAATACCAGCAGGCAAAGCAAATGTTCAACAGCCAAGCACGCGGCTATGGCAGAAATTATTACGGCGGAAACGAGCCCCGCGGTCAAAACGTCGGCGGTTGCACCACTTGCGATATGTGCCAAGGCTTGATCTGCGCCGACTGTTGCTGCGAATGCATGGGCGGCGACCTCATTTCTTGCTGCTAATGAAAAGATCAAAAAAACTTGCGCTTTGCGCCATGCTCACCGCCCTCGGCACGGTGCTCTTGCTTCTCGGAAGCTTTATTGAGATCGTGGATCTTTCGGCGGCAGCACTTGCCTCCTTTCTCGTCGTCTTTGTATTCATCGAGATCGGCGGAAAATGGGCGGTGGCTCTTTGGCTTGCCACCTCTCTCCTCTCGCTTCTCATTTTTCCAAGCGGTGCCTCGCTCTTTTACGGCGCGCTCGGGCTCTATCCTCTTTTGAAGGCTCTGTGCGAAAAAACGCATCCCGTGTTGGAATGGGTGCTTAAAATGCTCACCTGCAACGCCATCCTCGCCGCCTATATCCTCATCGGCAAATTTGTGCTGATGTTGCCCGACGCGGTGCTTTCGGGCGTGCTTTTGTGGGTGTTTATCGCTATGGCAAACCTTGCCTTCGTGCTTTACGATATCGCGCTCTCCCGCGCCATTGTTTTTTACGGACTGAGGCTCAGAGAACGCTTTTCCAAACTCTTAAAATAACGGAGTCTCTATGAAAATCGGATTTGTTTCCCTCGGATGCTCTAAAAATTTAGTGGATACCGAGGTCATGCTTCACCGCCTTGCAAGCGCGGGCTACGAAATCACGCCCGAAGTCGAGGAGGCGGAGATCGTCATCGTCAACACCTGCGGCTTCATCGAATCCGCCAAACAGGAATCGATTGATAATATTTTGGACCTTGCCTGGCTCAAGAAAAACGGCAAACTGCGCGGCATTATCTGCACCGGCTGTCTTGCCGAGCGTTACCGCGAGTCCATCATGGAAGAAATGCCCGAGGTGGACGCCCTTGTGGGTGTCGGCTCGCTTACCGCCATCGAACAGGCGGTGGAAGCCGTGGCAAAAGGCGAAAGTTTCACCGCTTTTGCCGATAAGGAAACCTCACCCCTCGGCGGCGACCGCATCCTCACCACCCCCGAATACACCGCCTATCTCAAGATCGCGGAAGGTTGCGATAACCGTTGCACCTATTGCGCTATCCCTCTCATTCGCGGGCATTTCCGTTCCCGCAAGATGGAGGACATCGTCAAGGAAGCGCAAGAATTGGAAGCACTCGGCGTCAAAGAGCTCAACCTCATCGCGCAAGACACCTCGCGCTACGGGTTAGATCTTTACGGAGACTATAAACTTGCCGCCTTGGTACATGCGATCACCGAGGCAACGAATATTCCGTGGATCCGTTTGCTCTATTGCTATCCCGACAAAATCACGGATGAGTTGATCGAGGAATTCAAAACCAACCCCCGCCTCCTTCCTTACATGGATATTCCCGTGCAACATATCAGCGATAAAATCCTCAAAGCCATGAACCGTCACGGAGACGGTAACACCATCCGAAACGCCATCGCACGCCTGCGTGAAAAGGTGCCCGGCATCACCCTGCGCACCACCGCGCTTTTAGGCTTCCCCGGTGAAACGGACGAAGACTTCACCGAGCTTTGCACCTTCATCCGCGACACACGCTTCGACCGCTTCGGTGCCTTTACATACTCCGCCGAAGAGGGAACGGAAGCCGCAGAGTTTGAAGACCAAATCGACGAAGAGCTCAAAGGCGCAAGATACGACACCCTCATGGCGATCCAACTTGATATCTCCGCCGAACTGCAAGAGGCAAAAGTCGGCAAGACCTTTACCGTTCTTTGCGAAGGCTTTGATACCGTTGGCGGTATTCACTACGGCAGAAGTGCCGCCGATGCCCCCGACGTTGACGGAAAGATTTACTTTAAAGCTCCCAAGCGTGTCGCTCCCGGCACTTTTGTTGAAGTCAAGATCACCGAAGCCTTGGATTACGACTTAATCGGAACCGTGATCTGACGCTCAAAGGCAATTAAAACGTTTTCATTATCAATCGGCTTGCCCAAGCAAGCCACCAAGGAGTTCGATATGTCAAAAAAACTGAATGTTCCCAACACACTCTCGCTCATCCGCGTGCTTCTCGTCCCCTTCTTTATGGCGGCGGCACTTTTGATGCAAGACATTGCCATATGGGGCAAGGTCGTACCCGCACTCATTTTCGGACTCGCCTCCTTCACCGACTGTCTTGACGGAAAGATCGCGAGAAAATACAATCTCGTCACCGATTTCGGCAAATTCATCGATCCTTTGGCGGATAAATTCATGGTATTCGGTGCACTCATCACCATTCTGACAATCGATTTGCAAATTGCGCCCGTCTTTGTTTGGGTGGCTGCCGTGGTCATGCTCCGCGAGCTTGCCATCACCTCTTTGCGGCTCGTAGTCGTGGGCAAAAGCGGCACCGTAATTGCCGCATCTTTCTTCGGCAAGCTCAAAACCGTCTCGCAGATCGCCGCTATTTTGCTGATCCTGCTTGAGCCTGTGCTTGCAAGCTTTGTTCCTTTCTTCTCTTGCCGTTTGATTTCCTATATCGCCATGGGCATGATGGCTCTCACCACCGTTGCCTCTGGCATTGATTACCTGCGCGCCTATATGCCGCTGGTGGATACCAACAAATAAAACATGCGGGCTGTCTCTTTGAGACAGCCCGCGGTATTTTTTGTATCAAAGCCGCTGCTATACATGGGGGAATGAACCCCGAACACACCGGAAAAACTAAAAGTGCTTTACAGAGATTTAACACAAATACGATATCTGACTTTACAAAACCTCTTTTATAATGTATAATGGAAGAAAAAAGAAACGACAAAATAAAACAACCCAAAATCAAGAAAGGGCTCGGATATGGATATTATCAACGCCTTTACCCTCCTTGGCGGTCTTGCGCTGTTTTTGTACGGCATGAGTATCATGTCAACCGGTCTTGAAAAGATCGCAGGCGGACGCTTGGAAGCTCTCTTAAAGAAAATGACCTCGAACCCCCTCAAAGGGCTTGCGCTGGGGCTTGGTATTACCGTTGCCATCCAGTCCTCCTCCGCGGTCACGGTCATGCTGGTCGGCCTTGTCAACTCCGGCATCATGCAAATCTCGCAAACCGTCGGCGTGATTATGGGCTCGAATATCGGTACCACCGTTACGGCATGGCTTCTGTCGCTTGCCGGCGTAGAAGGTGACGCGCTTTGGGTAAGGCTGTTAAAGCCTTCCTCTTTTGCCCCCCTCATCGCCTTCCTCGGCATTCTCTTAACCATGATCGCAAAAAGCGACAAAAAGAAAAATGTCGGCAGTGTATGTCTCGGATTTGCCATTCTCATGTTCGGTATGGAATTCATGAGCGACGCTGTGGCACCTCTCAAGGACATGCCCGAGTTTGCCTCGGTGCTGACCGCCTTCAATAATCCCCTCTTCGGTGTTTTGATCGGTACCGTCGTTACCGCCGTCATTCAAAGCTCCTCGGCTTCGGTGGGTGTCTTGCAAGCCTTGACCTTGACGGGCGACATTAGCCTCGGCATGGCAATGCCGATCATCATGGGCCAGAACATCGGTACCACCATCACCGCCGTTATCTCATCCATCGGTGTCAACAAGAACGCCAAACGCGTTTCGGTCATTCACGCCGCCTTCAACCTGATCGGTACCGTGATCTTTTTGACGGTATTTTGGATCGTTGCCTTCACCGTGCGCCCCGTGCTCTTCGCGCAAGCGGCAACACCCGTGAGCATCGCTGTCGCGCACAGCATATTCAACATCGCAACCACGCTTTTGCTCTTCCCCTTCTCCCGCCTTTTGGTCAAGTTCTCGGAAAAGATCATCCGCATCGATACGGAAGAAGAAAAAGAAATCCGCCCCGTCTGCTTCCTCGACTCCCGTCTCTTTGCCACCCCCTCCATCGCCGTCGCGGAATGCAATATGCGTTCGAGCGAGATGGCACGTACAGCAGAAACGGCGATTCTCGCTTCTCTTGAATATTTGAACGCCCCCTCCGCCACGCGCCGCGACGAGATTTTAGGTCTTGAAGACCGCTTGGACGGTTACGAGGACGCGCTCGGCAAATACCTCGTCTCGCTTTCCAAAACCAATCTTTCGGACCGTGACACGCATGAAGTCTCCAAAATGCTCCATGCCATCGGCAACTTTGAAAGAATCGGCGACCACGCCGTCAATATGCTCAACGTTGCGGATGAGATCGATCAGAAAAAGCTCTCCTTCTCCGATGCCGCCAAAGCTGAGCTTTCGGTGCTCAACGCCGCCATCACCGACATTTTGCACTTAACAACGGACTCCTTCGTCGCAGGCGACATTAACGCGGCATCCAAGGTCGAGCCATTAGAGCAGGTCATCGATGAGCTGATCGCGGAAATCCGTTCGCGCCACATCAACCGCCTGCAAAAGGGCAACTGCACCGTAGAGATGGGCTTTGTTCTCGCCGACCTTCTCAACAACTACGAGCGCGTTTCCGACCACTGCTCCAACCTTGCCGTTGCGGTCATCGAATCCAAAGCGGAAAAGGAAGCCGGCGCACACGCTTATCTGCAAGAGGTCAAAAAGAGCTACGACTTCAACGAAGTTTTTGAGGCGTACCGCACCAAATACACGCTGTAAAGGAAAGCATGCACTAAGATGATTTATTTACTCGAAGACGATTCCAATATTCGCAAACTGGTGGTCTATACTTTAAAAGCAAGCGGCATGGAAGCCCAAGGATTTCCTGCCCCCTCCGCCTTTTACGAGGCAGTGGAAAAATCCCTCCCCAAGCTCATTCTCTTGGACATCATGCTCCCCGAGGAAGACGGGCTCTCGGTGCTCGCAAAGCTCAAGGCAACCCCTGAAACCGCCTCCATTCCCGTCATCATTTTGACCGCCAAAAGCAGTGAGTTCGATAAAGTCATCGGTCTTGATTCCGGTGCCGACGATTACATGACCAAGCCCTTCGGGATGATGGAGCTGCTCTCACGCGTCAAAGCACTCTTGCGCCGAACTGAAGGTAACACCGTACGTTCCGGAGGCGTGTCGAGCGAAGAGTATCGCATCGAAGGCAAAAACGGAACGGTTCTGGCGGGTGCTTCGCTCTATGTCTCCCCCTCGCGCCATGTGGTAGAAGTATCGGGCGAGGCAGTCTCGCTCTCTTTAAAGGAATTTAAGCTTCTCTGCCTTTTGCTCGAAAAGCAAGGCACCGTGCTCGGTCGCGATGAAATCTTGAACACCGTCTGGGGCTACGCCTTCGACGGAGAAAGCCGCACTGTTGACGTGCACATCCGCAACCTGCGCCAAAAGCTCGGCACCATGGGTGCCTTGATCGAAACCGTCAAAGGAATCGGCTACAAGCTCGCCACGGATGAGCTTGCTTAAAACCTCTTTTCGGTTTTAAAAATCTCGTAAAATATCCACGCGGGGCTGTTGAAAATAACAGCCCCGCGTGATTTCGTCATAGAGAGAACGAACGCGCCGTTGAGATGTACGTAGGTGGGGCGTCTTTTCCTATCGTAGGTGTACTCTACGGTATTGTTGCCGCTGATCACCTTCGCCACAACGCCCTCCGAGTAAAGGACGGTTTCGGATTGGTTGATATATATAAAAACCGGACCGCCGAAGCGGTCCGGAGAAAAAGTGTTATTTCTTTTTTCTTTTTGCTTTTTTTGTTTTTGTCTTAGCGATTGCATCATTTGCTTTCATTTTGCCGTAGAAGCTTCTTAGCAAATAGTTTTTTTCACTTGGAAAAAGTTCAAAAAGCGCTTCGGCAAGAGCATCGCTGTAGTAGAATTTGATGAATCCTTTTTTGTTTTTCAAGGCTGTGATTTTCCCATGGTATTTTTGTGGATATGGTTTGTCTGAAAAGTATATAAAAGAAATTTCATCACCTCTAACAACAGGAAAAGCACGATTCAATAAACTGTAATCTTCTACGCCTACATATTTGCAATCTTCAATTGTTATCTTCCTTGTTCTTTTCAAAAAGCACTTGAAAACAATTTTGTCGTTATATACGAGCAAACGACCAAAAACTCTGTCAAACCAAAGGTGATAGGTGGCACCTGCGAAACAACCAATTGCACCTGAACTAAATACCAAAACTGCTATTGCTATTTCTAGAAGTTTAAATGTGCTATTTTTTATAAAAATTTCACACCAAAAAGGTATAGCACATGCAAGACACACTCCTCCTCCACTAGCAAAAAATAAGACCGCAAGCAACATTAGAGGCCAAAGACCATCGCGAAAAACTTTTGGTTTCATCTACTTCTCCTTAGTTCAAATTATCTATGAGTCTTCCAAAATAATTCTCTGTAGCCAACTGTGTAAACCAACTTGTAAAATCTCCCAATAGGTTTTCGGCTAAAACAGAGCCGGCTTTTTTAAGCACTTTGTATTGAAGAATTTTGACCAATTGTTTGGTAAATGTTTTTCCAGTTTCTTTGGCTAAAACGCTTGCTGATTTTACAGCACCGCCCATGATACCGAAAAGCGCACCAAATGCTGCTCCCCATATCGCAGAAGGGAGTGTTTCTTTAAGCATGTATTCTTTCCAATTCGCTTTTAACTTATCGTTTATAGCGCCTTCAACCAGAGAACCACTTATACCACTGACCAATCCCGCAAGTGCCGACCAGCCAACCAAAGCACCGGCTGTTCCGCCGGTTATTAAAACTATTCCGGCAAACAATCCCATTATTCCGCCTGATACAGCACCGCCGGCAACACTTGCCCAGAAGTCTTTTGCAACAAAATTTGATGTTGACATTGCATATGTTACACCACTTATGATAGCACCCGATGCGGCACTTAGCAAGCCTAAGCCGCCAACAATTGCGAGACCTGCAAGAATGGCAGTGGCTGATATCACAAAATGCCCCGAGGGATCGGAATTCATAACCGGATTGTTGGCACAATATGCATAGAGGTTAAGACCGTTAATGCTCTCCGGATCGAGATATTCAATGGTGTCGGCATTGATAAATCTACCGGTTTCGGGATCGTAGAAACGGCTTTGGAGGTAGTAGAGCCCGGTGTTG